>NZ_JAJPWM010000027.1:0-87100 GCF_046549095.1 Streptomyces sp. x-80
GTTTCCGCCTTCCGGCTTCTTCGCTTTCCCACCGTACCAGATCCGTTTCCGCATCCGGCCCCCTGTGAGATCGAGGTCGGCCTTCCCGCTTTCGCTTTCCGGCCTTTCCGACTCTATCAGACCCGGTCCGTCCCGTTTCCGGTTCGAATTCGGTTCCGATTACCCGTCGGACGGGGTTTCGCCTTTCGGCGTGATCACTACTTTAGCGGAATTCCCTGACGGCCCATAATCGGACCGAAGGAATCGAATTTCGGCAACGCGAAATACGACCCCGGTAAGGGAAGCATTCGTAGTGGTTGGTTGTGCCGCCTGTTGGCCTGCGCAGATAGCGCTGCCCGTCTCAAGCGGCTCGGGATACGTTAGGCGGTCTGCTCTTCGGAGTCAAGTGGCTGTGGTGGTGCGGCGGCGTGGGGCATGTCGGCGGTAGGGGCTGACGGTGGGGTCACCGTCGATCCAGTAGCGCCAGGGGTGGTCGGCCCCGTCGCCGCCCACGCCCGTGCGCGGGCCGCTGCGTACCTGCTCGGGGGTTGCCAGGCGGCCGTGGAGGACGGAGAGAGGGGCGTCGCCGCCGGCACACAGGTCGGTGCCGTCCAGGGTGCGGTCGATGTCGAGGGCCGTGGCCAGGCGGGCCGGGCCCTTGGCCAGCTCGTTGGTGCTGCGGGCCTTGGGGCGACGTGCGGTGGCCAGCTCCGTACCGGTGAGGATCTCGCCGCCGCGCAGCAGGACACCGCTCGCATGGCCCTCGGGGCCGCAGACGAGGTTGAGGCTGAACCACATGCCGTAGATGAAGTAGACGTACGCGTGACCGGGCGGGCCGTACATGGAGGCGTTGCGCGCGGTGCGGCCTCGGTAGGCGTGGGAGCCGGGGTCCCACTCGCCGTCGTATGCCTCGACCTCCGTCAAGCGGAGTGCGATCCGGCCCTGGGGGGTGTGGCGTATAAGCGTGCGGCCGAGGAGGTCGGGCGCTACGTCCAGTACGGGGCGGTCGAAGAAGTCTCGACTGAGAGGCAGGTCGGGGACGTCGGTCATGCGGTCCGAGCGTAGTGCAGCGGGTGGTGGTCTACGGCTGCTCCGGGCCAAGGACGGAAGCGGCAGCGCGGGGTGCCGGCGGGACGCCAGGTTCGCCGGGGTGTGGCTGGCGGGGTGGTGGCGGTGCGGGCGGGCGCCGTGCACACCGTGTCGTGCGGTCCGGAGATTCCGTGGGTTCCGTGGGAGTTATTCAGCCACGGCGTTCCTCGGGTAGCGGCCGCACGGGATGGGAGGAGGGGTGAGTCCCGCGGGGCCGGCGACCGCCCGTGCGGTGGAGTCGGTTGGCCTCGGCCCGGTGCGGGCGGATCCGCTGCCGGCACAGCAGGCGTTTCCGGACGTGCCCCCGGCCGGCTCGGGTTCCAGTATTTCGGAGCACGGACCTGTCGCAGGGGCATACCAAGGGGGCACGACAGCGGCTGCCCCTCTATCAGGAGAGCGGGTTCTTCGCGCCGCAGCGGTATCGGGGGCAGGGCCAGGTCGAGGCGTCATTCGTCGCCGGCGACCACGGGATGCATGTGATGCATGCGGTGCCCATGTGGTGTCAGCGTTGGGCAGGTGGCTGGGCTGTTCCGTAAGGGGACCGGTCCCCCACCGGTTGTTCACGGCGGTCCGTCCGGATGGCTTCGCGGGGGCGGACCGGGCCGGTTGCCGCAACCCGTGGCCGGTGGAGGGCGGTGGTCGCCGGAACTGGCTCTAACCTGGCCGGACAGGTGTCAGCAAGCGACCAGGAGGTGTCGAGGTGTCCGAGCTGAAGCGGCGGCCGCTCCCGCACGATTTCCACCCGCAGGTACCGGCGTTCACGGTGCTCAGTGACGAGGTGGAGCCCGGCGGGACGCTGCGGCCGGAGCAGGTCTACGCCGCGGGGAACCGTTCACCGCAGCTGCGGTGGGAGGGTGCTCCGGCGGGGACGAAGAGCTACGCCGTCACCTGCTACGACCCGGACGCGCCGACGGGCAGCGGTTTTTGGCACTGGTCGCTGTTCGACATTCCGGCGACGGTGACGGAGCTGCCGGCCGGCGCCGGTTCCGGTGAGATGAAGGGGCTGCCCGAGGGCGCCGTCCATGTCCGTAACGACTACGGGACGCGGGACTTCGGGGGTGCGGCGCCGCCGCCCGGGGACGGTCCGCATCGGTATGTGTTCACGGTGTACGCGGTGGACCAGGAGAAGCTCGGTCCCGACGCCGATGCGTCGCCTGCGGTGGTGGGCTTCAATCTGCGGTTCCATACGCTCGGCCGGGCCCAGCTGGTCGCCGAGTTCGAGGTGCCGGCAGAGGGCTGAGCGCGCTTAATCCCGTTGCGCCCCGGCGCTCCCCGCACGCAGAGTGGTACCTGGCTGACGGCACGGAAACGGCCGTCGGGCAGCTGGTACCGCAGTGGCGGGAGCGGCGGGGCGCAGGTGTGTCGCCCGCCGTTCGCCGGAGTCCGTACATGTGCCGGGCATCCGCGTCGGCTGCCGTTCGCTCCGGATCCCATAGGTACACGGGGGTGGGATCCGGAGCGCCTGCCGGCCCCGTGCCCGGCCGCTGCTCGCGACCTCCCGTTCACTTTCTGATCCCTCGTCATTTCCCTTGTGGTGTACGGATATTGCGTTGTCCGGGGCATCCGTTCCGCTGCACAGTGGAGCCACTTCGCCGCAGGGCGAACGGGGTCCGGGAGGTGGACGTGATGCGGGAAACGCTGGTGCTCAATGCAAGCTTCGAGCCGCTGTCGACGGTGTCGCTGCGGCGTGCGGTGGTGCTGGTGATGCAGGACAAGGCCGTGGTGGAGCACGCGCACCCGGGGCTGCGCATGCGTGCCGCCGCGGTGGAGGTGCCGGTGCCACGGGTGATCAGGCTCAGCAGGTACGTACGGGTGCCGTTCCGAAGACGGGCGCCGTGGTCGCGGCGGGGGGTGCTGGTTCGGGACCAGCACCGGTGCGCGTACTGCGGCCGGCGGGCGACGACCGTGGACCATGTCGTACCGCGGTCACGCGGCGGTGGGGACAACTGGCTGAATACCGTCGCCTGCTGCGCCGAGGACAATCACCGCAAGGCGGACCGTACGCCCGAACAGGCGGGGATGCGGCTGCTGCGGCGGCCGTTCGAGCCGACGCCGGCGGACGCGATGCTGTCGGCGCTCGGCGTCTCCGTGCGGGAGGAGCTGCCGGACTGGCTGGCGCTGCCGGCCTGAAGACACCGGGACCACCTCGCCCGCCTCGCCTCGCCCCTCCACTCTCCTCATTTCTCTTCATGTGCTGAGGAGTTGGACGACGGCGGCAAGGCCGACGGCGACGATGACCGCGCGCAGGGCAGTGGGTGGCAGGCGACGGCGATCGCGGTACGGGGCCGGTGAGCAGAGTGCCGGATCCGACGATGGTGTCGGTCGTGCCGGCACCGGGCCTCGCGGCGCGGACGGCGGCTGCGTGCCGGATGCGCATGCAGAACCCCCTGGTGCCTGATCGGTGCGGTGGGATCCGATCGGGTACCAGGGGGCGCGGAGGTCAGTCGATCGGGGGCGCCTGGCGGTTCGGCGCGGTGGGCTTGGTGAAGCCGCCACCGCCCGCCGGGTTGAAGTTGCCGAGCGCGCCGCCGAGGCCCTTGAGGGCGTCGCCGATCTCGCTGGGCACGATCCAGAGCTTGTTGGCGTCGCCTTCGGCGATCTTCGGGAGCATCTGGAGGTACTGGTAGGAGAGCAGCTTCTGGTCCGGGTCACCGGCGTGGATGGATTCGAAGACCACCCGGATCGCCTGGGCCTCGCCCTCGGCGCGCAGGGCGGCGGCCTTGGCGTCACCTTCGGCGCGCAGGATCGAGGACTGCTTCTCACCCTCGGCGGTGAGGATCTGGGACTGCCGGACACCTTCGGCCTGGAGGATGGCGGCACGCTTGTCACGGTCGGCGCGCATCTGCTTCTCCATCGAGTCCTGGATGGAGGTCGGCGGCTCGATGGCCTTGAGCTCGACGCGGTTGACGCGGATGCCCCACTTGCCGGTGGCCTCGTCGAGGACGCCGCGCAGCGCCGCGTTGATCTCCTCACGGGAGGTCAGGGTCCGTTCGAGGTCCATACCGCCGATGATGTTGCGCAGGGTCGTGACGGTCAGCTGCTCGATGGCCTGGATGTAGCTGGCGACTTCGTACGTCGCGGCGCGGGCGTCCGTCACCTGGTAATAGATGACCGTGTCGATGTTGACGACAAGGTTGTCCTGGGTGATCACCGGCTGCGGCGGGAACGGCACGACCTGTTCGCGGAGGTCGATGCGGTTACGGATGGTGTCGATGAACGGGACGACGATGTTCAGGCCGGCGTTCAGGGTGCGGGTGTAGCGGCCGAAGCGCTCCACGATGGCGGCGCTGGCCTGCGGGATGACCTGGATCGTCTTGATGAGTGCAATGAACACGAGCACCACCAGGATGATCAGGACGATGATGACCGGTTCCAAAGCGGCTCCCGTGCCTTTCGATGCTGGTCCGTGCCGGCCGGTGACCGGCTTGGCGGTTGATCAGTCTTTCAGAATCGTGGCGTGTTGCGCAGGGGGTTCAGGTCAGATGCCGGTGGTCGCGTCAGATGACGACGGCGGTGGCACCTTCGATCTCGACGACATCGACCTGTCGGCCGGGTTCGTAGACCTGGTCGGTGTCCAGAGCGCGGGCGGACCAGACCTCGCCGGCGAGTTTGATACGGCCGCCGTCCGCGTCGACCCGCTCCAGGACCGTGGCGCTCCTGCCCCGGAGTGCGTCGATGCCGGAGGCCAGCCGCGGGCTCTGGTGGCGGTGGCGGTTGGCGATGGGGCGGACGACCGCGATCAACGCGACCGAGACAACGGCGAACACGATGAACTGGAGGATCGTGCCGCCGCCGAGACCCGCGGTGACGGCACCGGCGACGGCGCCGACCGCGAGCATCCCGAATTCGGGCAGCGCGGTCACGACGAGCGGAATGCCCAGTCCTACGGCGGCGATCAGCCACCACACCCATGGATCCACGGCTTCATGGTAGATCCGCCGGGCGGCCCGGGACAGGGCGCAATGGGTCAGGAAAGGGGCAGGCCCTTCGCGGTCCAGCGGTCGTCCCGGCGCTCGACGAGCAGCGGGAGGCCGAAGCAGTGGGAGAGATTGCCGGAGGTCAGTTCGAGGTCGAGGGGGCCGGCGGCCAGCACCTTGCCCTGACGGATCATCAGGACGTGGGTGAAGCCGGGGGCGATCTCCTCGACGTGGTGGGTAACCATGATCATCGAGGGCGCGTACGGGTCGCGGGCGAGGCGGCCGAGGCGGCGCACCAGGTCCTCCCGGCCGCCGAGGTCGAGGCCCGCGGCCGGCTCGTCCAGCAGGAGCAGCTCGGGGTCGGTCATCATCGCGCGGGCGATCAGGGTGCGCTTGCGCTCGCCCTCGGAGAGGGTGCCGAACTTCCGGTCGAGGTATTCGGTCATGCCGAGGCGGTCGAGGAAGGCGCGGGCGCGCTGCTCGTCGACGTCCTCGTAGCTCTCCTGCCAGCTCGCGGTCATGCCGTACGCGGCGGTGAGCACCGTTTGCAGGACGGTCTGGCTGCGCGGCAGCTTGTCGGCGAGCGCGATGCCGGCGATGCCGATGCGCGGGCGCAGGTCGAAGACGTCGACCTTGCCGAGCCGCTCGCCGAGGATCACGGCGCTGCCGGTGCTCGGGAAAAGGTAGCTGGAGGCGACGTTCAGGAGGGTGGTCTTGCCGGCGCCGTTGGGGCCGAGGATCACCCAGCGCTCCCCCTCCTTCACCGACCAGGAAACCTGGTCCACCAGAGCCCGTCCTTCGCGGACCACGGATACGTCCACCAGCTCCAGCACATCGCTCATGAGCGCGTTGTCTCCCATTGCTTCTCGGTCGTCTGTGCGCCGGTAGGCGCATCCCCCTGGCAAACCTACGCCACTCGATGTCAGTGCCGTTCCCTAGGCTGGGGAGCATGCTCGATGAACCACGATCGGGACTGCTGGCCTCGTGGGGTAATGCCCTTTTGGCCGGACTTGTCTCACCTGATGAAGCCGCGGACCGGATCGCCGCGGACGATGCGGTGCACCGCGTGGCGGGACTGCCCGGGGAGGCGTCGCCGGTCGGACTGACGCTGGCGCTGGGGCGGCTGCGGATGCTGGGGGCGACCGGCCTGCGGGTGGCGCTGCCGGCGCCCGGCCACCCGCTGGGGCTGAGCGGCCCGCCGGAGTTCAATGCGCGGGCGCTGGAGGCCGAGGAGGCGGTGCTCGCCGTGGGGGCCGGTCTGGGGCTGGTTCCGGAGATATACGAGGCCGGGGCGGAGGGCGCCTCCGGGCCTGATGTGCATGTGGAGGTGGTCTGGCACTGCCTGCCGGTGCGGGAGGCGCCGCCGGCCGATGTGCCGTCGCTCGGCGAGGCGGAGCGGGAGCTGGCCGAAGCGCTGCGGGAGGCGACCGAGGTGCTCTCGAAGCTGGATGTGGCCGGGGCCGGTCCGGTCGCACAGGCGGCGCTGGACGCCTACCGGGCGCGGGCGGAGGCCGGCCGGCAGGTGCTGGCCCCGGGCTATCCGCCGCGTGCGGTGCGGGTACTGGAGCTGGCACAGCGGGTGGGGGCACTGATCGGCATCGCGCAGCAGGCCGGTGGGGACGGCCGGGAGCACGGCGGGGCGGTGAGCGCGTCGGAGATCACGGCCCGCGCCGAGGCGCTGCGGCCGGTGGAGCGGACGGCCCGGCGAGCGCAGGTGGCGGCGTACAACTCCGCGGTGGAGGAGCGGGAGCGACGGGGCGGGCGCTGAGGTTCGGCCGCTCATACGGGGCCGGCCCCGCAGGCGGGGTGCCTGCGGGGCCGGGTTCGCCGTGCCGGGACGGCGGAGCTACGATCAGAAGTTCACGCAGTAGTTGCCGAAGGCCGGGTTGAGCAGGCCGATGACGCTGACGGTGTTGCCGCAGGCGTTCACGGGCACGTGGACCGGGACCTGGACGAGGTTGCCGGAGACGACGCCGGGCGAGTGCTGCGCGATGCCCTGGGACTGCGGAGCGGTGTGCGCGGAGGCGACTCCGGCACCCGCGACGGCGAGACCGCCCGCCACCATCGTGATGGCCGCTACCCGCTTGATGTTCTTCACTTCTCTTGCTCCTCGTTGCTGTTGTCGTGGCCAGCCGCCACGACTGCACTGGAGAACGGCCCGCTGCCGGAAGGAGATACGCCATATGGGCTACGACTACACGACAGTATGAATCTCGCACCGGAGGCCGGTTTTTCGCTGGCCTGCTGGTGTAGTGCCGACAGTCATACCGCGCCGCCCGGCGGGCGCGGCGGTCAGGCCCCGATACCGTGCCGGACCGCCCACAGCGCGGCCTGGGTCCGGTCCGCGAGGTCGAGCTTCATGAGGATGTTGGAGACATGCGTCTTGACCGTCTTCTCGGACAGCACCAGCGCTCGGGCGATCTCGCGGTTGGAGCGCCCGTCCGCGATCAGCGCGAGGACCTCGCGCTCCCGCTCGGTCAGTGACGTACCGCGGCCCTGGCCGCTGCCGCCCTCGTCCCGGGAGAGCAGCGCGTCGGCGACCTCGGCCTGGAGCAGGACGTGCCCGGCGTGTACGGACCGGATGGCGCCGGCCAGCGCCTCCGGATCGACGTCCTTGTAGACATAGCCCGCCGCGCCCGCGCGCAGCGCCGGGACGACGGTGCGCTGTTCGGTGAAGCTGGTCACGACCAGCACGCGGGCGGGGTTGGCCAGTTCGCGGAGTTTCCGCAGCGCCTCGATACCGTCCGTACCGGGCATCTTGACGTCCATCAGGACGACGTCCGGGCGCAGCTGCTCGGTGGCGGCGATGCCCTCGGCTCCGTCGGACGCCTCCCCCACCACCTCGATGTCGTCCTGGATCTCCAGGAACGTCCGCAGCCCGCGGCGTACGACCTGGTGGTCGTCGACGAGCAGTACGCGAATTGCGCCGGTCTCAGCCACCGGGCACCTCCATCTTGACTGTGGTGCCCTTGCCGGGCTCCGACTCCACGGTGAGTGTTCCGCCGACGCTGCCGGCCCGGTCGCGCATCGAGACCAGGCCGAGGTGACGGCCGGCCCGGCGGACCGCGCGGGTTTCGAAGCCGCGGCCGTCGTCGGCGATGCGCAGCAGCGCGCCCTGGCCGTGCCGGGCGAGGGTGACCGCGACGTGCCCGGCCCCGGAGTGCCGCAGGGCGTTGTGCAGCGCCTCCTGGGCGACCCTGAGCAGCGCCTCCTCCTGGGCGGACGGCAGCACGCGGACGCCGTGGCCCTCGAAGGTGACGCACGCGGTGTGGGCCCGGTCCAGGACCTGGACCTGGGAGCGCAGGGTGGCGACCAGGCCGTCCTCGTCCAGGGCCGCGGGCCGCAGCTCGACGACGGCGGCGCGCAGCTCGTCGGCGGCCTCGGCGGCCAGCAGGGCGACCTGGTGGAGTTCTCCCTTGGCGCGGACCGGGTCGCGGTCGACCAGCGCGGTGGCGGCCTGGGCGGTCAGCCGGAGCGAGAAGAGCTTCTGGGCGACCGCGTCGTGCAGTTCGTGGGCGAGCCGGGCCCGCTCCCCCGCGATGGTCAGCTCGCGGCTGCGCTCGTAGAGGCGGGCGTTGGTCAGCGCGATGGCGGCGTGCTGGGCGAGTATGCCGAGCAGCCGCTCGTCCTCCTCGGTGAAGCCGCAGCCGTCCCCCTCGGTGCAGCGGCAGCCGTTCCCGCCGGACGGCCCGGATGTGGAGGTCTCGTCGCAACGCTTGTTGGCCAGGAAGAGCGCGCCGAGGATCTCGTCCCCGTCGGCGACCGGCAGTCCAATGAAGTCGGACATGTCCGGATGGGCGGCGGGCCAGCCGCCGAAGCGGGGGTCCTTGCGGACGTCGGCGAGGCGCTCGGGGGTGGCGTTGTGCAGCATCGCGGCGAGGATGCCGTGCTGGCGGGGCAGCGGGCCGATGGCCTTCCACTCCTCGTCGCTGACGCCGTCCACCACGAACTGGGCGAAGCCGCCGTGGTCGTCCGGCACGCCCAGGGCCGCGTACTCGGCGTCCAGCAGTTCGCGGGCCGAGGCGACGATCGTCTTGAGGACGTCGCGCACTTCGAGGTGCCTGCTCATCGCCAGGATCGCGCTGCTCACCGCGGGGATCCCCGCCCCTGGTCCGTTGGTCATGGCTTCACGGTACCGGCGCCGTGACCGGCCCGTATCGGCCGACCGGCGCCGGTGCCTCGGTCCACCGGCCTAGGCCGGACGCCCTCCGTCTTTCCTGGAACGGGCGCCCTGCCGCTGCCGCGCGGCCGGACAGCACCAGGGAACAGAAGTCATTAACAGATATACATCCCCTTATATAGGGACAGGTATGGATAGTCCTCGCCATCGGCACGGTGCGCGAGGCGGCGGCGCCGCCCGCGGCTCCGGCCGCGACGCCGCCCATGGCGCGAATTCCGGGATCTCCACCTCCTGCCGCCGTCCCGGGTTCCAGACTCGGTACATGTCTGACACAACGAGGAACTGGATACCGACCCACGGCGACCCCTACCGGCCGGTGCCGTACCGGCCCGAGCGGATGCCCACCGGCGAATCGCTCGCCCGCGCCGCCGAACTGCGGGAGCGGATGGACCTACGGCGGACGGTCCGGCAGTTTTCCACCGAACCGGTCCCGGAGCAGGTGGTGAAGGACGCGATCGCCTGCGCCGCCACCGCGCCGTCCGGGGCGCATCAGCAGCCGTGGACGTTCGTCCTGGTCAAGGACCCGGAGGTACGCCGTCGCATCCGGGCGGCGGCCGAGGAGGAGGAGCGCGCCGCCTACGAGGGGAGGCTCGGCGAGGAGTGGCTGGCGGCGCTGCGGCCACTCGGCACGGACGAGGTGAAGCCCCATCTGACCGACGCACCGCAGCTGATCGTCGTCTTCCAGCAGCGGCACTGGCTGGGGGCCGACGGCACCAAGCGCAAGCACTACTACGTGGACGAATCGGTCGGTATCGCGGTCGGCATGCTGCTGTCCGCGCTGCATCTGTCGGGGCTGGCGGCGCTCGTGCACACGCCGAGCCCCATGCGGTTCCTCCAGGAAGTCCTGGAGCGGCCCGCCAACGAGAAAGCCTTCGCGGTCATTCCGGTGGGCTACCCGGCACCGGACTGCGAAGTGCCCGATTTGGTCCGAAAGTCCCTTGACCAGGTGATGGTTGAGGTCTGACGCCCGAAAAGTGTGCATGAGCTAACACCGCGGGCGGGATAAACGTCCGCCCGGTGTGACCCCGCACATAGGGCGCAGGTCACTTACGACCCGGGTTAGTGGCCGGATAAAGACGGTGTGAGCTGGGCAGCGACCGTCCGCGACGCGGTGCGCGACCCCCCGGTTCCACTAACCCGGATCGTATTTCACAGCTTTGCCCGGCGAATTTTCGGCCGCTAAGAATGGCTCCCATCGCTCGGCGCCGTGATCACACCTCGGCGTTCTCCGCCACCACGGCCCGTGCGACGTCCCCCATCGGAAGGTCCATTCGCCATGCCCAAGTCCGCCTTTCCCGGAGTCGGTCGTCTGAACCGGACGCACAAGCTGTCCGCCGCCGGCGTCGCCGTGGCCGGTGCCGCCGCGCTGGTCTTCGCCGCCGTCCCGGGTGCCGACGCGGACCAGGGCGCGCACCGGACCGCCGCCCAGGACCTGCGGCCGGTCGCCTTCGCCACGGTCGGCACCGCCGCCGAGGCCCAGCAGGCGACGATCGCCAAGCAGGCCGACGCCTCCGCCGAGAAGGGCAGGGCCGAGGCCGCCGCCAAGGCCAAGGCCACCGCCGACAAGGAGCGCACGCAGCAGACGGCCGCGAGCCGGTCCGCCCTGCGCAACACCGTCTCCGCCGCCGCCACGGCGGTACAGCCGGCGGCCACGGCCGTGCAGCCGGCCGCCAAGACGTACACCGACAACCTGGACGGCTGGATCAAGGAAGCGCTGGACATCATGGGCCGGCACGGCATACCGGGCTCCTACGACGGCATCCACCGCAACATCATGCGGGAGTCGACCGGTAACCCGCAGGCCATGAACGGCTGGGACATCAACGCCCAGAACGGCACCCCGTCCAAGGGCCTGCTCCAGGTCATCCAGCCGACTTTCCAGGCGTACCACGTCGACGGCACCTCCTGGGACATCTTCGACCCGGTCGCCAACATCACCGCCGCCTGCAAGTACGCGGCCGCCGTCTACGGCTCGATGGACAACGTCAACTCGGCCTACTGAGCCCTGAGTTCGTCCCGTACACACACCGCCGAGGGGCGGCACCCGGTGTCGGGTGCCGCCCCTCGGCGGTGTGCGGTGCGCTCCGGTACGGAGCACGGCCGCGTTACTTGCGCATGACCTCCGGCTCGTGGCGGCGCAGCAGCCGGGCGACGGCGAAGGCGAGCGCGAGGCCCAGGCAGATCAGAATGATCATGTCCATCACGTAGACGCCGGTCTGGTGTTTCCACAGCGGGTCGGGGTTGGCGGGAATGCCCTGGGCGGGGTTGCCCGGGTCCCACGGCAGCAGCGTGTTCATATCGGCGGTCGCGCCCATCGCCGCGACGGCCCAGCGCGACGGCATCAGCCAGGAGAACTGGCTGACGCCCACGGTGTCGAAGAGCTGGAAAAGCACGCCCGTGAAGACGACCTGGACGATGGCGAACATGACCAGCAGCGGCATGGTCTTCTCGGCCGTCCTGACCAGCGCGGAGATGACCAGGCCGAACATCATCGAGGTGAGGCCGAGCGCGATGACCGCCAGGGCCATCTCGACGGCCGGCAGGTGTGCCAGCAGCAGGCCCTCGGCGGGCATGTTCCGGGGTGTGAAGCCGATCGCCGTGATGATCACGCCCTGGAAGGCCGTGACGACGCCGAGCACGATCACCTTGGACATCAGGTACGCCGAGCGCGACAGGCCGGTGGCCCGCTCGCGCTCGTAGATGACCCGCTCCTTGATCAGCTCACGGACGGAGTTGGCCGCGCCGGAGAAGCACATGCCGACCGCCAGGATCAGCATGATCGTGCTCGCGTCGCGGTTCGTCCGGCTCTTGTTGTCCGGTCCGTACGCGAAGCCGTAGTCGCTCGGTATCAGGATCGACACCACGCCGAGCACCGCGGGCAGGGCCACCATCAGGGCCAGGAATCCCCGGTCGGAGGCGAGCACCGAGACATAGCGCCGCATCAGCGTCCACAGCTGCGAGCCCCAGCTCTGGGACTTCTGCATCCGGGCCGGCGGCGGCTGGACCGCCACCGACTGCGCGGCCACGGCGTCGATGTCCGCGGCGTACATCTGGTAGTGCGGGGAACCGCGCCAGCGGCCCATCCAGTCGTAGTCGCGGTAGTTCTCGAAGGCCGAGAAGACATCCGCCCAGGTGTCGTACTGGAAGAAGTTCAGCGCCTCCCCGGGCGGGCCGAAGTAGGCCACGCCGCCGCCCGGCGCCATCACCAGCAGCTTGTCGCAGAGGGCGAGTTCGGCCACCGAGTGGGTGACGACCAGCACCGTACGGCCGTCGTCGGCGAGGCCGCGCAGCAGCTGCATGACATCGCGGTCCATGCCCGGGTCGAGGCCGGAGGTCGGCTCGTCCAGGAAGATCAGCGACGGTTTGGTGAGCAGTTCCAGGGCGACCGAGACGCGCTTGCGCTGGCCGCCGGAGAGCGAGGTGACCTTCTTGTCCTTGTGGATGTCGAGCTTGAGCTCGCGCAGCACCTCGTCTATCCGGGCCTCGCGCTCGGACTCCGCGGTGTCACCGGGGAAGCGGAGCTTGGCGGCGTACTTGAGGGCCTTCGCGACGGTCAGTTCCTTGTGCAGGATGTCGTCCTGCGGGACCAGGCCGATGCGCTGGCGCAGCTCGGCGAACTGCTTGTAGAGGTTCCGGTTGTCGTAGAGGACGTCGCCCTGGTTGGCGGGGCGGTAGCCGGTCAGCGCCTTGAGCAGCGTCGACTTGCCGGAGCCGGACGGGCCGATGACGGCGATCAGCGACTTCTCCGGGACGCCGAAGGAGACGTCCTTGAGGATCTGCTTGCCGCCGTCGACGGTGACCGTGAGGTGGCGGGCCGAGAAGGAGATCTCGCCGGTGTCGACGAACTCCTCCAGGCGGTCGCCGACCAGCCGGAAGGTCGAGTGGCCGACGCCGATGATGTCGTTCGGGCCGATCGGCTTCGTACCGGACTTGGGTACCGGCTGGCCGTTGACGTAGGTGCCGTTGTGGCTGCCCAGGTCGCGGATCTCGAAGCGGCCGTCGGGGGTGGCCCGGAACTCGGCGTGGTGCCGGGAGACCTGGAGGTCGGAGACGACCAGTTCGTTCTCCAGCGCACGGCCGATGCGCATGACCCGGCCGAGGTCGAGGCGGTGGAACATCGTCGGGCTGCGGTCGCCGTGGACCGGCGGGGCCTGGCCGTCCGGCTGCCGGGCGGGGCTCTCCTGCGGCTGCGCGGCCTGCGGTGCGGGCGCGGCCTGCCGCGGCGGCTGCTGGGCCTGCTGCGGCGGGACGTACGACTGCTGCTCTCCGGGCGGCGCCTGCCAGCTCTGCCGACCGGGCTGCTGGTGCGCGGGCGGCGCCTGCCAGCCCGGGGCGGCCTGCTGCGGCGGGGTCATCGCGGGCTGCGCGCGGTAGGCGTCGGCCGCCTGCGCCGCGCCCGCGGACAGGCTCACCCGAGGGCCGTCGGTGGCATTGCCCAGATGCACCGTCGCACCGGGGCCGATCTCCATCTGATGGATGCGCCGGCCCTGGACATAGGTGCCGTTGGTGCTGCCCTGGTCTTCGATGATCCAGCTGTGACCGGCCCACCGTACGGTGGCGTGCCGCCAGGAGACCCGGGCGTCGTCGAGCACCATGTCGCCCTGCGGATCACGCCCCACTGCGTAGGACCGGGACGGGTCGAGCGGCCAGGTTCTACCGTTCAGTTCGAGTACGAGTTCAGACACTCCATGCCCCATTACATAGTCCCCCGAGTGACGCCCTGCATGGGAAGTCCAGGGATGGCGATCATCGTGACGAACTATTTCAGGCTCGGCCCGCCGACCGGAAACCGGGACGCGGCCGGGGGCGCGACTGGGGTGCACTGCACTCCTGTTGGCGGTCACCAAACGCTTCCGGAGGGGCGGAAGAGCGGACGGATCCCCTGCTTCCCGGGAATCACGCGCGTTCCGGCGCAAACTCGGTACGCGGCGGGGCGCCCGCCGTCGCCGCCCGTCGGCACCGCCGGACGGCGGCGGCTCACCGGTCCGACCCACGGACACCTGTACGGGCGGCCTGGCCGGGCGGTTACCGTAAGGGCACCATGAGCGCATCGCAGATTCCCCCTGCCACCGCCGTACCGGGCGACGACGTACCCACCCTTCTCGTGAAGATCTTCGGGAAGGACCGGCCCGGTATCACCGCCGGACTCTTCGACACCCTCGCCGCCTACTCCGTCGATGTCGTGGACATCGAGCAGGTGGTGACCCGAGGCCGCATCGTGCTGTGCGTGCTGGTCACCGCTCCCGCCGCCGACCGGGGCGCCATCGGCTCCTCCGAGGGCGACCTGCGGGCCACCGTGCACAGCTGGGCCGATTCGCTGCACCTCCAGGCCGAGATCATCTCCGGCCGGGGCGACAACCGGCCGCGCGGCAGCGGCCGTTCGCATGTCACCGTGCTGGGGCACCCGCTCACCGCGGAGTCGACGGCCGCCATCGCCGCGGCCATAACGTCCACGGGCGGCAACATCGACCGTATTTTCCGGCTCGCCAAGTATCCGGTGACCGCGGTCGAGTTCGCGGTCTCCGGTGTGGCGACGGAGGTGCTGCGCTCGCGGCTGGCCCCCGAGGCCGCCGAGCTCGGGGTGGATGTCGCGGTCGTCGCGGCCGGGTTGCAGCGCCGGGCCCAGCGGCTGGTCGTCATGGACGTCGATTCGACGCTCATCCAGGACGAGGTGATCGAGCTGTTCGCGGCGCACGCCGGCTGCGAGGCCGAGGTCGCCGAGGTGACCGCCGCGGCGATGCGCGGTGAGCTGGACTTCGAGCAGTCGCTGCACGCCCGGGTCGCGCTGCTGCGCGGGCTGGACGCGTCCGTGGTGGAGACCGTGCGCAAGGAGGTACGGCTCACCCCCGGGGCCCGTACCCTCGTACGCACGCTCAAGCGGCTCGGCTATCAAGTGGGCGTCGTATCGGGTGGGTTCACGCAGGTCACGGACGCGCTCCAAGAGGAGCTCGGGCTGGACTTCGCCGCCGCCAACACCCTGGAGATCGTCGACGGCAAGCTCACCGGGCGGGTGACCGGCGACATCGTGGACCGGGCCGGCAAGGCCCGGCTGCTGCGCAGCTTCGCGGAGCAGGCCGGGGTGCCGCTCGACCAGACCGTCGCGATCGGCGACGGCGCCAACGACCTCGACATGCTCAACGCGGCGGGTCTCGGGGTCGCCTTCAACGCCAAGCCGGTGGTGCGCGAGGCGGCGCACACCGCGGTGAACGTGCCGTTCCTGGACACCGTGCTGTATCTGCTGGGCATCACCCGCGAAGAGGTCGAGGCCGCGGACACCCATATCGGCTGAGGCGGGCCGGGCCCGGCCGGAGACGGTCCGGGATACCGGAAACGACGGCGGAGAGGGGCCCCGGCGCGTGCCGGGGCCCCTCTCGGCGTCACGGAATGTGTCGTCGGCCGTCATGGCTGCGGCCGGGGCGGCGGACGGTCTCCCGTCTCACCTCCGCCGGCCGGCCCGGCGGCTCACTCGTGCGGCGTCAGATACGCGACGAGGCGGCCGACGCCGTGCTCCACGGACTTCCAGGAGCCGGTGAACTCGATCACGGCCATCGCCGCGGTCGGGAAACCGGAGCGGTTCATCCGGGCGAGCAGATCGCCCTCCGCCTCGCCCGCGAGCGCGTCGGCGAGGGCGTGCATCCCGGGGTTGTGGCCGACCACCAGGAGGTCCTGCACATCGTCGGCGGTCTCGTTCAGCAGCGCGAGGAGCTCGCCGAGGGAGGCTTCGTAGAGCCGCTCGTCGTAGACGGTCTTGGGCCGCTGGGGGAGCTCGGAGACGAAGAGCTTCCAGGTCTCGCGGGTGCGGGCAGAGGTCGAGCACAGGGTCAGATCGGGGGTGATCCCGGTTCCGGCCAGCCGGCGGCCGGCGGCCGGGGCGTCCTTGCGGCCGCGGTCGGCCAGCGGTCGCTCGTGGTCGCTGTCCTGCGACCATTCAGCCTTTGCGTGTCGGAGAAGGACAATCCGGCGGGGTGTATCGGCGCTCATGCGTCCCAGCTTCGCACGAAAGGCGGCACGGGGCGCGGGGTGTTGAGGCGCTCCGTCCTGCCGGGTGAGCGCCGGGCGCGGGCGGGCATCAGGCACCGGCGCCCACGAACCGCGCGAGGTATTCCAGCAGGGCGGCCAGGCTCTGCGGGGCGCTCGCCGCACGCGCCTCGGCGGAGCCCGCCAGGAGCGTCAGCAGGGCGACGAAGGAGACCACCGGCAGGGCCAGCGCCCACCACGGCAGCCGGGTCCGCAGGCCACGGGCCTTCTCGGCGGACGAGGTGCCGAACGCGGCGGACATGCGGATCGCCTCCATGGCGCATCGAAGAGCCGCGCGCCGCGGTCAGCGGCGCGCCCACCGCGGTGGTGCGGTGTTCTTCGAGGCTACGGATCTTCGGCGGCCGGTCCCATCCGGGAAACCACCTACTCACCCCTGGGTCCCGCCCCCTAGGGGACGGGGGTTTTCCCCCGCCCCGCGGCGGGCCGGGGGACGGTCATCCCGCGGCGAGGCTCGCGATGATCGCGATGATGACGGTCACGCCGAGCATGGCGCCCAGCACGAGGAGCAGCTTCTTGTGGCCGCCCTGCGGATTCGGTTCGAGCACTGGCATGCGCCCAGTGTTGCACTCACCGCTCGTCCTCGATGCGGCGGTCCCGGCCGGCCAGCACTCCGGCCACGATCTGCGGCACCATCAGCCCGGCCATCATCGCGATCGGCAGCCCCCAGCCGCCGCTGTGCTGGTAGAGCGCGCCGACCAGCAGCGGCCCCGGGACGGAGATCAGATAGCCGACGCTCTGCACGAAGGCGGAGAGCTTGACGACGCCCGCGGCGCTGCCGGCCCGCATCCCGATCATCGTCAGGGCCAGCGGGAAGGCGCAGTTGGAGATACCCATCAGCAGCACCCAGGCCCAGGAGCCGGCGGCCGGGGCCAGCCACAGTCCGGTGTATCCGGCCACTCCGCAGAGGCCCAGCACCGCCACCAGCGGACCCTGGTGCCGCAGCCGGGAGGCCAGCCACGGCATGACGAAGGAGAGCGGCACGCCCATCGCCATCGTGATGGCGAGCAGCACGCCCGCGGTGCCCGCGGAGACCCCGGCGTCGCGGAAGATCTGCGGCATCCAGCCCATCGTCACGTACGCGGCGGTGGCCTGGAGCCCGAAGAAGACGGCCAGCGCCCAGGCGGTCGGCGACGAGGCGATCCGTATGGGGGCGGCGCCGGGGCTCGCCGGACCGCCCACGGCCGGGCCCGGGGTGGCCCGGCGCTGCCGGACGACGGCGAGCCAGGGCAGTACGGCGACGACGGCGACGGCCGCCCACACGGCCAGGCCCAGCTGCCAGCCGCCGCCGAGCGCCGCGGTCAGGGGGACGGTGACCGCGGCGGCGAGTGAGGTGCCCAGGGCCAGCGCCATGGAGTACAGACCGGTCATCGGCCCGACCCGGTCCGGGAACCAGCTCTTGATGACGACCGGCATCAGGACGTTGCTGACCGCGATACCGGCCAGGGCGAGCATGCTGGCCGCGAGGAAGCCGGCGGTGCCGCCGGTGAACGGGCGTACCGCGACGCCCACGGCGATCGCGACCATCCCGGCGCAGACGATCGCGCCGGGACCCCAGCGCCTGGCCAGCCGGGGCGCCGCGATGCCGAAGACGGCGAAGCACACGGCCGGTACGGAGGTCACCAGTCCGGCGACGGTCGCGCTCATGCCGAGGCCCTCGCGGACCTCCTTCATGAGCGGGCCGAGGCTGGTGATGGCGGGGCGCAGATTGAGCGCGGCGAGGACGAGGCCGGCCATCACGACCCCCGCCAGCCAGCGGGGGGCCGGCCGGGAATCCGCCTCCGGGGCGTCCCCCGCGGGGTGCGGGTCCGGGCGCCCGGGGCCATCGGCCGGGGGTGCCGCCGAGGTCGTCCGGGAGCCGGCCGCGGGGCCGGGGGTGGCGAGATCTTCATCGGGCATGGCAGGCATCATAGAATCATAGGATGAATTGCTGTCCAGGCAATATCGGCAGCACCGGCGGTCCCGGGCGGCACCGGGGGCCGGAGGGGCCCGCCGCCGTCCGTGCCGCCGCCGTCCGCCCGCCCCGGCACCCAGGAGCACCGCCATGTCCCTGACCTCGACCCGCCGGTCCGCACTGGCCGACCAGGTGATCGCGCAGCTGCGCGCCCAGATCGCCTCCGGTGAGTGGCCCGTGGGCTCCCGTATCCCCACCGAGCCGGAGCTCGTCGAGCAGCTCGGGGTGGCCCGTAACACGGTGCGCGAGGCGGTCCGGGCACTCGCCCACAACGGGCTGCTCGACATCCGGCAGGGCTCGGGCACCTATGTGGCCGCCACCAGCGAGCTGGCCGGGGTGATGCACCGGCGGTTCGCGGACGCCGACCCCGGGCACGTCGCCGAGCTGCGCAGCGCGCTGGAGGCGGCGGCGGCCCGGCTCGCCGCGGGCCGCCGTACCGCGCAGGACCTGCGGCAGCTGGACGTGCTGCTGGAGCGGCGCGAGCGGGCCTGGGAGTCCGGTGCGGCCGAGGCGTTCGTGGCGGCGGACGCGACCTTGCACATGGCGGTCGTGGCGGCCTCGCACAATGACGTCCTGGCCGGGCTCTACGCCGATCTCGGGGGTGTGGTGCGCGACTCGGTGCGGGCCGGTGTGGGCGAGGTGCTGCGGCCCGAGGCGCATCAGGACCATGCCCGCCTGGTGGCGGCGATCCGGGCGGGCGACGGCGACCGGGCCGCAGCCGAGGCGAGCGCGCACCCCTTCGGCTGCCGCCTCGCCCTGCTGGAGCAGGAGTGAGCGCCGGACCCGGCCGGTGAAACGCGTGCTGCCCGCCCCGGCGGACCGGGACGGGCAGCACGGCGGTGCGCCGGGTGTCAGGCACCCATCATGTGCACACCACCGTCGACGTGCACGATCTCACCGGTCGTCCGCGGGAAGAAGTCGGACAGCAGCCCGACGACACCACGGCCGGCCGGCTCCGGGTCGGCCAGGTCCCAGCCGATGGGGGC
The DNA here is from genome assembly GCF_046549095.1 of Streptomyces sp. x-80. Classification (NCBI taxonomy): domain Bacteria; kingdom Bacillati; phylum Actinomycetota; class Actinomycetes; order Kitasatosporales; family Streptomycetaceae; genus Streptomyces; species Streptomyces sp. x-80. The sequence goes on from NZ_JAJPWM010000027.1 coordinate 19,141, forward strand.
GCGGTGGTTCCACACGTCCGCGAGCTCCTCGAAGCCCGGGATGGACTTGGCGGCCATCGACTTGAGGGGACCGGCCGAGACCAGGTTGCAGCGGATGTTCTTCGCCCCCAGGTCGCGGGCGAGGTAGCGGTTGGTGCTCTCCAGCGCCGCCTTGGCCACACCCATCCAGTCGTACTTGGGCCAGGCGATCTGCGCGTCGAAGGTGAGCCCGACGACCGCGCCGCCGCGCTCCATGAGCGGCAGGCAGGCCATGGTGAGCGACTTGTACGAGTACGCCGAGACCTGCACCGCGGTGCTCACGTCGTCCCAGGTCGCGCCGAGGAAGTTGAAGGCACCCTGCGGGCCGAAGGCGATGGAGTGCACGATGCCGTCGATCCGGGCGTCCTCACCCTGGTGCTCGCGGATCTTGTCGGCGAGCCCGTCGAGCTGCTCCTGGTTGGTGACGTCCAGCTCGATGACCGGAGCGGGCTTGGGCAGCCGCTTGGCGATCCGCTCGACGAGGGAGAGCCGGCCGAAGCCGGTGAGGATGACCTCGGCGCCCTCGTTCTGCGCGACCTTGGCCGCCTGGAACGCGATCGACGACTCGGTCAGCACTCCGGTGACCAGGATGCGCTTGCCTGCGAGGATTCCACTCATGCTGATCAGTGACCCATGCCCAATCCGCCGTCGACGGGAATGACGGCTCCAGTGATGTACGCGGCCTCTTCCGAGGCCAGGAAGCGGACCGAGGCGGCGATCTCCTCGGGCTGCGCATAGCGCGCGAGCGGCACCTGCTTCATGATGACGTCCCGCTGCTCATCGGTGAGCGCACGGGTCATGTCCGTGTCGACGAAGCCGGGGGCGACAACGTTGACGGTGATGTTGCGCGAGCCCAGCTCCCGGGCGAGCGAGCGGGCGAAGCCCACCAGACCGGCCTTGGAGGCGGCGTAGTTCGCCTGGCCCGCGCCGCCCAGCAGGCCGACCACGGACGAGATCAGCACGATCCGGCCCTTGCGGGCCCGCAGCATCGCGCGGTTGGCGCGCTTGACCACCCGGAACGCGCCCGTCAGGTTGGTCTCGACGACCGAGGTGAAGTCCTCCTCGGACATCCGCATCAGCAGCTGGTCGCGGGTGATGCCGGCGTTGGCCACCAGCACCTCGACCGCGCCCTGCTTCTCCTCGATCTCCTTGTACGCCTGCTCGACCTGCTCGCTGTCCGTGATGTCGCACTTCACGGCCAGGAACCCCTCCGGCGGTTCGCCCGAGCGGTAGGTGATGGCGACCTTGTCGCCTGCCTCGGCGAAGGCACGGGCAATGGCAAGGCCAATACCGCGGTTGCCTCCGGTGACCAGAACCGAGCGGCTCAAAAGATCACCCTTTCCGTATTCTGTCGGTCGTACTGCGTTCGATACGAAACTATCGGTCACCGGGCCCCGATGAGGAATCGAGGCCGGACAGCCGCGCACGCCGGTCACTGTCGGGTCCCGACAGAATCCGCCGGGTCCGACCGGACTCCGCCGCGGCCCGCCGGCCGTTCCGCCGGCGCCCGGCGCGGTCTGGGCCCGGGGCGCGGCACAGGGCATGATGCAGGCGCCGACTACGGGAGGATGCCGTGCCCGCTTCACCCCATGCCCTTGACGAGACCTTCCTGGCGCTGCCGTTGCGCGCGCTGGCCGATGCCGCGCTCGCGCGGGCCCGTGCGCTGGGCGCCGAACACGCCGACTTCCGGCTGGAGCGGGTGCGCAGCGCCGCCCGGCGGCTGCGGGACGGCCGACTGTCCGGGTCCATCGACACCACCGACCTCGGGTACGCGGTGCGGGTGGTGCACGGCGGCGCCTGGGGGTTCGCGTCCGGGGTCGATCTGACGATGGACGCGGCGGCGCGGGTGGCGTCCCGGGCGGTGGCGATGGCGCAGCTTTCGGCCAAGGTCCTGGAGGCGTCCGGCTCCGGCGGCAGCCGGGTGGAGCTGGCCGGGGAGCCCGCGTATCCGGACCGCACCTGGGTCTCGTCGTACGAGATCAATCCGTTCGAGGTGCCGGAAGCCGAGCAGACCGGGCTGCTGGCGGAGTGGAGCGGGCGGCTGCTGGCGGCGCCGGGGGTGGCGCATGCGGACGCTTCGCTGCTGACCGTCCAGGAGAACAAGTTCTATGCGGACACCGCCGGTACGAGCACCACGCAGCAGCGGGTGCGGCTGCATCCGCATCTGACGGCGGTCGCGGTGGACCCGGCGAGCGGTGAGTTCGACTCGATGCGGACCCTCGCGCCGCCGGCCGGCCGCGGCTGGGAGTACCTGACCGGCGGCCACTGGGACTGGGACGGCGAGCTGGCGCGGATCCCGGAGCTGCTCGCGGAGAAGATGCGGGCGCCGGGTGTCGAGGCCGGTGCGTACGACCTGGTGGTGGATCCCTCCAATCTGTGGCTGACGATCCACGAGTCGATCGGGCACGCGACCGAACTGGACCGGGCGCTGGGCTACGAGGCGGCGTACGCGGGCACCTCGTTCGCCACCTTCGACCGGCTCGGGGAGCTGGCGTACGGCTCCGGGATCATGAACGTGACGGGCGACCGGACGGCCGAGCACGGTCTGGCGACGATCGGCTACGACGACGAGGGCGTGGCGGCGCAGTCCTGGGACCTGATCCGGGACGGGACGCTGGTCGGCTATCAGCTCGACCGCAGGATGGCGAAGCTGACGGGGTTCGCGCGCTCCAACGGGTGCGCGTACGCGGACTCGCCCGGCCATGTGCCGGTGCAGCGGATGGCGAACGTCTCGCTCCGTCCGGCGCCGGAGGGGCCGTCCACCGAGGAGCTGATCGCGGGGGTGACGCGCGGTATCTACGTCGTCGGCGACCGCTCCTGGTCGATCGATATGCAGCGGTACAACTTCCAGTTCACCGGTCAGCGGTTCTTCCGCATCGAGAACGGGCGGCTGGCCGGGCAGCTGCGCGATGTCGCGTACCAGGCGACCACCACCGACTTCTGGGGTTCGATGACCGCGCTCGGCGGGCCGGACACCTATGTCCTGGGCGGCGCCTTCAACTGCGGCAAGGCCCAGCCGGGGCAGATCGCGGCCGTCTCGCACGGCTGCCCGTCGGCCCTCTTCGAAGGCGTGAACATTCTCAACACGACGCAGGAGGCCGGCCGATGAGCCCGCGCAGCAGCGCACCGCACGAGATCGTCGAACGGGCCCTGGAACTGTCGCGGGCCGACGGCTGCGTGGTGATCGCCGATGAGAACTCCAGCGCCAACCTGCGCTGGGCGGGCAACGCGCTCACCACGAACGGCGTCACCCGCGGCCGTACGCTGACCGTCGTCGCGACGGTGGACGGCGGGCAGGGCACCGCGTCCGGTGTGGTCTCGCGGTCGGCGGTCACCGCGGACGATCTGGAGCCGCTGGTGCGGGCCGCGGAGGCGGCGGCGCGCGCGGCGGGCCCCGCCGAGGACGCCCAGCCGCTGATCGGCGGGGCCGACCCGTCGCCCGGTTTCACCGACGCCCCCGCCGAGACCTCCTCGGACGTCTTCGCGGCGTTCGCGCCGGCGCTCGGCGAGTCCTTCCGGCAGGCCGGCGCGGGCGGCCGCGAGCTGTACGGCTTCGCGCGCCACGAGGTCGTCACGTCCTATCTGGGCACCTCGGCCGGGCTGCGGCTGCGGCACGACCAGCCCACCGGCACGCTGGAGCTGAACGCCAAGTCACCGGATCACGCCCGCTCGGCCTGGACGGGCCGCGCGACGGCCGACTTCACCGATGTCGACCCGCGGGACCTGGACGCCGAGCTGGCCCGCCGGCTGGGCTGGGCCGAACGGCGGACCGAGCTGCCGGCCGGGCGGTACGAGACGCTGCTGCCGCCGGCCGCCGTCGCGGACCTGCTGATCTATCAGCTGTGGTCGTCGGCCGCCCGGGACGCCGCGGAGGGCCGTACGGTCTTCTCCCGGCCGGCCGGGAGCGACGCGGCGGACCGGCCCGGGGCGGGCACCCGGCTCGGTGAGCGGCTGTCCGAGCTGCCGCTGACCCTGCGCAGCGATCCGCGGGCGGCCGGTCTGGAGTGCGCGCCGTTCGTACTGGCGCACCGGTCCGGCGACGACGCGTCGGTCTTCGACAACGGGCTGCCGCTGGCGGCCACCGACTGGGTCCGCGACGGGGTGCTCAACCAGCTGGTGACCACCCGGCACAGTGCGGCGCTGACCGGCCTGGCGGTGGCGCCCGGTATCGACAACCTCCTTCTGGAGGGCGGCGGTTCGCGTTCGCTGGACGAGATGGTGGCGGCGAGCGGCCATGACGGGCCCGCGCTGCTGCTGACCTGCCTGTGGTACATCCGCGAGGTCGATCCGGCGACGCTGCTGCTGACCGGTCTGACCCGCGACGGCGTCTATCTGGTGGAGAACGGCGAGGTGACCGGCGAGGTCAACAACTTCCGCTTCAACGAGTCGCCGGTGGATCTGCTGGCGCGCGTGGTGGAGGCGGGCCGTACGGAGCGGACCCTGCCGCGGGAGTGGAGCGACCACTTCACCCGGGCCGCGATGCCCGCGCTGCGCATCCCGGACTTCAACATGAGCTCGGTCAGCCGCGGGGTGTGACGGGGCCGCCGGCCGGGGCCCGGGGCCGGCCGGCGCCCGTCCCGGGCCGGTGACCGGGCCCGCGGCCCATAGACTGTGGGACTGTCCTCCCGTTTGGGAACCACGATCGATCAGGAACGCCATGACACGCCTCGGCGAATCCGTCGCCCGCGCCACCACGCTGCTCTCCGCCGACCTCTCCGCGGACGCCACCGTCCAGGAGCTGCTCCAGGAGACGGGCGCCCGGCGCTATCTCGACCTGACGGACCTGCCCGCCAAGGAGCAGGCCGAGCTGATCGCGGCCCGTACGGTCGAGGTGCTGCCGGGTGTGGAGAAGCTGGCCGAGCGGATCGAGGAGCGCCGGGCGGCGGGCCGCGGTCTGCACATCAAGCTGGGCATCGACCCGACGGCGACCGATGTGCACCTGGGGCACGCGGTGCCGCTGATCGTCCTCAGCCGGTTCCAGCGGCTGGGCCACGACGTCACGCTGATCATCGGTGACTTCACCGCCAAGATCGGCGACCCGTCGGGCCGTACGGCCGAGCGCCCGCCGCTGACCGACGACGACATCGCGCGCAACCTCGCCACCTACCGCGAGCAGGTGCGGCCCTTCTTCGACTTCGAGAAGGTCAGCTTCCGGCAGAACAGCGAGTGGCTGGCGCCGTACACCTTCCCCGAGCTGCTCTCGCTGCTCTCCCAGGTGCCGGCCTCGCAGCTCCTCCAGCGCGAGGACTTCCGCAACCGGCTGGCCGCGGGTTCCGGTCTGACCATGACGGAGCTGCTGTACCCCGTCGCCCAGGGGCTGGACTCGGTGGCGCTGGCGTGCGATGTGGAGCTGGGCGGCTCGGACCAGCTGCTCAACCTCCAGATGGGCCGCAAGCTGATGGAGCTGCGCGGTCAGCAGCCGCAGCTGGTGGTGACCATGCCGCTGATCGAGGGCACGGACGGCACCGGCGCCAAGATGTCCAAGTCCAAGGGCAACTACGTCGGGCTCAGCGCGCCCGCCGACGATGTCTTCGGCAAGATCATGTCGGTCCCCGACCGGCTGATGGAGCCGTACCTCAAGGCGTGGACGGAGTGGACGGACGAGGAGATCGCGCTCGTCCTGGGCCGGGTCACGGACCGCTCGCTGCACCCGATGGACCTCAAGAAGATCCTCGCGGGCGAGGTCGTGGCCGCGCTGTACGGGCTGGACGCGGCGATGGCGGCGCGGGCCGGATTCACCGCCCAGTTCTCCAAGAAGTCGTTCGCCGATGTCGATTCGCTGCCGGTCGTCGATGTCGCCGCGCACGGCGCGGAGACGGTGGCCGCGGTGCTGACGAAGGTGCTGGAGTTCACGCCGAGCGCGTCGGCCGCGCGGCGGCTGGCCAAGCAGAACGCGCTGCGGCTGGTCGTGGAGGGTACGGACGGGCAGCGGACGATGGTGCTCGCGGAGGCCGAGTCGGTACGGCCGCTGGCCGAGGTGCTGGCCGAGAAGCTGGCCGGTACGCCAGGCACCGCCTACCTCAAGGCCGGGCGCAAGCTCGCCCAGCTCGACGGCCGCCAGGACCTCTGACGTCTGCTGCACCGGACGTCCTCGCCGGACGTCCGGACGGCGGCGGCCGGTGCGCGTCCGACGCGCACCGGCCGCCGCCGTGTGCTGCGGGGCAGGTGGGCCATGCGGGTGTGCCCGCGCTCTCAGGCGGCGGGTTTCTTCTTGCCGCGGAGCGCCGCCCAGAGCCGGTCGCCGACGCCGACGATGACGATCGCACCGACCAGTTGCAGCAGATGCCTGGTCCAGTCGACGCCCTTGGTGTCGTTCACCCCGATGCCGGTGGCCAGCCAGTTGCCGAGGACGCTGCCCAGCATGCCGAAGATCACGGTCAGCCAGAGCGGGATCTGCTGTTTGCCCGGGAGGATGGCCTTCGCGATCAGGCCGAGGACCAGGCCCACGATGACGGCCCACAACCAGTTCATGTCGCCTCCTCGTACGGGGCGGTGCGGGGAACCGTGCCCCGTCAGTGTCGCTCCGTACGGGGTACGGCGCACGCCGGAGCGGGTCGTCCACCGGGTGTCCGGCCGGACCCGGTCGTCCGGTGGCACGCCCCGGTCTCGAACGCGGCGCAGCCGCGGCGTACCGTGGGAAGTGTCCGGAAGCGGGGAGAATCCGGCACGACTGACCAGGTGGTGGAACGTGATGCGGAAGCAGCGCAGCACCGGGGCCTTCCAGATCACGGGAGCGCGTACGGGGCTGTCCGAGGACGTGCGGGGCCGGCAGCGCCGCTACGTGATCTCGATGGCGGTGCGGACGGTGGCGGTGGTGCTCACGGTCGTGCTGTGGAACGTCGAGCGGCCCATCGCCATCGCGGCGCTGGTGCTGGGCCTCGGGCTCCCCTATATCGCGGTCGTCATCGCCAACGCGGGCCGGGAGAACGTCCCTTCGTTCCCGTCGACGTTCGTGGCGGCGCCGACCCGGCCGGAGCTGCCGGCGGGTGGCCCGGACGACCGGGCGGAATCCGTGGTGAAGCCCGCGGAGGCGGGCGCCGCGGACCCGGGGCGCGACCGCGGCTGAGCTGCGCGCGGCCCGAAGGCTCAAGAAAAGCTCAGATCAATCATGTGGTTCCGGTGCACCGGGCACCATCCCCCATGACATACTGCGTACGCGCTCCGCATCCCCCGTCGGAGCGACGGACCGACGCCGGGCGGCTCCCCCCGTGGCTGCCCGGCGTCGTCATGTCCGCGGTCGCCGCGGACGTAGGGTTGAGGCTGTGAACTCCCCGAATCCCCCGAACTCCCCCGAGAGCGCCGTCATCTGCTCCGCCAAGGGCTGCCGTGCGGCCGCGGTGTGGGTGCTGGCCTGGAACAACCCGAAGCTGCACACTCCGGAGCGCCGCAAGACCTGGCTGGCCTGCGAGGAGCACCGGGAGCATCTGTCGCAATTCCTCGGGATGCGCGGCTTCTTGAAGGATGTGGTGACGCTGGCGGAGTGGGAGGCGTCGGCCGCCGGCCACTGAGGGGACCGGTTCAGCCGCCGATCGCGGACATCGGGCGCTCGGGCTGAAGGAAGGCCGGGTCGTCCAGTCCGGACCCCGCCTTCTTGCCCCACATCGTGAGCTTCCAGCGGCGGGCGATCTCCGCGTCCGGAGCGTCCGAGCGCAGGGCGGCCCGCAGGTCCGTCTCCTCGGTGGCGAACAGACAGGTACGGATCTGGCCGTCGGCGGTGAGCCGGGTGCGGTCGCAGGCCCGGCAGAACGGGCGGGTGACGGAGGCGATGACGCCGACGCGGTGCGGGCCGCCGTCGACGATCCAGCGCTCGGCGGGTGCGGAGCCGCGCTCGGCCGAGCCCTCGGGGGTCAGCGTGAAGCGGGTGCGCAGCGAGGCGAGAATGTCACCGGCGGTGACCATGCCGTCCCGCTGCCAGCCGTGCTGGGCGTCCAGCGGCATCTGCTCGATGAAGCGGAGTTCGTAGTCGTTCTCGACCGCCCAGGCGAGGAGGTCGGGGGCCTCGTCGTCGTTGAGGCCCGGCATCAGGACGGTGTTGACCTTGACCGGGGTCAGACCGGCGGCGCGGGCCGCCGCCAGGCCGCGCAGCACATCGGCGTGGCGCTTGCGGCGGGTCAGGGTCTGGAAGACGTCCGGCCGCAGGGTGTCCAGGGAGACGTTGACGCGGTCCAGGCCGGCGGCGCGCAGTGCGTCGGCGGTCCGTGCCAGGCCGATGCCGTTGGTGGTCAGAGACAGCCGGGGGCGGGGGGTGAGGGCGGCGACGCGCGCGACGATGCCGGTCAGGCCGGGGCGGAGCAGCGGTTCACCGCCGGTGAAGCGGACCTCTTCGATGCCCAGGTCGGTCACCGCGATGCGGACGAGCCGGACAATCTCGTCGTCGCTGAGCAGATCCGGTTTGGCGAGCCATTGCAGGCCCTCTTCCGGCATGCAGTAGGTGCAGCGGAGATTGCACCGGTCGGTCAGCGAGACGCGCAGGTCGGTGGCGACGCGACCATAGGTGTCGATGAGCACAGGGCCCCCTCCGCCGGAATGACTGATCAGTACCCTTCGAGCCTACGCGATGGGCCGGACGGCGAGCGGGCCGAAGAAGCACGAGGTGAGCCGGGGTGCCTTCGTGGAGAGCTACGACGGCACCCCGGCCCCGGGCGGGGGCGGCTCAGTGCGCGCCGGTCCCGGTGAGCGAGCGGACCTCCAGTTCGGCGTACTTCGCGGCGTCCGGCTCCTCCTTGGACAGCAGGGATCCCAGCCAGCCGAGCAGGAAGCCCAGCGGGATGGAGATCAGTCCCGGGTTCTCCAGTGGGAAGACGGCGAAGTCCGCGCCGGGGAACATCGAGGTCTCCTTGCCGGAGACGACCGGTGAGAAGAGGACCAGCAGGACGGAGGAGGCGAGCCCGCCGTAGATGGACCACAGGGCGCCGGGGGTGGTGAACCGCTTCCAGAAGAGGCTGTAGAGGAGCGTCGGAAGGTTGGCGGAGGCGGCGACCGCGAAGGCGAGCGCGACCAGGCCCGCGACGTTCAGACCGCGGGCGAAGACGCCCAGGACGATGGCGACGGCGCCGATGCCGACGGTCGCCCAGCGGGCCGCCCGGACCTCTTCCTTCTCGGTGGCCACGCCCTTGCGGAGGACGTTGACGTACAGGTCGTGGGCGAAGGACGAGGACGAGGCGAGGGTGAGTCCGGCGACCACCGCGAGGATGGTGGCGAAGGCCACGGCCGAGATGACGGCGAGCAGGATCGCGCCGCCGGTGGAGCCCGCACCACCGCCGATCTCCTGGGCGAGCAGCGGGGCCGCGGTGTTGCCGGCCTTGTTGGAGGCGGTGATCGTCGCGGGCGCGATGAGGGCGGCGGCGCCGAAGCCGAGCGCGATGGTCATCAGGTAGAAGACGCCGATGATGCCGATCGCCCAGTTCACGGACTTGCGGGCGGCCTTGGCCGTGGGGACCGTGTAGAAGCGGATGAGGATGTGCGGCAGACCGGCGGTGCCCAGGACGAGGGCGATGCCCAGCGAAATGAAGTCGATCTTCGAGGTGGCGGTGGCGCCGTACTTCAGACCGGGCTCCAGGAAGGCGGCGCCCTTGCCGCTGTTCTCGGCGGCGGCGCCGAGCAGCGCGGAGATGTTGAAGTGGAACTTGAGCATCACCAGGAACGTGATCAGCAGGGTGCCGGCGATCAGCAGCACCGCCTTGACCATCTGGACCCAGGTCGTCCCCTTCATACCGCCGATGGTGACGTACAGGATCATCACGATGCCGACGAGGACGACGACCAGGATCTTGCCCGTTTCGCTGGTGATGCCGAGGAGCAGGGTCACCAGGGCGCCCGCGCCGGCCATCTGGGCGAGCAGGTAGAAGATCGAGACGACGATGGTGGAGATGCCCGCGGCGGTACGGACCGGGCGTCGGCGCATCCGGTAGGCGAGGACGTCGCCCATGGTGAACCGGCCCGAGTTGCGCAGTGGTTCGGCGACCAGCAGCAGCGCGACGAGCCAGGCGACGAGGAAGCCGATGGAGTAGAGGAAGCCGTCGTAGCCGAAGAGCGCGATGGCGCCGGCGATGCCGAGGAAGGACGCGGCGGACATGTAGTCGCCGGAGATGGCCAGGCCGTTCTGGAAGCCGCTGAACTGCCGGCCGCCGGCGTAGAAGTCCTCCGCTCCCCTGGTCTGCCGGCCGGCCCAGACGGTGATGCCGAGGGTGACGGCGACGAAGGCCGCGAAGAGCGTGATGATCAGGGTGCGGTGCTCGCCCGCGCCGCCGGCCGCGAGCTGGAGGGCGAGGGGCTGCTGTGCGGGGATCATGCGTCGCCCTCCAGGCGGGACTTGATGGCCTCGGCCTTGGGGTCGAGCCGGGTGGCGGCGTGGCGCGCGTACCACCAGGCGATGAGGAAGGTCGTGACGAACTGGGCGATGCCGAGCAGGAAGGCGACGTTGACGTGGCCGAAGACCTGGACGGCCAGGAACCCGCCGGCGTAGCTCGACAGCAGGACGTACCCGAGGTACCAGAGGATGAACGCGACGGTGAGCGGGAAGGCGAACGAGCGGTGGGAGCGGCGCAGTTCGGCGAATTCCGGGCTCGACTGGGCCGCGACGTAGTCGGGCGGACCGGGCGGACCGAGATCTGTGGGCGGCTCGGGCAGCCCCGGGTCGGCGGGCGGTGCGGTGCTCACGGGGTCTCCTGACGGGTGGCGGCCGGCGGCGAGCCCGCCGGTAAAGCTCGGGCAAGTGACGTGGATCACGCATCGTAGGGCCGGCGGAACCGCTGCGACAGGGGTCAGTTGGCTGAATTCCGGGGCGGATCGGGGAACGTCGGGGGAACCCGCGCCCGCGACGTCCCGGCCGCCGGCGGAGCTGCCCGGGTCCATGCCGATTCGCCGTCTCTGAAGGGTTTTCTTTGCAATCCATTGATGTTCGCCGGTGATCGCGGATACCTTCACCTGTCATGCATCCGCCCATGCGCGACCCGCGCGCGGGCGGCCTCACGGATGAGGTGGAGTACCCATGGCACATCCCCGATCCAGACGGGTGCGGGCGCTGGCCGTACCGCTCGGACTGGCGCTGACCGCTTCCCTCGGCTTCCTCCCGAACGCGGCCACCGCCGCGACCCCGGAGGCCACCGCGGTGACGGCCGACGGCCCGCTGCTCTCGTACGTCGTGAACACCACGCCCGGTCACGCCACGGTCGGCAAGGTGAAGAAGGCGATCGCCAGGGCCGGGGGGAAGGTGATCACCGCCCATGAGCAGATAGGCGTGATCGTCGTCCATTCGGCCAACCCCGGCTTCGCGGCGGCCGTCCGGACCGTGCACGGTGTGCAGTCGGCGGGCGCCACCCGCACCGCGCCGATGAAGGCGACGGGCACCACCGACATCGGCAAACCGCAGAAGGTCGAGCTGCCCAAGGCCCAGCTCAAGGCGGCCGGCGCGGCCGCCGCGGCGAACGGCAAGGAGCCGCTGGAGCCCCTCCAGTGGGACATCGCCGCGATCAAGGCCGACAAGGCCGCGAAGGTGAACCCCGGCAGCCGGAACGTCACCGTCGCCGTCATCGACACCGGCGTGGACGACACCCACCCGGACCTGCGGCCGAACTTCTCGGCCAAGCAGTCCGCCAACTGCGTGGGCGGGGTGGCCGATACGTCCAAGGGGGCCTGGCGCCCCTACGACCCGGAGACCGACTACCACGGCACGCATGTCGCGGGCACCATCGCCGCGGCCCGCAACGGCGTCGGCGTGGCGGGTGTGGCCCCGGGCGTGAAGTTCTCCGCCATCAAGGTCAGTGAGCCCAAGACGCGCATGTTCTACGCCGAGAGCGTCGTCTGCGCCTTCGTCTTCGCAGCCGACCACGGTGTCCACGTCACCAACAACAGCTACTACGTCGATCCCTGGATGTTCAACTGCAAGGATGACGCCGACCAGGCCGCCATCCTGGACGCCGTCGGCCGGGCCGCGAAGTACGCCCAGCGCAAGGGCGCGGTCAACGTCGCCGCGGCGGGCAACTCCAACCTCGACCTGGGCGCCGACAAGGTCGTCGACACCGGCAGCCCCAACGACTCCACCCCCGTCACCCGCTCCGTCAGCCCCAAGACCTGCTGGGACGTGCCCACCCAGGTGCCGGGCACGGTGACGGTCGCGGCGACCGGTGCGCACCAGCTCAAGTCGGGCTACTCGAACTACGGTCTGGGCCAGATCGATGTGGCCGCGCCGGGCGGTGACTCGGCGCAGGTGCCCGAGCTGCCCGCCAAGAACGGCAACATCCTCTCCACGATGCCGGGCGGCGACTGGGCCTACCTGGCCGGCACGTCGATGGCGTCGCCGCATGTCGCGGGCGTCGCCGCGCTGCTCAAGAGCGTCCACCCGAAGGCCAGTCCGCAGGAGATCCAGTGGCTGCTCAAGCAGCAGGCGGACAACCCGGGCTGCCCCACGGGCGCCGCGAGCTGCACCGGCACGAAGCATGTCAACAGCCACTTCGGCTACGGCATCGTCAACGCGCTGAACGCGGTACGGAAGTAACTCCCCCGCCGGGCCGGACGGTTCGCCGTCCGGCCCGGTCCGGTCCGCGCTCCGGCCCGGTCCGCCGGAGCGCGGACCGCTTCGAGGGCTCAGGTGGGCGGCGAGCGCGGTCCGCGCCGGGCCGGACGGCCGTGCCGACGGCCCCCTCGGAGGGCGGTGACAGGTGACCGGGTCAGGCGGCCGTACCCGCTTCGCCGTACACCGGCGCCGGACGGGACCGGACCGGGGGCCGGGGGCCGGTCGCAGCGGACCGCAGGACGCCGACGGTCAGCGCAGACTGGGCCGCGGTGTAGGTGAGCATGACCCAGAACTGCGGGACCGGGAGCTGGGGCCAGTCGGCGATCCCGGTCGCGAGCAGGGTGTCCGAGAGCAGGAAGAGCAGCCCGCCGAGCGCGGCCCACGGCCCGGCCCGGAGCGCGCCGAAGGCCATCGCGGTGAGCAGCAGGCTGTACCCCGCCACCGGGATCCGCAGCCCGTGCGGCAGGTCCGGCCAGAGCAGCGCGACGGTGGCGGTCAGCGCGACGGCGTACGCCGCGGCGGCCGCGGCCGTACGGGACCGCCGGCCGGCCGCGGGCGAACCGCGCCGGGCCAGGGCGGCGGAGGCGGGCGCCCCGCGCCGGACGAAGTGCGCCAGATAGCAGACGTGTCCGGCGGCGAAGGAGCCCATGCCCACCAGGAAGAGGGTGTCGCCGTCGAGTTGGAGGAAGGTGTCGCCGCCACAGCCGAACAGCAGCCCGGCCGCCGGCAGCGGCGGGCCGCCGCGGACCAGGACGTATCCGGCGAGCAGCGGCATCAGCGCGGGCTTGGTGAGGTGGACGGCGGTGTCGGCCACGGCGCCGGGCCCGCCCGCCGTCCCGGTACCCGCGCGGACCAGGAGGGCGACGAGATGGGCGACGGCCACGACGGCGAAGACGACGAGCAGCGCCCGCGCGGCGCGCGCCCGCGGCTGTGGTGCGCTCACGCGGCCCGCTCCCCCGCGCCGGCCCGCTTCCCCACGCGCCCGCCGCTCACCCGCGGCGCGCCCCGGGAGCGTCCCCCGCCACGCCCGGAGCTGTCGCCGGCCGCCGCGAAGGCGTCGGCACCGTCCGGCGGTCCGCCCGCCGCCGGCTGCCAGCCCGGTCCGCGGAACACCCGTCCGGCGCGCTCCCGCCAGCTCCCCGCGGCCCGCAGGTCGCGCGCGATGGCGGCGTACTCATGGGTGGCCACCCGCAGCGGGTTGAAGGTGTCGATGTTCTTGGTGAGGCCGTAGACGGGCCGCTCGGTCTCCGGTACGAACGAGCCGAACATCCGGTCCCAGACGATCAGGATGCCGCCGAAGTTGCGGTCCAGGTAGCCGCCCTGCGAGGCGTGGTGGACGCGGTGGTGGGAGGGCGTGTTGAGCACGGCCTCGAAGGGCCTGGGCAGCTTGCCGATCCGCTCGGTGTGCACCCAGAACTGGTAGACGAGGTTCGCCGACGAGCAGAACGCGACGGCCGCCGGATGCACCCCGAGCGCGATCATCGGCAGATAGAACGGCCAGACGGTCCAGGTGGTCCACGGCTGGCGCAGCGCGGTGGTGAGGTTGAACTTCCGGCTGGAGTGGTGCACCACATGGCAGGCCCACAGGATGCGGATGACGTGGTGCCCGCGGTGCGACCAGTAGTAACAGAAGTCCTGCGCGAGCAGCATCAGCGGCACCGTCCACCACAGCACGGGGATGCGCAGCGGGGTGAGTGCGTAGAGCACGGTGTAGATCACCACGATCGGTATCTTCCACAGCGCGTCGAAGACGAGGCTGCCGATCCCCATGCCGACGCTGGTGGCCGCGTCCCGGGCGTCGTAGCCCGCCGCGTCCTCGTCCGGACGCAGGCGGTAGCTCACCATCTCCACCACCGTGAGCAGGACAAAGGCGGGTACGGACCACAGAACGACATCGGGCAGATGCGGCATGCCCGCACCATAAATGCGGTAACGGGGGCGCCGCTAGAGGTTGTTACCGAGAAGTATGTGAGACGCGCCGTCAGCTGTGTGGTGCGGTGCGGGGGCCGGCGGAGGGTGCGGAGGCGCGGTCCGGCGGGTGCCCCGGCCCCCGGCCCGGCGGGGGCTGCGGGAGCCCGTCGTACGACGGCGGTTCGGTGGCTGTCAGTGGCGGCCCGTATCCTCATTGACCATGCTCGAAGACCGTATGGCAGCAGCCCCCTCGATCGCGCCGAAGATCGGGCAGCAGCCGGGCCCGCAGACACCGCCGGCTCCCTGGCCCGCCGCGTATCCCCAGGGGTACGCGGTGGTCGACGTGGAGACCACCGGCCTGGCCCGCGACGACCGGATCATCTCCGCCGGCGTGTACCAACTCGACGCACACGGCGAGGTCCAGGACCACTGGTACACCCTCGTCAACCCGCAGCGCGATCCCGGCCCGGTCTGGATCCACGGCCTCACCAGCGCGGTGCTGGCCGACGCCCCGCTCTTCCCGGAGATCGTCCCGCAGCTGTCGGAGCGCCTCGCGGACCGCGTGCTGGTCGCGCACAACGCGATGTTCGACTGGTCGATGATCTCCCGCGAGTACGCCCGCGCCCAGGCCACCGCCCCGGTGCGCCAGCGGCTGTGCACGATCGCGCTCTCCAAGGAGCTGCGGCTGCCGCTGCCCAACCACAAGCTGGAGTCCCTCGCGGCCCACTACGGCGTCGTGCAGGAGCGCGCCCACCACGCCCTGGACGACGCCCGGGTGCTGGCCGAGGCGTTCCGCCCCAGCCTGCGGCGGGCCGCCCAGGAGAATCTGCGGCTGCCGCTGCTGGGCTGCCAGCCGCTGACGGAGTGGTCGGACGCCCCGGCGCCCCGGCAGCACCGGTCCGCGCCGGCGTACCGCCCCACCTCCTGGCGGCCGGCCCGCAAGCGCCCCGCGTGCCCGTACCCCAACCCGGGGCGCTACGAGGCCGGCGGACGCCTCGTCCAGGGGATGCGGGTCGCCTTCTCGGGTGACACCTCGGTGGACCGCGAGCTGCTGGAGGACCGGGCGATCGAGGCCGGGCTGCACATCGCCACCAGCGTCTCCCGGCTGACCAGCCTGCTGGTGACCAACGACCCCGACGCGCGGACCTCCAAGACCGCCAAGGCGGCGTCGTTCGGCACCGTCGTGATCGACGAGGCGGCCTTCATGCAGCTGTTGCAGGACGTGGCCCCCGCGGGCCAGGCGCCTGCTTCCGGGTGAAGCACGCCCAACACGCCCGCCGGGGCCGCGCCCCGCACCGGACCCGCCCGCACCCTGTGGCGCATGGCACGTTGTGAGGTCTGCGGAAACGACTACGGCATGACGTTCGAGGTGCACGCGCAGGGCGCGGTGCACGTCTTCGACTGCTTCTCCTGCGCGATCCACCGCATGGCGCCGATCTGTGAGCACTGCCGGTGCCAGATCATCGGCCAGGGCGTCGAGGTCGAGGGGCAGTGGTTCTGCGGGGCGCACTGCGCCCGCTCGGAGGGGCGAACGGGCATCGTCGACCGGGTCTGAGCGCGCCGCCGCGCCGCGGGCGGTCCGGCTCTCCGGCGGACCCCGTGCTCCGGGGCCGCCGCCCGCCGGGTACCGTCGAAGCCGTGTACCGCTTCCTGTTGTCCCGGCAGTGGGTGATCCTCACTCTCGTGGGACTCGTCCTGATCCCAGTCATGATCAAGCTGGGTTATTGGCAGCTCCACCGCCATGAGCACAAGGTCGCGCAGAACCAGCTCATCGCGGCGAACCTCGCCGCACACCCGGTCCCGGTCACCGACCTGACCGCCCCCGGCCGCGCGCTGCCCCGCGACGACATGTGGCGCAGGGTCACCGCCACCGGTACGTACGACACCGCGCACGAGGTCGTCGTCCGTCGCCGCACCGCCGCCGACGAGCAGAGCATCGGCTCCTACGTCCTGACGCCGCTGCTGCTCGGCAACGGCGAAGCGGTGCTGATCAACCGCGGCTGGATCCAGGCCGGCAACGATCTCACCAAGTTCCCCGACGTGCCGCCCGCCCCCCGCGGCACGGTCACGGTGACCGGCCGGATGATGGCCGACGAGACCAGCGCCGAGAGTGGCATCAAGAACACCAAGGGCCTGCCCGACCGCCAGGTCATGCTGATCAACAGCGCGGAGCAGGCGAAGCGGCTGGCCCGGCCGGTGCTCGGCGGCTATATCGAGCAGACCGGGCCCGAACCGGCCGACAACAAGCCCGAGCTGGTTCCCGCGCCCGACCACGACAGCATCGGCCCGCACATGGCGTACGCCGTCCAGTGGTGGCTGTTCGCCGCGGCCGTACCGGTCGGCTGGCTCATCCTGGTCCGCCGCGAGCGCCGCGACCGGGCGGCGGCCGCCGCCGAGGAGGCCACGGCGGACGGGACCGGCGCGGCGCGGCAGCCCGCGGAGGCGGAGACGGCGGCACCGGCGCCCGCCGGGCAGTAGCCCGGACAGCCGCTACCACCGCGTAGCAAACCCGCCCGCCGGGAAGGGTGCGCTGAGTGCACCCACTTATCGAGGACTACGCGCTCATCGGCGATCTCCAGACCGCCGCACTCGTCTGCCGCGACGGCTCCATCGACTGGCTGTGTCTGCCCCGCTTCGATTCCGGCGCCTGCTTCGCCGCTCTCCTCGGCAGCCGGGACAACGGCAACTGGCAGCTGGCGCCGACATCCTTGATCGCCCGCCCGGAGCGCTCCTACCGCGGCGATTCGCTCGTCCTGGACACCGTTTGGCAGACCCCCACCGGCACCGTCAAGGTCACCGACTTCATGCCGCAGCGCGACCGCGCGCCCGAGGTCGTACGGATCGCCGAGGGGATCAGCGGCAGCGTCGAGATGCGCGGTGTGCTGCGGCTGCGGTTCGACTACGGGCGGGTGGTGCCCTGGATGCGGCACTCCAAGGGCTGCCGGGTCGCGGTCGCCGGCCCCGATTCGGTGTGGCTGCGCACCCCGCCCCAAGTCACCACGTACGGAAAGGACTTCAGCACCCGCTCGGACTTCACCCTCACCGAGGGCGAGCGGGCCGCCTTCGTACTGACCTGGCACCCTTCGCACAAGCCCCGCCCGCCCGCCACCGACCCGTTCAAGGCCCTCGCCTGCACCCTGGACGACTGGCGCGAATGGTCCGCGCGGTGCCGCTACGACGGCCCGCACCGCGGCGCCGTGATCCGCTCACTGATCACCCTCAAGGCCCTCACCTACGCGCCCACCGGCGGCATCGTCGCGGCCCCCACCACCTCGCTGCCCGAGGAGCTGGGCGGCGTCCGCAACTGGGACTACCGCTACTGCTGGCTGCGCGACGCCAGCCTCACCCTGAATTCCCTGCTCTCCGCCGGCTATCTCGACGAGGCCGGCGCCTGGCGGGACTGGCTGCTGCGCGCGGTGGCCGGCGCCCCCGACGACCTCCAGATCATGTACGGGCTGTCGGGCGAGCGGCGGCTGCCCGAGGCGGAGCTGCCGTGGCTGTCCGGCTACGCCGGCTCCGTACCCGTACGGATCGGCAACGCCGCCGTCGACCAGCGCCAGCTCGACGTCTACGGCGAGGTGCTGGACTCCTTCCACATCGCGCGCACGGCGGGGCTGCCGTCGGAACCGCACGCCTGGAACATCCAGCGCTCGCTGGTGAACTACCTGGAGTCCATCTGGCGCAATCCGGACGAAGGGCTGTGGGAGATCCGCGGGCCGCGCCGGCACTTCGTGCACTCCAAGATCATGGCCTGGGTCGCCGCCGACCGCGCGGTCCGCGCGCTGGAGGCGTACCCGAAGGCCCGCGGGGACATCGACCGCTGGCGGGCGATGCGCGACGAGATCCACCGCGAGGTCTGCGAACGCGGCTACGACGCCGCGCGCGGCACCTTCACCCAGTCCTACGGCTCCACCGACCTGGACGCCGCGACCCTGGTGATCCCCCGGGTCGGTTTCCTGCCGGGCGACGACCCGCGGGTCGTCTCGACCGTCGACACGGTCCGCCGGGAGCTGTCCCACGACGGGCTGGTGCGCCGTTACAGCACCGAGGACGGCTCGGTCGACGGGCTGCCCGGCGGCGAGGGCACGTTCCTGGTCTGCTCGTTCTGGCTGGCCGACGCCCTGCACCTGACCGGCCGCCCCAAGGAGGCGCGTGCACTGTTCAAGCGGCTGCTCGCGCTCCGCAACGACGTGGGGCTGCTCTCCGAGGAGTACGACCCGGCCGCCCGGCGCCAACTGGGCAACTTCCCGCAGGCATTCAGCCATATCGGTCTGGTCGGGACCGCCCTCGCGCTGTTCGGCGACGCGGAGGCAGACTAGGGCCATGGATCTTGGACTCAGGGACCGGACGTACCTCCTCACCGGCGCGACCCGCGGCCTCGGCTTCGCCACCGCCCGCGAACTGGTCGCCGACGGCGCCAACGTCGTGCTCACCGGACGCACCGAGCAGAGCGCGCTCGCGGCCGCCGCCACGCTGGGCGAGCGCGCCCTCGGGGTGGCCGCCGACAACGCCGACCCGGACGCCGCCGCACGGCTGATCGCGACCGCCCGCGAGCGGTTCGGCCGCTTCGACGGCGTGCTGATCAGCGTGGGCGGCCCGGCGCCGGGCTCGGCCGCCGACAACACCGACGAACAGTGGCGGTCGGCCTTCGAGTCGGTCTTCCTCGGCGCGGTACGGCTGGCCCGCACGGCCGCCGCCGAACTGACCGAGGGCGGCGTGATCGGCTTCGTGCTCTCCCTCTCGGTCCACGAGCCGATCGCCGGGCTGACCATCTCCAACGGCCTGCGCCCGGGGCTCGCCGGCTTCGCGAAGTCGCTGTCCGACGAGGTGGGCCCGCGCGGTATCCGCGTCGTCGGCGTACTGCCCGGCCGGATCGCCACCGACCGGATGGCCCAGCTCGACGCGCTGTCGGGCGATCCGGAGGGCTCCCGGGCCCGTAACACGGCGACGATCGCGCTGGGCCGCTACGGCGAGCCGGCGGAGTTCGGCCGGACCGCGGCGTTCCTGCTGTCGCCGGCCGCGTCGTATCTCACCGGGGTGATGGTGCCGGTGGACGGCGGCGCCGGGCACGGGTTCTGACGCGCCGCCCGCGGTGGCCGGTGCCCCGCCCGGCAAGCTCTGCCCCGTCGCGCCGCCCAGCACGCACGCTCCTTACGGGGCAGACATTGCCGGTCACGGCATTAGCTGACCCGTTCCGCCCGGTGTCCCCGGGCGCGCAGCCGGACGTGCGCCGGCAGCCGGTCGAGTCCCGCCGAACGGCGCGCCCGCGCCACCGCCTCGCCGGACAGGCGCAGTACGACGGTGCCCGGATCGGCGTGCGGGGCGAGCACCAGGACGGCCCGCAGCCGCGGCGCCGTCCGGCGGCCGGTCAGCAGCACACCGGCCCGGTCGACGCCCGCCAGCGCCACCGTCTCGGCCGCGAGGACGTCCTCCAGCGCCCGGCCGCGGACCACGGCGCCCTCTCCGTCGCCGCTGTCGACCAGGACCTCGTGCAGCCGGTGCCTGCGGAACTGGGCCAGCAGCCACCACAGCAGGAGCAGCACGAGCACGGCGAGCGCGGCGATCACGGCCGGCCACCACCAGCCGCTGCCCGTCCAGCGGGTGCGGCCGCCCGCGGTGAGCAGGACGTCGCCGGGCGCGGCCCAGGGCCGGCCGCCGGGCAGCCCGAGATGCCAGGACGCGGGCAGGCCCAGCCCGCCCAGCAGCACCGCGCCGCCGGTCCCCAGCAGCACCGCGCCGGTCAGGCCGAGCAGTATCCGGTTGGCGGTGCCGCGGGCCTCGCGCATCGCGCGCTCACCCCTTCTTCGGGCGCCGGACGTGTACGGACAGACCCAGCCGGTGCGCCAGCCCCAGCTGCCGCAGCCCCTCGCCGAGCACCGCGTCGAGATCGCCACGGACCTCCGCCAGCTCCCGGAAGTGGGCGACGGCCCGCGCCCTGGCCCTGCGGCGGCCGACGGACACCCGTACGGACCGGACCCCGGAGACCTCCATGGCGCGGTCGCGCAGCACCAGCGCGGCGGCCGTCCGGTCGAGTCCGGCCCGCAGGTCCGGGGCGGTGCGCCGCATCGGCAGCACCCCGCGCAGCCCGGGGGTGACGGCCAGCACGATCAGCCACACCCCGATCAGCAGCGCGGCCGCCGCACCGCCCAGTACCCAGGGGTCGTCGAGGTGACGGGTGGCCAGTTCGTGGGCGAGCCGCCGGCGCCAGGCCATCGCGGGGCGGCCGGCGCGCACCGCGGCCACGTCGTAGAGCAGCAGTCCGGCCGCACCGGAGAGCACCAGGGAGACGAGGACGGCCGGCACCCGGCGGGCCGACCAGAACCGTCCGGCCCGGCCGCCGTCCGCCGTACGGGGGTCCGCCGGCACGGACCGCGACGGCCCGTCCGCGCCGCCGTCCGGCTTGTCCAGGGTGGGCGGCGGGCGGGTGCCCGAGAGCCCGGCGGCGTCGTCGCTCATCGCACCCGTCCCCGGTCCTCGCCGGCCAGCAGCGGCGAGTGCAGCCGCTCGACCTCCACGGCGACCTCGGGCACCGTCATGTTCGCCAGCTCCGTGACCTTCTCGATGACGCGGCGGCGCACCTCGCCGCACCGCGCGCCGATGTCGCAGGGGTAGCCCAGTTCCACGGTCACCCGGACCCGGGCCTCGCCGAAATCCAGCCGGCCGTCCCGGCGGCGGACGGTCACCGTCGCGTGCGCGTCCGTGGGAGCCTCCGGGGATGCCGCCCGCAGCGCCTCGCGCGCCGCCGCTGCGGCGATCTTCGCCACCACCCGGTCAGCGACGCGGGTCGCGCCGCGCTCGCCCGCCGGTACGGCGGCGACCGCGGCGGCCGGGGACACCGTGGCCATCCGCCCTCACCGCCGCCGGTCGCGGTCGCTGCCGCGCGTGCGCGGGCGGAAGAAGTCGCCGGGCTCCAGGTCCCCGTCGAGGAATCTGCCCGCCACGAACCCGATGGCGCCCAGCGCCGCCACCAGGACAAAGGCCCCGAACCCGCCGAAGTACCCGGCGAAGCCCAGCGCCATACCGGCCAGAAGGCCGACCACGGCCATGCTCATCGTGCGCTCCTTCGCTACCGCTCCGGTCGGATCACCACCGGAGCGGACGGGTCACCACCGCTCCGGACGGGCCCGGTCACTGGAGCCGCGGCTCCGATTCCTCGTCCTCGTCCTCCTCGTCGGGCAGCTTGACGTCGCTGACCGCGATATTGACCTCGACGACCTCCAGGCCCGTCATCCGTTCGACGGCGGCGATGACGTTCTCCCGGACGTCCCGCGCGACATCGGCGATGGAGACGCCGTAGTCGACCACGATCTCCAGGTCCAGCGCGGTCTGCACCTCGCCGACCTCGGCCTTCACCCCGCGCGTCGCGGTGGCGGACCGGCCCCCGCCGGGCACCCGGTCGCGGACCGCGCCGAGGGTGCGGGCGAAACCGCTGCCCATGGTGTGGACGCCGACGACATCGCGAGCCGCGAGCCCGGCGATCTTCTCGACGACACCGTCGGCAATGGTGGTACGCCCACGGGTCGCCGGGTCGCCGCCGCCCCGTCTGGTGCCGAGCGGCTTCACGCCGCCGTCCGACTCCGGTGCGCTGTCGTTCATCACCGTTCACCCTTTCCCGAGCGAGAAGTGGCCCGTCCATCTTCTCCAATTTAGTTACATTTATTGCCGTTTTCCCGTTTCTCACAGTAGGGCTGGTTCTCCCGGCCCGCCGGGGGGATGCGGCAGCGGAGTGCCCGGCACGGCACCGGCCGGGCACCCGCCCTGCCCGGCGGGCGGATCTGCGGCAGGCTGGGAGCACGGTCCGGGAAAGGGGCGACGCGGTGACCGCGAACCAGGTGGCGCGGGCGGTCCACGACGTGCTGGCGCGGACCGCCCGGCAGCAGTTCGGGACCGGCCGGATCCTGCCGCTGGGCGGACCGGCGGACGGGTCCTGGATCACCGAGCGCGCGGCCGCGGACGCGCTGCGCGCGGCGGTCGGTCCGCCGGCCGGAGTACGCGTCGGCGCCCTGCGGCTGTCCGTCGCGGACCCCGGCAGCGCCCCGCGGCCGACGGTACCGGCGCCGCCGAGCGCGCTGCCGCCGGGCCCGCTGCGCATCACGGCGGACTTCGCGGCGCTCGCCGACCGCCCGCTGCCCGCCACCGCCGGCATGCTGCGCACGGCACTGCTGGACGCGGCGGAGCGCGAGCTGGGGCTGCTGGTGGCCGCGGTGGATCTGCGGGCCGACGGACTCCTGGAGCCGGACGGGCCGGACGAGCCGGACGGACCTGACGAGGCCGGCCGGGCCGGACAGGCGGAAGCGGCCGGACCGGCGGTCCCCGGGACGGCAGCGGCTCCCCCGGACACCGCGGACACTACGAGCCCCGCGACGGACGGCCGCACGGGCGCGACGCGGGAGGGGCCGGACGCGCTGGCCGCCGCGGCACTGGCCGTCCCCGGTGTGGCGCGCCTCGCACCGGCGCTCGGCGCACCGTCCCGTCCGGTCCGGCTCGACGACGGGCACGCGCTGATACAGCTGGCGACCGCGGCCGGGCACCGCCCGCTGGACGTCGCCCGCGCCGTACGGGCGGCGGTGGCGGTCGTGGAGCCCGGCCCGGAGACGGTCGCCGTGCTGGTCACCGCCGTGGCACGGGACTGACGGCACCCGGCCGCGGCACCCGGCAGGAGAAGCCCGGCTCCGCGGCCGCGGTGCGGGTGTTACTCCCCCAGGCCCGCGAGGTCGCGCAGCCGGCGCGCCTGGGCGGCCCGCTCGGCGGTGCGCTGCTCCTCGTAGGTGCGGCCCGCAGCACCGGCCAGCAGGGCCTTGGTCTCGATGACGGCGTCCCGGGGCGCGGCGGTGAGCGCGGCCGCCAGATCGGCCACCGCACCGTCGAGGTCACCGGCGGCCACCACGAGGTTGGCCAGCCCGACCCGCTCGGCCTCCTCGGCGTGCACGAAGCGCCCGGTGGCGCAGATCTCCAGCGCGCGGGCGTAGCCGACGAGCCCGACGAGGGGGTGGGTACCGGTCAGATCGGGCACCAGGCCCAGACTGGTCTCGCGCATGGCGAACTGCGCGTCCTGTGCGCAGACCCGCAGATCGCAGGCGAGGGCGAGCTGGAAGCCCGCTCCGATGGCGTGCCCCTGCACCGCGGCGATGGACACCAGATCGGTGCGCCGCCACCAGGTGAACGCTTCCTGGTACTCGGCGATGACGGCGTCCAGTTCACTGTCCGTCCCCCGCGCCATGTCGAGGAACGAGGGCTCGCCGTCGAAGCCTTCGGGCGTGAACGCCTGCCGGTCGAGGCCCGCGGAGAAGGACTTGCCCTCACCGCGCAGCACCACGATCCGGACGTTGCCCGGCAGCAGCGAACCCGTCTCGGCCAACGCCCGCCACATGGCCGGCGACTGCGCGTTGCGCTTGGCCGCGTTGGTGAGGGTCACCGTGGCGATCGCGTCGTCCACGGTGAGCCGCACACCGTCCTTGTCGAGCAGAGTCATGAGGCGCCTCCGAGTCAGCCAACCGCACCTGCGTGCGAAAGTGACTGAACGGTAACCTCCCGGTCGGCGGCTCGGCCGACCGGGGGGACACCGTTGCTACCCGGAAGTGCGGTCGTCAGGCCGAGGCGGCCTTCTTGCCCCTCGTTGCTCCGCCCCGGCCACGCAGGACCACGCCGGATTCACTGAGCATCCGGTGGACGAACCCATAGGAGCGGCCGGTCTCATCGGCCAGCGCCCGGATGCTCGCACCGGAGTCGTACTTCTTCTTGAGGTCTGCCGCGAGCTTCTCGCGCGCGGCGCCGGTTACCCGGCTGCCCTTCTTCAGAGTCTCGGCCACCCGTGCCTCCTCGTGGGAAGTGCGCTCTGGACTCTCATGATCACCCCTCCCCGGCTTCCTGGCCACCCATTCAGCAAGGTCCGTAGGACATCCTTTGCCCTTCCGCGCGGGGGGACGGCTCCCGGAATTTCCTCCTCCACCCGGCCGTACGGACCGTCCGCACCCCGCGCGCTCCGAAAACCGGCAGGTCAGGGGGTATGCGGCGGAAAAGGGAAAGACCGGGCCGCCGGGCCCGGTCTTTCCCTCGCAGGCTCGCCGGTGTACGAGCCACTCTCACTCAGATGATGGATCACGCGTCGGCCGAATGATCCAGACAGTCTTGATCAGGCCAGGGCCACCAGGTCCGCGTAGTCCGGGCCCCAGAGGTCCTCGACGCCGTCGGGCAGCAGGATGATGCGCTCCGGCTGGAGGGCGTCCACCGCTCCTTCGTCGTGCGTCACCAGGACCACCGCGCCGGTGAAGGTGTGCAGCGCGCCGAGGATCTCCTCGCGGCTGGCCGGGTCGAGGTTGTTCGTCGGCTCGTCCAGGAGCAGCACATTGGCGGAGGAGACCACCAGCGTCGCCAGGGCGAGCCGGGTCTTCTCACCGCCGGAGAGCACCCCGGCGGGCTTGTCGACGTCGTCGCCCGAGAAGAGGAAGGAGCCCAGCGTCTTGCGGATGGCGACCAGGTCCATGTCCGGGGCGGCCGAGCGCATGTTCTCCAGGACGGTGCGGTCCGGGTCCAGCGTCTCGTGCTCCTGGGCGTAGTAGCCGAGCTTGAGGCCGTGGCCGGGGCGGACCTCGCCGGTGTCCGGGTCCTCGACGCCGCCGAGCAGCCGCAGCAGGGTGGTCTTGCCCGCACCGTTGAGGCCCAGGATGACGACCCGGGAGCCCTTGTCGATGGCCAGATCGACGTCGGTGAAGATCTCCAGCGAGCCGTAGGACTTGGACAGGCCCTCGGCGGTCAGCGGCGTCTTGCCGCACGGCGCCGGGTCCGGGAAGCGCAGCTTGGCGACCTTGTCGGCGGCGCGCACCGCCTCCAGCCCGGAGAGCAGCTTGTCGGCGCGCTTGGCCATGTTCTGCGCCGCGACGGTCTTGGTCGCCTTGGCCCGCATCTTGTCGGCCTGGGTGTGCAGCTGCGCGGCCTTCTTCTCGGCGTTCGCCCGCTCGCGCTTGCGGCGCTTCTCGTCGGCCTCGCGCTGCTGCTGGTAGAGCTTCCAGCCCATGTTGTAGACGTCGATGTGCGAGCGGTTGGCGTCGAGGTAGAAGACCTTGTTGACGACGGTCTCGACCAGGTCGACGTCGTGCGAGATGACGATGAAGCCGCCTCGGTAGGTCTTGAGGTAGTCGCGCAGCCAGACGATGGAGTCGGCGTCGAGGTGGTTGGTGGGCTCGTCGAGGAGCAGGGTGTCGGAGTCCGAGAAGAGGATCCGGGCGAGCTCGACGCGGCGCCGCTGACCGCCGGAGAGGGTGTGCAGGGGCTGGCCGAGGATGCGGTCGGGCAGTCCGAGGCTGGCGGCGATGGTCGCGGCCTCCGCCTCCGCCGCGTAGCCGCCCTTGGTCAGGAACTCGGTCTCCAGGCGCTCGTACTTCTTCATCGCCTTGTCGCGGGTGGCGCCCTTGCCGTTGGCCATCCGGTCCTCGTTCTCCCGCATCTTGCGGAGCACCGAGTCCAGGTCACGGGCGGAGAGGATGCGGTCGCGGGCCAGGACGTCCAGGTCGCCGGTGCGCGGGTCCTGCGGCAGATAGCCGACGTCGCCCGAGCGGGTGACCGTGCCGGCGGCGGGGATGCCCTCGCCCGCGAGCACCTTGGTGAGGGTGGTCTTGCCGGCGCCGTTGCGGCCCACCAGGCCGATGCGGTCGCCCTTGGCGATACGGAAGGAAGCAGACTCGATGAGGATGCGGGCGCCGGCGCGCAGCTCAAGGCCGGAAGCGGTGATCACGGGGAAACTCCAGGGCAGGAAGACGGCGGGTTGGACGGACGGTCCGAGAGCGGTCTACGCCGTCTAATGAACCCAGAGGAGAACTGCCATACGGGCAGTCTAACGGTGTTGTGCAAGCACTTTTTCCGGGCAAGCAGCTTTCCGTACGGCCGCCACAGGCAGCGGCCGGCGGGGGTACGCCGTACGGCGCGGCCCCGCCGGCGCGGTGGGCGCCGCGGTCCGCCCGGTTCAGACGCCGCCCGTGTGGACCTGGAACGCCGCCCGGCGCACGGCCTTGGCGAGCGCCGGGTCGGGGTGCGCGGCGGCCAGCGCGACCAGCACCTGCACGGTGCGGGGGTGGCCGACGGCGCGTACCTCCTCCAGGAGCCGTGGCACGGAGCCCTGGACCGCCGAGTCGAGGTGCCGGACCAGCAGCTGGGTCTCGCCGTGGTCGGCGACGGCCGCCGCGGTGTCCACCCACAGCCAGGTCGATTCCGCGCGGGTGAGCACATCGGGCGCGGTCTCCGGGTCGCCGCCCTCGTGCTCGACCAGCCACAGCAGGGCGTACGGCCGCAGCCCCGGCTCGTCGGACACGGCGCGCACGGCGGGCTCGGCCGGTGCGCCGACCGCGCGCAGCGCCTCGAAGGCCAGCCCGCGCAGCAGCGCGTCCTCGCCGCGGGCGACGGTCAGCAGTTCCTCGACGGCCGCGCCGACGGAGCGGGCGGCGAGCCAGGCGCGGTACTCGGTGCGGGCCGGGCCCGGGGTGAGCCGGGCGCAGCCGCGCAGCATCGCCTCCGCGGACTGTTCGATATGGCCGGCCGGGCTCTGGGCGGCGACGCAGATCTGCTCCAGCTTGACCCACACCGACCAGTTGCCGAGCGGTGTGAGCTGCGCCTCGGGCCCGTCCTCGGCGCCGGTGTCCGCGCCGCGCGGGACGAGCGCGCCGACGGCCGTGAGGGCGTCCAGCGCCCAGCCGAGGAGCTCGGTGAGCGACGCCCCCGCGGCGTCGCTCACCGCCTCGTCGGCGGCGGGGACGGCCGGTCCGGGCGCCGGCGGCCGGGCGCCGCACGGGACCTCGCAGCGTTCCGTGCGCAGCTCGGTGACGCGCTGGTCGAGCATGTCCAGCAGGACCGGCAGCCGTACCGGCCCGGCCGACAGATGCAGCAGCGAGAGCAGCTGCGGTACCGCCTCGACGACTTCGGCGACGAGCGCCGGCCCGGCGCCGGGCGGAGTGGCGCGCGCCAGCGACCAGGCGTCGAAGAG
This sequence comes from Streptomyces sp. x-80, assembly GCF_046549095.1. Lineage (NCBI taxonomy): Bacteria > Bacillati > Actinomycetota > Actinomycetes > Kitasatosporales > Streptomycetaceae > Streptomyces > Streptomyces sp. x-80. Next base: position 46,557 of record NZ_JAJPWM010000027.1, read on the forward strand.
CGCGACCCAGCCGCGCAGGGCGGCCGTGTCGTCGCGGTCCCAGGCGCGCAGCCGCCAGCCGGGGCGGGCGACGCCGCCGTGCAGTTCGATGAGTCCGGAGAGCCGGGCCCGGTCCCAGTCGGCGCGGATCCGCCGCGGGGTCAGCTCCAGTGCCCGCGCCGCGCGTTCGACCGCAGCCGCCGGCAGCGCCCCGTCGGACCCGGCCCGCAGGCCCGCGTCCGGCCCGCCGGCGCTGTCGGCCCAGCGCGCCAGGCGGGCCGCACCGGCCAGGACGGCGCGCGCCTGCCGCGCCAGTTCCGCGGGCGGCGGGGTGCCCTCGGGCGGGCGCGGGGCCGGGCGGGTGGCCCGGGTGCTCACCGCCCGGCGGGCGGCGGCAATCGGTTGGCGGGGGACGATTCGGAGCCGGGAGTCGCGCGGAGTACGGGACGTCACGGGAGCAGTCTTGCCGCTGACGGCCCGAAAGCCCAATCGGAACCCGGGTTGCGCTTTCCCCGGGGCGCGCCACCCCGGCGACCCATCCCTGATGTGCGGAGTTGTCCCCTTGGACGCCTGCGCGCCACCGGGGCGGCGGGGCCGCCCGGGGCGGTTGCGGGCCCCCTTCGGGCCGGTGTCGCGGGGCCCGGACGGGCCGCGGCCGCCCGGACGGCTACATGAGGGGGATCAGGAAGCGGCGGAGGGCTTCTTCGTAGCCGGCCGGGTCGGCGTTCCACATCGCGGCGTGCGGGGCGTGCGGCACCGGACGCAGGGTGATCAGTTCGGTGCGCCGGGCGGCGAAGGCCCGGGAAGCCTCCCAGGGGGCGAGGATGTCGTCCGGGCCGTGGAAGAGCAGGGTGGGGACGGTCAGCGCGGCCGGGTCGGCGGCGTCCGCCGGCCGGTCGACGGGCAGCCCGGTGGCGCCCTCGGCGGCGCGTACGACCAGCGGCAGCAGGGCGCGCGGCACCCCCCGGGCGGCGGCCAGCGCGCGGACCGTGGCGTGCCGGTCGAGGACCGGGGAGTCCAGGACGAGCCCGCTGATCCGGGCCCGCAGCGCGGAGTGGGTCGCGGCGCGCAGCGCCATGGTCGCGCCGGTGGACCAGCCGTGCAGGATCACGTCGCGGGCGCCGTAGCGGATCGCGTAGCGGATCGCGGCGTCCAGATCGCGCCACTCGGCGTCGCCGAGGTGGTGGAAACCGTCGGCGGTCTGCGGGGCGCCGACGTCGTTGCGGTGGGCGAGGTCGAGGACCGGGAGCCGGTGGCGCCGGAGGAACGGCATGATCACCATCGGGTGCTCCCGGGTGGTGCCGAGGCCGTGGGTGGTGATCACCCAGGTGTCGCGGACGCCGGGCACGAACCACGCCGGGAGGGCGCCCAGTTCGCCGGGGATGTCCACGTCGGCGCAGTCGATGCCGAGGGCGTCGCGCGGGTTGCCGATGTACACCTGCGGGGTCAGCCGCATCCGGGCGCCCGGGGTGAGGATGCCGTGGGTGACCCGCTCCAGGCGGCGGACGACCGCGTCGGCGGCGTGCGGGGTGTCCCGGACGACGGGGCCGACCACCGCGTGGCAGCCGGCGCCCGTGAGCCCGTAGGTGCCGGGCCGCAGGGACGCGAGGCTGCGGGTGAGGGTGATCCGTTCGTCGGTGGCGGAGTGCACCGTGAGGCGGGGGTCGCCGGGCAGCGGGTGGTCGGGCGAGGGTTTCAGGGCGATGTCGCCGGCGTACCGGCCGACCGCCACCGCGGCCGCGCCGGCACCGATCACGGCGGTGGCGGCCACGGCCGCCACGGTCCCCAGGCGCACCTCCCTAGCGTGCTGGGAGCCGTCGGGCGCGGCCACCGGGCGGCGGCCGTCCGGGTGACGGCGGTGGGGACGGTCCGGGGGCGGCGCGGGGCCGGTCCGGTTCAGTCCCGGCGGTCCGCCCGCTGGCCGTAGCCGCGCAGTCGCGCCCCGGCCTCGTCGAGCTGGGCGGCCGACAGCAGCTGCGGCGTATGGCCGGGGACGGAGGCGGCGGTGAGCCAGACCCGGCACATCCATTCGAGCTGGGCGGTGCGGTCCAGTGCCTGGCCGAGGCTCCCGCCGTAGGTCACGGTGCCGTGGTTGCGGAGCAGGCAGCCGGTGCGGTCGCGCAGCGCGTCGAGCAGGTGCGCGGCGAGTTCGTCGCTGCCGTACAGGGCGTAGGGCGCGACCCGGACCGGGCCGCCGAGGTCGGCGGCCATGTAGTGGACCGGGGGGAGTTCGGGGACGAGGGTGGAGACGGCGGTGGCGTACGGGGCGTGGGTGTGGACGACGGCGGTGGCCGGGGTGGCGCGGTAGACGGCCAGGTGCATGGGCAGCTCGCTGGTCGGCCGGAGATCACCGGTGACCTGGCGCCCTTCGAGGTCGACGGCGGTGAGGTCGGCGGGGCCGAGCCGGTCATAGGGGACGCCGCTGGGGGTGACCAGGACCAGATCGCCGACGCGGACCGAGACATTGCCCGAGGTCCCGACGACGAGGCCGTCGCTGACCGTGCGGCGGGCGGTGGCGACGAGATCGGCCCAGGCGCGGGCGGTGCGGTCCGGCTGCTGGACGGGCTCCGGCTGGTCCTTCATATGTCCTCCGGCGCGGTGGCGGCAGTGGCTGTGATGACTGCGGTGGCGGCAGTGGCTGTAACAGCAGCAACGGCTGTGATGACAGCGATGACAGCAGACAGGGAAGCGTTGGCGACACCGTACGGGGTGGGCCGGGGCACGGTACGGCACGGAGCCGCCCGTCCGGTATCCCTCATATGGGGATGCCGACCCGCCGGCGGTAATTGGCCGGAGAGCAACTGCTCTGTGTGCAGCGCCGGTTACGCTCGGGAGGCATTGTCATGCACGTCGCGAGCACCGAGGGACCCCATGGCCCATGCCCGTCCGACAGCCGTAGCCGTCTCCCTCGTCACCGCCGTCGTCCTCACGGCGGCCGCGCTCACCGGGGCCGTCCTCGCCCAGCGCCCCGCCGCCGCGGACAGCCGGCCCCTGGGCCATGACGTCTCCGCGTACCAGAAGGACATCGACTGGCCGGCCGCCCGCGCGAAGGGCGCCCGGTTCGTCTACGTCAAGGCCACCGAGTCGCACACCTACCGCAACCCCCTCTTCCGCGGGCAGTACGACGGCGCCCGGCAGGCCGGTCTGCTGCGCGGCGCGTACCACTTCGCGCTGCCGGACGCGTCCACCGGCGGCGCGCAGGCCCGGTACTTCCTGGCCAACGGCGGCCGCTGGACGGCGGACGGGCGGACGCTGCCGCCCGCCCTGGACGTCGAGCCCGACCCGTACGACAAAGGGAAGCCCTGCTACGGGCTGAGCCGGGCCGCGGTGACCGACTGGATCCGCGCCTTCTCCGACGAGGTGCGCCGCGCCACCGGCCGGCGGCCCGTGATCTACACCACGACGCACTGGTGGAACAAGTGCACGGGCGGCGACCGGTCCTTCGGCGCGACCCATCCGCTCTGGCTGGCGAGCCGGCAGGGCTCGCCAGGGCCGCTGCCCGCCGGATGGTCGGCCCTGAGCCTGTGGCAGTACGCCTCCAGCGGCCCGCTGCCCGGCGATCAGGACCGCTGGCAGGGGTCGTCCGCACAGCTCATGAAGTTCGCCACCGGGTGATGCGCAGGTGACGCGAGAGGCGCCTCCGCGTGAACACTGCGGGGGCGTCACCACCACGCCCGCCCCAGTTCACTTTCCGTTCACCCACCCTCCGTACGGTCCCCAGCGTCAACTGCCCATCGAACTGATTGCCTGGGTGAATGGAACACATCACGCTTCTCATCGGGATCGTGATCGTCACGGCCTTGGTGTTCGACTTTACGAACGGCTTCCACGACACGGCCAACGCGATGGCCACCACCATTTCCACCGGGGCGCTGCGGCCCAAGACGGCGGTGGCGATGTCGGCGGTGCTCAATCTCGGCGGCGCGTTCCTCTCCGTGGAGGTCGCCAAGACCATCTCCGGCGGCATCATCGACGAGTCCGCCGGCCTCCGTCCTGAAGTGATCTTCGCCGGACTGGTCGGCGCGATCGTCTGGAATCTGCTGACCTGGCTCGCCGGCCTCCCCTCCAGTTCCTCCCACGCCCTCTTCGGCGGTCTGATCGGCGCGACCCTGGTGTCCGTCGGCACCGGCGGGGTGCACGGCGACGCCGTCGTGATGAAGGTCCTCATCCCCGCCGTGGCCGCCCCGATCGTCGCGGGCCTCGCCGCGATGGCCGCGACCCGGCTCACCTACCGGCTGGCCCGCAACCGCGACGAGGCGGACACCGCCAAGGGCTACCGGGCGGGCCAGATCGCCTCGGCCGCCCTGGTCTCGCTCGCCCACGGCACCAACGACGCCCAGAAGACGATGGGGGTGATCACGCTCGCGCTGATCACCGGCGGCGTGATCGCCCCGCACTCCGACCCGCCGCTGTGGGTCATCGCCTCGGCGGGTATCGCCATCGCGCTCGGCACGTACCTGGGCGGCTGGCGGATCATCCGCACGATGGGCAAGGGCATCACCGACATCCGGCCGCCGCAGGGCTTCGCCGCCCAGACCGGTGCCGCGGCCACCATCCTGGCCTCCTCCCACCTCGGCTTCGCGCTCTCCACGACGCAGGTCTGCTCCGGTTCCGTGATGGGCTCGGGCCTGGGCCGCAAGGGCGGCGTGGTGCGCTGGTCCACCGCCGGACGGATGGTCATCGCCTGGTGCCTGACGCTGCCGGCCGCCGGTCTCGTCGCGGCGGGCGCCGCGTTCCTGGCCGACCAGGGCGACTGGGGCGTGGCGACGGTCGCGGTCCTGGCGCTCGCCGTCTGCGGTGCGATCTGGGCCGCCTCCCGGCGCAAGCCGGTCGACCACACCAACGTCAACGAGGTCGCTCCCGCGGAGCCGGCGGGCGTCGTCACCACCGCGTTGCAGACCGTCTCCCCTCCCCCGGCAGGTCCGGTGGCCCCCGCGGCCACCGTCGCGCAGGCCGGCCCGCCCGTCCAGGTGGCCGCCCCGCGCGCCGGGGCCGCGACCGCCGGCCACTAGCGGCCCTCAGTCAAGGAAGTCAGCCATGAACATCGAATGGGCAGCTCTCGGCCAGGTCTTCGGCGTCAGCCTCGTGGTGACGGTCGGCATCGTGGGCCTGTTCACCGTCGGCATCGTCGGTACGTCCCGCAGGCCGCGCCAGGAGGGCGAGACGGCGGTGGCCGACGGACCCGGCGCGGGCGCGCGGACCGCGGCGGTGGCCGCCTTCGCGCTGTGCGCGGCGGCCGTGGCGTACGGCATCTATCTGATCGTCGCCACCTGACCCGCCCGGGGCCGGCGCGCCCCGGATCCGGTACCCCGGCGAGGCGCTCGGCGGCCGGCGGCATCAGCCGCGGCCGCCGAGCGCCTCGTCCGTTTCTCCGGTTCTCTGGTTCTCTGGCCGGCGCGTCCGCGATGGCCGTGCCGCCCCGGCTGCCCAGGTACTCGGAGACCCGGACCTGTACGACCTTGCTGAAGGTCTGGTGGTGGGCGCTGCGCGGGCGCGGTTCGGCCGCCCGCCGCGCCGCGTACAGCATCCGGGTGCAGGGCGGCTCCCGGCCGGCCGGCTGCCGCGTCGCACCGGCCTCGCCGCGGTCGGCGGCCCCGGGTGCCGGCGGGCGGACGGGCGCCTTCCCCGCCTCCCGGTACGCCGAGTCGCGGGTCGCGGGTCGCGGGTCGCGGGTCGCGGCGAACTCCCGCTCCGGCAGGCAGCGTTCGGCGGCCGGACCGGTCAGCGCCCTCGATCAGGGCACGGGCGCCGTTCGGCCGGGTGCTGTCGGCGGAGATCGCGAGGTTCTGGCCGCCGAGGACGGACATCCGTCTGCCGTCGGTGGGCCGGCCCGGCAGCTCGGCGACGTCGAACCGGACGCCGGCCTTGAGCTCCCCGGCGACCGAGGCGTACTCGACCGGCCGGTTGCGCATGAACAGGGCGCGGCCGTCGGCGAACCAGCGGCGGCTCTCCGTCTCGTCCATGGCCGTGACCTCGTGCGGCATGATCGGGTCCAGCCGGTCCTTGACGTCGGCGACGCCCTGCTGGAGCGCGCCGACCTGCTCGCCCCTGGTGAAGCCGGCCGCCTCCGGGTCGCCGCCGTTGGCGCTCTCCGGCATCCCCCGGCCCCCTTCCGGCGGCGTCGTCGCCCACCGTGCACCGGACAGTGACGCGGGATCAGGTCCAGGGCAACCGTCCGACGCCCCGCCGGGCACCCTGTGGTCTGCGCCACAGTGCCGGTCGGCGGGCAGCGCCGCAGGTCAAGGGTGAGTTGACGGTAATGCCGGGGCGTGGTGGACTGCCGGAGCCATTCGGCGACAGCAGAGGAAGTCCGGTGCGAATCCGGCGCGGTCCCGCCACTGTCACCGGGGAGCGTTCCTCCACAGAAGGTCACGGCCCGCCTCGCCCCGTCCGTCAGGTCGCGTGCGGCACGGGCGGGAAGGCCGGGGGAAGCGTTGATCCGGGGAGCCAGGAGACTCTGGTCGCCGTCACGTCGAACCAGGGCGCGGACCCTGAGTGAGGACATACCGCCATGCCCGGCCGCCGTTCGAGCCCCCCACTCCGTGCCGTGGCACGCTCCCTTCGAGGCGTGACGGCGGTCTGATCCGATGCGCGGCGAACACGTCACGTACGCGTGCGGCGCGGCCCTCGGCTTTCTCGGCGACCTGATCGCGGCGGACCCCCGGCGCGGCCATCCGGTGGCCGCGTTCGGCCGGGCCGCGGCCGCCGCCGAGCGCGGGCTCTGGCGCGACCACCGGGGGTACGGCGCGGTCCATACGGTGCTGTGCGCGGGCGGCGCGGCCGCCGGCGCCGCGCTCCTCCAGCGCGCGGTACGGGGTCCGGCGCCCCGCCCCGGTGCCCTCCCCCGCCCCGCGCGTACGGCCGCGGGGACCGCGCTCACCGCGGCGGCCGTCTGGGCGGTGCTGGGCGGCACCTCGCTGGGCCGGGAGGCGCGGGCCGTCGGCGGTGCGCTGGCGGCCGGCGAGCTGACCGCGGCGCGGGAGCGGCTGCCGCATCTGTGCGGGCGCGATCCGCAGGCGCTGGACGGGCCGCAGATGGCGCGCGCGGTGGTGGAGTCGGTCGCGGAGAACACCTCGGACGCGGTGGTGGGCGCCCTGGTGTGGGGTGCGGTGGGCGGCGTACCGGGCCTGGTGGCGTTCCGGGCGGTGAACACACTGGACGCGATGGTCGGTCACAAGTCGCCGCGCTACCGGCGGTTCGGCTGGGCCGCGGCCCGGCTCGACGATGTGGCGGGGTGGCCGGGCGCCCGGCTGACCGCGGCGCTGACGGTGCTCGCGGGCCCCGGCCGGCGCGGTGCGCTGCGGGCCTGGCGGGCCGACGGCGGCGCGCACCCGAGCCCCAACGCGGGCCCGGTGGAGGCGTCGTTCGCGGGTGCGCTGGGGGTGCGGCTGGGCGGCACGCTGACGTACGGCGGGCGGGTCGAGCACCGGCCGGTGCTCAACGGCGGGGCGCGGCAGGCCGGGGTGCCCGATATCGAGCGGGCGGTCCGGCTCTCCCGCCGGGTGAGTGCGCTGGCGCTGGCGGTGACGGTCGCGGGCCGGTTCGCGGTCGGCGCGGCCCGGTCGGCGGCGGCGCGGCGGGCGGCGGGCGCGGCGGACAGCACGAGGTTCACGACGGGCCGGCGGCCCGGCAGATGAGGAGGTCCCGGTGAACGGGCGGTTCAAGGCGTCCGGCGGGACCGTCGGCGGCGGCCTGCTGGTGGCCGGCACGACATCCGACGCGGGCAAGAGCGTGGTCACGGCGGGTATCTGCCGCTGGCTGGTGCGGCAGGGTGTGCGGGTGGCGCCGTTCAAGGCGCAGAACATGTCGCTGAACTCGTTCGTGACGCGCGAGGGCGCGGAGATCGGGCGGGCCCAGGCGATGCAGGCCGCGGCGGCCCGGGTCGAGCCGTCCGCGCTGATGAACCCGGTGCTGCTCAAACCGGGCAGCGACCGCAGCAGCCAGGTCGTGCTGCTGGGCAAGCCGGTCGGCGAGCTGAGCGCCAAGGGGTACTTCGGCCACGCCGGGGGCGGGGCCGGCGCGGCCGCACCGGCCGGTACGGCGCTGTACGGGGGCCGCCGCGAAGAGCTGCTGGGGACGGTGACCGACTGCCTGGCGGAGCTGCGGCGCACCCACGACGCGGTGATCTGCGAGGGCGCCGGCAGCCCCGCCGAGATCAATCTGCGCCGTACCGACATCGTGAACATGGGGATCGCACGGGCCGGCCGGCTGCCGGTCGTCGTGGTCGGGGACATCGACCGCGGCGGGGTGTTCGCGTCCTTCTTCGGCACCACGGCGCTGCTGTCCCGGGAGGACCAGGCGCTGGTCGCGGGGTATCTCGTCAACAAGTTCCGGGGCGATGTGTCGCTGCTGACACCGGGGCTGGAGATGCTGCGGGGCGTCACCGGGCGGCCGACGTTCGGGGTGCTGCCGTTCGCGCACGGTCTCGGCATCGACGAGGAGGACGGACTGAGGGTGTCGCTGCGCGGCGCGGTACGCGAGAGCGTGGTGGCGCCGCCGCACGGCGCGGACGTGCTGCGGGTCGCGGTCGCGGCGGTGCCGCTGATGTCGAACTTCACCGACGTGGACGCGCTGGCCGCCGAACCGGGCGTGGTGGTGCGGTTCGTGGACCGGGCCGAGGAGCTGGCCGACGCGGACCTGGTGGTGGTGCCGGGCACCCGCGGCACCGTCCGGGCGCTGGCGTGGCTGCGCGAGCGCGGGCTCGCGGACGCGCTCGCCCGGCGGGCCGCCGAGGGCCGCCCGGTGCTGGGCATCTGCGGCGGCTACCAGCTGCTCGGCGAGCACATCGACGACGAGGTCGAGTCGCGGGCCGGTGCGGTCCCCGGTCTGGGGCTGCTGCCCGTCCGGGTGCGCTTCGCGGCCGGGAAGACCCTGGCGCGGCCGGCCGGTCAGGCGCTGGGCGAGCCCGTGGCCGGGTACGAGATCCACCACGGGGTGGCCGAGGTCCACGGCGGGGAGACGTTCCTCTCCGACGGTCAGGGGCGCGCGCTGGACGGGTGCCGGGTGGGCTCGGTGTGGGGCACGCACTGGCACGGTTCGCTGGAGAGCGACGCCTTCCGGCGGGCCTTCCTGCGCCGGGTCGCGGCGGACGCCGGCCGGGCCTTCGTACCGGCCCCGGACACCAGCTTCGGCGCCCTGCGCGAGGAGCAGCTGGACCGCCTCGGCGACCTGATCGAGGAGCATGCGGACACGGCCGCGCTGCTGCGGCTGATCGAGGAGGGGGTGCCGGCCGGGCTGCCGTTCGTCCCGCCGGGGGCGCCCCGCCTCGCCGGCCCGTCCACCACGGAGACGGCGCCGGACGCGCCCGGACCGCAGAGCTCTCCGCCGTCCCCGGTACCCCCGCGCGAGCGCGGGGCGCACGGCGACGCCGTCACACCGGCCACGGCCGGCGACACGTCCGATCACAGCAATTCCCTTGAAGGGGGTATCCGTTAATGGCGTCGGTCCCTTATCCGTTCACCGCGGTTGTCGGCATGGCCGATATGCGGCTGGGCCTGCTGCTCAACGCGATCTCGCCGGCCATCGGCGGGGTGCTCGTCCGCGGGGAGAAGGGCACCGCGAAATCGACGATGGTGCGCGGCCTCGCGACCCTGATGCCCGATGTCGCCGTGGTCACCGGCTGCCGGTTCGCCTGCGACCCCGCCGCCCCCGACCCGGCCTGCCCCGACGGGCCCCATGAGGCGGGCGCCGCCGAGGAGCGGCCGACGCGGATGGTCGAACTGCCGGTCGGCGCCTCCGAGGACCGGCTGGTGGGCGCGCTGGACATCGAACGGGCGCTGGCCGAGGGCGTGAAAGCCTTCGAGCCGGGGCTGCTCGCGGACGCGCACCGCGGCATCCTCTACGTCGACGAGGTCAATCTCCTCCACGACCATCTGGTCGACGTCCTGCTGGACGCCGCCGCCATGGGCGCCTCGTACGTGGAGCGCGAGGGCGTCTCCGTACGGCACGCCGCGCGCTTCCTCCTCGTCGGGACGATGAACCCCGAAGAGGGCGAGCTGCGGCCGCAGTTGCTGGACCGGTTCGGGCTGACGGTGGAGGTCGCGGCCTCCCGGGAGCCGGCCGAGCGGGTGCAGGTCGTCCGGCGGCGGCTGGCCCACGACGCCGATCCGGCGGGCTTCACGGCCCGTTGGGCGGACGAGGAGACCGGGCTGCGCGGACGCATCGCGGCGGCCCGGGAGCTGCTGCCGAGCGTGGTGCTCGGGGACGCGGCGCTGCGGCAGATCGCCGCGACCTGCGCGGCGTTCGAGGTGGACGGGATGCGCGCGGACATCGTGATGGCGCGCACCGCGACGGCGCTGGCCGCCTGGGCGGGGCGTACCGAGGTGCTGACCGAGGACGTGCGGCAGGCGGCGCTGCTGGCGCTCCCGCACCGGCGGCGCCGCAACCCCTTCGACGCGCCCGGCCTGGACGAGGACCGGCTCGACGAGATCCTGGCGGAGTCCGACGGCGCGGACGGGGACGACGACCCGGAGCCGGACGGGCCGGACGGCGGCCCCGAGGGCCCGGACGGCGGCCCGGACGGACCCGGCGGGCAGCCGCCGCGGGACGAGGGCGGACCGGGCCCGCAGGACCAGGCGCCGTCGGCCGGTCCCGGGCCGCAGTCGCCGCAGCTCCCGGAGCCGGCGGGCCCGGCGGACGCGGACGGCGCCGGCGCCCCGGACCCCGCGCGGGAGCCGGCCGGGCAGCCCGTCGCCGGTGCCGGTGGCGAGCAGGCGGCCGTCGCGGCGGCCGAGCCGTTCACGACCCGGCGGCTGGACGTGCCGGGCCTGGGCGAGGGCGCGGACGGCCGCCGGTCGCGGGCCCGGACCGCGCACGGCCGGACGACCGGGTCCCGGCGGCCCCGCGGGGCCCTGGGCAAGCTGCATCTGGCGGCGACCGTGCGGGCCGCGGCGCCGCATCAGCGGGCGCGCGGGCGCGGTGGCCCGGGGCTGGTGCTGCGCCGCGACGATCTGCGCGAGGCGGTACGCGAGGGGCGGGAGGGCAATCTCGTCCTGTTCGTCGTGGACGCGTCCGGTTCGATGGCGGCGCGGCAGCGGATGAGCGCGGTCAAGGGCGCGGTGCTCTCGCTGCTGCTGGACGCCTATCAGCGGCGCGACAAGATCGGCATGATCACCTTCCGCGGGCGGGCCGCCGAGCTGGCGCTGCCCCCGACGTCGTCGGTCGAGGCGGGCGCGGCACGGCTGGCGAAGCTGCCGACGGGCGGCCGTACGCCGCTGTCGGAGGGGCTGCTGAAGGCCCATGAGGTACTGCGGGTGGAGCGGCTGCGGGATGCCTCGCGGCGGCCGCTGCTGGTCGTCGTGACGGACGGCCGGGCGACCGGCCGGGGCGCGGGCGCGGCGGACGGACCGCTGGCGCGCGCCTCCCGGGCGGCCCGGCTGCTGGCGTCCGAGGGCGTCGCCTCGGTGGTCGTCGACTGCGAGTCGGGACCGGTCCGGCTGGGGCTCGCGGCCGAGCTGGCCCGCGATCTGCGGGGCACCGCCGTCACCCTCGACGAGCTGCGCGCGGACAGCGTCTCGGCCCTCGTCCGGGACGTCCGGGGTACCGGGGCCGGGCGCGGCGCGCGGCCGGGGACCGACGGCCGGTCCGCGCGGACACCCCTCCCCACCACACACTCCCGAAAGGTCGCGTAATGCCACAGGGACAGCCGTCCGTCGTACCGAACGACGGGCTCACCACCCGCCAGCGCCGCAACCGGCCGCTGGTCCTCGTCCACACCGGCGTCGGCAAGGGCAAGTCCACGGCCGCCTTCGGGCTGGCGCTGCGGGCCTGGAACCAGGGCTGGCCGATCGGGGTGTTCCAGTTCGTGAAGTCGGCGAAGTGGAAGGTCGGTGAGGAGCGGGCGCTGACGGTGCTCGGCGCCACCGGCGAGGGCGGCAGCGTCGCCTGGCACAAGATGGGCGAGGGCTGGTCGTGGGTGCAGCGCGACATCGCCTCCAGCGAGGAGGCGGCGCGCGAGGGCTGGGAGCAGGTCAAGCGGGATCTCGCCGCGGAGACGTACAAGCTGCTGGTGCTGGACGAGTTCGCGTATCCGCTGCACTGGGGCTGGGTGGACCCCGAGGAGGTGGTGTCGGTGCTGCGCGACCGTCCCGGGACGCAGCATGTGGTGATCACCGGCCGCAACGCCCCGCAGCCGCTGCTGGACTTCGCGGACCTGGTGACGGACATGTCCAAGGTCAAGCACCCGATGGACGCCGGTCAGAAGGGCCAGCGGGGCATCGAATGGTGAGCGCGGCGTGAGCGGTACCACGATCCCCCGGCTGGTGATCGCCGCGCCCTCCTCGGGTGCGGGCAAGACGACGGTGGCCACCGGTCTGATGGCGGCGTTCGCCGAGGCCGGGCTGTCGGTGTCGCCGCACAAGGTGGGGCCCGACTACATCGACCCGGGCTACCACGCGCTGGCCACCGGCCGCCCCGGCCGCAATCTGGACGCCTATCTGTGCGGTCCCGGGCGGATCGCCCCGCTCTTCCTGCACGGTGCGGCGGGCGCGGATCTCGCGGTCGTCGAGGGCGTGATGGGGCTGTTCGACGGCGCCTCGGGGCAGGGCGAGCTGTCGTCCACCGCCCAGGTCGCCAAGCTGCTGCGGGCGCCGGTGGTGCTGGTCGTGGACGCGTCCTCGCAGTCCCGGTCGGTGGCCGCGCTGGTGCACGGCTTCGCCTCCTGGGACCCGCAGGTGCGGCTGGCCGGGGTGATTCTCAACAAGGTCGGCTCGGACCGCCACGAGGAGCTGCTGCGGGACGCGATGGACTCCTCCGGGGTGCCGGTGCTGGGCGCGCTGCGGCGCGGCGAGCAGGCCCGTACGCCGTCCCGGCACCTGGGCCTGGTGCCGGTCGCCGAGCGGCGGGCCGAGGCGCTGGAGGCGGTCCGCGCACTGGCGGCGCGGGTGCGCGCGGGATGCGATCTCGACGCGCTGCTGGCGCTGGCGCGCGCGGTGCCGGAGCTGACGGAAGAGGCATGGGACCCGGCGGCGGAAGCGGCGGGTGCGGGTGCGCAGGAGGCGGGCACGGCGGACGGGAGCACCGGCCGGCCCGCGGCGGACACCGGCCCCGCGCCCGCGGGTTCCGGGAAACCGCTGATCGCCGTGGCGGGCGGCGCCGCGTTCACCTTCTCGTACGCGGAGCACGCCGAGCTGCTGACCGCCGCGGGCGCCGAGGTGGTGCCCTTCGACCCGCTCCGGGACGAACGGCTGCCCGCCGGTACCCGGGGGCTGGTCATCGGCGGCGGCTTCCCCGAGGTGTACGCGCCGGAACTGTCGGCGAACGCGCCGCTGCGGGCGGCGGTGGCCAAGCTGGCCGCCACCGGGGCGCCGGTCACCGCCGAATGCGCCGGGCTGCTCTATCTCTCCCGGTCGATCGACGGGAAGCCGATGTGCGGGGTGCTGCCCGCCGACGCCCGGATGACCGAGCGGCTCACCCTCGGCTACCGGGAGGCGGTGGCGACGGCCGACAACGTGCTGGCGACGGCCGGGACGCGGGTGCGCGGCCACGAGTTCCACCGCACGGTCCTGGAGCCGGGCGCGGGCGCGTCCCCCGCGTGGGGGCTGACGTATCCGCAGCGCCGGGTGGAGGGGTTCGTCAGCGGCGGGGTGCACGCCTCGTATCTGCATGTGCACTGGGCCGCCGAGCCCTCGCTGGCCCGCCGGCTGGTCGCGAGCGCGGCGCGCGGCGCGCGGGCGGAGGCCGTGGGCGGCGGGCGATGAGGCGGACGCCCGGAAGGGCCGGTTCCGCGCCGGCCCGGACGCGGGCGGCCCGGCCCGCCCGGCCGCCCGCCCGGTCAGCTCGCGACGGCGACCACCAGCCACATGAAGCCCGCGCCCGCGATCGTGCAGGCCAGGGTGGTCAGCGCGGGGTGTTCGTGGTGCGCCTCCGGGAGGATGTCGGAGGTCGCCAGGTAGAGCAGGACGCCGCCGAAGAAACCCAGATAGATGCCGAGCCAGTGCTCCGGAAGGGTGAACAGCAGGGTGGACGCCGCGCCCACCACCGGGGCCACCGCGTCCGCGCCCAGCATCAGCAGTGCCTTGCGGCGGGCGTTCCCGTAGAGGCTGGTGATGGTGTACGTGTTGAAGCCGTCCGCGAAGTCGTGCGCGATCACGGCGACCGCCACGGCGACCGCCATCTGCTCGCCGACCTGGTAGGCCACGCCGATCGCGAATCCGTCCATGACGCTGTGCACGATCATCGCGACCGCCGCGGTGAGCCCGACCTGCGGGACTCTCTCGTGCGGGTCCATACCGTGGGCGGCCTTGCGGACCGCGAGCAGCCGTTCCAGGGCGTGCGCGGCGAGGAAGCCGGACACGAAGCAGAGCAGTGCGACCGGGACGCCGAAGACCTCCTCGCCCGCGGCGCGCAGCGCCTCGGGCAGCAGATCGAGACCGACGACGCCCAGCATCAGCCCGCCCGCCAGGCCCAGGATGAGGTGCCGGCGGTCGGTGACGTGGTGGGCGACCCAGCCGCCGAACAGCGTCATCACCAACGCGCCCAGCGCGATGGCCACCGGCACGGTCTCACCCCTTTCCCGGGGACCGGTCCCGTCCGCGGGCCCCGGTCTCCCCGGTCGCCCGCGGACCGGCCCGTGTCACCTGCTTACTGACCCGCCGCCGCTCCCGCATGTCCGGCCCCCGGCCGTCCCGGGCCCGCGCCCTTCCCCCGTACCGCCTCCGTCCCGCCCCGTCCCGCCGTCGAAAGGACCCGTCCGATGACCGCAGAGCCCGCCGCCGGTACACCGCCGGCCACCGCCGACGCCACCGCCCCGCCGCCGGCGCTGGTCGCCGGTGTGGGGGCGAGCCGCGGCGTACCGGTGGCGGAGGTGCTGGACCTGGTGGCGGCCACGCTCGCGCGGGCCGGGTACGCGTCGGGCGGGGTGACCGCGCTGGCGACGGTGGCGGCCAGGGCGGCCGAGCCGGGGCTGGTCGGGGCGGCGCGGCGGCTGGGCGTGCCGTTGCGGTCGTACCCGGCCGAGGCGCTGGCCGCGGTGCCGGTACCGGCACCGTCCAGCACCGCGCGGGCCGCCGTCGGCACGCCGAGCGTCGCCGAGGCGGCGGCGCTGCTGGCCGCAGGTCCGGGCGCCGAACTGCTCGTCGGCAAGCGGAAGTCGGCACCGCCCGGCCGCGCCGCACGGGCGACCTGCGCCCTCGCCGCGGCGGGCCACCCCGGCGACGGCGGCACCGGGACGTCCCACCCGTCCCCCGCCGCCGACCCCGTCCCGGCCGCCAGCGATCCCATCCCGGCCGCCGCCGACCCCTTCCCGGCCGCCGCCGACTCCTTCCCGGCCGCCTCCGGCCTCCTGCACGAACCCGACCTGCGGCATCACGGTGACGTGGAGGTACGCGGCACCGACGGCGGGCTGACGGAGCTGACGGATCTGGCGGTCAATGTCCGCACCGGCACTCCCCCGGCCTGGCTGAAGGCCGTGATCGCCGCCTCGCTGGACGGGCTCGCCGCGTATCCGGACGGCCGGGCCGCGCACCGGGCGGTCGCGGCCCGGCACGGTCTGCCGGCCGACCGGGTGCTGCTGACCTCGGGGGCCGCGGAGGCGTTCGTGCTGATCGCGCGCGCCGTGCCGGCCCGCCGGCCGGTGGTGGTGCATCCGCAGTTCACCGAGCCGGAGGCGGCGCTGCGGGACGCCGGGCACGCGGTGGAGCGGGTGCTGCTCGACGAACGGGACGGCTTCCGGCTGGACCCGGCGGCGGTGCCCGAGGACGCGGACCTGGTGATCGTCGGCAATCCGACCAACCCCACCTCCGTCCTCCACCCCGCCGGCACGCTGGCCCGGCTGGCGCGGCCCGGCCGGACGCTGGTGGTGGACGAGGCGTTCATGGACGCGGTGCCCGGCGAACGGGCCTCGCTGGCCGGCCGCACCGATCTGCCGGGGCTGGTCGTGCTGCGCAGCCTCACCAAGACCTGGGGGCTGGCGGGCCTGCGGATCGGCTATGTGCTGGCCGCGCCCGGTACGGTCGCCGAGCTGGCGCGGGCACAGCCGCTGTGGCCGGTCTCGGCACCCGCACTGGCCGCGGCCGAGGCGTGCTGCACGCCCGCGGCGCTCGCGGAGGCGGCCGAGGCGGCGGCGCGGATCGCCGCGGACCGGGCCCATCTGCTGGCCCGGCTCGGCGAGTTCGCGGGGATCCGCGCCGTACCGGCGGCCGAGGGGCCGTTCGTGCTGATCCGGCTGGCGCGCGCGGCGGCGGTCCGGGAGGGGCTGCGCGGCCGCGGCTTCGCGGTACGCCGCGGCGACACCTTCCCCGGCCTGGGCCCCGACTGGCTCCGCCTCGCGGTACGGGACCGGGCCACCACGGACCGTTTCGTGGCGGCGCTGACCGAGGTACTGGCGAACGAACCGGCCGAGGTATCCGGCGACGGGCTGGCCGACTGAGAGCGGCGCCAACTGCCGTGCCACGCCGCTCCGTTGGGCCCGTGCGCGCCTCGCCGGGTTCGGGCGCACGCCGCGCGTGGCAGCCATCGACGCCACCTGGGAACTCCCGGAGCCGGAATACGACCGCGGCATGGCGGCCGTTTCCGTACGCCCCGTCCCCGCTTCGCGGCTCCGCGCGCTCCGCCGTTCCGCCGAGGGCTGTCATCAGGGGCCTCGCCGGGCCCCACCGGACCACGCTCCGGCAGGGCCCCGGCGAGGGGTGCGGCACACCGGGCGGGCCGTCTCCGGTCCCGCCCGGTGCACCGCGGGCCGTACCCGTGTCCGGCGCCCCCACAGCGCCGGTGCGGAGTACGGGTCTGTCAGCCGCGGTCGCCCTGCGCGGCGTTCCTGCGGTGGCGTGCGTAGCCGACGGCGCCGGCGCCCGCGGCGAGCAGCACGGCCGCGCCGCCGGCGAGATACGGGGTGGCCGAACCGGCGCCGGTCTCGGCGAGGTCATGGGCGCCCGGCCGGGCGCCGGACGGGGTGTTCACCTGAGTGCCCTTGCCGCCGGACGTCCCGCCGTCGCTCCCCCCGGAGGCGCCGCCGTCGCCGCCGGAGGTGCCGCCGTGGCTCCCCCCGGAGGTCCCGCCGGAGGTCCCCCCGGTTCCGTTGTCCCCGGGCGCCTTGGTGTGCGGTGCGGCGCAGGTGGCCTGGACGAGGGTCACCCGTCCGCTGATCTCCGCGACATTGAGCTTCAGCGGGTTGATGGAAACATCGAGGTCGAGTGCGGTGGCCGCGGCGCCGTGGGACGTGACGCTCTTCTTCGACAGGTCGAGCCGTACCTCGCCGACCCCGGGCACCTTGACCTCCGTCGTACCGCCCGCGGCGAGCGTGACCTTCTTGCCGAGGACGACGACGCTGCCCAGCACCTCCGACTCGGCCCGCGGCTGCTGCCCCGCCTCGCACACCGCCTTGGCCGTGACCTGCTGGACCTCGGCCAGGGGCAGGCCCAGGCCGGGGAGCTGGACCTTGGCGTGCACCACGTGGGCGTATCCCTCGGCCTTGTGCCGGTCGGCGACGGCGCGCGCGGCGGCCGCGTCGGCGCGCAGCACGCTGAACGGCTTGCCGCCGTCGATACCGTCCAGGTTGACGGTGAGCGCGGTCTTGTCCGCGGAGGCCGGTGCGTGCACCTCGTTCAGGGCGACGTGCAGCGGGACGTGGACCGACTTGTTGAGCAGCCCGACGTCCAGGCCGGTGCGGAGCACGACGGCGCCGGACGTGCCGTCACCCGTGTCGTGGCCGCCGGTGGCGTGTGCGGGCGCGGCGCCGAGCAGCAGGGCGGGACCGGCCGCGAGCGCGGTGGCGGCGAAGGCCGCGGCGAGCCGGCGGGCGGAGCGGCGGACCGGCGGCAGGGCGGCGGGACCTGCCGTCCGGCGCGCGGGCATGCCGAAGGAGCTGATGGAACTGGTGAACACGTGTGTGGAACCCCCACAAGAGAAGTGGAGCCGCCGGCCGCGCCAATGGGGGACATCACGCGTGCCGACGACCTCGACCCGCACATCCTGTACGCACTGAGGGTGAACAGGCAGCCACGTGAGGTGAGTTCATCCCAATGGGTGGTTTCCGCGTCTGCATTCGAATCTCTCGGCACGGCACATCACCCACGCCCCAGCCGCCCCGCCCCGCAAGGCCCGTGCCGACCCTCTCCGCCCGGTACTGTGCCCACAGCATCACCGCATCACCGCATCAGGGCGCCGCCGTTGACGTCGTAGGTGGCACCGGTGGCGAACGTCTCCCGCGAGGCGAGGAAGACGACGACCCGGGCGACCTCCTCGGGGGTGGCGATCCGCCCGAGCGGCACCTGCGCGACGAGCTCCGCGAGGACGTCCGGGCCGACGGAGCGGACCATCGGCGTATCGATCATCGCGGGGGCGACGGCGTTCACCGTGACGCCGTACGCGGCCAGTTCGGCGGCGAAGACGCGGGTCAGCGAGATCAGCCCGGCCTTGGAGGTGCCGTACGCGGCACCGGTCGGCCGGGGCGTCTGGCCGGCGAGGGAGGCCATGTTGACGATGCGGCCGAAACCACGCTCGCGCATATCCGCGGCGACGGCCCGGCTGAGGAAGAAGACGGCGCGCAGATTGACCGCGAACACCTCGTCCCACTCCTCGGGCGTGATCTCCCACAGCGTCCTGGCCGGCGGCCGGGCCGCGTTGTTCACCAGGACGTCGACCGGGCGCCAGGCCCGGACGGTCGCGTAGGCGGCGTCGATCGCACCGGGATCGCGCAGATCCGCGCGGACCGGCAGGATGCGCTCCCCGTCGGGATCGAGGCCGGTGGCCAGTTCGCGGTTGGCCGCGTCGTCGATGTCCAGCGCCGCGACATACGCGCCCTCGGCGTGGAAGGCGCGGACGAGGGCGGCGCCGAGCCCCTGGGCGCTGCCGGTGATCAGTACGGTGCGGCCGGTGAGGCCGGTGTCGAGCATGCGGCGAGTCCTTCGGGAGTGGTGGACGGAGGGCGGGGCGGCGGCCGGTCAGACGGTGCCGAAGAACAGCGGGCGGCCGACGCGGGCCTCGATGCGCAGATAGCGCCAGAGCCGCCCGGTGCCGGTCCCGGTGTCGCGGACGATGCCGCAGATCTCGGAGACGGTCGCCAGGTCGGGGACGTCGGCGAGAATGTAGGAGGTCCACGGCCAGGCGGTGGTCGCGCCGACCATCAGCTGATCGTCGTCCAGCGTGCCGAGCACCCGTACCCCGAAGCGTTCGGCGAGCCGGTCGAAGGCGGGCGTGATGGCGGCGGCCACGTCGGCGCGCGTCGCGTCGTCCGCGTTGAAGAACTCCTGCGTCACGCCGATGCAGAAGAGCGTGCGCAGCGGGGCCTCGCCCCCCGGGGCGGGGGTGTCGGCGGCGGAAGCGGGAGCATGGGGAGCACGGGACATGCGAAACCTCGTGGAGAGTCGGTCGGCGGCCGTCCGGAGCCGCCGGACGGCATCAGGACGTGCGGGAGGTGGGCATCGGGGACATCAGCGGCATCGGGATACCGGCGGACCGGGCACCGCGCACTGCGGCACCGGCCGCACGGGGGGCCGGTTGCGCACCGGGGGCCGGTTGCGCCAGGAAAACAGTTAGAGGAACGTCGAAGTATCGACGCTCCGCGGACACTATCACTCAGTTAGAGACCAGCTAGAGACCAGTGAGAGAGTCTTCTGAACATGCCCTCTGTCACCGGCCCGGCCGCCCCCGCGGCCTCGCCGCCCGAGTCCTCCCCGCCGGCCGACGCCGACCAGCCGGCCACCGCCGACCTCTGCCTCGGCGGCCTCCTCCAGGCGTTCAGCGATCCGCTGCGCCAGCGGATCGTCCGGCGGCTCGCCGCGGACGGCGAGGCGGGCTGCGGCGACATCGAACTGCCGGTCACCCGGGCCACCGGCTCGTACCACTTCCGGATCCTGCGGACCGCCGGCTGGACGCACACCCGCAAGATCGGCCGGGAACGCTATATCTCGCTGCGCCGGGCGGACCTCGAAGAGCGCTTCCCCGGGCTGCTCGACGCGCTGCTGCGAGCGTCCGCGGCAGACGCCGAAGTTCGGCGCTGACGCCGGACGGTGTCCACGATCCGGAATCCGTTGTCCCGTACACGGACATGACGGATAAGGTGCCGCCGTGTCAACCGAGCAGACGAACCAGGGACCGGATCCGGCCACCGGCCCCGCGACACCGGCGCGGCCCGCACCCCCGGGCGACCTGCCCGCCTCCGACCGGGCGGCGCGCCGGGCGGTGACGGTCTTCCCGCTGCTGGTGATCGCCGCCGGCGCGATCGGGCTGTTGTGGCCCGCGCACTTCACCGGCTGGGCGCCCGCGGTGCCGTGGCTGCTCGGCGTGGTGATGTTCTCGATGGGGCTGACGCTGACCCTGCCGGACTTCACCGCGGTCGCCAAACGGCCCTGGGCGGTGGGCCTGGGTCTGGTCGCGCACTACGTGATCATGCCGGGGCTCGGCTGGCTGATCGCGACCGTGCTGCATCTGCCGCCGCAGCTCGCGGCGGGGGTGATCCTCGTCGGCTGCGCGCCCAGCGGCACCGCGTCCAACGTCGTGACGTTCCTGGCCCGCGGCGACGTCGCGCTCTCGGTCTCCGTCGCCACCGTCTCCACGGTGCTCGCCCCGCTCATCACTCCCCCGCTGACGCTGCTGCTCGCCGGGCAGTTCCTGGACGTGGACGCCGGGGTCATGGTGACCGACATCCTCAAGACGGTGCTGCTGCCGGTGGCGGCCGGGCTGCTGGTCCGCGTCGTCGCGGGCCGCTCTGTCGGCAGGGTGCTCGGCGCGCTGCCGTGGCTCTCCGCCGTGACCATCGCGGCCATCGTGCTGGCCGTCGTCGCGGGCAGCGCCGCGCTGATCAAGGACGCGGCGGCGCTGGTGCTGCTCGCGGTGGTGCTGCACAACGGGCTCGGGCTGGCGCTCGGTTACGGGGCGGGGAAGCTGGCCCGGCTGGGCCGCCCCGCGAGCCGGGCGATGGCCTTCGAGGTCGGCATGCAGAACTCCGGCCTGGCCGCGTCGCTGGCCACCGCGCACTTCAGTCCGGCGGCGGCGCTGCCCGCAGCGGTCTTCTCCGTCTGGCACAACGTCTCGGGCGCGGTGGTCGCGGCCTGGATGGCCCGCGGCGAGCGCCGCGCCAGGTAGCACCGCGGGCCGCGGCACCGCGAGAAGCGGCACCGCGGGCCGCCACGGCGCGGGACGCGGTGGGACGAAGCCCGGAGGCCGGTCCGGCGGTCACCGGCCCGAGCGCCGGTCCGGCCACCGGATGAACCGCCACCTGGCCGGCCGCCACGGGCCCGCCCCGCCGCCGGCCCCTCAGCCGATCACCCGCCCGCGCAGCACCACCCGGCGCGGTGCGGCCAGCACCCGCACGTCCTGGCGCGGATCGGCCTCGTAGACCACCAGGTCGGCGGAGGCGCCCTCGGTCAGGCCCGGCCGGCCCAGCCAGTCCCGGGCGCCCCAGGTCGTCGCGGAGAGCGCGGCGACGGCCGGCAGACCGGCCTTCCGCAGCTCGGCGACCTCCTGGGCGACCAGACCGTGCGCGAGCGAGCCGCCCGCGTCCGTACCGGCGAAGACGGGCACACCCGCGTCGTACGCCGCCCGCACGGTGTCGTAGCGGCGCTCGTGCAGCCGTCGCATATGGTCCGCCCAGCGCGGGAACTTCGCCTCGCCGCCCGACGCGAGCTGCGGGAAGGTCGCGATGTTGACGAGCGTGGGGACGATCGCGACACCGCGCTCGGCGAACAGCGGGATGGTGTCCTCGGTGAGGCCGGTGGCGTGCTCGATGCAGTCGATACCGGCCTCGACGAGCGGTGCGAGGGTGTCCTCGGCGAAGCAGTGGGCGGTCACCCGGGCGCCCAGGCGATGCGCCTCGGCGATGGCCGCCGCGACGGCGCCGCGCGGCCAGCACGCCTCCAGATCGCCGGTCGAGCGGTCGATCCAGTCCCCCACGAGCTTGACCCAGCCGTCGCCCCGCCGGGCCTCCTGGGCGACATGGGCGACCAGGTCCGCCGGCTCGATCTCATGGGCGTAGTTGCGGATGTAGCGGCGGGTGCGGGCGATGTGCCGGCCCGCGCGGATGATCCGCGGCAGATCCTCGCGGTCGTCGATCCAGCGGGTGTCGGAGGGCGATCCGGCGTCGCGGAGCAGCAGCGCGCCCGCGTCGCGTTCGGTCAGCGCCTGCTTCTCGCTGGTGGGGTCGTCCACCGGTCCGTCGGCGTCCAGCCCCACATGGCAGTGGGCGTCCACCAGGCCCGGCAGCACCCACCCCTCGACGGTCGTGACCTCCCGCGCCGCGACCGGCCGGTCGTACGTCACCCGGCCGCCGACGACCCAGAGTTCGTCGCGCACGTCCTCCGGCCCAACCAGGACCCTCCCCTTGAGGTGCAGCACCGCACCGTCACTCATCGCCATCATGGACGCACCCTATGCGGCACGCCACCGGAGGTGGACCCGGCCGTCGGGCGGGCTCCGCGGCGGGCTCCCGGCATTTCCGCCGGCCCGTTCCGTGGCCGATTTCCCACCCCGCCCAGGCGTCGGCGCCGCTTTGCTCTCCCGTTCCCTGTCATTCCTTTCCGCGCAACTTCTCGCCCGCCTTTCGGGGGACCTTCCGAAGCGCCTTGTGACGCGCTTCCCCGGCACCTTCCGCAGGCAAATTCGCAATTCTTCAGAAGCGCAGCTCCCCGTATTCTCCTGCCCGCTTTTCCGCAGCTCAAACGCTAAGATTCTGCTAGCCTCCCGAGCCGTAATTCGAACGGCTTCCCCGGGTGTTACGGACCTGTGACCGACCCCACAGGGTGCCCGTTTCGCCCCGAACCTCCCGGTCAAAACCGTACATCTTGCAGCCATAACGCGCGCTCGGGCGCACCCGCGCGATAACACAGCAACACGACTTGCGTAACCTCTGCCCGCGATGCAATTTCCTTTTTCCCTGGGTAAATTTAATTTCCATGACCGCCGCACAAGCAGACCATGCAGGCGCCCGTACCGATTTCAGGGAATTGCCGGAGGGCTTCAAGCTCGACACCCCGCGGGTGGCGGACGGAGCCGCAATCTGGCGCATCGCCCGCGATTCCCGGACACTCGACCTCAACTCCTCCTACAGCTACCTGCTGTGGTGTCGCGACTTCGCCGCCACCTCCGTCGTGGCACGCGACGCGGCGGGCGAACCGGCCGCCTTCGTCACCGGCTACCGCCGCCCCGAGCACCCGGAGACCCTCGTCGTGTGGCAGGTCGCCGTCGACGACGCGCACCGCGGCCAGGGGCTGGCGGCCGCGCTGCTGGACGGACTGACCGCCCGCGCCGTACGCGAATGGGGCGTCCGCCGCGTCGAGACCACCGTCACGCCCCACAACGACGCCTCCAACCGGCTGTTCGCGTCGTTCGCCGAGCGCCACGGCGTACCGCTCAGGCGCGAGGTGCTCTTCGACGCGGAGCTCTTCCCCGGGCAGGGCCACGAGCCGGAGGTGCTGCATCTCATCGGGCCGTTCGCCCTCCCGCCCGGCCCCGGGCACTGACGGCCGGACCGGGCGCGTGGCCGCCCCGGATAGGCCGTTCGGGTCCCGCGTCCGCCGCACGGAAAGGGCGCGCCCCGTGAGAGCGCCGCATCCGGCCGCCCGCCCCGCAGACTTCCACTCCGTTCGCCACTCATCTCCCAGGAGCATGCTGTGACCATCACCCAGCCCGATCTGAGCGTCTTCGAGACCGTGGAGTCGGAGGTACGCAGCTACTGCCGCGGCTGGCCGACCGTCTTCGACCGCGCGCAGGGCAGCCGGATGTTCGACGAGGACGGCCACGTCTACCTCGACTTCTTCGCCGGGGCCGGATCACTCAACTACGGCCACAACAACCCGGTCCTCAAGCGCGCCCTGATCGACTACATCGAGCGGGACGGCGTCACCCACGGCCTGGACATGTCGACCACGGCCAAGCGGGCGTTCCTGGAGTCCTTCCAGAACATCATCCTGCGGCCGCGCGACCTGCCCTACAAGGTCATGTTCCCGGGCCCGACGGGTACCAACGCCGTCGAGGCCGCGCTGAAACTGGCCCGCAAGGTCAAGGGCCGCGAGTCGATCGTGTCCTTCACCAACGCCTTCCACGGCATGTCACTGGGCTCGCTGGCCGTCACCGGCAACGCCTTCAAGCGGGCCGGCGCCGGTATCCCGCTGGTGCACGGCACCCCGATGCCGTTCGACAACTACCTCGACGGCCAGATCCCGGACTTCCTCTGGTTCGAGCGGCTGCTGGAGGACCAGGGTTCGGGTCTGAACACCCCCGCCGCGGTGATCGTCGAGACCGTCCAGGGCGAGGGCGGCATCAACGTCGCCCGCGCCGAGTGGCTGCGCGCCCTCGCCGCGCTGTGCGAGCGCCGCGACATGCTGCTGATCGTGGACGACATCCAGATGGGCTGCGGCCGGACCGGCGCGTTCTTCTCCTTCGAGGAGGCGGGCATCGTGCCGGACATCGTCACCGTCTCGAAGTCCATCAGCGGCTACGGTCTGCCGCTCGCGCTCACCCTCTTCAAGCCCGAGCTGGACGTGTGGGAGCCGGGCGAGCACAACGGCACCTTCCGCGGCAACAACCCGGCCTTCGTCACCGCCGCCGCCACGCTGGACACGTACTGGGCCGACGGCCAGATGGAGAAGCAGACGCTCGCCCGCGGCGAGATCGTCGAGTCCCATCTGAAGGCCATCGTCGAGGAGCACCCGGACGCCATCTCCGAGTACCGCGGCCGCGGGCTGGTGTGGGGCCTGGAGTGCGTGGACAAGAGCGCCGCCAACAAGATCGCCAAGCGCGCCTTCGAGCTGGGTCTGCTCATCGAGACCTCCGGCCCGGAGAGCGAGGTCGTCAAGCTGCTGCCCGCGCTGACGACCACCCCCGAGGAGCTGGACGAGGGCCTCCGCACCCTCGCCCGCGCGGTCCGCGACTGCGTCTGACGGGCCGGGCCGCCCGGCACCGCCCGGCCGCCCGCCCGCTCACCGCATGCGCCCACCGCACCCGTCCCACCGTTCCACAGAAAGGCACCGACTCACCGTGATCGTCCGATCCTTCAAGGACATCGAAGGCACCGACCGCCACGTCAGGGCCGCCTCCGGCACCTGGGAGAGCAAGCGCATCGTGCTCGCCAAGGAGCGCGTCGGCTTCTCGCTGCACGAGACCATCCTGTACGCGGGAACCGAGACGTCGATGTGGTACGCGAACCACATCGAGGCCGTCCTGTGCGTGGAGGGCGAGGCCGAGCTCACCAACGACGAGACCGGCGAGAAGCACTGGATCTCGCCGGGCACGATGTACCTGCTCAACGGCCATGAGAAGCACACCATGCGGCCCAAGACCGACTTCCGCTGCGTCTGTGTCTTCAACCCCCCGGTCACCGGCCGCGAGGACCACGACGAGAACGGCGTCTACCCGTTGCTCACCGAACCCGAGACGGTCTGAGACACACCCGCCGCCCGCCCCGTGCGGCGGCCGAGGAGGGCACACCCCGGACATCTGGCCGAGAGCATGTACGAGAGGAGAGGAAGGCACCATATGACCACCGCACCCGAGCGCACCGCCGACCGCTACCCGTCCCGTGGGGCCACCGAGACGATCACCCCGCGGGAGGACCCGGTGGTGTGGTCACCGCCCGGTACGGCCGGCCCCTTCCGGCCGTCCGAGCTGAGCGACTTCGCCCGCGACGGCTTCTGCGCCGTCGACGACCTGCTGACGGCGGACGAAGTCGCGGTCTACCGCGCCGAACTGGACCGGCTCGTGCTGGACCCGGCGACGCGCGCCGACCCGCGCTCGATCATCGAGCCGAAGACGGGGAGCGTACGGTCCGTCTTCGAAGTGCACCGGATCAGCGAGGTGTTCGCCGGGCTGGTCCGCGACCCGCGCGTGGCCGGCCGCGCCCGGCAGATCCTCGGCTCGGACGTCTACGTCCACCAGTCGCGGATCAATGTGAAGCCCGGGTTCGGCGCCTCCGGTTTCTACTGGCACTCGGACTTCGAGACCTGGCACGCGGAGGACGGTCTGGCACGGATGCGCACCGTGTCCGTCTCCCTCGCGCTGACCGAGAACCTCGACACCAACGGCGGCCTGATGATCATGCCCGGCTCCCACCACGACTTCGTGGGGTGCGCGGGCGAGACGCCGAAGGACAACTACAAGAGATCCCTACAGATGCAGGACGCGGGCATCCCGTCGGACGAGACGCTGACGAAGATGGCGGACCGGCACGGCATCCGCCTGTTCACCGGCCGGGCCGGCTCGGCGACCTGGTTCGACTGCAACGCCATGCACGGTTCCGGCGACAACATCACGCCGTACCCGCGCAGCAATGTGTTCCTCGTCTTCAACAGTGTGGAGAACACCGCGGTGGAGCCGTTCGCGGCGCCGGTCCGGCGCCCGGAGTACATCGGCGCCCGCGACTTCACGCCGGTGCGGTAGGCCCGCTCGCCGGTGCCGCAATCAGGTTGACGGTACGGACCGCCGCCCCGAGGCCCGGGGCGGCGGTCCGCGTCGTTAGCCTGACGCCTGACCAGGGGTCCGGACCCGCCGCGACGGGTCCGGACCGGGCGGCCGGTGTGCCGCGCGGTGGAGCGAAGGCGAGGAGAGACGTCATGAGTGTGCAGCGACTGCCCGGGGTCGTGCTGACCGACCACGTACTGGACGTGCCCCTGGACCACGACGAACCGGACGGTGAGCGGATCGAGGTGTACGGCCGCGAGGTGGTGGCCGCCGGGCGGGAGGCGGCGGAGCTGCCGTGGCTGGTGTACTTGCAGGGCGGTCCCGGCTGCCCGGCGCCGCGTCCGCTCGGGCGCGAATCCTGGCTGTCCCGGGCGCTGGACGACTACCGCGTCCTGCTGCTGGACCAGCGCGGCACCGGCCGCTCGACACCCGCCGGCCGGCAGACCCTCCCGCTGCGCGGCGGCCCCCGCGAACAGGCCGCGTATCTGGCGCACTTCCGCGCCGACGCGATCGTGCGGGACGCCGAGACGTTCCGCCGCCGGCTGGCCGGTGAGGGCACCCCGTGGAGCGTGCTGGGACAGAGCTTCGGCGGTTTCTGCACCGTCACCTATCTCTCGCTGGCGCCCGAGGGGCTGCGCGAGGCGTATGTGACCGGCGGGCTGCCGGGGACGGAGGCGAGCGCGGCGGACGTCTACCGGGCGGCATACCCGCGGGTCGCCCGGAAGAACGCCGCGCACTACGCCCGCTTCCCCGAGGACGTGCCGGCCGTCCGCCGGATCGCGGCGCATCTGCGCGCCCACGAGGTGCGGCTGCCGGGCGGCGGGCTGCTGACGGCGGAGGCGTTCCAGGCGCTGGGCCTGATGCTGGGCAGCGGCAGCGGCTCGCCCACCCTGCACCACCTGATCGCCGAGGCATGGGTGACCGGCCCGGCGGGCCCCGAACTCGCCGACGCGTTCCTGCACGCCGTCCAGGGGCACCTCTCGCACGCCACCACCCCGCTGTTCGCGCTGCTGCACGAGTCGATCTACGGACAGCGGTCGGTGGACCCGGGCCCGACCGGCTGGGCGGCGCAGCGGGTGCGGGACGGGCTCGAAGCGGACGCCGCGTTCGATGTGGACACCGCGCTGGCCGGCGACGGACCGCTGTATTTCACCGGCGAGATGATGTACCCGTGGCTCTTCGACACCGACCCGGCGCTGCGCCCGCTGAAGGAGACCGCGCAGGCGCTGGCCGAGCGGACGGAGTGGCCCGATCTGTACGACACCGAGCGGCTGGCCGCCAACGAGGTACCGGCCGCCGCGGCGGTCTACTTCGACGATATGTACGTCGACACCGCCCACTCCCTGCGGACCGCGGAGCGCATCCGCGGGCTGCGGACATGGGTGACCAACGAGTGGGAGCACGACGGGCTCCGGGTGAGCGACGGCGCGGTGCTCGACCGGCTGATCAGGACGGTGCGCGGAGAGCTGTGAGGGGGCCCGGGGACGCCTGAGGTCCCCGGCTCGGGGCGGGGTTGACCGCCCCGTCCCACCCGGCGGCCGGTCCGGCCGACCGATAGCGAACCCGCCGCAGGCGCCGGACCTCACCCGGCTTCTCCGTTCCCGGCTTCTCCGTTCCCTGCTTCTGTTCCCTGCTTCTGTTCCCTGCTTCTTCGTTCCCCTGCTTCTGTTCCCGGCCTCTTCATTCCCGGCTTCTTCGTGAGTGCCGTACGGGACCGGGGGCGGGGATTCCGGCTGAATCCGCGCGAGCCGACGGCCTTGAGGCGGCTGTCCGGTGGGGCGTGGGCCCCCGCCCCACCGGACGGCGAACGGAAGTCAGCCGAGCAGCAGGTCCAGCAGCTGCTCCACATCATCGGTGGAGTTGTAGAGATGGAAGGACGCCCGCAGCAGTCCGCCGCGCACCGAGATCCGTACGCCCGCCTCGGTCAGCCGCCGCTCCGTGTCCGCGAGCCCGGGGGTGGAGACGATCGCCGAGCCGGGCGCCGGGCGCGGGGTGAGACCGCGGGCGGTGAGGCCGGCGCGGTACTGGTCGGCGAGCGCGATGTTGTGGGCGTGGACGGTGGTGACGCCGAGCTCCTCGATGAGCGCCAGGGACCGCGCGGCACCGAGGTAGGCGTAGTGGGCGTGCGGCTCGTCGAAGCGCCGGGCGGTGGTGGCCGGCCGCAGCACCGGCCCGTAGCTGGACTCGCCCGGCTCCTCGCCCGCCACCCAGCCCGCGTGCAGCGCGGCCGGCCACGCCCCGGCGGCGTCCCGGTCCCCGTGGCCGCCGGTCCCGTTCCCGCCGAACGCCATGAAGGTGGTACCGCGCGGGCACAGCAGCCATTTGAAGGCCCCGCAGACGACGAAGTCGAAGTCGTCCGCGCGCAGCGGCAGCCAGCCCGCGGCCTGGGTGATGTCGAGGTAGGTACGCGCGCCGTGCGCCCGCGCGGCGGCCCGGACCGCCGCCAGGTCCGCGATCGCGCCGTCCAGCGACTGCACGGCGCTGAAGGCGACGAGCGCGGTCTCCGGCCGGACCGCCCCGGCGAGCTCTGCCAGCGGCACGGTGCGCAGCCGGACGCCGGGGTGCACGGCGAACGGATTGACCAGCGAGCTGAAGTCGCCCTCGGGGACCAGCACTTCGGAGCCCGGCGGGAGCGTACCGGCGACGAACGCGGACTGCACCGCGACGGAGCTGCCGAGGGCGACGCGCTCCGCGGGGATGTCCAGCAGCCGGGCGAAGGCGGCCCGGGAGGCCGCGGCCGGGCCGAAGTAGTCGCGGCCCATGGTGCCGTAGGAGGCGGACTCGTCGACCGCCGCGTGCAGTGCGGTCCTGGTACGCATCGGGAGCAGTCCGCTGGAAGCGGAGTTCAGATAGGTCGTCTCGGGCGCGAATTCGGCCCCGCCCAGTGGCGCGCGTCGCTGCATGCCCCCACTCTGCTCGACGTGCCGTGCCCCGTCCATGACATCTCCGCCGGGCCGGCCCGCAAGCCTTCCTTGTCCGCTCCGTTCCGGTCGGAGCGGGTGCGGGCGGGCCGGCCCGCGGTCACTTCCCGGGTACGGCGCAGCCGTCGTCCCCGCAGACCTCGGCGTCGCCGGTCGGCAGGATCTGGACGGCGCTCTCCGCGTGGGCGCGCTCCAGCGCCTGCCGGAAGACGTCGGCGGGCTGGCCGCCGGAGATCCCGTAGCGCCGGTCGATGACGAAGAACGGCACCCCGCTCGCGCCCAGCTGCGCGGCCTCGCGCTCGTCGGCCCGCACCGCCTCCGCGTACGCGTCCGGGTCGGCCAGCACCCGCGCGACGGCTTCGGCGGGCAGTCCCGCGGCGATGGCGATCTCGCTGAGAACGGCGGCGTCGCCCAGCGGCCGGGCCTCGGCGAAGTTGGCGCGGTAGAAGGCTTGGAGCAGCGCGTCCTGCACGCCGTGCTCCTTGGCCAGGTGCAGCAGCCGGTGCAGGTCGAAGGTGTTGCCGTGGATCCGGTCGGAGCGGTAGCCGAGCCCCTCACCGGCCGCCGCCTCGGCGACCTTGGCCTCCATGGCCTCGGCCTGCTCACGGGTCACGCCGTACTTCGTGGCGAGCATGTCCAGAATCGGTATGTCGGTGGCGGCCGGCGCGTCCGCGTCCAGCTCGAACGAGCGGTGCACCACCTCAACCGCATCACGGTGCGCGAACGCGGCCAGCCCCGCTTCGAAGCGGGCCTTGCCTATGTAGCACCAGGGGCAAGCGATGTCCGACCAGATTTCGACGCGCATGAGCTGACTTTCCTCGTTGTGGATGTGCGCCGGTACAACCCGGCGGGACACCGCTGTATTCCGGCCGGCCGTTCGCGTCTCCGCCGGACCCCGCGGCCGCGGCGCCGCCCCGGGGCCGGTCGGGCGCGCGGCGGGTGGTCACAGGGTGAGGGCCAGGGCGAGGTGGGTGGCGTCGGGCGCGGGGCGGTGGGCCGGATCGGGCTGCCAGCCGAGGCGGGTGTAGAAGGCGCGGGCGCGGCGGTTGTGCCAGAGCACGTCCAGGACGGCCCGGGAGCAGCCGGCCGTGCGCCAGGCGTGCAGGCAGGCGGTGTGCAGGGCGCGGCCCACGCCCGTTCCCCAGTGGGCGGGGTCGACGTGCAGTTGGTGCAGGGTGACGGTGTCCGGGTCGGCGCGGCGGCGGTACGCGGCGGCGCCGATGACGGTGCCGCCGCGCTCGGCGCAGAGTACGGGGGTGTCCTCACGGTCCAGGACACGGTCCCAGAGAGTGTGGCCGCGGGCGTGTTCGGCCGGGGTGTCGAAGGGCGCGTCGGGCACCCGGGCGCGGGCGTACGCGGCGCGGGCGCGGGTGTGCAGGGTGACGATGGCCGCCAGATCCGCGGCGGTCGCAGCGCGGACCCGGGGGGCGGGTGCGTCGGGGTCCCGGTGCACGGGCCGGCCGCCTACGCGCCCGCGGGGCGGCCGTTGACGCGGCGCGGCAGGCCGAGCGGGTTCTCCTCGCGCAGTTCGGGCGGCAGCAGCGCGGGCGGGGTGTCCTGGTAGGCGACCGGGCGCAGCCAGCGTTCGATGGCGGTGGCGCCGACGGAGGTGGCGGTGGAGGTGGTGGCCGGGTAGGGGCCGCCGTGGTGCTGGGCGGGCGCGACCGCGACGCCGGTGGGCCAGCCGTTGACGACGACGCGGCCGGCGAGCGGGGTGAGACCGGCGAGCAGCCGGGCGCCGCGGCCCTCGTCGTCGCGGCCGGCGCTCTCCGCCTCGCCGAGGTGCAGCGTCGCGGTGAGGTTGCCGGGGAGCCGGGCGAGGACGGCGGTGATCTCGGCCTCGTCGGCATAGCGGGCGAGGACGGTCACCGGGCCGAAGCACTCCTCCAGGAGGAGGTCGTGCGGTCCTTCGGTGGCGAGACGGGCGGCGGGGACGGTGAGGAACCCCGCACTGACGGTGTGCTCGCCGCCCGCGCCGGGGGTCACCGGCGCCTGGACGCCGGGGAGTTGGGCACGGGTGCGGACGCCGTCGAGGAAGGCGTCCCGCATCCGGCGGTCCAGCAGCACGCCCGCCTCGGTGTCGCTGACCGCGGCGGTGAGCGACGTCAGCAGCCGGTCGCCGGTCTCGCCCTCGGGCGCCAGGACGAGGCCGGGCTTGACGCAGAACTGGCCGACGCCGAGGGTCATCGATCCGGCCAGCCCGGCGCCGAGATGCTCCGCGCGCTCGCCGGCCGCCGCCTCGGTGATCACGACGGGGTTGAGGCTGCCCAGTTCGCCGTGGAAGGGGATGGGGTGCGGGCGGGCCGCGGCGGCGTCGTAGAGGGCGCGGCCGCCGCGCACCGAGCCGGTGAATCCGGCGGCGGTGATCAGCGGGTGCCCCACCAGATCGAGGCCGGACCGGAAGCCGTGCACCAGGCCCAGCACGCCCTCGGGCAGCCCGGTGTCGGCGGCGGCGCGGCGTAGCAGCGCGGCGCACAGTTCGGAGGTGGCGGGGTGGTCGGGGTGTGCCTTGACGACGACCGGGCAGCCGGCCGCCAGCGCGCTGGCAGTGTCACCGCCGGGTACGGAGAAGGCCAGCGGGAAGTTGCTGGCGGCGTAGACCGCGACGACGCCCAGCGGGATCTTGTAGCGGCGCAGGTCGGGGCGGGGCGGGGTGAGGCCGGGGTCGGCGTGGTCGATCAGTACGCCCAGGAACTCGCCCTCCGCCACGATGTCCGCGAACGCCCGCAGCTGGTAGGTGGTGCGGGCCAGTTCACCGGTGAGCCGGCCGGGGCCGAGCGCGGTCTCGGCGTCGGCGGCCTCGATGACCCGCTCGCCCGCCTCGTCGAGCAGGTCGGCCGCACGGCGCAGGAAGGCGGCGCGCGCACCCCGGTCGGCGAGCGGGGCGCGGGCGGCGTGCGCGGCGCGCACCGCGGCGTCCACCTCCGCCGCCGTGGCCTCCACCGCGACCTGTTCGCGGCGCTTCCCGTTGCGGGGGTCGACGCTCCAGACTGGTGCTGCTGCCGCTGTTGCCACCGTGCGTTCCTCCTGAGCGAACTCTTGCCGCGTCCCGGGTGGCGTTCTATATGCTGAACGCCGTCCCACATGGTGAATATCCGGGCCTCTGGGACTCTATGGCTGTCCGAACAGAGGGGTCAAGGCCGATGTCAGCTGCCGATACCGGTGGATCGCAGGTCAAGTCCGCGGTGCGGACGGTGGAGTTGCTGGAGTACTTCGCGGGCCGCCCCGGTATGCACAGCCTGGCCTCCGTCCAGGAGGCCGTCGGTTACCCCAAGTCCAGCCTCTACATGCTGCTGCGCACCCTCGTCGACCTGGGCTGGGTCGAGACGGACGCCACCGGCACCCGTTACGGCATAGGCGTCCGCGCCCTACTGGTCGGCACGTCGTACATCGACGGCGACGAGGTGGTGGCCGCGGCCCGGCCGACGCTGGACCGGCTCTCGGACGACACCACGGAGACCATCCACCTCGCGCGGCTGGACGGCGTCAATGTCGTCTATCTCGCCACCCGTCAGTCGCAGCACTATCTGCGGCCGTTCACCCGCGTCGGCCGCCGGCTGCCCGCGCACTCGACGTCGCTGGGCAAGGCGCTGCTCGCCACGTACACCGACGACCAGGTCCGGGCCATGCTGCCGCCCACCCTCGCAGCCCTGACCGAGCACACCCGCACCGACCGCGAGCAGCTGATCGAGGAGTTGCACACGGTGCGCGAGCAGGGCTACGCGGTGGACCGCGAGGAGAACACGCTGGGCCTGCGCTGCTTCGGCGTGGCGATTCCGTACCGCACCCCGGCGCGGGACGCGATCAGCTGCTCGGTACCGGTGGCCCGGCTGACCCCGGCGCACGAACAGCTGATCAAGGACGCGCTGTTCGACGCCCGCGACCGGCTGACGCTGGCCACCCGGCGGCTCTGAGACGCGGCCGGGCCGCCGTCACCGGAGGCCCCGTCCGCACCGGGGCGGCCCACGGCGAAGACCGGGGCCGGACCGGGGTGCGGTCGGGGGTGCCGGGATACAGACCGGTATGCCGTCACACCGGGACGCGCGTGCCGCGGCCGCCGAGCGCCATCCGGTTCCAGGTATGGCGCCGGCCGCGGATCGCGACGGAGTAGGCGTAGAGCAGCTCCGGATCGCAGAGACCGGGCAGGTAGGCGTCCCCGAAATGGTGCGCGTCCACGCCGATCTCCTTGGCGTTCAGGGCGAGTTGGGGCACCACGTCGGCGTGCGCGCCCTCCTGGCTGGTGCCGATCGTGCCCATCACGACCGCGCCCGCGTCCTGCACCGCGGCGACCGCCTCGGCGGCCAGTTCCCTGGTGACGCCGGGCATGGTGCCGGGCAGCGGCAGGACGACGCCGTCGGCGCCGGCGTCCACCAGGGCGGTCAGCCGCCGCGCGGTCAGCCGCTCCGGGTGGCCCGCGTGGTGCATCTTGCCCGACCACAGCGCCACGTCGTCGCCCAGCCCCGCGCGCAGCTCGTCGGTGACGCGGGCCAGGCCCTGATAGCTGCCGCCGGTACCGGGGTTGGCGGTCAGGCAGAGCAGCGCGGCCCCCATGCCGATCAGCCGTTTGGCGTGCTCGGGCCGGGCGCGGCGGATCTCCGGGACGTCGCCCGGTTCGAGGTTGACGCCGATCGGCCGGCCGACGTACGCGGCGAGGTCGGTGAAGCTGGTGAAGGTGCCCAGCCCCGGCAGCCGCAACCGCTCGCCGTCCCAGGCCCGTTCGATGAGGTTGAGCACGACGATGTCCGCGCCGAAGGCGGCGACCAGCTCGATGTTGTGGACCCCGCGGCCGTCCGGGTGCGGGGAGAGCGCGGCGCGCTCGGCGAACACCTCGGCGATCATCGTGCGGCCCTCGGCGGCGGCCACCGCCGCGGTCAGCTCCCGGCCGCGCAGCCGGGCCAACTCCTCGCGGTCGAGGTCGAGGATGCGCTGTGTCATGACGTACCTTCCCAGCTCTTGTCCGTACCGGCGCTCCGGCCGGTACCGGCACTCCGGACATGGCCGGTGCGCTCGGTGCCGGTGCCGGTCTCCGCGGTCCTGTCCGCTCCATCGTGAACCGGCGGCCGCCGGGTGCGCACCACCGACAGGCCGACGGGCACGGCACGCGAGGCCGGCTCTGTCGAGCGGTAGTGGCTCTGGTCCACTTCGTGCGGTCGCGTACTCAGGGTGGCTGTTGACCTTCGTCTCATGGTGGTTCCAGTGGTCGCAGGCGGTCGGTGCGCGCATGGCCGGCTGGCCGCGCATGAACCCGGCTCCCCTCATCAGGCCCCTTGGAATCGACCATCTAGGCTGGCGCGGTGACTGATGAGCAGGAGCGGGTGCAGCCGTCGGGAGTGTGGGCCACGGCGGTGGGGGTGGCCAGGGTGCGGGCGCTGGAGACCGAGCGGAAGAACGCGCTGTTCCGCGACCCACTGGCACGGGCCTTCGCCACCGCCGGCGGCCTGTGGCCCTCCTCGCCGCCGCTGCCCGATGACGAGGCCACGCGACGCCGCCGACTGGCCGTGTCGTACTCCATCGTCATCAGGACCAAGTTCCTCGACGACCTGTTGCAACGGGCCTCCGCGTCCGGGGTCCGGCAGGTCGTGCTGCTCGGCGCCGGCATGGACAGCCGGGCCTTCCGGATCGACTGGCCCGAGGGCACCCGGCTGTTCGAGGTCGACACCGCCGCGCCACTGGACTTCAAGGCTTCGGTGCTGCGCCAGGAGCGGGCCGTCGCACGCTGCGAGCGGATCACCGTCGCGGTGGATCTGCGTGAGGACTGGCCAGGCGCGCTGGCCGCCGCAGGGCACGACCCGGCCGTGCCGACCGCGTGGATCGCCGAAGGACTACTGATCTATCTGCCCGAGGACGCGGTGGAGCTACTGCTGGCCCGGATCAGCACGCAGTCGGCGGCAGGCAGTCGGATGGGGCTGACATTGGGCTCGCGCGGCGTGATCGAGCGCTTCGGCGCGGACGCCGCGCCGGGATCGGCGGCGTCCATGTGGGTCTCGGAGATGCCCGACGACCCGGTGGGCTGGCTGGCCGGGCACGGCTGGGAGGCCGACAGCCACACCCTGCGCGAGCGCGCTGCCGCCTACGGCCGCCCGATCAGCACCCCGCCGCAGCGCGAGGAGCGGCCCGGCGGACTGATCTCGGCGGTCCGCCGGTAGAGCGCCTCCCGGCTCCCTGGATGATCGATCCCAAGGGGGCCTGATGAGGGGAGCCAGGTTCATGCGCGGCCAGCCGGCCATGCGCGCACCGACCGCCTGCGACCACTGAAGTTCGCCCGAGAACCGCCTGGCTGGACGGTGGTGTGGTCGACAGTCCTTCGCCGTGAACGAAGTGCTGCCGCACTCGCTTCCGGCCCCCGCCCCCGCAGTACCCCGCGTGGTCGGCGTGGACGGGTACGCCCAGCGCAAGGGCCGTGTCCACGGAACCGTGCTCGTCGACGTCGAGACACGTCGCCCGGTCGGCCTCCGTCCCGCTCGGGAGGCGGACACGCTCGCGGCCTGGCTCGCCGAGCGGCCCGGCATCGGGATCGTCTGCCGTGACCGGGCGCCCTTCTTCGCCGAAGGTGCCACCGGCGGCGCCCCGCAGGCCCGCCAGGTCGCCGACCGATGGCGTCGCTGGCACAACCTGGGCGAAGCCGCCGAAAAATGCGCCTACCGGCACCGTGGCTGCTTGCGTCCCACGCCGGTCCGGCCTGAGGAACCGCAGGAAGAGGCGGAGCCGGCTGCGTCACCCTGGCCGACAGGGCACCGGTTCGCCGAACGCACCCGCGCCGAGCACGCCACCGTCCACGCTCTCCTCGCCGCCGGGCACAGCAAGCGGTCCGTCGCCCGGCCGCTCGGGACGACCCTCAACACGATCTTGCGTTTCTCCCGTGCCGCTACTGCGGAGGAGATGTTCACCGGGCAGTGGCGAGCCGTGCGACCAGGCTCGATGACTACGAGCCCTATCTCGATCGGCGTCGGCAGGAAGGCTGCGCCAACGCCTGGAAACTGTGGGAGGAGATCAGGGAACAGGGCTGTCCCCGCGGGGGTGGCCGCGCTGCGGGTGCGCCAGTGTCCGTGCCTACGTCAGCAGGACGTTTCGCGGCAAACCCCCAGTGGACCAGAGCCGATCGCGACTATGACCACGAGGTCGACCGGGACAGGGTCCGCCGGTTCCAGAGCACCCCGCACATCGCCCGGCGCGGCGCCGGGCACGGCTCCGGCCTCGGCGTATACCGATGGGTCGGGGAAGGAGCGAGCGCGCTGCTGCACTGGTTCCGCCGCCCGCGCAGCCTCACATCCGGGATCTCAGCACGTCGACCTCACAGCCCGGCGCGAACGGGTCAAAGCCGTGCTCGACCAGCCAGCGAACCCCCAGCAGGCTTCGCAACGACCACCACGCGCGGATCACATCGAGGTCGACGTCGGTGCCATAGCCGGCGACGACGTCGCCGAGGTGCTCCTCGTGTCCGAGCGTCAACGTGGCGAGGTCGAACAGGGCATCACCCTGGCCCGCCTCGGACCAGTCGATGATGCCGGTGATCTCGTCGTCGTCGGCGAACACGTGAGCGATCTGTAGGTCGCCGTGCGTGAACACCGCGGTCCACGGCCGGAACGCGGCCTCGGCGACCTGGCGGTTGCGGGTGACCAGGTCGGCGGGCAGGACGCCGTTGGTCACGAGCCACTCGCACTCGCCGTCGAGCTCCGCCGCCAGCTCGTCGCTGCCCCGGCCGGCCCGGCCGCGCCAGGGCGGCGACGGCGCGTCGTGCAACTTCCGGATGGCGGCACCCGCCGTGGCCCACGCCGCCGACGACGCGGTCGTCGATTCGCCGAGGCGGCCGAGCGCCGTGCCCGGGAGCGCGGCGATCGCGAGCACGGGCGGCTTGCGCCACAGGATCTCCGGGGTCGGGACCGGCGCCAGGGCCATCGCCTCGACCTCGACGTCGATGCGCGCCTGATCGGCGTCCACCTTCAGGAACACGTCGCCGACGCGCAGAGTCGCGCGCTCGGAATGGGCAACGACAACTTTGACCTCATCCATGGGCGACCAGTATCCCGGGGATGCTCGTCGACGTCTCCGGGTTTATCGCGTGCGTGCGGGCCGAGCGGCGTGCGCACAACCGGCTGACGGTCGCGGTCCAGCTGACGAGCGTGCGGTACCTGGGCCGGTTCGTGCCGGCCCTGCGGCAGGCGCCGGCGGAGGTCGCCGGGTATCCGGCGGAGCAATGGGAGATCACGGACCCGTCGTGTCTCATGCAGTACGGCGGGCGTGACGGGACGGCACACCCCTGCCCCAGCCCGCGCCACTCCGCCTCGACGACCTCTACAAGCCACCGCAGCGAACGGGGTGACCGCCGGCGTCCGCCCCGGGGCACGCGCCCCTGACGTGGATGTTCCGCAGACCCCACCGCCGCACTGCCGTCATTTCTGCTCGACATTTCGGAGCCTCGTGATCGACAACCGGCTCCGAAGACTGTCCGCTGTCGTCGAATCGAGGCGTTAGACATCGAACCCAGTCGCCTCGGCTTCCTTGCCAGCGAACCTAGTCGCGAGAGGGCCCTCGCCACGTTTCAGAGTGGTCATCGCTTCCGGCGGCAGCGGAGGAAGACGGCAGCAAGATCAGGCAGTTCCCTGGTGACGGCGACGATGTCGGTCCGGTCGGCACGGCTCAGGGCGACAAGACAGACGACTGTGGCGCAGATGAGGCCGAGCAGGAGTGCGAACGGAAGAAGTAGCCACACTTCGATAGGCACGGTTGGTCTCCACGGTTGGGGTGGGCCGGGGGATGTCCCCTGCGGATGACAGGTAGATCGGGGGGGGGAAGAGATCACCGTGCCTGTGGGGCCGCCCAGCCGAGGTTGGAATCGGCCGTGGCGCGAGCTGCAGCGCGACGTTCTTCGGTCCGGGCGGCGAGACGACGGGTCTTGCGACGGACTCGTTCACCGAACGCAACCGGGTCAGAGGCGCCAGCGTGGGCAGCGGCCTCGGTCCAAGTGGTGCCGTCACCTGCGGCCAAGGCGATTACGACCAAGCGTTCCTCAGACGTCAGGTGCTGCACGATCCGTAGGAGGCGGTCGTCGTGGATGGCCGTGCCGAGGCGGGCGTCGGAGAGGTTGGCCCGGTCGGCGACGAGGTCATAGAGGCACAGGCCGTCGCCGAGCGGGGCGTCCAGGAGTAGCAGTCGGGAACGCCGTACGCGTCGGCGCCACAATGGGACGAGTTGGCGATGGATGGTGTGGGCCTCGGCGCGCAGCTGGCCAAGGACTTCTGGTTGCAGACATCCGCGCTCGTCCAGTGACCTGGTCCAGTCACCCATCAGGGCGGTGGAGACCGCCTCGCTCCAGCGTGTACTTCGGTTCACCCCCAGAACGCGGGTGGCGAAGTTCTCTACCTTGTCCTGTCGGTTCTGGAGGGCGTCGGCACGCGCCTCCAGCGCCGCCATCAGGTCCGGCACGGGCCCTTCGGAGTCCTTAACCCAGCCCGTGTTGTAGCGGGCGTCCTCGCCAACACGCAGCCGCACCGTAACGCCCGGGAGGGAGATGGGGGACTCGGGTTCCAGGGCGGCCATGACGACGTGCACCGCGGGCTCCCGGATGATGTCCCGCTGATGGCGCTGTACGAGACCGCCGTCGGGAGTCTCGCACAGGAAGGCCCCCACTGGGAGGCCCGTCTCCTTGTGGATTCCGCCAGAGGTCGCGCGGACGCGAACTTCGTGGCTCTGGACGTACCACAACGGTGGGATCGGTGGAAGTACCGGCTTGATGAGGACAGGTGCGGACGACGTAGCGGTGGTGGAGAGATCGAGATCAGGCACGATGGGCTCCTGGGTTCGGATCAGAGGCTTCACCTCTTCGGTCCCGGCAGATGCCCTGAGCGGCAATAAATCTCGGCAGGAACTTAGTCCGCCAGGTCACACGGCACCTGAGCAACAAACTTCCCTGGCAAAGGACAACTTGGCCATCCCCAACAGAGATGGTCAGCAAGGCGCTCTGACAGTTGCCCGCACTCATCCTCAGTAGCCCCGGAGGTACTCGGCTATCCGTTCAAACTTGTCCGGGTCATCGCCGAGGTACCCGATTACAGAGTTGCACCCCCGATGAAGGATGCCTCTCACGCATTCACCACAGGATGTCTTCCTGGGGCAGCACGAGTGATCGTGATCAATCACAACGTCCCTGTCGAACTTCCCGAGGTGGTTCCCGCATATCGGGCACCGACCGCCTTGATGCAGGTGGATCTCCGAGTACCTGTCGTACGTGATGCCGTGGCTCGCCGCCCTCTTGGCAATCTCCTTCTGATTCTTCGTTGCACTCGATGCTGTCGCATACGTACGTCCGCACGATTTCGTCTCCTCTGGAGACGAACCTGTGCTCGTTCCTTCCTCCGCAGCATGCGCACTTGGGCGTGCCCTTGATCACAGACATTCTGACCTCACGGTTCCTTTCTCCACGCGCGTCGGCTACGGAACCGGGCGACAGCCGGCTTCCGTGGCCAAGGACGTCGAGCCACCCGTCCTCTGTGCGGGTGCTCGCTTGTTCCGCTGAGCAGGACAGCAGGCGAGGGGACACGCCCGTGTCGGCTTCATGCGGCGGTGCCATTGCCGACGGGACGTGTGCGGTGCAGACGCTGAAACGCCGTGATCAGCTCGTGTTCCACCCATGACGCGCTGTGGCGCAGTGGGTGAGCTGGATCGCGGTCGGGAGCCAGCGAATACGCGCAGAAGCCGCCTCGTGCCATCAGCCACTCGTGCGCCGGATGCCCAGCCCAGCGCTCGTGAGGACCGCTTTTAATCCTGCCTCGGTGCTGGCTGACTCGGCCCCGCACTCCACGCTGCTGCTCTGCCTTGCCGAAGTAGACGATCGAGGACTCTCCGACCGGATAGGTAATGGGCCTATTGCCACCGGCCAGGAAGACATAGACACCGATCTCGGAGGGGATTCCGGCCGGCCACTCCTTGATCATGTCGAATAGGCCGCCGAAGGGCTGCCAGCCGTAGCTCCCCAGGATCTCGGTGTTCAACCGCTGCAGTGTGGAGTCAGGATGCTCGGTCACACAGGGGATCCTAGGCAGGGGCACTGACAGC
This sequence comes from Streptomyces sp. x-80, assembly GCF_046549095.1. Classification (NCBI taxonomy): domain Bacteria; kingdom Bacillati; phylum Actinomycetota; class Actinomycetes; order Kitasatosporales; family Streptomycetaceae; genus Streptomyces; species Streptomyces sp. x-80. Next base: position 86,837 of record NZ_JAJPWM010000027.1, read on the forward strand.
AAGGCTGTCTCTTCACCGTCTTCCGGCGGCACCCCGGCCCCTCCACTGGCAGATGCGCACGATCCCGAACGGCGTGATCCGAGAGACGCGTTGACATCCAACCCAGTCCGCACAGGTCAGCGAGCTGCCCACGACTAAGACCGTGTCCTACATGGTCAGTTGGTCGTTGGGCTGGCTATGGGGAGTGGACGGTGGCGATGGATCGTGCCGGATGGGCTGTGGGAGATTGCCAGGCCCCTGTTGCCATCGGCGAGGGTTCGCCCG
>NZ_JAJPWM010000028.1:0-83036 GCF_046549095.1 Streptomyces sp. x-80
ACGTCCTCGCCGAACGGGCGGCGCCCCTGGACCGCCTGGTGCCGCGCGCGCCCGACGATCTGGCCCTGGTGCTGTACACCTCGGGCACCACCGGCCGGCCCAAGGGCGCGATGATCACCCAGCTCAATCTGGTGATGAACGTCAGCACCACCATGCGCTCGCCCTTCGACCTCGGCCCCGACGACGTGCTGCTCGGCTGCCTGCCGCTGTTCCACACCTTCGGCCAGACCTGCGGCATGAGCGCCTGCTTCCTGGCCGGCGGCACCCTGGTCCTCATGAACCGCTTCGACGGCCCCGGCGCGCTCGACCTCATGGTCACCGAGGGCTGCACGGTGTTCATGGGCGTCCCGACCATGTACCTGGCCCTCCTCGACGCCGCCGCCCACGACGCCCGCCGCCCCGTCCTCGACCGCGCCTTCTCCGGCGGTTCGGCGCTGCCGGTCAAGGTGCTGGAGGAGTTCCAGGAGGTCTACGGCTGCCCGATCTACGAGGGGTACGGCCTCACCGAGACCTCGCCGGTGGTGGCGTACAACCAGAAGGCGTGGCCGCGCAGGCCCGGCACCGTGGGGCGCCCCATCTGGGGCGTGGAGGCGGAGATCGCCGCCGCCGGCGTCGAGGACCGTATCGAGCTGCTGCCGGCCGGGGAGGTCGGGGAGATCGTCATACGCGGCCACAACGTCATGGCCGGCTACCTCAACCGGCCGGAAGCCACCGCGGCCGTACTGGTCGACGGCTGGTTCCGCTCGGGTGATCTGGGAGTGAAGGACGCCGACGGCTGTCTGACCATCGTCGACCGCAAGAAGGACATGGTGCTGCGCGGTGGCTACAACGTCTATCCGCGCGAAGTCGAGGACGTGCTGGTGCGCCACCCGGCCATCGCCCAGGTCGCGGTCATCGGTGTCCCCGACGACAAGTACGGCGAGGAGGTGTGTGCCGTGGTGCGGACGCGGCCGGGCACGGACCCGGACGCGGCGCTGGCCGCGGACATCGTGTCCTGGAGCAGGCAGCGAGTCGCCGCGCACAAGTACCCGCGCCTGGTGGAGTTCGTCGAGGACTTCCCCCTCGGGCCGAGCGGCAAGGTACTGAAGCGGGAACTCACCGCCCGCTTCACCGGCGGTCGCTGACCTGGCGTGCACGCGCCCTCGCGTCCGGCGCGTGCACCCCTCCCGACCCGGATCAGCGCTCGGCGCCGATCCGGGAACGCTCCTGGAAGCCCGTCAGATCCTCACGCGGTGCCGCGATCACCTGCGCGCTCCGCTCGGCGAGGCAGAAGTGACCGCCGCATCGAGCGGCTCCGTCGCTACCCGTGAGGCTCCGGACACCTGGCGCGCACCGGGCTCCGAGCGCGCATTCCGTCGGGAATTCTCAGCGGCGCCTGAGCACCGCCCGTCTCGCCGTCAGGTCCACACCGATGGCACGCGGTGGTGGTGCACCGGCCTCGCTGTCATGACGTACCCACGCCGTTTCCCTGGCGAGCACCGGATTCCCCATGGCGTGAACCTGCTCGCACCCGGCTCACTGATGCCGGCCACGCCTTCCGGGCGTGGCCGGCATCGGCCGGTGCTATGAGCCGGCAGTTCGTTGTGGGTTGCAGGGTGTGGCGATGCCGAGCCCGAAGCCTGATCCGGTGGTGCGGTCCGACGAGGAACGGTCGTCCCCGGTGGGCTGAGCGTCTCCACTGTCCCCTCCAGGTTGCGGAGTGCAGCCCGCCGACGCGGTCACCCGCACCGCGAACGCCGCCGGCGCCGGCGCCGCTGACACAGTGGTCGACAGGAACGGGCCACCGGCCTGCGGTCGTCTCCTGGCCGGGACATCACGCCGACGGCTGCTACCAGGGCACGGGCTGGTCCTGGTAGTTGAGGAATTTCAGGCCCGGTTCGCCGCTGTGACGGTTGATCGTTTCCACTGCACCCGGGATGGACTGATCGATGGTCAGCGGTGCCTCCGGTCCGCCGAGTTCCGTGCGGACATGGCCGGGGCAGATGAGCAGCAGTGTGTGCGCGGCGTCGGCGTACCGGGCGGCGTAGCTGCGCATCAGCTGGTTCAGGGCGGACTTGCTGGCGCGGTAGACATCCTGACCGCCGTTGGTGTTCAGGCTGAGGCTGCCCTGGCGCGAGGACATGACACCGATGGTCCCGGTCGGCGCGACCAGCGGGCGGAGGGACTCGATCACGCGCATCGGGCTGAGTGCGTTGGTGACCACGACCTCGACGAACATCTCCGTCGGGACGTCGCCGACGGGAATGTTGCCCCGTGTGATGGCGGCGTTGACGAACAGCAGGTCGAGCGTGTGCCCCGCCAGGCGTTCGCGTAGCGTGGCGACCTGTTCCGGCTTCGTCATGTCCAGCGACTCGACGGTGACCCGGCCCCCGGATGCCTCGGCCAGGTCGTGGAGGCCGGTGCGCCGGTCGCCCCGGACGGTTCCGATGACGTCCCAGCCGCGGCGCGCGTACTCGGTGGCGAGGCCGAGTCCGAGGGAGCGGGATGCCCCGACGATGAGAGCGGTTCTGGCGGTCATGCCTGGACCGCCGGCTGGAGAACCTCTTCGCACCACTCGCGGAAGGTCGTCGGGCTCGCGGTCTGACGGGTGCGCGGTACGCCGTCGTCGAGACCGTTGTTCTTGGCGCGCATCATGTCGACGTAGCCCTGTACGAACGCGTCCCCGGTGCCGCGTCCGGCGAGTGCGGCGCGGAAGTCGTCGAGCGTCTGCCGCTCGTAGCGGATCGGGCGGCCGAGCACATCGGACATGATGCGCGCCATGTCGTGCGCCGAAAGGTCCTCGGGCCCCAGCACCGGGACCTCGCCCGTCACCGTCCACGAGCGGTCGAGCAGCAGGCCGGCGGCGGCCGCGGCGATGTCCCGGACGGCGGCCGTCGGTGCCTTGCGGTCGGCGGCGACGGTGCCGGTGAACACGCCTTCGTCGCGGATCGAAGCCGCCTGCCACAGCAGGTTGTCCATGAAAGTCGGGTTTGCCAGCGCACGGTAGGCCACGCCCGTGCTCGCGATCAGGTCGTCCATGGCCAGCGACGCGGTCACGTGCCCGGCGCGGCCGGCGACGGGGGTGCCGCGGCCGAGCGCCGAGACGCCGACGACGTGTCCGACTCCATGGGCCGTGAACGCCTTGGCGGCAGTGCGGGTGAACCCGGAGTACACGGCGTCCAGGCTCGGCGCCCGCGGGTTTGGCGGAGCCAGCCAGAAGACGGCGTCGGCGCCGGTGAAGGCCCGGTCGACGACCTCGGCGTCGCCGTGCGAGCCGGTGACGACGTCGACATGGGCGCGGACCGCGTCGGGGAGCTTCCCGGGGTCGCGCACGATGACGCGCAGCTCCTCACCGCGCGCGGGGGCCTCTTTGAGCAGGATGTCCAGCAGCCGGCTGCCGATCTGGCCGGTGGGAGTGGTGATGACGATCATGTTTCGAGTCTCGGGGCGGCCACCCGCGGCCGTCCAATACCCTTCCGGCACATTGATACCCTCAAGGTATGGATCTCGATCTGCGCAAGCTCCGCTACTTCGTCGCGGTGGCCGAGCACCGGCACTTCGGCCGGGCGGCGGAACAGCTCTACATCGCCCAGCCGGTCCTCAGCCGTCAGATCCGGTCCTTCGAGCGGGAGTTGGGGTGCACTTTGCTCGTGCGGACCACCCGCAGCGTGGAGCTGACCGCCGCCGGGAAGCAGCTCCACGAGGAGGCGCAGCAGATCCTCGCGGCCGTCGCGGCGGCGGTGCGGCGCGTGCACGACGCCGATCAGGCCGTCCAACGGCTCGTGGTCGCCTTCTCCCCCGGGCTGCATGTGTCGGATGCGATCCGGGCGTTCACGTCGCGCCACCCGGACGTCGAGACCGACGTCGTCCCGGCACGCTGGTGGGAGCAGGACGCACCGCTCCGGGACGGCCGGGCCCAGGTCGGGTACCTACGGCGGCCGTTCGACGAATCGGGGCTGCACACCATCCCCATCGGCCACGAGCCCAGGGTCGCCTGCATGCCCGCGGCGCACCCGCTGGCGCGCCGTCAGGAGCTCACCTCCGCGGACCTCGCCGACGAGCGCATGCTCGACGTACCGAGGCAGCGAGCGTCTTCGCCAGACGAAAAGTTCGAGCTCGTCGCCTCCGGACACGGCATCGCACTCATCCCGCGGAGCGTCGCGCGGTCCTACTCCCGCCCCGACCTCGCCCACGTCACCGTCACGGATGCCCCGGGGATCCAGACGTGCCTGGCCGTCCTCGCGGACCGGCGCGAGAAGCTGCTGCGCGACTTCCTGGAGATCGCCACCGCGACACTGCGGACCCCCTGAGCCATCAGCGGCCGCCGTCGGCGGCTTCCCGGCCACTGGCGTGAACACCATCACGATCAACAGCGCCACAGTGGGAGGCGCGGTCCACCGTCCCGCGCCACTTCGCCCTCGACGGCACCTGCCGTACCGGCCAGAACGAGCAGGGCGGCATGCCCCGCCGCCACACCCTCTGGCGAAACCGTGACGCTGCGGGTGTGCGGACCTGCCGTCGCCGACCGTCAGCGGCCCGCCCACCCCGCGGAAATCGTCCTGGCCGCGCTGGTTGTCCTCGGAGCGCCGGAAATACGGCGGCACATCGGCGTACGACCAGCCCGTGGCCCCGGCCGCGGCCCAGCCGTCGTGGTCCGCGCGGTTGCCCCGGATGTAGATCACCGCGTTCATCGAGCTGGCTCCGCCGAACGTCCTGCCCCGGGGCAGGTAGGCCACCGATCCCCGGCTCCGGGTCGGAGTCGAGGTCCCGGTCGAGGCCGGTCCTGAACAACTGGGGGAAGGCGGCCGGGATGTGGATCTCCTGCGCGGCGTCGGGGCCGCCCGCCCCGATCACCGCCACCCGGACCTCGGGGTCTTCCGACAACCGTGCCGCCGCACGGAGCCCGCGGATCCGGCGCCGACGATGACGTAGTCATAGCTGTTCACTCCCTCCCCTTTGGCTGAAGTGGCTGCCGGAGCCGCGGCGGTCGAAGACGAGCGCCTCGCTACCGGTACTGGCGAAAGATGCGCTCCGGACCCACGCCGGCCCCGGGCCATCGCCACCCGGCGCTCTCCTCTCCGATCGGGTCGCCGACCGGCACCGTACGTCGTGGAACTCCCTCTCTCCCTCGCGCCATCGGTGACCGGTCGTTGGGCGATCGGCGCTGCCAGTAAGCCGATACCGGCATCGGTGCCGATCGCGGTCTGCCCCGCGAGTTTGTCGGCCATGGATGCTCCTTGACCGGCCATGGATGTGCCCCGACGGGGACGGGCCTGCTCAGTACGAGCCGTTGTCCAGCGCTGCGGCGATGTCGCGGGCGGCACCGGCGCCGGTTTCCATGGCGCCTTCGATCCCCCCGACGCCCAGCGTCGCGATATCGCCTCCGGCGAAGTGGATGCGCCCGTGGGGCTTACGCAGCTGCGGAGCGGCCTGGGTCAGGCTCCCGGGGCGGTGATGGACCCATGTTCCCTGGGAGTACGGGTCGCCCACCCAGTCGTGGCCGGCTGTCTCCAGTACGTCGATGTCGGGGACGAAGGTCCGTAGCGCGGCCTGCACGCCCTCGCGGTCCTCGGCGCTGAGGGCCGAGGCGTCGGAGGCGAAGCACACGACGAGCGTGTCGCCCTCGTGCCGGTACTCCACCCTGGCGGTATTGACGGGGTTCTTGCCGACCGGGGCAAAGGCGTAGAAGGGCTCGATCTCGCCCCTGACCCTCGCCAGGATCTTGGCGGTCCTCATCGGGTGCCTCCGGTCGATCATGGCGCGCACCGGCGCAGCGACCTCAGGGGTGATCGTCACCTCGCTCAAGGTGTTGAGCGGCAGCGCGACGACGGCCGCACGGGCCCGGATCTGCTCGCCTGCGCGGGTGGTCACGGTGACACCGCAACCGTCGTCCTCGATGGCGCTGACGGGCGTGGACAGGCGGAGTTCGGCGGTCGATTCGCCGAGGACGGCATCGATGAGCCTCCTGGTTCCGCCCTTGATCGGGCAGTGACCGGCGGCCTCCAGGAACGCACCCCACTCTCCGAAGTTCACCGAGGCCCAGAGAAGCATCTGCGCGAGGCCCTGCTCGCTGTAGGAGTGGACCAGCGTGGCCAGCACACCGTCGAGTACGTCCCGGTCGTGGTCGGACAGGTTCAGCGAGTCGAGCCGGCCCGCGAGCGTCTCCTTCTCGATCGCGCTGGTGTCGACCGCGGACACGTCGAACGGCCGGGGGAACCACGTTCGTGCGTCGGCGAAGAACTGGGCCGTGAGGGGAGCGACGGCGCTGTGGTAGTCGGTCTGGTTGCCGGAGTGCACCGTGCCGCCGGCCAGCCAGTGCACGGTGTCGACGTCCAGTGGCCGCGCCAACGGGATGTTGTGGCGCTGGAGTTCACGCCACACGTTCGGCTGGGTCCAGTGCACATAGGTGCCGCCGAACTCCACTTCGCGACCGAAGGCTTCGCCGGTGTGGGTCCGGCCGCCGACCCTGCCGCGCGCTTCGAGGTGGATCACCGAGCGCCCCTCGGCGCTGAGGTCCCGTGCCGCGGTGACGCCGGCGAAGCCGGCACCGATCACCACAACGTCACAACTGTGAGCCATGACCCGCTCCGTTCTGTTGTCCTCGCCCTCCGTGCTCGGCGAGATCCGTATCGCGACCGGCCTGACCAAGAGGCAAGATCCGATCTCGAATCGAGTTCGAGTTTATGACCCACGCAAAGCCTGTCAACCTTGACCGGCACGGAAGTTGAGAGAGCGACTGATACGATCCCGAATCGTGTTCGAGAAGAATCCGGCAATCCAGGCACCAGCCCGCTCGGCGGGGACGCAGCGTCGCGGGGTGGAACGCAGACGGGCCATCCTCGACGCCGCCGAAGACCTGCTCGCCGAGCAGGGCTACGAGGCCGCCACACTCAAGGCCGTCGGCGAACGGGCAGGCATCCCCACCGCCTCCGTCTACCACTACTTCTCCGACCGGCATCAGGTCGACGCCGAACTCGTGCGGCGCCACGTGAACGACCTCGACGCCCTCATCGCCGCCGCCCTGGACAACCCCGGGCCGCGCACGCTTCGCGACGCCGTCGACGCCGTCATCGACCCGCAGCGCGCCTACTTCCGCCGGCACCCGAGCTGCGCCGAGCTGTGGTTCGCGAGGAGCACCGAGACGATCGACGAACTGGTCCGCACCTTCGACGCGTCACAGGCAGACCGGCTATGGCACTTCCTCGTCGAGAAGAACCTCCTCCCCGCGGACACCCCCCCACTCGTCCTGCGGCTCGCCTGGGACGCCGGCAACCGGCTCTTCGAGGTCGCGTTCCGGCGCACCCGGACCGGCGACGCGGCCACGATCGACGAAACCCGACGCCTCATCACCGCCTACCTCCAGACCTACGCCGCGCAAGCGCCGGGGCGACGCGACTGACGCACCGATCCGCCGGGGACCGGCCGCCGGAGAACCGGCGCGCGAGCGGCCGCCTGGACCTGGACCAGGAGGGGGCACCGCTCGCACGGTGACCCCTCCTGGTCCGCGACACCGCCGGCCTGCCGCCGCGCGCCCCGGAGCGCATGTCCTGTCACGACGCGCGCGACCAACCCCTTTACAGCGCGCCCGCCGACGCGAATCGCTGCACCCCTGTGACCCAAGGCGCATCTTCAGCGTCGAGAGGCCGGGAGATCGAGCCCCTCGACGCGCGAGGGCACTCGGTCACGAGTTGACCCTCCTCCTCCCCCTCGCCCCCCACTTCCCCGCCACTACCTCCGCTACCGCCGCTACCGCCGCCCAGAAGCAGCCTGCGCGAGCGTGGCTCCACCCGGCACAGCCACTCACCGGTCAACCCGACCGGACTCCGGAGCGGGCCGGGGCCCGGCTTCCCCGTAAACCGGAGCGAACTACCGCTCGGCGCAGGCCGGATGCCAGCGGAAGCAGCCGCGCAGTGGGTCGATGACGGTATCGACGACGCGACCTTGACGGAGCCTCAGTCAGAGCTAAACTCAAATCCGATTCGAGATCGAATCTCGCGCTCTCGGCCTGCACAGCTGACCGCGACACGTATCTCGCCGCGTACATACGGCGACGGCACCGGAAACGGAGAGGCCATGGCCAACAGGTATGACGTTGTGCTGATCAACGAAGGAATCGCCGGAGCCACCGCATGACGGCCCGGCGGGTGGTCTTCATCGGAGCCGCCGGCGAGATGTGCCGGGTGGCCATCGAACGCTTCGCCCGCGCGGACGGCGACTGGGCACTCACCCTCGCCGACATCCGGCCCGAGATCCTCGAACCGCTCACCACACGGCTGCCGGCCGGACGCGCCACGGTCCGACGACTGGACCTCTACGACCGCGCCGACCTCCTCCAGGTGATCGACGGCGCCGCCCTCGTCGTCCTGGGCGCGGGGCCCTACATCCGCACCTCCGAACCCGTCGTCTCAGCCTGCCTGGAAGCGGGGGTGCCCTACCTCGACTTCGACGACGATGTGGAGAGCACCCGGGCCGCACTCGCCCTCGACAACCAGGCCCAGGAGGCCGGCGTACCGCTCTACATCGGCTGCGGCGCCTCGCCGGGAATGAGCAACGTGCTGGCGGTCGACGCCGCGAGCGAACTCGACACCGTCGAGAACATCGATGTGTGCTGGGTGGTCGGCGACGAACGACCGGCGGTCGGCCGGGCGGTTCTGGAGCACCTGATGCACATCGGTGCCGGCGACTGCCTGACGTGGTCGGGCGGCGGGCCGGTCATGCACGAGTCGTGGGTCGAAACCGGCGCTGCGCCGATGGGCGGCGGTCTGGGCGAGACCCTCCTGTACGAGACCGCGCACCCAGAACCCGTCACCTTGCCCCGCCGCTATCCCACGGCCCAACGCATCCGCTGCCTGGGCGGGCTCGACCCGGCACCGTTCAACGGCATCGCACGCGGCCTCGGCCTGGCCGTCCACGACGGCAAGATGACCGTCCACCAGGCGGTCGGCTTCCTTGAGGACCTCCTCAAAAACCGCATCGGCACCGCCACGGGCTGGCGCCACGCACTGTCCGGCATGATCGGCCAGATCCGCCGCGGCGAGAGCGGCGCGGGCACGATGGCCGCATTCCTCGCCTCATCAGCCCTCCAACGCAGCTACCCCTACCGCGGCGGCCTCCTGGCCCGCGTCACCGGCACACGCAACGGCAGACCGGCCGTGGCCATCCGGCGCACGCCCCTCAGCGGCCCGAGGGCGTACCTGATGCGCAACATGGCCGCCATCACGGGTACTTCCTGCGCCGCGTTCATGGTGCTGGCCCTCGACGACAACGGCACGCGCACCGGAGCGTTCGCCCCCGAAGACTGGGCCGATCCGCCGGCCTTCTACACCGCCCTGGAGCGCGTCGGCACACCGCGCGCCGAGATCGTCGAGTCGGTGCGTTAGGCCCAGCCCGTCCAGGCGGTGCGCTGCCGCAAGGACACTCCTGACCTCAACACCCACCGGGGCGATGCCGCGACCGTGCGCAAGGGCGGGGCACGGCGATGCCCCGGGTGTCCCGGTGCCCGCTGCCGAGGCGGTCGCCGGCCCCGGCGGGGGCCGGGTGGCCGGGCGGCAGCCGGCAGGCACGAACCGGGCGCTCGCCTTCTGCCGACGTCCGTGAAACCGCAACATCGTTGACGCACAGACGAATAGAGGAGCCTGACATGTCCGAAGCCAATGGTGGGTTGACAACTCACGATGTCGCGGTCATCGGCTGCGGATTGATGGGTGCCGCTCTTGCGCGGGCATTCGCGAAGAGCGGGTACTCGGTGGCGGTCTGGAACCGCACTCCCGAACGCGCGGAAGCGCTCGCCGGTGAGGGCATCAGGCCGGTGCGATCCGTCGGTGACGCGGTGGGATCGTCACGACTGGTCGTCGCCTGCCTGTCGACCTGCGCAGCCACGCTCTCGGCCCTCGCCCCCGCCGCCGGCTGGCACGGCACCACGCTGGTCAACCTCGCCAGCAGTACGCCGGACGAGGCCGAAGAGCTGGAGCGCTGGGCCGCGAAGCGAGGTGCCGAGTACCTCGACGGGGCCATCGTCTGCTACCCGCAGGACATCGGCTCGTCCGACGCGACGATCGTCTTCTCGGGCTCGCCCGCGGCCTGGTCGGAGCACGAGCGGACGCTCACGGCCCTCGGTGGGGCGCCGCGTCACGTCTCCGACCAGGTGACGGCCGTCAGCCTGCTGGACGTCGGGGTCATTGGCGCGTTCGGCGTCACCGCACTGAGTGCCTACGTCGAGGGGGCGACCTACGTGCTCGGTCAAGGCGTGCCCGCCGCGGCGCTGCGCGAGCACACCCAGCTGGCCCTCGGCACCCTTCGGCGCGCTGTGGAGGAGGCCGCCGCGGCGATCGCGAGCGGCAACCACCGAACGGACCAGGCGACTCTCGCGACCTACGCAGAAGGGGCACGCGCCGGCCTGGCCGTCATGCGCGGAGCCGGCCACCGGGCCCGGCTCCTCGAAGCGGCCACCGAGAACTTGGCGCTGGCCGAGGCAGCCGGCCTGGGAACACTCGGCTTCGCCGCCCAGACCACGGTCGTCGGCAGCGCCGATTCGGCCAAGGAGGTGTGAGGTGACCACCCTGGGAGTCACGTACTCGGCGTTCACCGGCTGGGTCGATCCCCCCACCGATGTCATGCCGGCGCTTGAGGGTGAGCTCATGTGCGATGTCGCCGTCGTCGGTGGTGGGTACGCCGGCATGGCAGCGGCGCTGCGACTGGCCGAGCGGGGTGCCGATGTCGTCCTGCTGGAGGCCGGGTTCTGCGGCTGCGGGGCGGCCTCGCGCAACGCCGGCCAGTTGACGGGTGCACCGGCGGGCGACCCTCAGCTTCTGAGCACGCTGCACCCGCGCCGCTTCCCTGCCCTCGTCCACTTCGCCGAGGAAGCCGTCCACTTCACCGAGAAATTGATCGGGCGGCTCACCACCGACTGCGAGTACGAGCCGACGGGCAATGTCGGGGCCGCCGTTTCCAAGGGACAGCTTCGGAAGGCGCGGCGCAACGCGCGGATTCTCCACACCGCGGGGGCCGGCGTCGAGTTCGGCGACGGCCACGATCTGGGTCTGCCGGAGGGGTTCGTCGGTGGCTTCCTGGAGCGCCTCGGGGGGCTGTTGAACCCCGGGAAGTTCGCGCTCGGTCTCCGCGAGGCACTCCTCGGGTCGGGTGCGAGGGTGTTCGAGCGGACCGCCGTGCGCGCGGTGGAGCCCAGTCGCGCGGGAGTCGTCGTGAGCGTGCCGGGAGGCCGCGTCCGTGCCGAGCGGGTCGTGCTCGCCACCAATGCCTACTCCCACGACCTCGCGAGTGCCCCGAGGCGGCTGGCCACACCCCTCTGGGTCAGCATGGCCGAGACCGAGCCGATCAAGCCCGAACGCCTGGCGGCGACCGGCTGGACGAGCCGTTCCGGCATCGCCACCCAGCACCTCCTCATGCAGAGCTACCGTCCCACCGCGCGCGGCACGATCATGTTCGGTGTTCGCCGGCTCCAGCCGGCACGGGGAGCGCTGGGTGCTCGTGAGCCGGACCCCGCGGTCGTGGCGGACCTCGCCCGCGGCTTCTACGACCGGTTCCCTTCCCTTCGCGACGTCGCGCTGCAACGGGCGTGGGGCGGGTGGGTCGCGCTGACACCCTCGTGGCTGCCGGTCGCGGGAGAAGCGACGCGGAACGTCTTCTACGCCATCGGCTGCAACGGCCACGGCCTCGCCCAGGCCCCCTACCTCGGCACGCTGCTCGCTGACCGGCTCGCCGGCGATGAACTCCACGACGACCTCGGCGCCGTCTGGCGAGCGCGGCCACGGTTTGCTCCCTCGCTGGTCCTCAACGCTCCGACACTGCGAGCCGCTTGGGCGATCGACCGGATGTCGGACCGCCTCCACAGCTTCAGGGGCTGACGTCCGTACCGCCGGGGCCTCTCCTGTCCATCGAGCCGGCGCGTCCGCCCGCACCGCGGACGCCCCGGCCGGACACCTTGGGCAACAGCCCACATGCCGGCTGCCGTCGTCCTCGGCCGGGTCCTCGGCGCGGAACAAGCTGACGGAGGGGCGGGGGCGGAGAGTTCGCCGTGCCGGAGCAGGTGGGTGCCCTCCTCGACGGAGAGAGGGCTATGACCAACATTCGAGCCGGACTGACCGGCGTCCCCGCGCGGCTGCCCCGCGGGGACCCGTCAGCTCCCTGAATGGCATGCACCCCAACGCCCTTGGAGTTCAGGTGGCCCAGAGGACCCTGGCCAACACCGGGAGGGCCCGACCCGTGATCTCGACTCGCCTCACCGAGATGTCCGGAGTGGTCCATCGGATCGCCTGCGGCGGACCGACCGGCGTGGGCACCATCGGGCCGGTGCCCTACGCAGCCGTTGTCCCGGCTCAACCGACGACGCTGCGACAGCGATCGAGGTCGAACTCAACGTTTCGGCAAGGTTCCTGATGAAGATTCAGCAAGGTTCCCTGATGAAGAAGGGAAGTTGACGTGCCTGAATCCAACGGTGGATCCACGACCGATGGCGTCGTGGCCATCGGCGCCGGATTGATGGGTGCCATGGGCGCGGACGTTCGCACGAGGTGGGTACGGAGGTGTGCGATGACGTCCGTCGGAGGCGCCTACCCGGAGTTCGGCTGGGCAGACCCCCCGACCGGTGTCACGGCGGCACTCAAGGGATAGTCACAGACATGCGAACCACGGGATACACAGCAACAGAATACGGCGAGGTCAGCGTGCTCGTCGGCGCTGAACTGGGCGCCTACCCGTACAGCAACTCGCTGCTCGTACGTGGCGCGACGGAATCGCTGGTCGTCGATCCGTCGCTGTCGCTCGTCGAAGCGGCACCACCCGCGGACGTGGTCCTCGTAAGCCATGCGCACGAGGACCATATCGCCGGTCTCGGAAGCTACGAGGTGCCGGTCCACATCCACGAAGGCGACCTCGACGCGCTGCGCTCCCGCGAGGTACTGGTCGCCGGGTACGGCTTTCCGCCCGACGCGGCCGACGCGGCCGACAAGGGAATGCGGGACCAGTTCCACGTGCGGGGACGTCCGGAGGCGATGGGGCTGGAAGACGGCGCCGTGTTCGACCTCGGCGGGCGCACCGTGACCGTCGTGCACCTCCCCGGCCATACCGCAGGCCACAGCGGCTTCCTGATCGAGCCGGACGGCTTCCTGTTCGTGGCAGACATCGACCTGACGTCGTTCGGTCCGTACTACGGTGACGTCGGCAGCAGCCTCGTGGACTTCGAGGCGTCGATGCGCCGGTGCCGCGAGATCGACGCGCGCTGGTACGGCACGTCTCACCAGAAGGGCGTGATCGAAGGCGCCACGGAGTTCCGACGTCGGCTCGACGCCTTCGCCCGCGTGGTGGAGAAGCGGGAGGCGGCACTCCTCTCGTTCCTCAACGAGCCCCGGACCGTCGAGGAGATCGCCGAACACCGGCTGGTCTACCGGCCCCACGTCGAAGGGCCACACGTGAGGCCGGTAGAGCGGAGGACGGCGGTACAGCACCTGGACCGGTTGATGAGCGGAGGGCTGGTCGCGGAGGCGGAGGAGGGACGATTTCGCGCGACGTAGGCCCGCGACGGCGGCTCGGGTCACCCGCGGGCGATTGCCCCAGAGCTGAACCCGAGGGGCACTGCGTGGAGGTGGAACGTGCGCGCCGACTGGTCGCGTGGGTGGGTGCAATGGCGGTGGGGGCTTGGCCCTGCCGCGGCGCTCGAAGCGCCAGGCAGACAGTACTGGTGCGATCAACTCCCAGCGGGCATCGGCCGGCGGAGCCGCTCGACAAGGATCTCGGCGTCCTGGTTTCGTGGCAGCGGTGGCCCGGTGTCGCGTCAACATCCCGCACCTTGAGGTCAGCGAGCCCGACGCCTACTGGCGGGCGACTGCGCCCCTGCCGTCCAGAAGCAGCCGCCGATGCCGGCCACCCGTACCGGGAGGCTGCGGCGGCGCAGCACGCCACCGCCGAACGCCACGCGGGTACAGCGCCGTCGGGCGGCAGCCCGCCCCGGCCGGGGACTTACGCGATCACCGGACACGCCCGGCCAGCTCCACACAAGGTCCCTTCCGCACATGAGGAAGGGACCTCGCCATGTGCCGTGTTCGGCTGGCTTGGACTTGGCGATCTTCTTGATCTCGCGCCGCTCGGGCAGGGTGAAGGTCTTCGGACGGCCGCCCTTGTGCTTTGGGTAGAGCGAGTTGAAGCCGTCGGCGTTGACGTTGTGGATAACGTCCCGGACCCGGTCTGTGCTGGTGAAGGTCACCTTGGCGATCTTCGCCACGGGCATGCCCTGCGCGGACAGCGGAAACATCTGCGCCCGCCGCCAGGTCACCACCGGCCCGGAGCCTCTGCGGATGACCCGCAGCAGCCGTCGGCCCTCGTCATCGTCGATCTCACGCACCCGCACTCGTTCTGCCACCGCAACAAGCCTGATGGCACGGTGTTCAGGCACGTAGCGGGATTCTGGAGGTCTCCTTCCTGGCGCGGCGGCGGACACCGATCGGTAGCTGTGGGGCAGACTGCTCGATCTCTTCCCACTCGGTCGATGTGACGTCGACGTCTGTCTCGGTCACTTGGTCCCGGTTCGCCAGTCGCAGTTCGACCTGTCGGCGGAGGGCCGCGTAGCGCACTGCGGCTGCTCGGTGGCGCGAGGCGAGTTCGGGATAGTTCCAGACCAGTTGCCCGGCACTGAGCGCAGCCGTCAGCAGGCTGGAGGCTCCGGCTGCCACACGAACCCCGCTGAGGCCGGAGGCCGAGAGAGAGGCGAAGAGCGTTGTACCGACGACTGCGGACAGCATGGCTGTGGAGATCCCGGTGACGCGGTTCCAGTGATGGAACCGCTCCGAGGCGATGTTGTGAGCCACATGGAGCATCTGTAAGCCCCGGGCCCAACGCTCCAGTATCTCCACGTGGTCCGGACCACCGACACCTTGCACCACGTGCCCCCCGACTCGACAGCCGCGCCCCGTGCGCACCCACCATCCCGCCCGACTGTGAAGCGACTGTCAAGAGTGCACCGCAGGCCGCCGTCTCGTCGTGGGGCATGTCGCCGTACATCAGGTCCCCCAATTGCATTGCCCTGCAAGGCAGAGGGCGAACATTGCCTGATGCGGCACCAGGCAGTACGCACGGTCTCAGGCCACTGACAGGGCGGAGCTGCTGCACGATGTCAAGATGCTCAGCTGCAACTTCGGCCCGCGGGAAGCGGGGTGGGAGTCGGGCGTCTTCGACCATCCACCCGAACCCCTCGCGAACATCCCGCAGCAGCTCACGCTCGAAGACGTCGTGTGACCAAGGCCCTCAGACACCACAGCCAGGGCCGGATCCTCGGTCAGCCACGCGAGCAGGACGTTGCACTCGAAGCCATTGAGGCCGACGGAGATGCCGGCGAACAGCTGGTGGAGAATCCGCAGCAGGACGTCGCGGCGCCGGGGCTTGTCACGCCGCTCGTACAGGCAGCGCCGGCACAGCCGGCCCATCGGGACGAACCGTGGGTCCTT
This sequence comes from Streptomyces sp. x-80, assembly GCF_046549095.1. Classification (NCBI taxonomy): domain Bacteria; kingdom Bacillati; phylum Actinomycetota; class Actinomycetes; order Kitasatosporales; family Streptomycetaceae; genus Streptomyces; species Streptomyces sp. x-80. Next base: position 15,435 of record NZ_JAJPWM010000028.1, read on the forward strand.
GGGGCGCGCATCCGGCTGATGAGGTCGCCCGCCTTGACCGGATCGCCGCACAGGCCGCACATGGTGTCCACGCCGGCTGACGTGACCGTACGGCGCACGGGCAGCTGACCGATACCCTCAGGCCGCCGCACCCGCGGCCACCGGTCGGGCGGGGCGATGCCGGCGGCAGGTCAGAAAATGCCCTCCCCGCTGACGACGGGGTGCTCCGATGGAGGGCAGCAGCGACGACGCGCTCCAAGGTGCCCTCCGAAGGAGCGGGCGGGCCTCGCGGCTCATGCGGCTCGGAGTTCCTGGACCGTGCCTTTCGACAGGCCGACGCGCACCAGGGCGGCTGCGAGTCGGGCGTGGTCGTCCGGCCGCACCAACCGCCCGAGGCCGTCGGGAGTGTGCGGCAGTCCCAGACTCTTCGCCGTCTCACAGGTCCTCTCGTCGAAGAAGGGGCGCAGGTGTGGCCAGACGGCCTGGGCCTCCCGGCAGAAGATGTTCGCGCCGACCGGGCCGATCCTGGGGACCTCCCGCAGCAGCTCCTGGAGCTTGCCACGGTCGCCGCCGGATTCTTCGTGCATCCGCCGGAGGTCGCCGTGCCAGCGTTCGAGCACCATGTCCGCCCCCCTGCCGAGAGCGGTGGCGGTGCTTTCGTCGTAGCGGACGTAGTGGGCCCGGCCCAGCGCGTCCACCCGGTCCTGCCAGTCGGAGCCCGCCATCGCTCGTGGCGTGCGGAAACCCGCCGCGAACAGTTCCTGGGCCGCGTGCGTAGCCGTCTCGGCCTTGATCCGGATGGCGCACAGTGTCGCGAACACCAGCAGCTGGTACAGCGGCGCGGGTTTGTCCCGGAGTGTGATTCCGGCTTCCGCGGCGTATGTCTGCCCGTGTGCGGACAGCAACTCGGAAACGATCTCGTCGGACTTCATGAGGGCTCGCATTCTCCGGACGTGGTCGTCGTCACTGACGGACCGCATCAGTCACTGACGGACCGCATCCCCGTGGTGCCGTCGCGGGGTCCGTCCTCTCCTGGCGGTGGGAGGGTGAAGACCCCATGGAAGGCCCACCGTCCGACGTGGGCCGGTGCCCGCACGGCGATCCCTCCTTCGCTCTTCTGCGACTCGCGAAATACGGGAGTGTGGAAACGGGCGCTGGGCGCGCACGGCGGGCGGCGGTACCACGCGCGGCGGGCGCGCGGGCGCCGCTCGGCCCGGCACGGGCCGTTCCTTCAACGATAAATTCCGCTGACGGCATGCGCACCGCGGCCGTCGCGGAGAGCAGTGCGCGCAGGAACCGGTCGGTTGTGCCCCGCGCCACGGTGCGGAGACGCCGCATCGCTGATTCGGGGCCAGTCGCCTGTCGGCGCGCTACGGGTGCCGAGCCGTCGGGAGAACGTGGGGGGCGCGCTGGAGCGGCCGCTCGTCGCACCACCACAGGGAGGCGGACGAGGACGGGACGTGGCGGTCTACCGGTGATCGGCTGCGCTTCCGGGCCGGATGGAGCGGTCGAGGAGGCGGACGGCGATGTCGATGGCGCGGTCCGCCCGTGCGCGGTCCCCGGAGACGAGGAGATCGAGCTGAAGGCCCCGCACCTGCGCGAGGACAAGGGTGGACAGAGCGGAGGCTTCCTCGGGCGGCCAGCCGTCCGCGGCGGGCCTGGTGGCCCGCGCCACCAGCCGCCCGGTCGCCGACTACATGCACGAGAAGCTGTGCGAACCGCTCGGCATGACGTCGGCGGGCTACTGGCTGCTGGACCCCGCCGGGAGGGAACTCGCCTTCGCCGGGCTCAACCTGACCGCCCGCGACTTCGCCAGGCTCGGCGAGCTGTACCGCAACGACGGTGCCTGGCAGGGCCGGCAGGTCGTACCCGCGCAGTGGGTGCGCGACTCGGTCACCGCGACCGCGCCGCACCTTCAGCCCGGCCGCCCGCTGACCGGCGGCCAGCACATCGATCTCGGCTACGGCTACCAGTGGTGGATCCCGGCCGGAGACCGTGGCGAGTTCAGCGCGATCGGCGTCTACAACCAGTTCGTCTACGTCGATCCGGTCAGCCGGACCACCATCGTGAAGCTCTCCGCCAACCGCCGGTACGGGACGTCCCCCGGCGAAGCCACCAACCGCGAGATGGAGACCGTCGCCTTCCTGCGCGCGATCGCCCGGCACGGCCACTGACCCACGGGCCGGACCCCGATGGCACGCGGGCGCTGTGTCGTGTGTGTGAGGGGGGCGTGAGGAGCGGGTCGGCCGGGACGGCGCGGTGCTGGCAACGCGTCAGGTCCCGCCATTCCAGGGTGAACGATCAGGAACGCATGCCCGTACCGCTGCGCGCTCCTGGCCGGGGCTGTCCGTGTCGGGCGTCGCCCGGCGGTCAGAGGCTGGTGAGCAGGCCGTCGAGCGGGGCGGGTGTGCGGTCGGGGTCGAGGGCCTCGACGAGGACACGGCCGTAGTGGATCTTGCGGCCTTTCTTTGTGCCGAGGAAGCGCCGCAACTGCTGCGGTGAGGTGCGGCCCTGCTGTGCGGGCTGACGCAGGAAGGTCCGCAGGGCGCGCGGGTCGCCCTCCGCCCGGACGAGCTCCGCCACCCGTGTCACGCCCAGCGCGCGGATGAGCTCGTCCTCCAGATCCGCCGCGCAGACGAAGAACTCTTGCGGTGCCGTATCGGCCCGCGCCAAGGCGCGGGCGTAGTAGGGCCGCTCCGCCTCGTCGCACAGTCCCGTGAGGCGGAGGCCCAGGCCGGTAGGCCCGAGAAGGCGGGCGAAGCGACCGACGCTCATCGCACCGCCCATCGACAGGACGCAGACTCCTTCGGCCGCCAGGTTCCGGCCGCGGCTCGTGGCCAGCGCGCCGACCGCCGCGGCGTCGCTCAGCCCTTCGAGCAGGACGACGGCCCGGACGGGCAGCCGCCCGGCCAGTTCGCGCGCGCCGTCGCCGGGGCCACCCGCCGCCCACGCGGCGACCGCCTCCCGGAACGTCTGCATATCGGCCATGAGGCGGAGTCTCCACCCCTTCCCGGCCACCGCACCAGGGGATTTCCGAGGGCGCGTCGATCGGCGGTGTGCAGCCGGTCCGAGGCCCCAACACGGCTGACCGGTACGGGATTTCCTCCAGTCGGTGCGCCAGGGGGACGCCGATTCCCCGGCCTCCAACTCCTCGGAGGCGGGGAAATGGCGCGGGGCATGGAAGTGGAGTAGGGCGGTGGCAGCCGTGCTTCCGGGACGGCTCCCCCGCACGGGACCCGTCCACCTCGCTCGTCTCCGGCGGTGCGTTCATGCCGGACTCACTCGGCAAAAGCGGGCTTCCGCACTCAGGAGTTGGACGGTGTCCTACGTGGCCGGTTCGAGGCGTCCGTGCCGGGGCTCAAGTCGCGGCCCCGTCCCCCGTCCCCCGTCCCCGGCCGCCGGTCAGCCGAGGCGGGTGAGCTTCGCGGTGAACGACGGCTCGACGAGGCTCTGCTGGAGTGCCACCGGTACCTTCACCTCGCCCTGACCGCTGCCCGCCGTCAGCAGACCGACCTCCGTACCGGCCTTCGCCGCGTGCGGGAGCTTCTTTCCGCCGTCGGTGAGCTTCAGTCGCACGGCCGCGGCGGGCCAGCCGACGACCGTCATGTCCGCGGTCGCCACGACCGGCGTCCGGCCGCCGAGCCCGTCGTCGATCGCGCCGACGACCTGGCCCTTCTTGACCACCGTCCGCTCCGTCAGTTCCTTGCCCGCCGCCAGGATGAGCTGCTTGCTGTGCTCGGTGGCGGTCTCGATGATGTTGGGCTTGTGCTGCCCGAAGACCGCGCCGACGATCAGCTGCGTGGTCGGGCCCACCTTCTTCTCGGCGGCGAAGAGCAGATTGCCGCCCGCCTTGGTGGTGGAGCCGGTCTTGATGCCCACCACACCGAACATCGGCACGAGCTTGTTGAAGTTGTACTGCGTCCGCGTGGTGGGGTCACCGGGGCTGCCGGTGCCCGACGTCGTGGTGGCGGTGTAGCTCGTCATCTTCGCGATCTCGCGGAACGCCTCGTCCGTCATCGCCTTCTTCGCCAGTTTCACCTGGTCCTCGGCGGTGCTGACCGTGGTCTCCTTGAGCCCGCTCGCGTCGGTGTACGTCGTGTTGGTCATCCCGAGCTCCTTCGCGGTCGCGTTCATCTTCTCGATGAACGCCTCCTCGGAACCGCCGGTGTCCCAGCGGGCGAGCAGCCGGGCGACGTTGTTCGCGGACGGCAGCATGACGGCCTCCAGGGCTTCGCGCTGGGAGATCTGCTGCCCCTTCTTGACCTCGACGACCGACTCCTTCTCCTTACGGCCCTGCGTGTAGTCGTCCTCGGCCTTCTGGTCGACGGCGAGGGACGGGCCCTTCGCCCCCTTCTCCAGCGGGTGGCCCTTCAGCACGAGGTACGTGGTCATCACCTTCGCGACACTGCCGATCGGCAGCGGCTTCATCTCGCCGAACGCGCCCATCCGGCCGAGACCGTTGACGTCGACGACCGCCTGCCCCTCCGTCGGCCACGGGAGCGACGGTCCGGCCCCGTCGAACGTGTGCGTCTCCTGCGCGGTGAGCACCGCCTTCGGGTCGGGCAGCGGCCGTACCGCCTGTACGACCACGAGGCCGACCACGAGCAGCGCCGCCAGCGAGCCCCATATCTTCACCCGCCGGGCGGCCGTACGCATCGGAGTCTCGGGCGGCGCCGGGGTGTTGGTCAGCTGCGCCAGGAGGTCCAGCGGCGGCTGGGCGTCCGGTTGCGGGCGCCCGGTGTCCGGGACCCCGGCCGCCGGGCCGGCAGGCCGGCCGACGGGGGGCGCGGCCGGCGGCCCGGTGAGGGCGGGGCCGCCGGCCGCGGTGCGGTTGCCCAGCGTCGGCGCCTGCTGGTCCACCGCTCGCCAGGCGGGCCCGGCGTCCGCTTGCCGGGCCACCGGTGCGCCGCCGCCCGCTCCCCCGCCCGCTCCCCCGCCCGGTCCGTCTCCGGCGGCCGGAGCGGACGCGCCGCTACCGGGGACGGCCGGCGGACGGGACCCGGCCGGGCCCGGCGACAGCGGCTGCGGAGGCTTGGCCGGCGACACCGGCTGCGGAGGTTTGAGCGGTTGTGGGTCCGTCGACTTCAGCGCCACGAACCGGCTGGTCCGCTCCGCGTCCGACGCGTCGTCCGACGGCGCGGCCGGGCGCTTCGGCACGCGTACGGGCAGCGCCGACGGCCTGGACTCGGCACCGGTGCGGGCGGCCGCCCCCGCGTCGGCCCGTACCGTGCCGACGGCCCGTACCGCCCCGTCGGCGCCGTCGGATTCCGCGCGCCCGGCTTCGGCCGCGTCCTCGCGGGTTTCGGAGCCTGTGCGGGTCTCGGTGGCCTTGCCGGTCTCGGTGGCCTTGCCCGGCCCGGTGGCCTGGCCGGGCTCCCCGTTCTCGCCGGCCTTGCCGTGCGTACCGATCGTGCCGGTCTCGGCGCGATCGGCGGCCTTGGCGGCCTCGGCAGCCTTGCCGACCGCGCCGTTCGTACCGGTCGTGTCGGCCCTGCCGGTCTCGCCGCCCGCGCCCGCCTTGCTGTCCCTGCCGTCCTTGCTGTCCTTGCCGTCCTCGCCGGGCGCGCCGTTCTCGGTCCCGCGGCTCGTCACGGCCCCGCCGCTCGTCACAGCCCCGGCCCCGGAGGTTCTGTCTCTCGGCGTGAACGCCCAGGAAGGGACGGCCTTCGCGGCGTCACGACCCGTCGCATCGCGACCCGCCGACTCACGACCCGTTGTCTCGCGGCCCGCGGAGTCGCGGTCCGCTGGCTCGTGGCCCGCGGACCCGCGCCCCGCGGAGTCCCGGTCCGCCGGACCGTGGCCCGCTGACTCACGCGGCGCCACCTGTGGGACATCGTCACGTCGCCGAGGGGATTGGTCCCCCGTCAACTCCCCTGACGACTGCTGCTCTTCCGGTCTGCCAGGGGATGCGCCCGCCACCGTGTCTCCTTCGTCCCTTGCCCTGCTGCCTGGTCGGTGTCCGCTGCTCCGCAGAAGAAGTGGATCACCGAGCTGCTAGACGGGTCGAAACACGTGATGGTTCCGGGAGAGAACACGCCGTATGTAATGAATTGACTCCCACTGTGGCGCAGGTGTCCGGTGACACGGTGCGGGGCCCGGCGCGATCGTCCGGACGGCGGTTGCCGGGAGCCCCGGCGCGCGGCGGGCCGTCGTCGGAGATCAGCCGAGGGAGAGGGATTTGAAGGCGCGGGCCTGGTCGGTGATGGCGCGCTCGGTGGGCAGGCGCTCCATGGAGGAGGCGCCGAAGAAGCCGGCGATACCGGAGGTGTGGTCCAGGATGTAGCGGGCGTCCGCGGGTTCGGCGATCGGTCCGCCGTGGCAGAGCACGATGATGTCCGGGTTGACCCGCTTGGCGGCGTCGTGCATCTCCTGCACGACGGAGGCGGCCTGGTCGAGGGTGAGGGCGGTGGCGGCGCCGATGGCGCCCTTGGTGGTGAGTCCGACGTGCGGTACGAGGACGTCCGCGCCGGCCCGTGCCATCTCGGCGGCCTGGCCGGGGTCGAAGACGTAGGGGGCGGTGAGCAGATCGCGCTCATGGGCCTGGCGGATCATGTCGATCTCCAGGCCGAAGCCCATGCCGGTCTCCTCCAGGTTCGCGCGGAACGTGCCGTCGTACAGCCCGACGGTGGGGAAGTTCTGTACGCCGGTGAACCCGACGGCCTTCAGCTGGTCGAGGAAGTTGCCCATGATCCGGAAGGGGTCGGTGCCGCACACCCCGGCGAGCACCGGCACGTCCCGTACGACGGGCAGGACCTCGCCCGCCATCTCCAGCACGATGGCGTTGGCGTCGCCGTAGGGCAGCAGGCCCGCCAGCGAACCCCGGCCGGCCATCCGGTACCGGCCGGAGTTGTAGATGATCAGCAGGTCGACGCCGCCGGCCTCCGCGCATTTGGCGGACAGACCGGTGCCGGCGCCGGCGCCGATGACGGCGTGGCCGGCGCTGACCTGGTCGGTCAGGCGGGCCAGGGCTTGCTTGCGGTTCACGGGTGGCTCCTGTTCGGTCGGTACGGGGTTCAGGCGTGCGCGGTCGAGCGGTCCTGCGCGGTGATCAGCCGGTGGAGGTGGTCGGCGGCGGCGACGGCGAAGGCCTGGTCGTTGAGGTGCGCGTCGATCTCGTGCAGGGCGACGGCGCTGTCCGTCAGGGCCGCGCGCAGCGCCGCGAGGCCGGCCCGGTCGGCGGCCGGGTCGTGGAAGGGGCCGTCCGGGGCGTCCACGGCGGAGACGCCGCCCAGCGGCCAGAAGACCGCCGCCGGGCCGCGCGCCGCGGCCAGCTTCTGCCCGATGGTGGTGCCGAGCACCGCCATCTCCTCGGCCGTGGTGCGCATCAGGGTGACGGTGGGGTTGTGGACGAGCAGCCGGCGTTCGGCGAAGCGCTCCGGGACGGTCTCCGCGGGGCCGAAGTTGACCATGTCCAGCGCGCCCGGGGCGATGACCTGGGGGATGCCCGCCCGGCCCGCCGCGGTGAGCCGGTCGGGCCCGGCGCTCAGCACGCCGCCGACCAGTTCGTCCGCGAGTTCGGTGGTGGTCAGGTCCAGGACACCGGCGAGGAACCCGCCGGCGGCGAGCTTCTCCAGGGCCCGGCCGCCCGCACCGGTGGCGTGGAAAACCAGGACCTCGTAGCCGAGGTCGTCCAGGCGCCGGCGGGCGGCGTCGACCGCCTCCGTGGTGACGCCGAACATGCTGGCGCCGATCAGCTTGCGGCCCTGCGGCTGCGGATGGTTCAGGCTCCGCTCGTGGTGGGCGGCCATCCCGGCGGCCGCGGCCACCGCGTTCCCCAGGATCCGGGAGGAGACGGAGTTGATGCCCGCGACGTCGACGACGCTGTACATCATGGTGAGGTCGCTGCTGCCCACGTACGGCGCCACGTCCCCGCCGGCCATGGTGGAGACCAGCAGCTTCGGTACGCCGACGGGCAGGGCCTGCATGGCACGGGCGGCGATGAACGAGCCGCCGCTGCCGGCCACCGCCAGCACCGCGTGCAGCCGCCCCTGCCGGTACAGATCGGCGACGACCCGCTCGACGCCCTCGGCCATCGCCGCCACGGCCGCGCCGCGGTCGCCGCCCGCCCGCAGTGCCGCCAGGTCGTGCCCGGCGCGGCGCGCCACGGCGGCGGCGTCGATGTCACCGGCCGGTGTGCTGCCGCCGGCCGGTGGCGGCAGCACACCGGCGTCGACGGTCACGACGTCGCAGCCGGACGCGCGCAGCCGCGTCGCGAGCCACGCGTACTCCGCTCCCTTTGTGTCGAGTGTCCCGACCAGCACCACGGTCGCCATGTCCTTGCTCCTTTGAACGGACGGTGCTCCCGATCCTGCGTCCGGCGCCGGCGGGCGGCAAAGACCACTTGGGGGCAATTGGCCTGCGGGGCGCCGGCCGGCCCGGCGCCGTCCGGGCGGGTGATGCGCGGCGGGGGATCATGGGGGCATGGACCGGATACCGTCCACCCGCCTGTCGCGTCTGCTGACCGGGTGGTCCAAGGGCGGCACCGAGGCGCTGCCGCGGCTGCTGGCGGACGCGCTGCGCGAGCTGGCGCAGCGCGGCGATGTGGCGCCCGGCACGGTGCTGCCCTCGCAGCGCGCCCTCGCGGCGGCGATCGGCGTCAGCCGCTCCACGGTGACGGCCGCGTACGGCCTGCTGGAGGCCGAGGGGTGGCTGGAGAGCCGGCAGGGCAGCGGGTCCCGGCTGCGGGGGTCCGGGGCGGTGGGCGAACCCGCGACCGAGGGACGGCTGGCGAGTTTCGGGACCCGGGACGGTGGCATCGATCTGTCCAGCGGCGCGCTGGACGGGCTGCCCGCGGTCGCGGCGGCGGTCGGCGCCCTGTCCGCCCGGGACCTCACGGCCGCGCTGGCCGGTGACGGCTACTTTCCGTACGGGCTGCCGGAGCTGCGTGCGGGCATCGCCCGGTATCACCGGTCCGCGGGCCTGCCGACGTCACCGGAGCAGATCCTGGTCACCGCCGGGTCCCAGCAGGCCGTCTGGCTGATCACCCAGGGGCTGGTCGAGCCCGGTGACACGGTGGTCGTCGAGGACCCGACCTACCGCGGCGCCCTGGAAGCGCTGCGGGCCCGCGGGGCCCGGCTGGTCCCGCTGCCGGCGGACGCCGCCCCCGGCGAGGGTCCCGCCGCACTGGCGCGGCTGGCCGGTCACGTCCGCCCGCGCCTGGTCTATCTGCAACCGTCCGTCCACAACCCCACCGGCCGCGGTATGGGCGAGCACACCCGCCGGGCCTGGGCGGCCGCACTGGCCGAGCACGGTCTGTACACGGTGGAGGACAACGCCTACGCGGAACTGTCCCTGCGCGACGACACCGCGCCCGTCTCCCTCGCGGCGCAGCTGCCGCCCGCCGCCACCGCCACCGTCGGCACCCTGTCCAAGCTCTTCTGGGGCGGTCTGCGGCTGGGCTGGATACGCGCTTCCACCACCGTCATCCGCCGCCTGGCCGACATCAAGAAGTCCGTCGACCTGTCCTGTCCGGTGGTGGACCAGATGCTGGCCGCGCAGCTGCTCCGGCAGCTGCCCGAGGCGCGCGCCCGGCGCCGCGCCCAGCTGCGCGAGCGGCTGGCGGAGACCGAACGGCTCCTCGCCGACCGGGCGCCCCGCTGGCGGTGGGAGCGCCCCGCGGGTGGCTCCGCCCTCTGGGTGGAGATCCCCGGTGCCGACGCCGAGGCCACCGCGCAGCTCGCCCGCCGCGCGGGGGTACTGATCGTCCCCGGCCCGGCCTTCTCCGCCGTCGACGGCTTCCGTCACCATCTGCGGCTCCCGTTCGCCGACCGCGACGGCGGCCTGGCGCGGGCCCTGCCCGTCCTCGTCGACTGCGCGGAGCGGAGCCGCCCCCCGCACTGAGCGCGAGGGGCGGCGACCGGGTACGGGCCAGGTGCCGGGGTTTACCGCTCGGTCCAGGTGAACGCCACGCTGTCGCCGTCGGCTGTCCGGAACCGGCAGCCGCCCACCGGTGTGGCGACACCGTTGACGGCGATGTTCCAGTACGCCTCGGAGCCGCCCGTATGCCCGGCGATGGACGCCACGAGGTGGTCGTCGAAGGACGCGTACCAGGTGTCGTCCCAGGTGAAGCCGGCCGCGTGGGGCCGCACATCGTGCGTCCGTTCCCCTATGCCCACCAGACCCGCGGCCGGATGCCCGCCCGAGGGGCGGCGGCACCCGCCGGGGGCCCGTTTTCCGCGATAAGAGGAACCGGTTCTCCGCGGCGATCCGTTGATCTACAGTGCCCGGAAAGCCCCCGTCACCTGGTGACCTGTAAGGATTCCACGCATATGCCGACCGAGACATTCGAGTTCCAGGTAGAAGCACGCCAGCTTCTGCAGATGATGATCCACTCGATCTACTCGAACAAGGATGTGTTTCTGCGCGAGCTGATCTCCAACGCGTCCGACGCGCTGGACAAGCTCCGCCTCGAAGCCCTGCGCGACGACACGCTCGGGGCCGACGTGTCCGACCTCCACATCGACATCGAGGCCGACAAGGACGCCCGTACGCTCACGGTGCGCGACAACGGCATCGGCATGTCGCACGACGAGGTGGTCCGGCTCATCGGCACGATCGCCAACTCCGGCACCGCGAAGTTCCTGAAGGAGCTGAAGGAGGCCCAGGACCCGGCCGCCGCGGAAGGGCTCATCGGACAGTTCGGCGTCGGCTTCTACGCCAGCTTCATGGTCGCCGACGAGGTCACCCTGGTGACCCGGCGCGCGGGCGAGAGCAAGGGCACCCGCTGGGCGTCCACCGGCGAGGGCACCTACACGATCGAGACGGCCGACGACGCCCCGCAGGGCACCTCGGTCACGCTGCGGCTCAAGCCGGCGGACACCGAGGACCAGCTCTTCGACTACACCTCTCCCTGGAAGATCAAGGAGATCGTCAAGCGGTACTCGGACTTCATCACCTGGCCGATCAAGATGGCGCCGGAGGCCGCGGAGCCCACGGCCGACGCCGAGGGCGGCGAGAGCGGCGAGGACGGCGAGAACACCGCCCGGCCGGAGCCCGAGACGATCAACTCCATGAAGGCGCTGTGGGCCCGGTCCCGCGACGATGTGTCCGATGACGAGTACCACGAGCTGTACAAGCACATCAGCCACGACTGGAACGATCCGCTCGAAACCATCCGCATGCAGGCGGAAGGCACCTTCGAGTACCAGGCGCTGCTCTTCATCCCCTCGCGCGCGCCCCAGGACCTGTTCACGCAGGGGCACAAGCGCGGGGTGCAGCTCTATGTGAAGCGCGTCTTCATCATGGACGACTGCGAAGCGCTCATGCCCGAGTACCTCCGCTTCGTCAAGGGCGTCGTCGACGCGCAGGACCTCTCGCTCAACGTGTCCCGCGAGATCCTCCAGCAGGACCGCCAGATCCAGCTGATGCACCGCAGGCTGGCGAAGAAGGTGCTGTCCAGCATCAAGGACATGATGGCCGCCCACCCGGAGCGCTACGCGACGTTCTGGCGGGAGTTCGGCCGGGTCCTCAAGGAGGGTCTGCTCGGCGACTTCGAGAACCGCGACGCGATTCTCGGTGTCTCCTCGTTCGCCACGACCCACGACGAGGAGGAGCCGACCACCCTCCAGCAGTACGTCGCGCGCATGAAGGAGGGACAGCAGCACATCTTCTTCATGACGGGCGAGTCCCGTGCGGCCATCGAGAACTCGCCCCATATGGAAGCCTTCCGGGCCAAGGGCGTCGAGGTGCTGCTGCTGACCGACCCCGTCGACGAGGTGTGGGTCGACGTCGTCCCCGAGTTCGACGGCAAGCAGCTGCGGTCCATCGCCAAGGGCGAGGCCGACCTCGACACCGAGGAGGAGAAGAAGGAGGTCGAGGCCGAGCGGGAGAAGCGGCAGCAGGAGTTCGCGGAGCTGCTGACCTGGATGACGGCGCGGCTCGGCGAGGACGTCAAGGAGGTCCGGCTCTCCTCCCGTCTCACCGTCTCCCCGGCCTGCATCGTCTCGGACACGCACGATGTGACCCCGGCCCTCCAGAACATGTACCGCGCCATGGGCCAGGACGTGCCCCGTACCAAGCGCATCCTGGAACTCAACCCCGGCCACCCGCTGGTCACCGGCCTGCGGACGGCCCAGGCCGAGCGCGCGGAGGACACGGACCTCGCCGAGGCGGCCGAGCTCCTCTACGGGCTGGCGCTGCTCGCCGAGGGCGGCGAACTGAGCGACCCGTCCCGCTTCACCAAGCTGATGGCGGACCGCCTGGAGCGCACCCTGTAGGCGCCCCGGCGCTCTGTGGGTACCCGGCCGCGGGGCAGGCCGACGCACACCTGCCCCGCGGACCGGCGCGGAGAGAGCACGCCGGCGACAACGCGGCCGGCGCTCCGTTTCCCCGGCCGTTCGGTGTAACTCCATCGAGTACGACGGGATTTCAGCGCTCCACCGAAGGCCGCCGCGCAGTCACCTCCGCGAGAACAGCGGACTTCCCCTCTTCGGCTTTATCCGGTCGGGACGGGATACGGGAACGGCCCGCGATGCGGAACGCCGGTGTCCGGCACGGCGATTCACCGGCCGGCCCCGCCCGCACGGCCCCCGGCCGCAATGTCGTGTGAATGTTCTAGCCAATTCGAACCACACCGACTAAGATCCTTCGTAACCGGCAACACACGGCCCGTCCCGCGGACTTGACCTGGAGGCTGCGATTCCGTCCCTCGGCCTCCTGCTGCGATTTCGGCCTGTCCCGTCCTGCTGACGCAGTACCGCTCGCGAGAAATTCCTCGCGGGGGTAAATGCGACGGGATGCCGTGGCGTTACCGAATGGGCGCGGCCTGACGTGCCTTCCGCCACAGGCCGGGCCCGGCAAGAATATGCGGCGTCATTCCTCTGCCCGCATACGTCACATGTGAGTACCCGTTCTTCCCGCAATGCGCTTTCGCGCACTACACGAAGAGTAAGGAAATCTCGATGACTACTGCCCTCCTCGCGGACGAGACGGATCTGGATCTCGACCTCGCCGACCTCGACCTGGACATTCAGACGGCGGTCACCGGCGGCGCGAACGCCCCGCTCGAACCGACGATGTTCACGTTCGTCACCTGTGACACCGGTGGCGCCACGGGCACCTCGTGCGCGTTCACCAACGGCTGCAACCCCATGTGTTGCTGACCTCGGGGTCCTGAACCGACCGGACTCACCGAGTCCTGAACGTCCAGGCCGCAGGCCGCCATCGGCGACACCCGCCGGTGGCGGCCCCGGCTGCCTGTCCCGACCGGAAAGAACCTCAGCATGACGCGGCGCAGCCCCTTCTCAGCCGTCGGACCGGTTCTCCTGCGGTCCGCCGCCCTCCCCCACGACACCTTCGACGAGGCCGTCGAAGGGTTCGGGCGCACCACCGCGCCGACCGACGCGGAACTGGTCGCGTACCTCACCGGCATCGCCGCGCATCCCGTGCTGCGCGAGGCGATCGCGGTGTCGAGTGACGCCCTGTCGGAGGAGCTGGACAAGATCGCGGGCGGTGCGGCGGTCAGCCGCAAGAAGCTGATCCGCGCGGCGATATCCGTCACCCGCTACGCCCGGCGGATCACCGGCCGGCCCACGCCGTTCGGTCTCTTCGCCGGAGTGTCGGTACCCGGCGGGCACGACCGCCCGGCGGACGCTCCCGCCGCCGGTCCCGCGGTCAAGTCGGCCCGCCCCGACGCCGGCTGGTTCGACGGGCTGGCCGCGAAGTGGCTGGCCGACCCGGCTGTCCGCCGCTCCTTGCACGTCGTGCTGAACAACCTCTGCTTCGTCCGGGGCGACCGGCTGGTGCTGCCGCACGTCCGGCTGCGCAGCGCGGGCGACGAGAAGGCGACCACCACCCAGCAGGCGAGCCAGGAGCTCTCCCTGCGGTGCACTCCGGTCCTGTCCTGGGTCCGGGAAGCGGCCGCCCGCCCCGTGCCGTACCGGGAACTGCTCGCCGCGGCCGTGGCGGCCCACCCCCGCCTCGGCGAAGCCCGTCTCGAATCCTTCCTCGGCAGCCTGGTCGCCCACGAAGTCCTGCTCACCCAGCTCGCCCCGACCCGGCTCGACGACCCCTACCTGGAGTCGCTGGAGCGCGTCCTGCCCGCGGACTCGGCCGAACGCGCCCACCTGACGGCAGTGCGCACCGCCCTGGCCGCGTACGGCGGGACCGCGCCGGGCGAGGGCCGGGAGCCGTGGCGCCGTCTCGTCGAGGTGTCGGAACGGGCGCACCGCTCCCGGGCGGTCGCGCCTCAGGTGGACCTGCGCCTGGACACGGATGCCGAGGTCCCGCCGGCGGTGACCGAGGAGGTCGAGCGGTACGCCGCGGCGATGTGGTCGATGTCGCCGAAGAACGAGTCGTACGCCCATATGCGGGGATACCGGCGCGCCTTTCTCGACGCCTACGGGCAGCACGGTGCGGTCCGGCTCGCGGAACTCGTCGACCCGCACCGCGGACTGGGCTACCCGGACACCTACCTCCACCCGAGGTCCAGCAACGAGTTCCCGTCCGGGAAGCGCGCCGCGGGAGCGGCGGACGACCGGATCCAGGCGCTGGCCGACGTGCTGCACCGGGGCCTGGCCGATGAGCGGCGGGAGGTCGTCCTCACCGAGGAGGACGTCCGACGGCTGACCGTCGATCCGGACGCGCCGGTCCCCGCCTCGCTCGAACTCTGCTTCCAGCTCCTGGCCGGCAGCGCGCAGGACCTGGCGGCCGGGAGATTCGACCTCCTCACCACCCCTTCCGTGGGCACGCCCACCGCCGGCGCGATGGCGGGACGGTTCGCCGCGCTCACCGACAGCACCAAGAGCCTCGGCCGGCTGATGGCGGACACGGACGGTGCGCTGGCCGCGCAGGTGGAGTTCCGCCCCGTGCTGCCCCGCGCGCTGAACGTGATGCAGGTGCCCGGTCTCCTGCCGCACTCGATCCCCGTGGGGACCTTCGGCGATCCGGGCGGGGAGGGCTGTATCGACTGGCGGGACCTCGTCGTCGCCGCGGACGGCGACCGGCTCCGCCTGTACTGGGAGAAGACCGGTCAGGAGATCCGGCCGGTGATCCCCCATGTGCTGTCGCTCGGCACCGCCGCACCCGATCTCGCGCGCTTCCTCGGGGAACTCCCGTACTGCGGCGAGGACAAGACCTGGCAGCCGTGGGACTGGGGACCGTTCGAGCACCTCCCCTGGCTGCCCCGCGTCCGGCTCGGCCGGGTCGTGCTCTCGCCCCTCAGCTGGCGGCCGAGCGCGACGATGCGGGAGAGCGCGGGGCGGGGCAAGGACTGGCGGCGGGTGGTGGACGCCTGGCGGACCGGTACGCGCGTCCCCGACCGGGTCACCGTCGGCCAGCGCGACCAGCTCTGCGAGCTCGACCTGGGCAACGCCTTCCACCAGGAGATACTGCGCCGCGAAATCGTCCGGGGCCGGGTGACCGTCGCGGAGAGCCCCCGGGACTTCGGCGAGGTGTACGGCTGGCTGGGCGGCCGGAGCAACGAGATCATCGTGCCGCTCCGGGGCGCGCCGCGGCCGCCCGGCGCGGAGCCGGCGGCGGCGGAGCTGGACGTGCAGCGCGTCGCCCACAGCGCCGCCGCCACCGCCCATCCCCCGGGCGGTGAATGGGCCTTCGTCGAACTCCACGGTGTGCCCGAGGTCCATGAGGAGTTGCTCACCCGCCATCTCCCCCCGCTGATCGACCGCACCGCCGGGCAGGTCGACCGCTGGTTCTTCATGCGCTACCGGGAGGCGGGCCACCACATCCGGCTGCGGCTGCACGGGGACCCCGCGGAGCTCGTCGCCACCGTGTGGCCGGAGCTGCTGGGCTTCTGCGACTCCCTGAAGAAGGCCGGTCTCATCCGGGACTTCAAGGTCTCCTCGTACGCGCCGGAGGTCTCCCGCTACGGCGGGCCGGAGGGGGTCCGGCGCGCCGAGGAGTGGTTCTGCGCCGACAGCCGGCTGGCGACGGGGCTGCTGACCCTGCTCGCCGGTGGTGGCGGCGCCGTCCGCAAGGACCTGCTCCTGCTGGCGGGTTACGTCCATCTGCTGGAGTCGCTGGGGCCGTGGGACTGGTGTTCCTGGGTGGACCGGTCGCTCCCGAAGGAGAACGGCGCCGCGCCCGCCCGGTCCGACATCGCGGCGGCGGCGCGGCTGGTGCCGCCGGGACGCGCCCGGGAGGAGCTGGCCCGGGTGCTGCCCGCGCCCGTGCGGCCGGTGCTCGACCGGGTCGCCACGACGGCGCGCGGACTCGGTGAACTGCTGCTGCCCGGTATCGGCCGGTACGCCGGACGGGGCTGGCAGGACACCGCGGTGGCCAGTCTGCTCCATATGCACCACAACCGGCTGTACGGCATCGACCCCTACAGCGAGGCGCGCAGCCTGGCCCTGCTGGCGCACGCGGCCCGTGCCCAGCTCGGCAGGGCCCGGCACACCGCACCACCCGCCGCCGGACCGGCGGCGACGGCCGAGGAGAGGAGCGGGCAGTGACACCGACCGTGCCGGTCCCCCGGCACCGGGACCGGGCCCTGGCGCTCGTCGGCACCCTGGCCGACCGGTTGCGCGACCCCGCGCGCCTGCCCCACGCCACCACCGGGACGGAGCCCGCCGACCGCTGGAAGACCACGTCCCTCGCCAGCGGATACGCCGGTATCTCGCTGCTCTTCAGCAGCCGGTCCGGTACCGAACCGGCTGACCGGCGCACCGCGCACCGGTATCTGAGCCTGGCCGCGGACAGTCTCAAGAGCCAGCCCAGGCCCCACTACGGCCTGTTCTACGAGATCGCCGGCCTGGGGTTCGCCCTGGACCTCGCCCACCGGGCCGGCGGGGGCTATGCGAAGGCCCTCGCCTCGCTCGACGCCCGTGCCGCCGAGGGCGCCCGCGGCCTGTGCCACGTGGTGGACACCGTCCCGCTCGGCCCGATGGCCCGGTTCGACGTCCTGGACGGCCTGGCCGGTCTGGGCCGGTACCTGCTGCTGCGCGGACTCGGCGGCTCCGCCGAGATGGAGCGGATCCTCACCGCCCTGGCGGCCATGCTCGGCACCACCGAGCACTTCGGCCGCCAGGTCCCCCGCTACTGGTCGACCACCCCGCCGAACTGGTACCCGACGACCGACCGCGCCCTGCGCGAGTCCGGCCACCTCAACCTGGGGCTCGCCCACGGCATCGCCGGACCGCTGGCCCTGCTCTCCCTCGCCCACCGGCAGGGTGCCGTGACCGACGGACAGGAGGAGGCGATCCGCGGCCTGGTCGGTCTGCTGGACCGGTTCCGGCAGACCGATGAGTACGGCGTCTTCTGGCCCCATACCGTCTCCCTGGACACCTTCGCGGGCAACGCGCCCGGCGCCGGCCGCGGCCGGGTCGCCTGGTGCTACGGAACCCCCGGTATCTCCCGGGCCGTGCAGCTCGCCGGACAGGCACTGGGCAGGGCGGACTGGCTGCGCCTCGCCGACGACTCGATCGGCGCGGTGGCCGCCCTCCCCCTGGACGCCTGGCGGGCCGATCACTGGTCGCTGTGCCACGGGTGGGCCGGTGTGCTGCATCTGCTCGGCTTCTTCACGGACGGGCCCGTCGGCGCGCGGGCGGGCGCGCTCATCGACACCGTCGCCGGGCGGATCCTCGACGGCTTCGACACCGCCGGCTGCCCGCCCCTGGAGATCGGCCACGACGGCCTGCGCCCCGGCAACGAACCGGCCGGATTCCTGGAGGGCGCCGCGGGCCTCGCCCTCGCCCTCGACTCCTACGCACGTCCCGGGCAGACGCTGCCCTGGGACACCGTCCTGATGGTGAACTGAATGCCCCGCACCCCTGCCGCGCAGACACCTGCCGAGAAGCCCGCCGCCGGAAAGACCGTCGGTGGCACGACCCATGCCGTCGGGCCCGGACCCGCCCAGGGCTCCGGGACGGCACCGGCACCGGCGCCGGGCGGCACCGTCCGGTGCGGCGAACTCGATCTGCCGCTCCCCCGGTTCCTGCGCACCGTGGCCGACCAGCTGGAAGGGACGGACACCACACCGCCCGACGGGCTGCTCCCGGCTGCCGAGGTCTTCCTCGGCGCCGGCCTGTCCGCGCTGCGCGCCGCCGACCGCCCGCACGCCTGGCTGGAGTACCGCCTCCTGACCTCACCGGCGGCCACGGGGGCACCCCGCCACTACGCCGCTCTGCTCGGGACGGTGCGCGAACTCCTCGCCGAGGGGACCGTCGAGGACTTCTTCTTCGTCCACAAGACACCCGGCCTGCGGGTGCGCTTCCAGACCCGCCCCGCGCTCCGGGAGCGGGCCGCCGGCCGGCTGGCGCGGACCTGGGCCGACTGGCAGGCCCGCGGCATCATCACCGGCGTCCAGCACGCCGTGTACGAACCGGAGCAGCATCTGTTCGGCGGCCCGGAGTCGATGCGCAGCGTGCACCGCGTCTTCACCGCGGACTCCCTGGTCTGGCTGCGTCACCTGTCCCTGGCGGAGCCGCCCGCACCGGTGTGGGCGCTGTCGATGGCCATGATCCGCGTCCTGTTCACGGAGCTGCACATCACGGACTTCGAGGACCGGGACGTCTGGGACCGGATGCGGTGGCAGGTCGGCAGGAGATTCGCCGGGGACCCGCCCGCCGGCTGGGCGGACACCTCGGCCAGGCTGCGCCAGGTCTGGCACTCCCCCGAGCGGCTCGACGCGCTCCGCGGCCCCGCCGTCGAGGACGACTTCGCCGCGTTCCGGGAGTCCGTCGCGGAGATCTGCGCACAGTGGCGCGCGGAGTACTTCACCGGGCCGGGCGCACGGGTCGGCCCGCGGGAGGCGGCCGCCTTCCTCCTCGTCTTCCACTGGAACCGCGCACGGCTGCCGAAGGACTGGCAGATCGGCATCACCGAAGCACTGGTACAAGGACCGGCGAAGGGCGGGGGACATGACTCCTGACGTACACGGCGCACCCACCACCGGCGACGCGTTCGGCGCCATGCTCCACGACTGCTGGGCGGGCGGCGGGGCGGGCAGCGGGGTCCGCGAACTCCTCGAACGGGACGACGGGCAGCTCTACCACTCGGACGCGGGCCTGTACTTCACCGCCGCCGCATCCTGGCCGGACGTCGACCAGGAGCTGCTGCGCCGGGTCCGCGGCACGGTCCTCGACATCGGGTGCGGCGGCGGCCGCACCATGGCCGAACTCCAGGCGCGCGGACACGAGGTGCTCGGCGTCGATCCCTCCCCGGGAGCCGTCCGCCTGTGCACCGGGCGCGGACTGCGCGCCGTCGAGGCCACGGCGGCCGATCTCGGCGCCGTCGACGGCGAGTTCGACACCCTCGTGCTGACCGGCAACGGGCTCGGCTTCCTCGAAAGCCGGGAACAGGCCCCGCGCGTCCTCAAGGAGCTGGCGCGGGTGGCCAGGCCCGGGGCGGCGCTGCTGGGCACGACGTTCGACCCCGCCCGCCTGACGGCACCGACCGAGACGGACTATCGCGCACGCAATGTGGCGGCCGGCCGCCTCCCGGGGCAGTGGCGGATCCGGGTCCGCTACGCCGGTCTGGCGACCGACTGGTTCCGTTACGCCTTCCTCTCCCCCGACGACCTGGCGGAGCTCACCGCCGGCTCCCCTTGGCGTATCGAGGAGATCCACTCCGGGGACTTCCACTACCTGGCACATCTCGTCCTGGACTGATCACGATGGCTGATCACGCTGGGCGGCGCGAGGCGTCGCACGGACAGCGCGGCGGGGTGCCCGTGGATTCCCGGGCACCCCGGCGGGCGGGCCGGGGTGCCGGGGTGCCGCGTGTGTCAGGGCGCGGGTTCGAAGTGGAAGGCGCTGATGAAGCAGTCCCGGGGCTGGTTCACCGCGAAGGTGATGCAGTCGACGAGCGACTGGGCGGTCAGGGTGTTCTCCGGTCCGCGCGGGGCCGTCTCCCACTCGGGCGAGAGGGGGTCGATGTTGTCGAAGTCCGGCGGGAAGAGGGAGATGACGCGGACGCCCCGCTCGCGCAGCCGCTTGGACAGGATGCCGGTGAAGGCGCTCTGCGCGCCCTTGGCGGCGTAGAAGGCGTCGTGCGCGGCGGAGCCCGCGAAGTTCGGGACGCCGCACACGGAGACCATGGTGACGATGTCCGGCTGCGCGGAGGCGAGCAGCAGCGGCAGGAAGTGCTTGGTCACCAGCACCGTGCCGGTCGCGCCGGAGCCGGTGGTGGCGAGGATCGCCTCGTCGTCGGCCGACAGCAGGTCCTCGCCCTCCAGCCAGGCGGCGCCGTTGTTGATGAGGAGGTCGACGTGGTCGGTGTGTGCGCGGACCGCGTCGGCGAACGCCCGGACCGATTCCGGTGAGCTGATGTCGCAGGCGAAGGCGTGGACGCGGTCGTGGCCGAGCGCCCGGATCTCGTCCCGGGTCCGCTCGGCGCCGGTCAGGCTGCGGGCGGAGAGGTACACCTCGGCGCCCAGCCGGGCGAAGGCGATGGCGAGGGTGCGCCCGAAGTCCCGGGCGGCACCGGTGATGACGACGCGCCGGTTTTCGATGGTCATGCGGTTGGCTTTCTGTTCGGGAGCGGGTGGCGAGAACAAGGGGGCGACGGTGGGTGGGGACCACCGGGTGGCCGGTGCCGGTGCGGGCGGCGAGGCCGGTCCGGCGGCCAGGGTGTCCGGTGGTCAGGTGGTCAGGTGGTCAGGTCGAAGATGCCCGCGCGGTTCAGTTCCTGACAGCGTTCGATGTCCGCGCGGAGTGCCGCCTCGTCGCGGTTGCGCAGCAGCACGGTCAGCGGTCCGCCCTCGATCGAGCGCTGCCGCACCTCGTCGCCGGGTGACGGGGCCTCCAGTACGCCCGCGTAGGAGCCGAG
The DNA here is from genome assembly GCF_046549095.1 of Streptomyces sp. x-80. Lineage (NCBI taxonomy): Bacteria > Bacillati > Actinomycetota > Actinomycetes > Kitasatosporales > Streptomycetaceae > Streptomyces > Streptomyces sp. x-80. The sequence goes on from NZ_JAJPWM010000028.1 coordinate 36,135, forward strand.
TGCCCGGATGGTGTCCAGGTGACGGATGCGGACCAGACGGCCGGAGCGGCGGGTGATGAAGGAGTAGTCGGCCAGGAAGCCGGTGCCGTACTCGGCGAGTTCGCGGGCCAGTGTCGGCAGCGGTTCACCGCCGGCCCGGGGCGCGAACTTCACGACCTTGCACGTCCGCTCGCCGAGGACCAGCTCGAAGGTCACCGGCCCGTCGCGCAGTCCGGCCTCGTCCACCACCGGCTGGAGGCGGTCGGCGAGACCGCGCACCGCCCGCGCGCCGGGGGGCACGTTGATCACGCTGGTGAGATACGCGAAGGGGCCCTCGTCGAGGCAGAAGCACTGCCAGCAGTCGGTGAGTTCGAGCCGGCCGCCGGTCACCCGGCCACCGGCGAAATGCGGGACGCCGGCGACGTGGTCGTGCGCGACCAGGCGGGTGCCCCGGGCCCAGAGGTCCGCCGTCTCCCGTTCCGGCAGCGGCGCACCGGCGCGGCACAGGACGGCGGAGCCGAGGTCGTCGGAGAACTCCGGGCGCAGCACCACGGTGCCGGTCCGCGCGGCCAGATGGCCCGGGAGCTGCTCGGGAGCGGTCAGGACGGTGAGGTCGAGGGCCAGGTCCGGATCGGCCGCGGCGACCAGATCGCGCTGGGCGATCTTGCCGGTCCACGGGTGGACGGCGGACTCGGGCGGGGGCGACGGGGACACGGCTCTCTCCTCGGTGAACGTCGGGCTGCGGACGGGGTGGTGGGACGCCGGTGACGGGGAAGGCCCGGCGAGGCGGCCGGCCGGGGAGACGCAGCGGTACGGGCCGGCCGCCCCGCCGCGTCAGCCGCGTCGCAGGTGGCCGGGGAGCGCGATGTCCGGGGGCAGCGCCGGGTCGGGTACGAGCGCGCCGCGCACGGTGGTCAGCGGCAGTACGCCCGCCCACAGGCCCAGTCGCGCGTCGGGGCTGTCGCCGTCGTCCGGCGGACCGGTGCGCACCTTCACCGACGCCTCGTCGAGGCCCAGCGCCAGCAGGGAGGTCGCGGCCAGTTCCTTGCGGCTGGGGCGCCGTGCGTAGTCCCACTGGCCGGGGGCGGCCTGTTCGGTCAGGACCCGCAGGCCGGCCAGCTTCTCGGCGTCGTCGGTGACCTGGCGCGGTACGCCGTAGATCATGGCGCAGCGGTAGTTGATGCCGTGTTCGAAGACCGACCGGGCCAGGACCACGCCGTCCACGTGCGTGACCGTCACACAGACGGTCCCGTCCGGGGCCTGTATCAGGCTGCGGCTGGCCGACGAGCCGTGGAGGTACAGGGTGTCGGCGGTGGCGCCGTACACGGTCGGTACGACCATGGGGGTGCCGTCCACGAGGACGCCCAGGTGGCAGACGAAGCCCGCGGCCAGGACGGCGTCGAGGTCGCTGCGGGTGGTGCGGGCCTTCTCCTTCATGCGGCGCAGCCGGGTGCGGTCGGTGACCGGCAGCTCGGTGCGCGGCTGTCCGGTGGCCGGGAGTCCGGTGACCGGGGGGCGGGGCGGCGGGTTGTTCAACGTATGACCTCTGTCGGCGCTGGTGGTACTGGCTGTACTGGCTGTCCGGCCTCGGTCCCGGCGGGGGCCGCGTGGTCCGTCCGCAGCAGCCGCCGGACGGCCGCCGCCGCTTCGGCGGCGGCACCGGGTGCCGTCTTGAAGCCGGCACCGGACCAGCAGGCCGCCACCACGACGCGCGGTTCCCCCGGGAGCGGTCCCAGGAACGGACCGTCCGGATGGTACAGATCCGCGCCGAACCTGCCCAGGAGATAACGGGCTTGGCCAATCCACGGCCAGCGGCGGACGGCGCCGGAGCGGATGTGGGCGATCTCCTCAGCGGTGAGCTGCCCGCCGCCGGCGGCGGGCACGTCCCATTCGTCCACCGGGCGTCCGGTGAGGTGTCCGCCGGCCGCCGGGCCGCCGGTCTGGGGCCGTCCCCACATACCGGTCGTCAGATCGCTGACGGCGGGCAGCCGGCGGCCGCCGAGGTCGAAGAAGGCGTACCGGATGCGCTTGGTGCGCGGTGCGCCGCGGCCGGGGCGCACCGGCAGGCGGTCGCCCAGCAGGGCCGGGGTGCCGCTGCCCGCCGCGACCACCGCGCACCGCGCGGTCACGGCGCCGGCGGGGGTGACGGCGCGGACACCCCGCGGGTGCGTGTCGAGTGCCACCACGGGGCCGGGCAGCAGGGTGGCTCCGTACCGCAGGGCCCGGGTGCGGTAGTGGGCCGCGGTGGCGGGCGGGTCGGCGTAGCCGCCGCCGGGTTCCCACACCGCGCCGGCGATGCCGTCGGCCGCCAGGTCCGGCCAGCGGTCGCGGACCTCCCCGGGGCCGAGGAGTTCCGCGGTCACCCCGGTGTCGCGCAGCTCCGCGACACCGCGTGCGGCCGCTTCGACGTCCCCGGTGCCCAGCAGTACGAGGGAGCCGGTACGGCGGAAGCCGCAGGCGGCGCTCTGCCCGGCGGGTCTCCCCCACAGCAGGCCGTGGCTGCGGACGGCCAGGGCGCGCATCGCCGGATCCGGTTCGTAGGCCCGGACCAGGCCGCCCGACCAGTCGGTGGCCGAGGCGGCGCCGGGGCCGGGCGTGGTCATGGCCACGGACAGTCCGGCCTCGGCCAGGTGGGCGGCGGTGGCGGCGCCGACCACACCGGCGCCGACGACCACCACGTCCGGGCCGGGCGCGGGACCGGGCGCGGGGGGCGCCGCCCGGAGCACGGGGACGACTTCCCAGCCCGCGGCGCTGTCGGCGTCCACCGGGTCGCCGTCCGCGTCGAACGCCAGGCCCGCGTGGGCGCGCAGGGCGGTCAGCAGCCGGCCGCCGCGCGCCCCCGGGTCGTCGGCGAGGGCCCGGACCAGGCAGCTGAAGGCGGCGTCGACGTGGGTGTACGGGCCGCCACGGAGCCGTACGACGCGGGCGTCGCGGGCCTCGTCGGTGCCCAGCAGCCCGGCGAACTCGTCCACCGCGCAGTCGTCGGTGAACAGCAGCCGGCCCGCGAAGCCGGCCGTGCGCCGCCGCCGGGCCGTGTCCGCGGCCCCGAAGTGCGTCCCGCAGACCACCAGCGCGGCCGGGCCGTCCTGGCGTACCGGTGGCGCGGTCCGCCAGGCGGCGCGGAACCGTTCGGCGAGCCGGCGCCCGTAGTCGGTGCCGTCGTCGGCGACCGCCGGAGTGCCGGTCGCGGCGGTGGCACAGCGCAGTGCGGCGGGCTGGCCCGTGTCGAGCGGGCACCAGCGCAGCGCGCCGCCACCGCCGCCGCGGAGCAGGCCGGGGGCGGTGGCCAGGGGCAGCAGCAGGGGTAGTCCGGCGCGGCGGTAGACGGGCAGCGCGTGGCCGGCGCCGATGCTGTTGAAGTGGCCGACGACGGCGGCGTATCCGCCGTCGCCCGTCACCGCCTCGGCGACGGCGGCGGCCCTGCTCGCGTCCCCGCGGTCGTCGTGGCGCTCCCAGGTGATGCCGCGGTCGCGGTGGGCGTTTGTCGCCCGGGTCAGCAGTTCGCCCCAGGCCGCGCGCGGTCCGCTGAACGGTCCGACCACCGCGACGCGCAGCGGGCCCGCCGCGGCGGGGTGCGGGCCGGCCGTCTCAGCCACCGAAGACCGGCCCGGCCGGCGGGTCGAGACGGCGGCCCGGTGCGGGTGCGGCGAGGGCGGCCGCGGTGACCGGGCGGCCGGGCCGCTCGCCGAGCAGGGCGGCCAGCCGGGCGGCGCCGGCCGGCATGACCGGGGCGGCCCAGGCGGCCAGCGCCGCGGCGACGGCGAGCTGGGCGGTGAGGGCGGCGCGGTGGGCGGCGGCGCCGCCGGGGCGGTCACGTTCGTGGGCGTGCACATGTCCGAAGTCGGCGGTGCGGGCCACCGCGTCGTCGAGCAGCGCCACGGCGCGACGCGGGTCGAACCCCGCCGTCCCGTACGCCTCGCGCAGTTCCCCGACGGTGCGCAACAGCCCGGCCCGCAGCCGCTCCCAGGCGGGTCCGGCGGGCCGTTCGGCGGGTACCCGGCCGTCGCAGTCCCGGGCGACGGCGGCGCACAGCCGGTGCAGCCAGCCGTCCCACCCGGTGCGCAGGTGGCCGACGGTGCGTGCCAGGTCGGCCGGGGTGAAGCTGGTCTGGCGGCCGTCGGGGCGGTCGGCGAGCACATGGTGGCGCAGGGCGTCGGAGCCGGCCCCGGCGAGCGCGTCGTGGGCCCAGACCGCGTGCCGCCGGCTGGTGGAGAACTTCTGCCCGTCCAGTTGGTAGAACTCGTTGACCACGAAGGCGGTGGGCAGCGGGAGGGCCGCGTCGTACGCCATGAACAGGGCGGGGAAGAGCACGGCGTGGAAGTAGCCGTTGTCGAAGCCGAAGAACTGCACGGGTCCGGTGGCCGGTCCGCCGTCCGGCCCGCGCCGGTCCGACTGGAAGAGGTAGCCGGGTGCCATCTCGCACCACACGTAGGCGCGCTGGTCCGTGAAACCGTCGACGGGCACCGGGACGCCCCAGTCCGCGGGGTGGCTGACGGCGATCTCCGGCAGTCCGTCGGCGAGCATGGTCTCGCACAGCACCCGCAGATGGGGCGGCATACGGACGTCGGCCCAGAAGGCGGTGAGCCGGTCGGCGAAGGGCGCCAGCGGGAAGTACAGGCGGGTGCAGTCGCGCAGTTCGGCCGGGAGGCCGCAGGTCTCGCAGTGCGGATCGGTCAGGTCGCCGCAGTCGTTGGGGCGGCCGCAGGGTTCGCAGGCGTTGCCGTGGGAACCGGCGCCGCAGTGCGGGCACTTGCCGGACACGTACGCCTCGTACAGCCAGCGCCGGCAGCCGGTGCAGTAGGGCAGCGGGCGGGTCCGGGCGACGAGGTGCCCGGCGTCGTGCAGCCGGCGCAGGAAGTCCTGGACGAACGCGGGGTAGTCCGCGTCGCGGCGGGGGTGGACGGTGCGGTCGAAGGCGACCTCGGCCGCGCGCCAGGTCCGTTCGATGGACGCGCCGTAGCCGTCGGCGACGTCCTCGCCGGTGCGTCCGTCCTTGGCGCCGCGTACCGGCACATAGCTCTGGTGGTCGTCGAGTCCGGTGGTGTACCGGGTCTCGACGCCGTCGGCGGCCAGGAAGCGGCGCAGCACGTCCCCGGCGACGTACGGCCCGGCGATATGGCCGACGTGCAGATCGCCGTTGGGGGTGGGGGGTGTCGCGGTGATCCAGACCGGGGCGCTCATGCGCCGGACCGGGGGCCGGGCGCCGGTCCGTCCGGCTGCGGTTCGCGCAGCGGCCAGTACAGGGAGACCCAGACGAGGGTGTCCGTACCGGGGTTGTGCACCACGTGTTCGTGCTTGCGGGGCAGGACGACGACGTCCCCGGCCTCGAACGTGCCCTCTTCGCCGGCCAGGTCGAGGCGGCCGGCGCCGGACGTGATGATCATGACCTCGTCCTGGTCGTGGCAGTCCGGCTCGGAGCTGGCGCCGGCCGGCAGGAAGCAGGCCATGGCGCCCAGCGGGGGTTCCTCGTCCTGGCCCTGCCAGGGAATGATCCGCTGGCACGCCATGCCGAACTCACGGGTGGCCGCGTCCTCGTTCAGCCGAAATTTCGTGATCATAAAAGGTATGCACCCCGAAAGATAATCCGGCACGTCGTCCGGAGATCCGGAATTCACGCGTTTCGCCGCGGCAACTGTGGTGCGCGGCGTTCACGGAGGTCAACGGATCCCCGCGCGATGTGCAGGAAGGTGCCACCAGTGGTGGCGCAAAAGAAGCCACAAGAGGCGACAAGACGCGACAAGTTGCCCGGGTCGGACAGCGAGAACGGCAGCCCCCTGCCATGTTTCGCCCCACTCGCCCCAGTCTTCCCTCGCGGCCCGTTAGCGTCCGGTCAGCTCAGTCGGCGACGACCCGGCAGCGATACCGGTAGCGAGGGAAGGGCGAAGTTTCATGGGGAATCCGCTCGGTCACTGTGCGCCCGTCCATGATGTCGTGGGAATCGGCTTCGGCCCGGCCAACCTGGGCCTGGCCATCGCGCTGGAGGAGCACAACGAGAGCGTCCCGCCCGACCGGGCGGTCACCGCGATGTTCCTGGAGCGCCAGCCGCGGTTCGGCTGGCACCGCGGCATGCTCATCGACGGCGCGACCATGCAGGTGTCGTTCCTCAAGGACCTCGCCACCCTGCGCAACCCCACCAGCCGGTTCGGCTTCGTGCCCTATCTGCACGACCGCGGCCGGCTCGTGGACTTCATCAACCACAAGATGCTCTACCCCACCCGGGAGGAGTTCCACGACTACCTGGAGTGGGCGGCCGCCGGCGTCGACCATCTGGTCGGGTACTCCTCGGAGGTGACCGAGATCCGCCGGGCCGGCGATCTGCTGGAGGTGGCGGTGCGCCGTCCCGACGGCACCGCCGTGCACCTCGCCCGCAATGTCGTCCTCGCCTGCGGACTGCGCCCCCGGCTGCCCGAGGGCGTCAAACCGTCCGAACACGTCTGGCACAGCAGCGAGTTGCTGCCCCGGCTGGCGGACACCGTCCGGGACGACGTCCGGCGGTTCGTGGTGGTCGGCGCGGGGCAGAGCGCGGCGGAGGCCGCCGAGTACCTGCACCGCACCTATCCCGCGGCGGAGGTGTGCGCGGTCTTCTCCCGCTACGGCTACAGCCCCGCCGACGACAGCCCGTACGCCAACCGCGTCTTCGACCCGGAGGCGGTCGACGTCTACTTCGGCGCGGACGAGGACGCCCGGCAGCAGCTGATGGCCTACCACCGCAACACCAACTACGCCGTCGTCGACCTCGAACTCATCGAGGACCTCTACCGCCGCGCCTACCAGGAGAAGATCCACGGCCGCGAACGGCTGCGCGTCCTGGGCACGACGGAGGTGACCGAGGTGTCCGACGGCGCCGGCGGCGCGACGGTGCGCACCCGCTCGCTGACCACCGGCGCCGAGGACGAACTCACCGCCGACGCCGTCGTGTTCGCCACCGGCTACGAGGAGCAGGACCCCATCCCGCTGCTCGGCGCGGTGGCCGCCGACTGCGCGCGGGACGCCGCGGGACGGCTGCGGGTCGGCCGCGACTACCGGGTGGCGACCACCACCCCCGCGGGGCCCGGCATCTACCTCCAGGGCGGCACCGAGCACACCCACGGCATCACCTCCTCGCTGCTGTCGATGGTGGCCGTACGGTCCGGCGAGATCCTCGGGTCGGTACTGGCCCGGCGCACCCCCGCCCCCGCCGCCGAACGGCCCACCGTGGCCGGCGCCGGCCATGAGTGAGGCCGGGGCCGACGCCGATGTGGTGGTGGTCGGCGGTGGTGTGGTCGGCGCCGCGGTCTTCCACGAACTGGCCGCCTGCGGCGCCGCCGTCACCCTGGTCGAACAGCACCGCGGCGGGCTGGGCTCCACCGCCTGGAGCGGCGGCATCGTCCGCTGCTACCACGACGACCCGGAGCTGACCGACCGCGCCGTCACCGGCTGGCGGCACTTCCGGGAGTTCGCCGCGCACACCGGCGAGACCGCCGCCTTCCACCCCTGCGGCTTCCTCTACCTGCCGCACCCCGACCGCGCCGGGCACGCCCGGCGCGAGACCGCCCGGCTGTCGGCGCACGCGCCCGCCCGGTGGCTGTCCGCGGAGGAAGTGGACAGCCGCTTCGGCCAGTTGCTCACCGCCCCCGCCCGCAGCGGCGCCGTATGGGAGCCGGAGGCCGGCTGGCTGGACGCCACCGAGGTGACCCGCGGCTATCTGCGGGCCGGCCGGCGCAAGGGCGGCACAGTGCTGGAGGGCGTCGCGGTGCACAGTCCGCTGCGCGGGGGCGACGGCCGCCTGCACGGTGTGCGGACCTCCTCGGGCGCGGTCCGGGCCGCCACCGTGGTGCTGGCCGCCGGGGCCGCGACGCCCGGTCTGCTGACGTCCTGGGGGATCGAGCACGACCTGTGGGCCCAGGCCGTCCAGGTCGAACTGCGGCGCCCCGCCGCCCCGGTGACCGGCCAGCCCGCGTACACCGACGACGAGTTCGACGTCAACGGCCGCCCGGACCCCGATTCCGGCGGCATCTACCTGGGGCACCCGACCGGCCGCCGGGTGCCCGGCGCGGGCCGCGAACCCGTGGACGCCGCCCAGTCGCAGCTGGCCGCCGAGGCGGGTGCCCGGCGGTGGCGCTGGGTGCCCGGCAGCCGGAGCCTGGGCGGGCTGCGGGCCGCCGAGTGCTGGGCACCGGACGGCCACGGCCGGGTCGTCCGCCACCCGCGCGAGCCGGGCCTGCTGCTGGCCACCGGCTTCAACGGGGGCGGATTCAAGATGGCGCCTTGGGCGGCCGCCGAGACCGCCCGCCTGATCGGCATCGACGGCAACCACGCGCCGCCCCCGGCGCACGACACGAACGGAACCAGCCGATGAGTCTGCCCACAGCCAAGGACGTCAAGGGTGTTCTGCCGGTCGTCCTCATGCCCTACACCGACAGCGGCGCGCTGCACGAGGACGACTTCCGCCGCCAGGCCGACCACATGTTCCAGGCCGGCTGCGACGGATTCGTCGTCGGGCAGGTCTCGGAGGTGCTGCGGCTGACGCACACCGAGCGGCTGCGCGTCGCCGAGCTGTGCGCCAAGTCGGCCGACGGGCGCGGGGTGTCGGTGATGAGCACCGGTGCGGAGACCGCGGAGGCCGCGGTCGAGTACAGCCGGCACGCGCAGGACGTCGGCGTCGACGCGCTGCTCGTCATGCACCCGGCCACGATCGGCCTGGGCGAGGACGAGATGGTCGGCTACTACAGCCGCGTCATCGAGTCGGTCGGCATCCCGGTGATCGTCCACCACGCCAAGAGCCTGGCCAAGCAGCCGCTGACCATCGGCGCCCAGGCCCGCCTGCTGGAGACGTACGGCGAGGAACGGGTGATGTTCAAGCCGGAGGCGCAGCCCACCCCGCCGCGGGTGAGCCAGCTGCGCGACGCCACCGGGGGCCGGGCCAGGGTCTTCGAGGGCGACGGCGGCATGATGCTCCTGGACTGCCACGGCCGGGGCCTGACCGGGACCATCCCCGCCACCGAGATCGCCGAGATCGTCGTGACGCTGTGGCGGCTGCTGGAGGCGGGCGACCGGGCGAACGCCGAACGCCTCGGCCACCCGCTGTCGTACCTCATGTGCCACATGATGAACAGCACCGACTACTACCTGTCGATCGCCAAGCGCTTCCTGAAGGAACGCGGCCTCATCACGACCACCTATGTCCGGGGTCCCAGCCGCCACGTCCTCGACGACGAGTCGTGGACCGAAGTGAACCGCACCTACCAGCACCTGCTCACCCTCGCGAAGGAGCTCGCTCGATGAAGAACCACGCCTTCACCATCCGTCTCCGGGACCAGGCCGCCGCCGACAAGTACATCGCCCTGCACCGGGAGGTGTGGCCGGAGATCGTCGGCCCCGGCGGCGCGCTGGACACCATCGGCGTCCGCAAGCTCCAGATCTTCTTCATCGAGCCGCTCACCCTCTTCATGTACGTCGAGGCCGAGGACCACTTCGAGCCGGTGCGCGACTTCCTGCGCGCCAACGACCTGGACCCCCGGGTCCAGGAGTGGGACGACATGATGCACGACGGCGACGGCAGCCTCCTGGTGCGCCACCCGGGCAACGACGGCCGCCTCAACTGGGCCCCGATGCAGCGCGTCCACCACGTCGACTTCACCGACACCCTCCCGGACCTGGAGGACAAATGAGCACGCCCGCACCGCGGACACCCGCCGGCCGGGACCGGGTGACCGTCCTGGACTGCACGCTGCGGGACGGCGGTTACTACACCAACTGGGAGTTCGACGACGCCCTGGTCGAGGACTATCTGCGGGTCTGTGCCCACACCGGCATCGACATCGTGGAGCTGGGCTACGCCCGGTTCGACCCGGGCGGCCGCGGCCCCTACGGCAGGCTCCCGGCCGGGCTCACCCCCAACCTGGCCAAGGTCCTGCCCGACGACCACGGGCTGCGGTTCGCCGTGATGGTGGACGCCTCCGGTCTCGCGGGCGTCCCCGCCGCCGAGACCGGCCCCCGCCTCGCGGAGCTGCTGGCCCCCGGCTCGCTCCCGGTCGACCTGGTACGCGTCGCGGTGCACCACAGCCGCGCCGCCGGCCTCGCCGCCGAGATCGGCTCACTGCGCGCCGCGGGCTTCGGCGTCGGCCTCAACCTGATGCAGATCGACCTGGCCACCCCCGCCGAAGTCATCGCCCTGGTACGGACGGTGGCGGACCTGGGGCCGCTGGAGGCGGTGTACGTCGCCGACTCGCTCGGCTCGCTGCACGCCGCGCGCATCGCCGAACTGGTGGAGCTCTTCCGCACCGGGCAGGACGCCCCGGTCGGCATCCACGGCCACGACAACCAGGGGTTCGCACTGCGCAACACCCTGGCCGCCGCCGAGGCCGGGGCCACCTGGCTCGACGCCACCGTCCTGGGCATGGGCCGCGGCGCGGGCAACGCCCGCACCGAGCAGCTGCTCGCCGCCCTCGGCACCGGCCCCGACACCCTCCAGCAGCTGCTGGACCTGGTGGCCCGGCGGTTCGAACCGCTGCGGGACACCCACCGGTGGGGCGCCGGCGCCCTGTACGCGATCGCCGGGATGCGCCGCGTCCACCCGACGTACGTACAGCGGCTGGAGGAGAACGCGGAGCGGGACGTCGAGACCAAGCTGCGGGCCCTGCACCACCTGGCCGGGCAGCGCGCGACGTCGTTCACCCCGCAGGCACTGGAGGACGCGCTGCGCCATGCGTGTGCCTGAGACCGGCCCGGTCCCCCTGGAGGAGGCGCTGGCCGGCCACACCGCGGTGGTGTTCGACCTGGACGGGGTGCTCGTCGACTCCAACGAGCTGAAGGTGGACTGCGTACGCGACGCGCTCGCGGTCTTCGGCCCGGAACTCGTCGATCCCTTCGTCGACGAGTTCCGCCGCACCTTCGGCCGGACCAGGCGGGAGCACTTCCTCGCCTTCCACCGCGACTACCTCGGCGGCCGGAGCACCGGGCGCGGCGAGGACTTTGAGCCGTTCTACGCGCGCTACGCCGGTGACTACGCCGCCCTGCTGGGCGAGCGGTACGCCAAGGCACCGCTGTGCGCGCACGCCGACCGGCTGGTGCCCGCCCTCGCGGCCCGCGGCGTACCGCTGTACGTGGCGACCGGCACGCTCACCCCCGAGGCCGAGCGGCTGCTGGCGTGGCACGGCCTGCTGGACGCCTTCCGCGGCGTGCTGGGCGGGGAGGAGCCCAAGGCGCGGCGGCTGTCCGGCGTGGTGGCCGGAACCGGTGCCGCGCCGCACCGGACGGTCCTGCTGGGCGACTCGCGGCAGGACCTGCTCGCCGCGGGGGCCGCCGGCACCGCCTTCGTCCTCGTCACCGGGTACGGCTTCTTCCCGCCCGGCGAGATCCTGGGCGCACCCGGCGGACCGGCCGGCAAGGAGGTGGCGGTGGCGGCCGGATTGGATCCGCGCGGTTTGGTGACCGGGGCCGTCGTGGCGCAGGGTCCTGGGCAGCAGGTCCGGTGAACGCCGAACCTCGGACGGCGCCGTGAGCACACCGGGCGGTCCGGGCCCCGGTGCCCGGACCGCCCGGCACCGCGCCGCCGCGGACCCGGGGCGCCCCGGGGCACGTCCCCGACGGCCCCCGCCCACGCGGTAACCGGCCCGCCGCACCGGTCCGCTCCGCCCGGAGCGGGCCGCCCGAACCGGAAGGACGACGCAGCCTTGACTACCGACCGCACCGACCGCACCTCCCCGGTGGTCATCTCCGGCGTCAGCAGAGGACTGGGGGCCGCGCTGGCCCGCCGGTTCGCCGAACTGGGCCGGCCCGTCGCCGGCTGCGCCCGCGACCGGACCGCGCTCGCCGCCCTGCGCGCGGACCTCGGCCCCGGCCATCTCGTCAGCGCGGTGGACGTCACCGACGCGGCCGCGGTCGCCGAGTGGGCCGCCGAGGTCACCGAGCGCCTGGGCGCCCCCGGCCTGGTGGTGGCCAACGCCGGGCACATCACCGCGCAGGCCCCCGTCTGGGAGGTGCCCCCGGCGGAGTTCGAGCACATGATGCGGGTCAACGTCGTGGGCGTGTACGCGATGGCCCGTGCCTTCCTGCCGCTCCTCGGCGACGGGGGCACGCTGGTCACCGTCTCCTCCGGCTGGGGCCGCAATCCGCGCGGTCTGCTCGCCGCCTACACCGCCGCCAAGTTCGCGGTGGAGGGGTTCACCCGGGCCGTCGCCCAGGAGACCGGCGCCCTGCGGCCGGGCGTGACGGCCGTCTCGCTCGACCCCGGCGGCGGGGTGGACACCGACATGCTCGCCACCTGCCTGCCGGACGAGCACACCCGGTACGAAGGTCCCCGCGAGTGGGCGCTGCGGGCCGCGGACTATCTGCTGCACCACGTGCCCGCCGCGCCGAACGGCGCGGCACTCACCGTCCCGTCCGGCTGACGGCGCGCCCCGCCCGGACCGCGGCCAGCCGGCCACCCCAGCACAGGAGAAGCCCATGCCAGCACGCGGTACGGTCGCCCTCGTCGACGCGTACTCCTCGGCCCACCGGCTCGCACCGCTCTTCCGGGAACGCGGCTACCGCTGTGTCCATGTGCGCAGCACCCCCGTGATCCCCGCGGTGTACGCCGGTTCGTTCGTCGCCGGGGACTTCGCGGCCGAGGTGGTGCACGACGGCACGCTCGCCGACACCGTGCGGCAGCTGCGCGCGCAGCGGCCGGTGGCGCTGCTGGCCGGGATCGAGAGCGGGGTGGAGCTCGCCGACGAGCTGAGCGAGGCGCTGGGGCTGCGCACCAACGGCACCGCGCTCAGCCCGGCCCGGCGCGACAAGTTCCGCATGGCGGAGGCGGTCCGCGCCGCCGGGCTGCGCGCGGCCCGCCAGCTGCTCACCGCCGACGAGGACGAACTGCGCGCCTGGTACGAGGAGACGACCCGCGAGCAGGGCGCCGCCGGGCGGGTGGTCGTCAAACCCGTCAAGAGCGCCGGCAACGACGGGGTGTTCTTCTGCGACAGCCCGGAGGAGGCGGCTGCCGCCTTCCGCGCGATCGTCGGCACCCGCAGCGCCCTGTCCCTGGACAACGACGCGGTGCTGGCCCAGGAGTACCTGTGGGGCGGCGAGTTCTACGTCAACACGGTCAGCCTGGACGGTGTGCACCAGGTCTGCGACGTGTGGAAGACCAGCCACCTCCACGCGAACGGCGTCCGCGACCTGCTGGACGGCGCCTGGCTCCTGGAGCGGCACGGCCCCGTCCAGGACCAGTTGGTGCGGTACGCGTTCGGTGTGCTGGACGCGCTGGGCATCCGCAACGGCCCGTCGCACACCGAGCTGAAGCTCACCCCCGACGGGCCGTGCCTGATCGAGACCGGTGCCCGGGTCTGCGGCGGGGACCTGCCGAACCTGGTGCGGCGGGCGGTGGGCGAGAGCCAGCTGGAGTGGACGGCCGACGCCTACACCGACCCCGGGCGTTTCCGCTCCCGGGCCCATGTGCCCTACACCGTGCGGGAGTTCGTCTCCTCGCAGGCGGTGGTGGCGCCGCGGTCGGGCACGCTCCTGGGGTATCCGCGGCTGGCCGAGGTCAAGGCGCTGGAGAGCTTCCACGAGGTGAAGATGGCGGTGGCCCCCGGCGAGCGCGTCCACCGGACCGTCAACGACTTCACCATCCCGCTGCTGGTCAACCTCGCCCACCCGGTGCAGGACGTCGTGCTGCGCGATTTCGGCACCGTGCGCTACCTGGACGGGGAGGGCTTCTATGACCTCGCCTAGCCGTACCGGGCGGGCGGCGGGCGCGGTCCGGGCGGCCGCGTGGGGCGGGCCCCTCCTGGTGCTCGTCTACTGCCTCGCCAACGCGGTCAAGTCGGTGGTCGAGGGCGCGCTGGTGCAGCACATCAGCCCGGAGTTCTACGCCTTCAACACGTTCGTGGTCACCCAGCTCTTCTATCTGGCGCTCAACCGCGATCTGCGCGAACTGGCGGCCGCCGTACGCCGCTCGTGGCGCGATGTCCTCGCGTACAACGTGACGACGACGCTGAGCTGGGTGGCCGTGCTGTACGCGCTCACGGTCTTCGAGCCGGTGGTGACCAACTCGATCATCGTGGGGCTGGTGCCCTGTCTGACGATCCTGCTCGGCGGCCTGCTGCGCCCCCAGGCGCGGCCCAGCCGGGTGGAGGTGCTGTCCTCCCTCGGCGTGCTGGCGGCCATGGCCTATCTCGCGGTGACCACCCTGGCCGGTTCGGCGGCCACCGGGTCGGTCCCGGCCGGCGGTTTCGCCCTCGGGCTGGCCGCCTGCGCGCTGACCGCGGGCGCCGTGGCGGGCAACACCTTCTACACCAAACGGCTGGGCGAGGCCGGGATGCGCGTGGGGCAGATGATGGCCTGCCGGTTCTGGCTGCTGCTGGTGTCCACACTGGTCATCTTCCTGGTGCGGGGCAGCGCGAGCCCGTACAGCGGGACGAACGTGGCACTGTTCGTGGGCCTCGGCCTCGGGGTGATCGGCACCCTGTACGTCCTCCAGGTGGGCATCACCCGCACCGAGCCGATGACCGTGTCGCTGCTCTTCGGCAGCAATCTGGTCATGACGTTCGCCCTCCAGTTCTTCGACCCCAGGCTGCACCAGTCCGGGCACACGCTGACCGGGGTGCTGCTGCTGACCGGCTTCATCCTCTGGGGCGCGCTGGCCCGGTCCCGGCCCCCCGCGGACCGGGCGCCGGCCGGGGAGCCGGCCGTATCCGCACCGGCGGACGGGGCGCCACCGGGCGCCCGCACCCCCTGACCCGGCGGCGGGCGGTGCGGCGCCCGGGACCGTGCGCGCACCGCGGGCGCCCGCCGGACAGTGCGCCCGCCGCGGACCGTCAGCCGTCGCGCGGCAGCAGGCCCGCCTCGGCGGCGCGCACCCCCGCCTGGAACCGCGAGGTCGCGCCGAGCAGCGCCATGATGTCCGCGACATGCCGGCGGTAGGTGCGCACCGACATCGCCAGTTCCCGGGCCGCCGTGTCGTCGCTGACGCCGTCCCGCAGCCGGACCAGCACCTTGCCGGCCGCCTCCGGCCAGTTCCGCTGCCGGAGCCGCAGGTACTCCTCCACTTCCGTCGCCCCCTGCCAGACGGTGTCGAAGAGCGAGCGCAGGCTCGCCACCACGGACGGCGCGCGCACGACGGCGGCGGCGCCCGGACCGGTACCGCCGGTCCGCAGCAGGGCGACCTCGCCGTCGGCGATGACGGCGGTCAGCGGGAGCAGCCGGGCCATCCGGACCTCGGGCCGCACCGTGTCACCGTCGTCCGAGAGCGCGGCCAGCAGGGCGCATTCCGACGACAGCGGCACCGCGCACCGCCATGCCTGCGGGGTGCACAGGATGCGGGGTTCGGGCGCCGTGGTGTACGGCGGCAACGCCTTGCTCAGGGCCGCGATGACCGCGCCGTTCACCTGCGGGAGCCCGGCCAGCAGCACCTCCACGCTGCCGACCGCCCGGGACATCAGCGCCCCGGCCGTGGCGCCGAAGGCTTCGTGGTGCGGTTCCACGACGGTCACCTGCGCGTTGCTCGCGGTCTGGTCGCGCCGTCTGGCGGCCAGCGCCGCCAGCAGTTCGCGCACCTCCATGAGATCCCGCTCCATGTCCTTCGTCCCCGGCAGCACCCGTGCTCTCCTTCCTCACAGCAACCGTGACTCGGCGGCGCGCACGCCTGCCTCGAAGCGGGTACGGGCGTCCAGGCAGCGCATGATCTCGGCCACGTGGCGCCGGTAGGTGCGCAGCGAGATCGCCATCTCCCGGGCGGCGACCGCGTCGGTGGCCCCCAGGCGCAGCCGCTGGAGCACCTGGCGCGCGACCTCGCTGTGCAGGTATCCGTCCAGCTTGCGGCTGTCGGCCCACGGCTGCGCCGCGGCCCAGGCACTGTCCACCAGGCGGCTCAGGGACCGGACCGTGGCCTCGTCTCTGACCAGCAGGCCCTTCGCGGCGGCGGCATCGTCGGCGGCCGCCTCGGACCACACCAGAGCGGTCCGGCCGTCCACCACCACGGTCGGGGTGAGGGCGCAGCCGGCCGCGCGGACTCCGGTGCGCTCGGTGATCCGGGGCGGCAGCCATATGGGGAGACGCCCCGCCACCAGCAGTCGGGCGGTGAGCGGTGGCCGGTCCGCGGCGGCCGAGCGCCGCTCCAGCGCGTCCCGCAGCACCGTCAGGAGTTCCGGGCTGCCGGGGAGGGCCGCGGCGACCGTCCGGCGGGCGCCGCCCACCACATGGGCGACCAGTTCCTGCGGCGCGGCGAGGGCCCGTGCCGGCAGTGCGGTCAGCCGCTGGTCGGGCAGGGAACGCAGCGCGGAGACGGCGGTGTCGACCAAGTCCCGGGTGTGCAGCAGGACTTGCTCGACCGGGTCGGCGTGCGGCGCCGCGGCGGGCTGCCGTGCCGGACGGGCGGGCGGGGCCGGGAGCGGGCCCGTCTCCTCGTGCGTCAGGGACGCCTGCTCCCCGCTCACCGGCCCATCACCACCGGCCGCACGGACGGGTGTCGAGAGGGGGGTAAGTGGTCCTGGCGGGGGCCGGTGCCCTCGCCCGGCGACCGGTGCGCGAGCCGGCCGACTGCGGGCCGGGGTCGCCCCGGCGGGCCCGTCGGCCCCTCCGGCCTTCTTGCCACGAGAAACACCCCCGCACCCCGGTGCACCACGGCGTGGTGCTTGCCTGCCTCGTTCCGGCCCGGCACCCGGGCGACCGCGAAGCGGCCAACGAGTTGGTCCTCTTGAGCAATCGGTCGCAATATACCGCACATGCGTTCTGACTGGTGAGGGGTTGATCACCGACTGTCGCCCCGCACCGCACCGGCGCGGGTTCGACAGTGACCGGCCGTCAGCTGCCGCCCACGGCCCGCGACTTGCCGGACTCCGGGGAGCGCCGCCGGACTTCAGGGCCTCCCCCGGTACAGCTCCTTCGCGATGAGGGAGCGCTGCACCTCGGTGGCGCCTTCGTAGATCCGCGGCGCGCGCACCTCGCGGTAGAGGTGTTCCAGCAGATGGCCGCGGCGCAGTGCGCGGGCACCGTGGATCTGGACGGCCGCGTCCACGACGTACTGCGCCGTCTCGGTCGCCAGCAGCTTGGCCATCGCCGCGCGGCGGGCGATCTCCGGGTCCCCCGTGTCGTACGCGGCGGCGGCCGCGTACACCAGGAGACGGGCGGACTCGACGCGGGTGGCCATCTCGGCAAGCTGGTGGCCCACGGACTGGAGGTCCTTGAGCGGGCCGCCGAACGCCGTGCGCGCACCCGCGTACGTCAGCGCTGCGTCCAGCGCGGCCTGCGCCATGCCGACCGCGAAGGCGCCCACGCTCGGCCGGAAGAGGTTCAGGGTGCGCATCGCGACACCGAACCCGCGGTCCACCTCACCGAGCACATCGGCGCGGGTCACCGGCACCCCGTCGAACTCCAGGGTGCCGATCGGGTGCGGGCTGAGCATGTCCACATGACTGCCGGTCAGGCCCGGCCGCCCGGCGGGCACCAGGAAGGCGGTGATGCCGCGGGCGCCGGGCGCGCCGCCGGTGCGGGCGAAGACGGTCGCGAAGTCGGCCTCGGGGGCGTTGGAGATCCAGCACTTCTCACCGGTCAGCCGCCAGCCGTCCGCGCCGTCGGGCTCGGCGGCCAGGGTGAGCGCCGCGGCGTCCGAACCGGCGCCCGGCTCGCTCAGCGCGAAGGAGGCGACCGCGCGCCCGGCGGTCACCTCCGGCAGCCAGCGGGCCCGCTGCGCCGCGCTCCCGGACTGGACGATCGGGTAGGCACCCAGTCCCTGGAGCGCCAGCGCGGTCTCGGCCTCGGTGCACTCCTGCGCGAGGGACTCCCGCAACAGGCAGAGATCGAGGGCGCGCAGCTCGCCTTCGGCGGGGAACATCCGCCGCAGCAGGCCGAGTTGGCCGAGGGCGGCGACCAGCGGACGGTTGACCCGGCCCGGCGTCCCGCCCGCCGCCAGGGGACGCAGCCGCTCGGCCGTCAGCGTGCGCAGCTGCGCGCACCATTCCCGGTCGTCCGGTCCCAGCGCGAATGCGGTCACGAGGCGGCTCCCTGGTAGCGGTCCTCTGTCGCGATCTGTTGCCTGCCGTCACGAACACGTTACGCTGGCGGCGGATCCGTACGGCAGTTCCCGGCCGGTTCCCGCACCGGCCGGGCCGGCTGCTCCGCCCGGTCCGGCCCCTTCTCGTACCGGCCTCCAGAGTCCCCCATCCCTTACCCGGCCGCCCGTCGGCCACCTCGGCGCAAGGGGGCGCTTGTCCATGGAGCCACGGTCCTCGGCCCACACCGACACCTTCACGCGCGACCGGCTGCCACCCCCCGGGCAGTGGCCGCACCTCACCGATCTGGGCTATCCGGACCGGCTGAACTGCGGCACCGAGCTGCTGGACGCGACGATCGGGCGGCTGGGCCCCGCCCGGCCCGCGATGCGTGACGCGAACGGCCCCGTGTGGTCGTACGGGCAGCTGCGCGACCGGGTCGACGCGATCGCCCGCGCCCTCACCGACGACCTGGGGGTGCGGCCGGGCAACCGGGTGCTGCTGCGCGGCCCGACCACCCCATGGCTGGCCGCCTGCTGGCTGGCGGTGATGAAGGCGGGCGCGGTCGCGGTGACCGTACTGGCCGCGCACCGCCCGCCCGAACTCGCCACGATCTGCCGGCTCGCACGGGTGCGGCACGCGCTGTGCGACGCCCGCTCCGTCGCGGACCTGGCGCGCGCCGGGGTCCCGGGGCTGCGGATCACGGTGTACGGCGGGGACGGGCCGGACGATCTGCGGCGGCTGGCCCGGCGCCGCACCGGGCCGTTCGAGGCCGTCGCGACGGCCGCCGACGATGTCGCGCTGATCGCCTTCACCTCGGGCACGACCGGCCGCCCCAAGGGCTGTATGCACTTCCACCGCGATGTGCTCGCCATCGCCGACACCTTCTCCGCGCAGGTGCTCCGGCCGCGCCCCGACGACGTGTTCGCCGGCAGCCCGCCGCTCGGTTTCACCTTCGGCCTCGGCGCCCTGGTCGTCTTCCCGCTGCGGGCCGGCGCCGCGGCCCTGCTGACCGACTGGCGCGGACCGCGGCAGCTGCTCGCCGATATCGCGGCGCACCGGATATCGGTGCTGTTCACCGCGCCGACCGCCTACCGGGCGATGCTGCCGGAGCTCGCCGGGTACGACCTCACCGCGCTGCGCCGGTGCGTATCGGCCGGCGAGCATCTGCCGGCCGGCACCTGGCGGTCCTGGTACGACGCGACGGGCCTGCGGATCATCAACGGCATCGGCGCGACGGAGCTGCTGCACATCTTCGTCGCCGCCGCCGACGACGCGATCCGGCCGGGCACGATGGGGCTGCCGGTACCGGGTTTCACGGCGCGGGTGGTGGGCGCGGACGGCCGGCCGGTGCCGGACGGGGAACCGGGGCTGCTCGCGGTGCGCGGCCCGACCGGCTGCCGCTATCTCGCGGACGCCCGGCAGACGGAGTACGTACGCGACGGCTGGAACATCACCGGTGACACCTGCGTCCGGGAGCCCGACGGCTACTTCCGGTACCTCGCCCGCGCGGACGACATGATCGTCTCGGCCGGGTACAACATCGCGGGCCCGGAGGTCGAGGAGGCGCTGCTGCGGCACCCCGGCGTGACCGAGGCGGCGGTGGTCGCACGGGCGGACGCGGAGCGCGGGCAGGTGGTCGTGGCGCATGTGGTGCTGCGGTCCGGCGTCCCGCGGGGCGCGGCGACCGTCGCCGCGCTGCGTGCCTTCACCAAGTCCGAGATCGCGCCGTACAAATGCCCGCGCGAGTTCGTCTTCCACACCGCCCTGCCGCGCACCCCGACCGGCAAGCTCCAGCGTTTCCGGCTGCGCACCGGCGCCCCGGAGCGCGGCGGACCCGCTCTAGAGTGAGCCGGTGAACGACCGGCAGACGCAGCGCACCCCACGGTCCCTGATCGTCACTTTCTACGGCGCCTACGGGCGCGGCGGACCGGACGGCCCCGGCACGGCGGCCGGCCCGGTGCCGGTCGCCGCCCTGATCCGGCTGCTCGGCGTGGTCGGGGTGACACCGCCGTCGGTGCGCTCCGCCGTCTCCCGCCTCAAGCGCCGCGGACTGCTCGTCGCGGCGCGCACGCCCGCCGGGGCCGCCGCGTACGGTCTCTCCGACGCGGCCCGCCAGCTGCTGGCGGACGGCGACCGGCGGATCTACGGCCGCCCGGCCGCGCGGCTGTCCGACGGCTGGGTACTGGCCGTCTTCTCCGTCCCCGAGGCAGAGCGGCACAAGCGCCATCTGCTGCGCTCGCGGCTGTCCCGGCTGGGCTTCGGCACCGCCGCGCCGGGCGTGTGGATCGCCCCCGCACACCTCTGCGAGGAGACCCGGCACACCCTGGAACGCCTGCAACTCTCCCCGTACGTCGATCTGTTCACGGGCAGCCACGCGGGTTTCGAGCCCACCGCGCGGTCGGTGGCGCGGTGGTGGGACCTGGATGCCATCGCCGCACAGCACCGCGCCTTCCTCACCGCGCACGAGCCGGTCCTGCGCCGGTGGACGGGCCGGGGCAAGGTGCCGCCCGAGGCCGCGTACCACGACTATCTGCTGGCCCTGGACGCCTGGCGCCGCCTCCCCTACGCGGACCCCGGACTGCCCTCTCCCCTCCTGCCCGAGGACTGGCCGGGCGGCCGCGCGGCGGAGGTGTTCGGCCAGTTGCACACCACACTGCGGTCGGCGGGCGCCCGTTACGTGCGCGGCGAACCCGGCCGCGCCACGGGTGCCGGCTGAACCGCGGCCGCCTCAGCGGCGGCGCTGCTGCGGTGCGCCGGCGGTGGCCGGCCGGGGCCGGGCGGCGGCGATGACCGAGACCACGTCCTTGAAGGAGCTGCACATCCGGGTGCCGGCGACCGCGGCCAGCTCACCGAAGGTGCCGATGCCGTACGTCACCGCGACCGGCTCCATGCGCGCGGTGACCGCCATCCGCATGTCGCCGACGGTGTCCCCCACGTACGCGCTCTCCCAGGGTGCGACCCCCAGCCGGCCGGCCGCCCGCAGCACCATCTCCGGGTGCGGCTTGCCCCGCCTGACCACGTCCTGCCCGATGACCGGACCGACCAGGTCGCGGATGCCCATGACGTCCAGCAGCGCCTCGGCGCTGCGGGTGGTCTTGGACGTGGCGACGGCCAGCTCGACACCGTGGGCGCGCAGCGCGGAGAGCCCGGCCGTGACGCCGGGGAAGAGCAACTGCGGCCCCTGGCACAGGACTTCGTAGGAGAACAGCTCGCGGTAGCGGGCGATGGCGGCCTGCACCCGGCCGTCGTCCTCCGGCCTGCCCAGCAGCCGCCCGAAAGCCTGGCCGGGCGGGCGGCCCATGGCGGCGGCGGCCTGCCGCGCGGTCACCGAACAGCCCTGCTCCGAGGCCACCTTGACCAGCAGCTTGCTGATCGGGGGCTGGGTGTTGGCGAGGGTGCCGTCGAGGTCGAAGACCGCGGCCCTGATCGTCTCGCCGCCGGCACCGCGCACGCCTCGTGCAGGACGCTCGCCGACTTCCGCTGATACGCGCATGACTGGAGACCTTTCCGGATTCCGAATGGATGCAGTGGCTCTGATGACGTTGCCGGCTCGGCTGGTTCGGGCGGCTGGCGGTCGGCGGCAGACGGAGGCAGAGGCGGTCTCGCCAGGGCGCACCGCTGTCCAAGGGCGGCGCGCGACCGTCAAGGCGGCTGGCACGGAAGGGATCGTCCCGTTTGCCGCCTCCGCAGATTTAAAAACCGCCTGCGCTGTTTGTCAATGCGCCTTGGTCACACCGTCCCGGGCGGACCGCACCGCCCCACAGCCCTTGCCCGACCGCGCCGATCCCGGCCCTGTACACCTATTGACGGCCGATCCGACGGTCGATCACTTCACGACAGGCCGACGGGCATCCGGCCATTCGCCGGGAGCATAGCGAACCGCATGGTTGGTTTTCTATGTACACTCAGCTCGCAGCCGTACCAGAGAGCAGCCGCACTAGAGACGGGACGGACACCGTGCCCACGCAGCATCGCGCCATCCAGAGCCGCCAGGCGCTCATCCGCTCGGCCGCCGAGACCTTCCTGGAAAAGGGCGTGCCCGCCTCGGGCATGGTCGAGATCAGCCGACGGGCCCGCCTGAGCAAAGGGGCGCTCTACTTCCACTTCACGTCCAAGGACGATCTGACCCTCGCGGTGCGCGACGCCGCGCTCGGCACACTCCGAGGGGTCGAGGACGCCTTCACCCGCTCCCCGCAGCCGCTGGCGACCGCCGTTCAGGACTTCGCGGTCGCGCTGTTCGACCAGGTGGAATCCGACGCGGTGCTGCGCGCCGGGCTGCGGCTGCGGCCGGAGACCGCGCCCGGACTCGACATCTACGCCCTGGAGCAGCGCTGGTACGCGCTCTTCCTCGACAAGGCGATGACCTGCGAGCCCGGCGAGCGCCTCGGGCCGGACGGGCAGCAGCGCCCGGACAGTGAACCGCGGCGCACCGCGCAGCTGTTGACGTCGGTCGTGGTGGGTCTGCTGCACCTCGGCGGCGAGGACCGGTCGTGGTGGGACAAGGAGGCCGTCGTCGGCCTGTGGGCGCTGCTGTCGGGCATGTCCGGCCGGGAGGCGGCGGCCGGTATCCCGGCGCCGGCCCAGATCCCGGCCGGCTGACCCGGCCCGTCACGGCCGGCGGCCCGGCAGGGCGGTCGCACCGCGCGGCCCGGCGGCACCGGCCGGCCGCCCCGGCGTCAGATCTCGACCAGCACCGCCCCGATGTGCCGTCCCTGCGTCAGCTCGCACAGGGCCCGAGGCGCCTGCTCGATCCCCCGCAGCACGGTGTGCGGGAAGACCAGCGAACCGTCCCGCAGGCCCTGCCCGAACTCCTTCGTCCACTCGGCGGGCACATCCGGGTGGGCATGCAGTCCGAACCCACGCAGCGCGACCCGGCGGGTGATGATCAGCCCCGCGTCCAGCCCGACCACGGAGGAGGCACCGCCGTCCCCGCCCAACTGAGTGGAGAGCGCGCCGACCAGTGCGAACCTTGCGTCGGCGCGGGCCACCGTGAGCGCCGCCGCGAGCTGTTCGCCGGCCACGGTGTCCAGCAGTACGTCGATTCCGTCCGGGGCCGCCCGGCGCAGCTGTTCCGCGATCGGCCCCGCCCCCCGTACGACCGTGTCGTCATATCCCAGCTCGGCCCGCAGCCGGGCGGCCTTGTGCGCGGATCCGGTGCTGCCCACGACCCGGCCCGCGCCCAGCCGCCGGGCGATCTGGCCGGCCAGGGTGCCCACCCCGCCGGCCGCGCCGGTGACGAACACGGTGTCCCCCGGCCGGACCTCGGCCGCCCGGCGCAGCGCGCCCCAGGCGGTCGCGCCCTGCGACAGATGCGCCGCGGGCGATGGCAGCGCGGCCGGGTCGAGCCGCCGCAGCCGCGCTTCCTCGACGACGGCGAATTCGCGCCAGCCGTACGGATGCTCCACGAGCTCGCCGGGCGCGAAGCCGCCGCCCGGCGCCGCCACGACCTCGCCGACCGCCGCACCCCACAGTGCCCGGCCGGGCTCGAAGGACGGCATCGGCAGCCGGACGCCGGTCATCCGCGTACGCATCGCCGCGGTCACCGCCATCAAGCGGGTGCGCACCAGTACCTGACCGGGCGCCGGTTCGGGCACCGGTACCTCGGCGACAGTGAAGTGACCATCGGTCAGCTCGCCCCGGACGTGGTGGGCGAGCCGCACCTCCCGGTGCATGGCGGGGACAGCGTCGGGGGACATCGGACAGCTCCTATCACACTTGGTGGCGGGGCACAGGATCACGCCACCGGACACTCGCTTGGTTGAATACCGCATGGTTGGCTTCTTTATGATGCGGAAACCGAATCCGCGGCCACCGGCAGCGGGTCATACGGACACAACAGCTCCAAGAAACCATACGGAGGACGATCGGTGGCCAAGCAGGAACGCGCAGTGCGCACGCGACGTGCCGTCATCGAAGCAGCAGCCCACGTCATCGGCACACGCGGGTACGAGGCCGCCACGATGGCAGAGATCATCCAACGTGCCGGGGTCACCAAGGGTGCCGTCTATTTCCACTTCACCTCCAAGGACGCCCTCGCCCGCGCCGTCATCAAGGAGCAGACCGAGCCGTTCCTCCCGCCGGTCAGCGACTCCCGCTTACAGGATGCGATCGACTTCACCCACCAGGTGGCACAAGGGCTGCGTACCGATCCGCTGTTGCAGGCGGGTACGCGGATCGCGGTGGAGACGACGTTCAGCGACGACCCGCTGGTCCCGTACCAGGCGTGGACCGACATCATCACGGACCTGTTCAGCGAGGCCCGGGAGAACGGGGAGTTGCTGCCGGCGGTCATGCCGGAGCGGGCGGCCGAGTTCTTCGTCTCCGCCTATATGGGGGTGCAGTTGTTCTCGCGGGCCGCGACGGATCGCGCCGATCTGCCGGAGCGCGTCACCACCCTGTGGCGGCACACCTTGCCGGGTCTGGCCTCACCCGGTGCGCTCAGCCATCTCGACCCGCACGGCCGCAATATCGAGATCACCGTCTGACCTGCGCCGCCCACAGTCCCTCCGGCGGAAGAACGGCCCGCGCACAGCAGTAGAAAACAGACCGTGTGGTTTGTATCTTGGTGCGCGGGCCGACACCGAGGTCCAGCCCGCCAGGGCGCCGAGAGCCCGCCCATCAGAAAGGGACTCCATGGCCAGCGCAACCCTTACCTCGTACCCCCGTACCCGCGACAGCGACGACGCGAGCAGGTCCGCCGACGAAGGCCGGCCGCCGGTACTCACCACGACCGTGCCCCGTGAGTACGTCCACCGCACCGCCGTGTCCGAGGTGTTCCTGACCGACTGGCGGCACGACGGCGGGGACAGCTGGGTGGTGAACGCCCAGTGGCCGCGGGCGCACAGCTTCTACGGCCCGGTGAACGGGCTGCACGATCCGGTGCTGCTGGTCGAGACCGTGCGCCAGGCCGGGATATTGCTCAGCCATGTGGCGCACTGCGTACCGCTGGACCACCCGATCATCTGGCAGCAGGTCCGCTACCACCTCGCCCCCGAGGCGCTGCGCGCGGCCGAGGCGCCGGCCGAGGTGCAGCTGCATGTCACCGACCACAACCTGGTCCGGCGTGGCAAGCGGCTGGTCAGCGCCCGCCAGGTGTTCCGCATCGTGTGCGACGGCGCCGAGCTGGGCACCGCGATGCTCGACTTCTCCTGCCACAGCCCGGCCGTCTACCGCCGGCTGCGCGGCGAGTACAGCGATCTGGCGCTCGCCAACGCCCGGCGCCTGTCGCCGCCGGACGCCGTCGCCCCGCAGCTGGTCGGCCGGGAGCGCACGCGCGATGTGGTGCTCTCCCCCACCGACGACACGGACCGCTGGCAGCTGCGGGTGGACACCTCGCATCCGGTGCTCTTCGACCACCCGGTGGACCACACCCCCGGCATGCTGATGATCGAGGCCGCCCGGCAGGCCGCGCAGGCGGCGACGGACGGCGGCACACTGCCCGTCACGATGGAGTGCTCCTTCGAGCGGTACGCCGAGCTGGACACACCGAGCTGGGTACGGGCGCACACCACCGGCCGTGACGAGGACGGCCGGGAGCAGGTCGAGGTCGGTATCGAGCAGGGTGGCGCACCGGTGCTCACGGCGCGGGTCACCAGCCTGCCGACGTCCTGACGGGCCCGTCGCCCGCCCCTGAACGGCCCCGCCCCGCTGCTACCGGCCTCCCCGTCACCGCAGCGTGAGGCGGGGTTTCGGTGCGTCGGTGCGTCCGGTGGGCGGTCTGCGGCTGCCCGCCCGGTAGGGCGGCGGCCAGGGGGCGCCGGGTCCCGTATAGCCCTGTTCCGCGGCCGCGTGCAGCGTCCAGTGCGGGTCGTACAGATGCGGCCGGGCCAGCGCGCACAGGTCCGCGCGCCCGGCCAGTACCAGGGAGTTGACGTCGTCCCAGGAGGAGATCGCGCCGACCGCGATGACGGGCACGCCCAGGGTGTTGCGGATGCGGTCGGCGTACGGCGTCTGGTACGAGCGGCCGGTCTCGGGGTGCTCGTCGGCGACGACCTGCCCGGTGGAGACGTCGATGGCGTCGGCGCCGTGTGCCGCGAAGGCCGCGGCGATGGCCACCGCGTCCTCGGCCGTGGTGCCGCCCTCGGCCCAGTCGGTCGCGGAGATCCGGACCGTCATCGGGCGGCCGGCCGGCCAGCGGGCACGGACCGCGTCGAAGACCTCCAGGGGGTAGCGGAGCCGGGCGGCCAGGCCGCCGCCGTAGGCGTCGGTGCGGTGGTTGGTGAGCGGGGAGAGGAAGCCGGAAAGCAGATAGCCGTGCGCGCAGTGCAGTTCGAGCAGATCGAATCCGGCGCGGGCGGCGGACTCGGCCGACCGTACGAACTGCTCGCGTATCACGGCGAGTTCGGGCCCGGTCAGGGCGTGCGGGACCTGGTTGACGCCGCGGCGGTAGGGCAGCGCCGAGGGGGCCACGACGGGCCAGTTGCCCGCCGGGAGCGGCTGGTCGATACCGTCCCACATCAGCCGGGTGGAGCCCTTGCGTCCGGAGTGGCCGAGCTGCACGCCGATGGCGGTGCCGGGGGCGTCGGTGTGCACGAAGTCGGTGACCCGGCGCCAGGCGTGCTCATGGCCGGGGGTGTACAGGCCCGTACAGCCCGGGGTGATGCGGCCCCGGGGGCTGACGCACACCATTTCCGTCATCACCAGGCCGGCCCCGCCCAGCGCGCGGGCCCCCAGATGGACGAGGTGGAAGTCGCCGGGGGTGCCGTCGCCGTCCACCGCGGAGTACATGTCCATCGGGGAGACCACGACCCGGTTGCGCAGCGTCAGCCCGCCGAGCCGGAACGGCGTGAACATCGGCGGGGTACCGGCCGGGACGCCGGCCTCCTCGGCCACCGACGCGACGAACTCCGCGTCCCGCAGCCGGAGATTGTCGTGGGTGACGCGGCGGCTGCGGGTGAGAAGGTTGAAGGCGAACTGGTGGGGCGGCTGGTCGGCGTAGGCCGTCAGGTCCTCGAACCAGGTGAGGCTGGCGCGGGCGGCGCGCTGGAGCGAGACGACGACCGGGCGGCGCTCGGCCTCGTACGCGGCCAGCGCGTCGGGCAGTGCGGGGTGCTCCGTCAGGCACGCGGCGAGCGCCAGGGCGTCCTCGACGGCGAGCTTGGTGCCCGAGCCGATGGAGAAGTGCGCGGTGTGCGCGGCGTCGCCGAGCAGCACGATCCGGCCGTGCGACCAGTGCTCGTTGACGACCGTACGGAAGGCGGTCCAGGCGGAACGGTTGGAGCGCAGCGGGTGGCCGCGCAGAGTGGGGGCGAACAGGTCGGCGCACCACCGGGCCGAGGCGCGTTCGTCGAGGCGGTCCAGGCCCGTCCGCCGCCAGACCTCCTCGCGCATCTCGACGATGACGGTGCTGGCGCCGGGGCCGTGCGCCGGGCGGGCGTAGGGGTAGCCGTGCAGCTGGACGATGCCGTGGCCGGTCTCGGCGGTCTCGAAGCGGAACGCGCCGAAGGCGAAGTCGGCGGAGAGCCAGATGTAGCGGCAGCGGTGGGTGGTCAGCCGGGGGTGGAAGACCCCGGCGTGCGCGGTGCGGGTGGTGCTGTGCACCCCGTCGGCGGCGATCACCAGGTCGTGGTCGGCGGCCAGTTCGGCGGCGGGCGGTGCGGCGGTGCGGAAGATCAGCCGGACGCCCAGCGCACGACAGCGCTCGTGCAGGATCTCCAGCAGCCGGCGGCGGCCGAGCGCGGCGAAGGCATGGCCGCCGGAGGTCAGGGTGCGGCCGCGGTGCACGATGTCGATGTCGTCCCAGCGGACGAGCTCCGTCTGCAACGCGCGGTGGACGACCGGGTCGGCGCTCTCGATGCCGCCGAGGGTCTCGTCGGACAGGACGACGCCGAAGCCGAAGGTGTCGTCCGGGGCGTTGCGCTCCCAGAGGGTGATCTCCCGGTCCGGGTCGAGGCGTTTGAGGAGGGCCGCGGCGTAGAGCCCGCCGGGGCCGCCGCCCAGGATGGCGATCTTCCGCACGGGCTCCGCCACCCCGGACATCTATTTCCCCTGCCACTCGGGCGGGCGCCGCTCGGTGAAGGCGGCGTGGAACTCGGCGTAGTCGGCGCTGTTCATCAGCAGCGCCTGGGTGGCCGCGTCCAGTTCGACGGCGGCGGCCAGCGGCATGTCGAGTTCGGCGGTGAGCAGCGCCTTGGTCTGGGCGTGCGCGAGCGCGGGGCCCTCGGCGAGCCGCCGGGCGAGCGCCGCGGCCGCCTCGTCGGCCCGGCCCTCCTCGGTCAACTCGCTGATCAGGCCGAGCCGTTCGGCCTCCGGTGCGCGCACCGGTTCGCCGAGCATCAGCAGCCTGGTGGCGTGGCCGAGGCCGATGACGCGGGGCAGCAGATAGGCCGCGCCCATGTCGCCGCCGGACAGCCCGACCCGGGTGAAGAGGAAGGCGAAGCGCGCCGAGGGGTCGGCGACCCGGAAATCGGCGGCCAGCGCGAGCACCGCGCCGGCGCCCGCCGCGACGCCGTGCACGGCCGCGATCACCGGGAAGGGGCACTCCCGCAGCGCCCTTACGACCTGGCCGGTCATCCGGTTGAAGTCCAGCAGCTGGCCGGTGTCCAGCTCCAGCGTGGCGCCGATGATCTCCTCGACGTCACCGCCGGAGCAGAAGCCGCGGCCCTCCCCGCCGAGCACCAGGGCGCGTACCGAGCGCTCCCGGCTCAGCTCCGCGAGCAGGTCGCGGAGGTCGGCGTACGCCTCGAAGGTCAGCGCGTTGAGTTTCTCCGGCCGCGCGAGGGTGACGGTGGCGACGCCGTCGTCCCTGGTCACGCGGATGTGTTGCCATGCGCCGGTGGTGCGAGCGGATCCTGCGAACGGGCTCATGGGCGGTCTGCCCCCTTCAGCCGGACGGCTGGTGCCTGCGTCTGCGTCTGCCTGCGGTGCCTTGCAGTTCCTTGTGTCTGTCTGCTCTGCGCTGCGCACGTGCCTGCTCTTCGAAGTTATCACCGCTCTATGACTGTCGTCATGGGCACGCGATACGCGAACGGGGGGGGCGGGGACGGGCCGCGGCGGGGGTGGTGGGGCCGCGGAGGCGGGCGGGGGTGCGGAGGCGGGCGGGGGTGCGTGAGCAGGCGGGAAGGTGGGGGGTGGGGCGGTGTGGGGTGGGGCGCCGAGCCTGGGTCGGCCTTGCGGTGGCGGCATCGGCCGGGGGTGGCGGCGGCCGGGCGGGGGTTTCGCCCTGCCTGCCGGGGCGGGCCTCGCCGTGCCTGCGCCTGCCGAGCGAGGGCCCGCCGCGCCGCTCGTCGGCAACGCGGCCACGCCGCCACTCGGCGCCCCGGCCACCCGGTTATGACGCCCCTCGGCCATATGGCCGTGCGGGCGGGGCTGCGGCCCTACGGTCGTGCGGGGGGGGTGCGGCCCCACGGTCGCGCGGGGGGGCGGCCCTACGGCCGTGCAGGGGGGGCGGCCCCACGGTCGTGCGGGAGGGGTGCGGCCCTACGGCCGTGCGGCCCCGTCGGTCCTGCATCGATCCGGCGCTGCGGAACCCGGCGATGCAGCGATCCGGCGCCGCGGCACCCGGCGACGTGACGACCCGACAATGCGACGACCCGGCGACGCGACGACCGGCAGATCCCGCCATCCGAAGGTCCCGCCCGCCCGATGACTCAGGTCCCGGCGTTCCCGGCCGCCCGCCTCTGCCGGGCTCCGTACCCGCTTCCTACGGTTGAGCCATCTGACCTGGTCTTCTGCGAACGGACAGCGCCATGCCGGAAACGTCCCTCCCCACCTACTGGCGGATCGGTCTGCCGCGCTCGGCGGCGGCCGTCCCCCTCGCCCGCGCACTGGTCCGTACCGCCCTGCTGGACCTGCGGGCCCCGGCCGACGACGACACCGTGGAGCGGCTGACCGCCGACCTGGTCACCGACGCCGTCGCCCACGCCCCCGGCGCGGACCCTCTGGCGCTGGTGATGGAACTCCTGCCGGCCGACCGTCCGGCGGAGGCGCCCGACGGCGAACCGGCACCCGCGGACGGACCGTCCGCCGCGCCGCCGCCGGACGGACCCGTCGCAGGCGCGGCGGACGGCCGCGGCCTGCTCCTGATCCGGACGCTCGGCCCGGCCGCCGGCGCCGGTGCGGCGCCCTACGGCAAGGCCGTGTGGTTCACCCTCGCCGAACGTCCGCTGCCGTGCTGCCGCTGACCGGCCCGGCCTCGTCCGGAGCGTCGTCTGCCGGTGTCCGCGGGGTGGTGCCGAGGCGCGAGTGGCGGCGGCCGTAGCGCGCGTAGACCAGGGCGCCGACGGCCAGGAAGCCGGCGAACTCCAGCCAGGTCACCGGGCCGGTGCCGTAGATCAGGTAGCCGCAGAAGGCGATGCCCAGTACCGGGCTGAGCGGGAAGAGCGGGACGCGGAACCGGCGCGGCAGATCGGGACGGGTGCGGCGCAGCACCATCACGCTGACGTTGACCACCGCCATGATCGACAGCGTTCCGATGGTCGTCAGGTTCATCACCACGTCCAGCGGGACGACGGCGGCCGGGATCGCGAAGGCGACGGCGACGATCCAGGTGCCGGCGACGGGCGTGGACGTCCGGGGTGAGATCCGCTCGAAGACCCGCGGGATCAGGCCGTCCCGCGACATCGACATCAGGATGCGGGTCTGGCCGTACATGACGGCGAGGACGACGGACGCGATGGCGACGACGGCGCCGAAGGCGATCACACCGCCGCCGAAGGCCGACTCGGTGACGCGGTTGACGATCAGCGAGAGCGCGGCAGGCTGGCCGGCCACCTGGTCGGCGGAGAGCGCGCCGATGGCGCCGACCGCGACCAGGCAGTACAGGACGGTGACCACGCCGATGCAGATCATGATCGCGAGGGGGATGTTGCGCCGCGGGTTCTTGACCTCCTCACCGGCCGTGGTGATCGCGTCGAAGCCGATGTAGGAGAAGAACGCGACCGACGCGCCGGAGGTGATACCGGCGACGCCCTCCGGGGCGAACGGTGTGAGGTTCCCGGCCCGGAACGCGGTGCAGGCGATCCCGCAGAACAGGATCAGGATCGCGATCTTCAGCACGGCCATCGCGGCCGTCGCGCGGGCGCTCTCCCGGATGCCGCGGACCAGGAGGAGCGCGGCGAGCAGCATCACGACGACGGCGGGGATGTTGACGATGCCGCCGTCGCCCGGCGGGCTGGACAGCGCCGCCGGCAGCTGCCAGCCGGTCAGGCTGCCCAGCAGTTCGTTCAGGTACTGGCCCCAGCCGACGGCGACCGCCGAGACCGAGATGCCGTATTCGAGCAGCAGGCACCAGCCGACGAGAAAGGCGGTGCGCTCGCCGAGGGTGGCGTACGCGTAGGAGTACGAGCTGCCGGAGACCGGTATCGCACCGCCCAGCTCCGCGAAGGAGAAGGCGGTGAAGACACAGGTGACGGCCGCGAGGACGAAGGAGACGATGACGGCGGGCCCGGCCTGGGCGACGGTGTCGGCCAGGCCGACGAAGATGCCGGTGCCGACGATCGCGCCGATGCCGAAGCACACGAGCTGGAAGAGCCCCATGGTGCGCTTGAGGCCGTGGCCTTCGCGGTCCGCGCCGGATTCGGCGATGAGGACGTCGGGGGACTTGACGCGCAGGGCGGACAGACCCGCAGGAGCTGCGGCGCGCAGCGCCTCCGTGGGGCGGTGGCGGGCGGCGGGCGGACGCATGGGGTGGTTCTCTTCTCTGGTGGTGCGGTGTGCGCGGCGGGGGTGGCGCCGCACACGGAGCGGGGTCCGGACCGGTGGGCCCGGACCCCGTGAGCGGCTCGATGGTAGCCGCTCCGACTGCATGATCGCCCATTGAGACGTATGACTATGCGGTGCCGCCGGGCGCGGCTCCGTCACCGGCCATCGTCGCGACCAGTACGGCCTTGATCGTGTGCAGCCGGTTCTCCGCCTCGTCGAAGACGACGGAGTGCGCGGACTCGAAGACCTCGTCCGTGACCTCCAGCGACGTCAGGCCGTGCCGTTCGTGGATCTCCCGGCCGACCGCCGTACCCAGGTCGTGGAAGGCGGGCAGGCAGTGCAGGAACTTCACCGCCGGCTTCCCCGTGGCGCGCAGCACGTCCATGGTGACCGCGTACGGGCCGAGCAGCGCGATCCGCTCGTCCCAGACCTCCTTGGACTCCCCCATGGAGACCCAGACGTCGGTGGTGACGAAGTCCGCGCCGCGCACGCCCTCGGCGACGTCCTCGGTGAGCGTGATCCGCGCACCGCTCCCGTCGGCGAGCGCGCGGGCCTGCGCGACGACCGGCTCGGCGGGCCACAGCTGCCGGGGCGCGACGATCCGCACATCCATGCCGAGCAGCGCGCCGGTGACGAGGTAGGAGTTACCCATGTTGTTGCGGGCGTCACCGAGGTAGGCGAAGGCGATCTCCGCCGGCGGCCGGCCCTCACCGTGCTCGGTCATCGTCAGCACGTCGGCGAGCATCTGGGTCGGGTGCCAGTCATCGGTCAGGCCGTTGAAGACGGGCACGCCCGCGTGCGCGGCCAGCTCCTCGACATCCGCCTGCCGGCTGCCGCGGAACTCGATCCCGTCGAATATCCGGCCGAGGACCCGGGCGGTGTCCTTCACCGACTCCTTGTGGCCCATCTGCGAGCCGGCGGGGTCGAGGTAGGTGGTCGACGCACCCTGGTCCGCGGCCGCGACCTCGAAGGCGCAGCGGGTCCTGGTCGAGGTCTTCTCGAAGATCAGGGCGATGTTCCTGCCGCGCAGGCGGGCGACCTCGGTGCCGGCACGCTTGGCGGCTTTGAGCTCGGCCGCCAGGTCGATCAGTCGGCGGAACTCCTCGGCGCTGAAGTCCAGCTCCTTGAGGAAGTGGCGGCCCGTAAGGTCTATCGCCATGAGTGGGCTCCTGATTCGCGGCATTCGGGGACGAGGGGTGGAGGGGACGGCGGACCGGGACGGCCCGCCGAACACTGGAAGTGTATACGACGGTCCGCATTTCCATACGAACCGAGATCTCCCCAACCGGTGGTTCTCCCCACAGAACTTCCCACGGAACTCCCCACGGAACTCCCCACCGGACGGAGCGGCCGCCCGCCCCGCGGTGACGGCTCACCCCACACCCGGCACGGCGTCACGTACCACCGGGCAGCTCATACAGCGCGGCCCGCCCCGCCCTCTGCCCAGCTCGCTCCCGGGGATCGTGATGACCTCGATGCCCCGCTTGCGCAGAAACGTGTTCGTGGTGACGTTCCGCTCGTACGCCACCACCACGCCCGGCTCGACGGCCAGCACATTGCACCCGTCGTCCCACTGCTCACGTTCCGCCGCGTGCACATCCTGGGTCGCGGTGAGCACCCGGATATCGGTCAGGCCCAGGGCGGCCGCTATGGCACGGTGCATATGCTCCGGCGGATGGTCGGTGACCTTGAGATCCCGCTCTCCCGAGCCCGGTTCGATGGTGTACGAGCGCAGCATGCCCAGGCCCGCGTACTGCGTGAAGGTGTCCCCGTCGATCATGGTCATGACGGTGTCCAGGTGCATGAAGGCCCGCCGCTTGGGCATGTCCAGCGCCACGATCGTGCGCGCCGAGCCCGCCGCGAACAGTCCGCGGGCCAGCAGCTCCACGGCCTGCGGGGTGGTCCGCTCGCTCATCCCGATCAGCACCGCGCCGCCGCCCATGACCAGCACGTCACCGCCCTCGATCGTCGAGGGGAAGTCCGCCTGCCCCTCCGACCAGACGTGGAAGTCCTCGCCACGGAAGAGCGGATGGTGCCGGTAGATCGCCTCGTAGTGCACGGTCTCGCGCTGCCGGGCCGGCCAGCGCATCGAGTTGATCGACACGCCGTCGTAGACCCAGGCGGAAGTATCACGGGTGAAGAGGTGGTTGGGCAGCGGGCCCAGCAGGAAGTCGTCCAGATCCATCACATGGAAGCGGACCGAGGTCGGCTCGGGGTACCGCTCCAGGAACTCACGCTTGGTCATGCCGCCGACCAGCGCCTCGGCGAGCTCGGGCACCGGCAGTTCGTCGAAGGCCGCCCGGATGTGGTCGGTGGCCAGCGGCCCGTACTCCTTCTCGTCGAAGACCCGGTCCAGGACCAGCGTCCGCGCCGCGGGGATGCGCAGGCTCTCGGCCAGCAGATCCCCGAAGAGGTGCACGTCCACGCCCCGGTCGCGGAGCACATCCGCGAACCCGTCGTGCTCGGCCCGCGCCCGGCGCACCCACAGCACGTCGTCGAAGAGCAGAGCGTCCTTGTTACTGGGCGTGAGCCGCTTCAGCTCCAGATCGGGTCGGTGCAGAATGACCCGGCGCAGCCGCCCGGCCTCGGAGTCGACATGGAATCCCATCTCCCCATCTTGGCCGCTTCCGGCCGCCCGCGGACGGCGTCGGGCGGATGAGATCACGAATTTCGGAGGGATGGGCTGTGCGGTATCGGGGGCGGGGGCGGTGGTATCGGGCCCGGCCTCGGCTGCGTCGGGCTTCGCGGTGTCGGGGTCAGCGGTATCGGATCCGGGGGGCGGCGGACTTCTCGGTATCGGGCTGGGCCGCTGCGGGTCCCGAGGTGGCGGACTTCGCGTATTGAGCTCGGCCGCATCGGACTTCGCGGTGTCGGGCCTACGGTTACGGGCTCGGCGGTTACGGGGCCCGCACCCGCCACGGTGCGCCACGTCCACGCACACCACCTCGATACCCGGCATGCGCGCCACACAGGAGCTGAGCCCGAACCGTCTCCCTCAACGTCCGTGTACCCGAAGGTCGGCAGGTCCGGTGAAACCCACGACAAACGCTGTCGGCAAATGCTGTCGGTCGACAAACGCTGTCGGCGGACACCAACGAAACCACCCCCGCCTCGGACTGGACCGAACCGGACGGGACGGGACGGGACGGGACGGGACGGAACCCTCACTGCTGAACTGCCGTGGACCACGGGACGTTCCGGACGTGATGAGCCCAGGCCGCCAGGACCGTCAGGACAGCGGCCGCACCCCCCAGCGCCATGACCAGCGCCGAGGAGGAATGGTCGACCACCACCCCGCCGACGAGCGCACCGAGGGAAATGGTGGCTTGGAACGATGCCGTGAAGAGGACAGCGGATGCCTCAGGCGAGCCGGGCGACGCTTTGGTGAACCAGGTCTGCGAGCAGACAGGTACGGCCCCATAGGCAACACCCCAGACGGTCAACAGCCCCAGCGCCCCGAGATCCCACTTGCCGAGGACCGGAAGCAGCAAGGTCGCACCGGCGATCATCGCGGCACCCGCGGCGAAGGTGGCCCGCGGGTAGCGGACCACAGCCGATCCGCCCAGGAAATTCCCGACTATTCCTGCCGCTCCGTAGACGAGCAAGAAGACCGTGATGAGACCGGAACTCAGATGAGTCACCTGTTCCAGAAAGGGAGTGACATAGGTATAGGCACCGAAGTGGGCGAGCACCACGAAGAAGGTCATCACCAGGGCGAACCGAGTGTTGACACTCCGGAGCATACTGCCGAGCACATTCAGGCGGGTTACCCGTTCGGCAGGGAGGGCGGGGACAGTCAGGAGCAGCATGACGAAGACGCAGAGTGTGAAGAATCCCATGGCAAGAAATGTGGTGCGCCAGCCGGCGATATCTCCGATGAGAGTGCCCAGCGGTACCCCGAGCACGGAGCCGAGAGGCACCGCGGAAAAGATCACGGAGGTCGCCCGGCCCACCGATTGTGCGGGTACCAGCCGGCCGGCCAGCCCGGCGCCGATGGACCAGAAACCGCCGATGGTGACCCCGACCATCACGCGGGAGACCAGGACCAGCCAGTACCCTGACGCGACCGCGGCCAGGAAATTCGCCAGCGCCAGCACGAGGACGAACGCGCCCAGCATGAGTCGACGGTCAATTCGTCCAGTGGCCACGGTTACCAGGGGCGCTGAAATCGCGGCAAGGAAACCGGGCATGGTCATCATCAGACCAGCCATTCCGTCGGAGATGGCGAAACTCGACCCGATGGACGTCAGCAGGCCGATCGGCAGAATTTCCGTGGTGACGATCGAGAAGATTCCCGTCATCACTGATATCACGGCCAGCCAGGAGACAAGTGGAGAGCGAACCGGCGGCACAGAGGGTTCGATGGACGTAGTGGTTGCTGTGGACATGAATCCCGTCCTGAATGGGGCATCACGTGGAATGTGAGCACCAGTGCAGCAGGGACAGCAGCCATGATCCGGCGGATTTGCGACGTCAACGACGTCAACGACTGGATCTCAGGGTGATGGCGCATTCCCGCGAGGCGCCGGGCGAAGGCGCGATCTGAAACACGGCTGCCGGTCAACAGCCAGGTCGCGGAACTCGTCACGGCGGAACACACAGGACGTGCGGAACAGAGCGCGAGCCGAACGGATTCCCCGGAACCGGCCTGCCCCATCAGCGGGATCAGAGAGCCCGGGAACAGGGAGCCCGGGAAGAGAGCCAGGGAGCAGGGCGCCCGGGAACAGAGTGGAGTCGGTCAGTCATCCCTCAACTCCGGTGATCGGACGGGGCGAGGCCAGGGGACGAGGCTGATCGCCGCGGCCTCGTCCCCTCCGTCTTCGGGTTTCCCGTCCCCTTCGTCTTCGGGTTTCCTGTCGCCCTGGTACGCCGGAGCCGGGTAAGGGCCGGGCACGTACACCAGGTGGACCACGTCCGCCGCCGGGCCGAGGACATGCGTGGTGCCGCCGTACGACGTCGGGAACCACTGCGGTGTCGGGAACCTCTGCGCCTTGTCGGGGCGCTTGTGCCGCGGAAACCCGAGGCCGGTCGCGGGGCGGCCGACGCTGCCCGCCGCGGTCGTACTCAGGAACACGCGCCGCGTATCACCGCGCATACCCTGATTCCGCACCACGTTCCGGCAGCACCGGCCGCCCCCAGCCGATGGCACCAGGAACTGACGTCAGCTCAGCTGCGACTGCACCTGTGCCGAGATCAGCTCAAGGTGGTCCAGGTCATCGAGGTCCAGGATCTGGAGGTAGACCCGGGACGCGCCGATGGCGGCGTACCGCCCGATCTTGTCGACGACCTCGGCGGGCGAGCCCGCGAGGCCGTTGGCCTTCAGTTCGTCCACCTCCCGTCCGATGGCCGCGGCCCGCCGCGCCACCTCGGCGTCGTCCTTGCCGACGCAGGCCACGAGGGCGTTGGAGTACACCAGGTCGTCCCCCTTGCGCCCGGCGGCTTCGGCGGCCGCCCGCACCCGTCCGAACTGGCGCTCACTGTCTTCGAGCGAGGCGAAGGGGATGTTGAACTCGTCGGCGTACTGCGCCGCCAGCCGCGGCGTGCGCGTCGCGCCGTGTCCGCCGATCAGCACCGGCACCTTGCCCTGGGCCGGCTTGGCCAGCGCGGAGGACTTCTCCAGCTGGTAGTAGGTGCCGTCGTAGGAGAACTCCTTTCCGCGCTCGGTGGCCCACAGGCCGGTGACGATCGCCAGCTGCTCTTCCAGCCGCGCGAACTTCTCCTTGGGGAACGGGATGCCGTACGCCTTGTGCTCGTCCTCGAACCAGCCCGCGCCGAGTCCGAGCTCGACCCGGCCGCCGGACATCTGGTCGACCTGGGCCACCTGGATGGCCAGCACTCCGGGGAGGCGGAAGGTACCCGCCGTCATGAGGGTGCCGAGACGGATGCGCCGGGTCTCGCGGGCCAGGCCGGCCAGTGTGATCCAGGCGTCCGTCGGGCCGGGCAGCCCGTCGGCGTTGCCCATCGGCAGGTAGTGGTCGGAGCGGAAGAACGCGTCGAAGCCGAGGTCCTCGGTGGCTTTGGCGACCGTGAGAAGGGTGTCGTAGGAAGCACCCTGCTGGGGCTCCGTGAAGATTCGTAGATCCATACCTCCATCCTGCCCTCTCGGCGATGGGCAGACCCGCCAGGGCAAGTCGTGTGCGCCGGGTCGGATCACCTCTCGTCCACCGGTTCCTCCACCGAGATGTCCGTCCGGCCGACGCCCCGGTGGGTGACGGGGGGCGGGTGAGCATCAGGTGAGGACCCTGGTCGGTGATCTGAGGCCAGTGATCCGTGGTCAGTGACCGACGGCAGACGGGCCGGACCTGGCGGGTGGGAGCGGACGACGGGATCGGAGAGACGGGAGCGGGCGCGGATCTCGCGCGACGGGGGCGGTCCCGGCTCGCCGGTCAGCCAGGCTCGTAGGTCAACCCGGCTCGTAGGTCAGTGTGTGGTGGTCTCGACGGTGGTGGCGGAAGCAGAGGCGCGAAGAGCGCGCGGGGGCGGGTCGGGAACGCGTCGGGAACAACGGTGGCCGGGGTAAGGGCGTGGGCGTCCCGCGGCAGCGATGTCCGCGCCCGTCGGCCGGTCTCTCGCCCTGTGGGCGGGTGAGGCGGGCGACCGGTGGCGGGCGTGATCGTCGCCGGGCCGCGCCGGACTGCCGCACCGTCGGCGGCGTCCGGTGGACCTGGTCCGGAGGGACCCGTCCACATCAGGCGGGGTTCCGGTCCCGCACCTCCAGCTTTTCCAGTATTCCGGTCACGCGGTCCCTCGATTCGTCAGCCGTGTCCATGGCCTCGACGCAGGTCCAGTACATCCCCTCCTCGTCCGCCGAACACACCACACTCACCAACGCCTCGCACACTTCTCGCAGCAGTTGACGCAGGCTGGTCAAGGCGGCCTTGGCGTCGCGCACCTCGGACAGCTGGGCCGCCCGCAGGCCACCGGCCCTCAGCGGCGGGCACAGCAGTCCCCCGCTGAACCGCCCGCCCGCGTCGCCCAACCCTCGTGCTCTGGACCGCACTTCGTACGGCCCGAATATCGCGAGATGGCTGCCTATCGCTTCCGCCAAGGCTTGCGCCTGCCATGCCTCGACGATCACGTCCTGAACCGTGCTCGCCTGCGCCAGACCGCGCCGACTGGCCGCGATGATCCGCACCGCGTCCATCCGCGCCCCTCCTTCCATCGTCACTCGCACTCACCCCACAATCTTTCCACTACCCAGAGTGAGGTCCAACACCCAAAAAAGCTAGGGGAATTCGCAAATCTGTGGACAAGCAAGGCGATGTGAGAAGATCCATGACTCCGGAGAGTGACGAACGGCGAGCCCGAGCCTCTCCTACCCCTCCCATCGTCCTGTCCCCTCGAACTACGTGGCACCCACGAACCACTTGAGTCCCTGACGCCACCACAGTCGCGTCGATCGACGTGATCCCCGCCGGCATCCATCGGCGTCCGCCGGCGTTCCTTCAGCGCCCCGGTGC
Source organism: Streptomyces sp. x-80 (assembly GCF_046549095.1). Taxonomy (NCBI): domain Bacteria; kingdom Bacillati; phylum Actinomycetota; class Actinomycetes; order Kitasatosporales; family Streptomycetaceae; genus Streptomyces; species Streptomyces sp. x-80. The sequence goes on from NZ_JAJPWM010000028.1 coordinate 75,166, forward strand.
GCCCTCAGCTTCCGCCGGCCGCCTCACACGAGCGCGCAGGAGGGAAGGCGATGAGAGCTGACGGAAACCGACGGGAGGCCGCCGGAAAGCGGCCGGAAGCGACGGGAACCGATGGGCGCCGGGCTTCGATGAGAGCCGGCAGAAGCAGCAGGGACCGCCGACGAACAGGGCCACGCAGCGGGCGACGGACAGGGCGACGTAGCGGGCGACGAAAAGAGCGGCGCAATGAGCGACGGAGACGGCAAAAAGGGAGCAAAAGGGGTGACGCAGGAGTGCGGAGCCAACAGCCCCGCCCTCCTGCATCGCCCCGCCTTTCCCCTGCTACTCCCGCTACTCCTGCTACTCCTCTTCCACTCCCCCTACTCCTGCCGCTCCCCGCTCCCCCGCGGCCGGTCCGGGCGGGCCGAGCGGACCGCGGGGAAACGCGACTCATTGCGCTCGATCTTCGCGGCGAGCGCCGTCAGCGCATCGATGCCCAGTGCCTCGCAGAACTGCAACAAATACGCGAGGACATCCGCGACCTCGTCCTCGACCCGGCCGGCCGCCCCCGGGTCGGACATCACCTTCGCCGACTCCTCCGGCGTCAACCACTGGAAGATCTCGACCAGTTCGGCAGCCTCGACGCTCAGCGCCGCGGCCAGGTTCTTGGGGGTGTGGTACTGCTGCCAGTCCCGGGCGGCCGCGAACTCGGCCAGTCGTCGTTGCAGGGCATGAAGATCCTCGCTCATGCCCCTAGGTGTAGCACCCGTACACCGGGCAGCCCCTCGGCGACCGACGGATCCCGCACCGTCCCGAGCAGCCGGACATGTCCGCGCTCGGCCATCCGTACGGCCAGCGACACCAGTTCCCGCGCCTGCCTGTGGTCCATGCAGCGGTCCATCCCGTCCGCCATGACCGTCAGCTGCTGCTGGGCCGCCGGGATCTCCCCCACCGGGTCCATGGCCAGTACCCCCGGCCCGGTGAGCAGCACCAGCGCCAGACCGAGAAACCGCAGCTCACCGTCGCCGAGCTGTTCGACGGGCATCACCCCCAGCGCGCCCCGGTCGAGAACGGCCTGCAAACCGTGTGGCGCCTGCACCGCCTCCGCCGCCGGTAACGCCTGCACCGCCCTTGCCCCCTGGGCCGCCGGTGCTGCCTGTGCTGCCTGTGCCGTCCGCAACGCCCGACCGGTCGGTGTCGTCCGGGCATCCGACGCCCCCGGGCCACCCGGTGTTCCCAGCGCACCTTGCGTACCCGGCGCCGCGCCACGACCGGCCGTCCCCGGCCCTGCCCCCGGCCGCGCCGCCGCACCCGCCCCGTCCCCCACCGCGCTCGGCCGGCGCGGCACCGCCCGCAGCCCGTCGACGGGGCCGGCGCACGCGTCCCGCACGGCCGCGACCAGTACCGCGTGCCGACGCGCGCATTCGCGACTCGTCCGCTCAAGGACCGCCGGGAGGTTGTCGCAGGACGACCGCAGCCGGCCCTCGTCCGGTTCCTCGTCCCCCTCCCCGGCCCAGCCGCCGGCCTCGCCGCCCCGGCCGCCCGCACGCCGCCGCACACCCGCGCCGCCCCGGGCACCCCCCAGGGAGCCGCCGCCTCGACGGCCACCGGGCCGGCGCCCCGCCCCCGGCCCACCGGCCCCGCTGTCCCCACCGGCCACACCGTCCGCGGCCTGACGCCCCAGCGCACCGTCCCCGCCGGCCCCGCCCGTCCCGGCCGCTCGCATCGCCTCCGGCCGCGGATCGCAGGGGAAGGCCGACCGGAGTGCGACCACGACTTGTTCCGCGGCGGCCAGGACCAGCCGCTGCCCCGCCGTCTTACCCGCGACCCGGAGCGGCAGCAGCGCGGTGCCCAGCCGGTCGTCGGGCAGTGGTGCGCGGGTCACCGGCGTCGTGCCCGCCGTATACCAGGCCGCCTGGACGGCGGGGCGGGCCGGATCGGTGAGGGCCGTGCTGAGCAGCGTCTCACCGCCACCCGTCAACCGTTCGCCGACGATGCGCAGTTCGGGCTCGGCCTGTACGGCGAGATCGAGGTGGACGAGACCGGCGGGGCCGTCGACCGTGCAGCCGATGCGGAAACCGCGCCGCCCCTGTTCATCGGGGCGCGCACCCGCCGGAACGCAGGCGCTCGCGCCGCCCGCCACCACCTCGACGGCCCGCGCCAGCCGTTCTCCGCTGCCGAGCCGGGCGAGGATCTCGTACGCCTGTAACGCGCTGGACTTGCCGCTGCCGCTCTCACCGCTCAGCAGGGTCAGCGGGCCCAGCGGGAGGGTGACGCCGCGATGGGTCTTGAAGGCGGACAACCGTAACTCGGTGACCGCGGGTCGTGCACTGTCGGTATCCATAAGCGGACGCTATGCAGTGGCCCGTCCGGAGAACCGTTCCGCCGGACTGCTCTTCCTACGATCGGGGGACGACCCGCGGGCCGGGGGTTCCTCGGGCCGCGGTGCGAAACCCACGCCAGGCCCGCGAGACAGCCACACGACAGGTCCGCGGCAAACCCACCGCAAGTACGGCAAGCAAACCCACAGCAAGCCCACGGCCGGGAGGCTTCCTTCGGGAGACCCTGTGAGCCAGCGCGGGAGGAGGACGGCCCTACCGGGCCGGAGCCGGTGAAATTCCCCGGCCGGAGAACCGTCCCGCCCGGGGCGACTCCCCGGCCAGGGCGGCCTCCGTCCCGGGTGGCCCGGTCCGGGAAGGCCGCCCGTACGCACGAGAAACGCCGCCCCTACGCAGCGGCGGCGCCCCCGAGCCGACGGCATCCCGGCCCCGGCAGACGGTCTCCGGAACTTCCGGAGCTTCCTACAGCCGGGGAACGGCGGCGCCGGCGGCCGACTCCGCGACCTCCGTACCGACCGGTGCGAGCAGAAACACATTGGTGTCGACGCGGTGCATCCCGCTGCTGAGACCGAAGACGACTCCGCTGGAGAAGTCCAGGATGCGCTTGGCGACATCGGCGTCGGCGTTGGTGAGGTCCAGCAGGACCGGAATCTGCGCCATGAGGTACTCGGCGACCTCGCGAGCGTCCGCGAAGATCTGGACCCGGATGACGACGAGCCGCCGCATCTCCTCCGCCGGTTCCTCCTCGGGGAGGGCACGGTGGTCGGGCCAGGACGGCCATTCGCTGCTGCTGCGGAGCGGGACGACTTCGGCGAGACCTTCCCACTGCTCGTCGGTGGCATCGCGGCGGCCGTTCACCGAATCACCTCACTCAGGGGTGCGCTGGCTATCTGCGGTATCTGCATCGCACAATTCTAGAGATAAACATACAAAACTTGCCGGACGCGACACACCCGGTGTCACATCCTTGTCCCATCCTGCACCATGGCCCCTGACCAGTGCCGACAGCCTCGGCAGTTATCCTGCGTCGAGTTTATGTGTGGCTGTTCATCCCCCCTCGTGAAGGAGGTCGCTTCCGTCGTGAGCACTGAGCCTCCCGTCCGGCGGCTGCGCGCGCTGCGCAGCCTGCGCAAGCCCGCGAAGAAGCGGCCCGCGGTACCCGCGCCGGCCGAGTCCGCGGACCGGCCCGGGACACCGGAACCGGCCACCGTCGCCGCCAACAGCGTCATCCATGCCGCCCTCTACCGCGACGGCCACCGGATCAGCACCCCCGAGACGCTCACCGACACCTTCCGGCAGCTGCGCGCCGCCCCGGACACCCTCGCCTGGATCGGGCTGCACCGCCCCTCGTCCGCCGAACTGGTCCGCCTCGCCTCGGAGTTCGATCTCCATCCACTCGCCGTCGAGGACGCGCTGGAGGCCCACCAGCGGCCGAAGCTGGAGCGGTACGGCGGCACCCTCTTCGTCGTCCTGCGCGCCGCGCGCTATCTGGACGACGCCGAGGAGGTCGACTTCGGCGAACTGCACATCTTCGTCGGCCGCGACTTCGTGATCACCGTGCGGCACGGCGGCGCCCCCGACCTCTCGGCCGTACGCCGCCGCATGGAGGACACCCCCGAACTCCTCAAACGCGGCCCCGAAGCCATTCTCTACGCGATCCTGGATGCCGTGGTCGACGGCTACGCACCGGTCGTCGCGGGTGTCCAGAACGACATCGACGAGATCGAGACGGAGGTCTTCGGCGGCGATCCGCGGGTCTCCCGACGGATCTACGAGCTCTCCCGCGAGGTCGTGGAGTTCCAGCGCGCGACCCGCCCGCTGAACGGCATGCTGGAGGGCCTGACCGCCGGCTTCGAGAAGTACGCCATCGACGAGGAACTGCGCCGCTATCTGCGTGACGTCGCCGACCACGCGCTGCACACCACGGACCGGGTGGACGGCTTCCGGCAGGCCCTCCAGGACATCCTCACCGTCAACGCCACTCTGGTGAACCAGCAGCAGAACGCCGAGATGCGCGCCCTGGCCGAGGCCGGCTTCGAACAGAACGAGGAGATCAAAAAAATCTCCTCCTGGGCCGCCATCCTCTTCGCCCCGACACTGGTCGGCACGATCTACGGCATGAACTTCGAGGAGATGCCGGAGCTGCACTGGGCCTTCGGATACCCCTTCGCGATCGGGTTGATGGCAGTGGTCTGCGTCAGCCTGTACCTCATCTTCAAGCGGCGCGACTGGCTCTGAGCAATCGAACCGATGAGGCACTCGCTACGGGTCCACAACCACGGGCATGAGCCTCGGAGGCCCGTCCGAGGCCGCTGGGGAGAATCCGGGGAGAACGGAAACTCGATCAACTCGGGCTGCCCCGCGACTTGCCGGACGTTCATCTTCGATCCGCTTGAAGTACGGCGATCGTCCGTTCGCGTTTGACGGTCTTGCCGACGTCGTAATGGGGTGCCGGGCGGCGGTTCTTGGAGCCGGGCGGTCGTCCAGGACCGATGCCGCGGGGTTGGGGGACCCGGGCTGGGCAGAGCAGGTGGGCGCGGATGTCCCTGAACCCTCGTCGGACCCGGGCCGGGGTCAGTTGCTCAGGTTGCGCGGGTTTCTCCCAGGGGCGGCGGAGGTGCTCGGCCAGGGACCGGGCGAGCCGGAGCTGGGTGTGAGCGACGATCAGGATCCAGGCCCAGCGGTCCGCCGCCTCGGGCGTGCGGAGCTTCGGGGTGGTCCAGCCGAGGGTCTGCTTTCCGCAACGGAAAATATGCTCCAGGTCGAATCTCCTCAAGAACCCCTGCCAACAGCGGTCTACGTCTGCCGGGGTGGCGCCGGTCTTCGAGGACCACAGCCACACCGCTGGCGCCTCCCGCTTCTTCGACAGGTGCTCGACTTTCAGTCGGACCAGGGTGCCCTCGACGGTGGGGAGTTGGCCATCGTGGTCGAGCCAGCCCGAGCGGTGGGTCAGCCTCGGGTGGACTCGGTCCCATGCCTGGGCCTGGGCCTGGGCTTTCCCGTAGTTCATCGTGTCTGTGGCGGTGACGATGGCCGGCCCGCGCCAGGTCTCCGGTTTCGCGAAGCGGAACTCCGGCCCGTGCTTGGGCGGTCGGCCGTTGGTGCCGTGCACTCGCGGCGGTTTCGGCAGCCGCATGACGCGGGCGGAGCGGATCCGGCCGACCACCTCGACGGGCAGGCCCCGCAGCACCCAGGCCGGACCAGTGACGTCGTATCCGGCATCCATGACGATCGTGCTGTCCGGGTCGCCGGGCGTCCACTGGCCGGCCACGATGAGTCGCCCGACCACGCCGCGCAGTTGGGTAGCTGTGACCGCAGTCGCGTCATCCGTGGGCCCGAGCCGGACAGTGTCCAGAATCGATGTCCAGAATCGATGTCCATGAGGTGGCGCGCGGTTCGAGGACGGCGACGAAGGAGTAGCGCCGGCCCGGGGATGAACTGCGACGCGGTCTTCGCGCGGCCGTGGACATGGCAGAACAGCCGGTCTGCCGAGCATGGGGCGTCCGAACGCAGCCACGGGCTGACGTCGACCGCCAGGACCAGGCGGCCGCCTTCGAAGCGAGGCAACGGCAGGCCGGCCGGCAGCGTCCGTAACCGCTCGATGTCGACACCACCGTGGTTGAGGCCGCCGTACCACGCGCCGTGCCCACGGCGGTGCTCGGGCACCAGCGTCAGGCCGACCGGAGACTTCACCGGACCGTCGCTGCAAAGCACCGTGTCGCACAGCTCGGACAGTTCATCGTGGCGCGCGATCAGACATGCGTAGAACTCGCCCCGGAAGCGTGACGCCTCATCGAAGGTTCCCGCCGGACGTCGTGATGCGGCAAACCCGCCGCCGGCAGACTTGGTCCCCGTCAGGACGGTGCGAAATGGGCGCTCTGACAGCACGCAGGATCACGCCAAGGCCGCCCCCACGTCCCTGGAGTCTTCACCCGGGTGATCAAGTTCGGAACGCCGTCCGATGGCCGTCCCCGCAGCTCGGCCCAGAGCTCAGGACGCCGGGTGGGATCATGACTGGATGTCCGAGATATCCAATCCGGTGACCGCGCAGTGGCCGCTCGCGCCGTCCAGTTCGACCGACTGGCTGCTGGAACTGTGCGGCGACGGCGTGACGGGGTTTATGCCGCCGCCGATGCCCGACGCCGTCTGGGTGCTGAACGCCATGTACGAGCACGAGCAGGGCCTGGCCGATGTGTCGTACCACGATTACCACCAGACTTGCCTGGCAGACGGAAGCATCGAGCCCCACATCGTGGCGGGCATCGACCTCGAAGCCGTCGGGGTTGCCACCGGGGGCGACCTGGGCCGCGCTGAGCATCCCGGCCCTGGCTGGCGACGCCTGCGCTGGGCGGAACTCGCGCAGCGGACCGGAGATCCCCTCGTACCCGAAGGACTCCTGCCCTCCTACCGCTGCTTCGCCTCGGCCAAGAAGGACGGCAGCTGGCCGCTCAGCATCAGCCCACCGACCGAGGGCAGCCTGGACCGCGAGACCTGGAACCGGCTGATCACGCTCCTCACCGAGCACGGCCCTGCGGGCGCGGACACCTGCTGTCTGGCCTACTACAACCCGCTGATGCTCGGGCACACCGACTTCGAGAACCTACATGCGCGCAGCGGTCGGCTCGGCGACGCCCCGGCTCTCTACGACAACCCCGAGGCGGACTTCAGCCCGTCCAACCTCTGGGCAGAGGACCGCTCATGGGTCCTCTGCACCGACTACGACCTGTGGGCCACCAAGGTGGCCGGCCCCGCCCCGCTCATCGAAGCCCTCCTGAACGACACGGAGATCGAGGCCGTACGACTGCCCTGGGCCCCCTGAGCCCACTTCGCCGCAGGAAGAGGTACGGGGCTGCGGCCCGCTGGGTGCCGGCTCAGGCGAGGCGGTCGAGGTGCCGGGGCGTGAGGGGGCACCGAGGGCGGTGTAGAAGTCGCGGACCGCATCCTCCAGCGACCTCGGTGTCCCCGGTGTCGCTGGTGCTGTTCCCGTGAACACGTCGATCAGGACGGAGTCAGGAGCCGGGGCATCGGCGCCCCAAGGGCGGTCGGCCAGCGGCGATTCGGTCATGTCCGGACGCACGCTCACCGGCGGGATGAGCACCTGGGTGTCGCCGCGGCGTGCGCCTGCTCCGGACGCTGAAGCAACTGCCCGAGGTGGAAACCCACCTCGGGCTGTCCCGATGGGCACGCACCACGATCGAACTGGAGACGGGACTGTCCGCGCGCGAGGCCACCTCGCGCGCCGACGAGGCACACCACGCGAAGGAGCGGCGCACGCTCGTGCTGGTGCAGCGCACGGATCGCGATGAACGTGCACGGCTCTTGGGCCAATCGTGTAGCCGGTGCAGGTGACCGGCGCGTGGAAGGGCCACACGGGCCGGGAACGCAGAAAGGCCCCGCACCATAAGGTGCGGGGCCTTCCCACAATGATTGTTCGGCGGCGTCCTACTCTCCCACAGAGTCCCCTCTGCAGTACCATCGGCGCTGAAAGGCTTAGCTTCCGGGTTCGAAATGTAACCGGGCGTTTCCCTAACGCAATGACCACCGAAACACTAT
>NZ_JAJPWM010000029.1:0-78554 GCF_046549095.1 Streptomyces sp. x-80
TCAGCTTGACCTGACGGACCCCACCCGCATAGTCAGCCTTCCCCTCAAACTTCACCCGCTCCGGCTGATCACTGCCCGCCTCCGGCTTCACAATCACCGGACCTTCCGGCTTCGCCTCCTCAGACTTGGTCCTCAGTTCGATGTCCGGGCTGAACGGGGACGCGTTGCCGGCTTTGTCCAGCGCGCGGACCTTGAACTTATATGTGGTGTCGGCCTCCAGCCCCTCGATGTTCGTCATCAGAACGTTGGAGCCGACCGTCTTGACCAGCTCGTCATCCTGGTGGATCTCGTACTTGTCCACTCCGACGTTGTCGGTGGACTTCGTCCACATAACGTGCACCGTGTCGTGGGAGATGACGAACGAACGGTTATCAGCCGGCGCGGTCGGGCTCTCCGTGTCCGCTGCAGATGCCGAAGAGCAGCCGCCCACGTCCGTGCCGTCGATGGAGCAGCTCTCGACCTTGGGAACTTCGGAGTCACTGCCGTCGCCACTGATGTTGAACGAGAGTTCAGTCGCCCAAGTGGGGATCACGGTGCCGGCCTTGGGGGTCAGAGTGACGTGTCGACCCTCCTGCTTGGATTCGACGATGTCCGGGCGGTTGTTCCGGAATGTGCCCTTAGTGACGTCGAACTGAAGGTTGAAGTCGGTAACTTCCTTGTCCTGTGCCTTCAGTATGAACCGGCCCGCCGCCGACCACTGGCTACTGGTCGGGTCCATCTTGAGTTCTGCGGATACAGCGCTCTTGAGCGCCCGGTCCTCTTGGTCTCCGGTGGCAGCATATGCCAGCGAACCGGCCCCACTGGCGAGTACGACAGCGGCGCACGATACAGAGAGGCGCCTCTTCAAGGAGGGAGTGATCATCTGCTTCCTCTGACTGGGATGAACTAGGTGGCAGCGCCGAGTCCGAGCGCTCTGGCCCAGAGCGTATGAAGTCCCACCTGCAGTAGGTTTTGCCATTCGTTGACTTTTCCGATCCGAATGGCAATTCTCATCTGCCGTTCCAGTGAGGTCCTTCCCGGCTCCGTCGGAGACTGGTGCTCCAAGCCGATAACCCAGGTGGTTGCCAATCAGCGAGTCCGCGTTCGGCCGCCCTGTGTCCACTTTCGACATGCCGTAAGCCGTCGAACGTTCACGAGACTGAGTGCAGTGCCGTGTCACAGCATTTTCCTCGAAGCCCGCTGCGCATCTGGCGGACTGCCGCAGGATGAGTCGGTCGATGGCTCTCCGCGGCCTTCCCGTTTCGAATTGCCGTGAGCCGTCATCCGACACTGTGGGCGTCTCGGGGAAGTGTGTGCGGACAAAACAGCTCCGTACGGACCGGCCTGCCGATCAAGCGACCGGCGCTGCGGCGTACGCAATCGGCACTCCGGCGGTCTCTCCTCTGAAAGGATTCCTCTTGATCACCAAACTGGTAAATGGTTCTTCTTCCATGCCCCTGTCTGACACCGCAGCACCTCAGCAGGCCAATCCCGTTGTGCTGAACCAGAGTCTGGTCGAACAGCTGCTTGACCAGATGGGCATCAAGCACACGGTCGACTCCGAGGGAGACCTTGTCGCCGGCTGGGACGGTTTCCGCACCTATTTCATGTTCCATACAGAGGGCGACCAACCGTTCTTCGCAATCCGCACGTTCTACGACCGGCGGTACTCGGCCGAGGACCGGGAGCAGCTGTTCACCGCCCTCAATGCGTGGAATCGCCGCTCTCTGTGGCCCAAGGCTTACGTCCACACGCACGAGGACGGTACCTTCGGTGTCATCGGGGAAATCCATATGCTCTGTGCCTCCGGAGTATTTCTGGACCACTTCGCGCCGTCACTGCTTTCTTGGGTTACGGCCCCGGTCGAACTCCACACCTGGCTTACCGATGAGTTCAGCGCCGTCAAGCACTCCGCCCCCGCGGCGCAGTAGCTCCCTGCCTGTGTTCCGCAACGAACTCGCCGCAGCACAGCACTGGTTCAAGTTGTTGTTGTGCCATGCCAAGAGGCATATCCACACATTCGTGTAGTCCCAGACCTGATGGGGTGGCGAGGCCGTCGGCTCCGCCACCCCATAGGCATGGATCACCGACTGCCCACCAGCGCCTGGTGTGTCTACAGGGCGCCGACCCGGTCATGCCGGTGCCCTGGCTGTTATCGCGCGGTCCTGGCGAGTTATCCGACGATGGCGTACAGAGCGCCCTACTGGGGCGGTGATCCGGAGACCGGCGATCGTGACGACAGCCGCGTGACGAAGGTGGCAAGTGCGGGCTCGCCCGTGGCGGCGTCAAACACGGCTCCGGCCTGGGCATCGGGCGGTGGATCGTAGAGCGAACAGCCGCGTTGCAACACCGGCTCGGCCGCCTGCGCATCCGGGACGGGACCCGACGGACGTGCCTCATGTCCCGTGCCCACCTGGATCGCTCGTCTGCGGGCTGTGTCAAACGGCCAACACTGGGATCGGCCATCGGTCAATATGCGGGCCGCACGGCAGGAATCACTCACGGGCCGGCGCGGGGCGGGGTCAGCAGGTCTGCCAGAGTCTGGTCATCACGCGTACCCCGAACCGCAGGCCCTCCAGTGGCACCCGTTCATCCACGCCGTGGAAGAGGCGTCCGTAGTCGAGGTCGTGCGGGAGCTTGAGGCCCTTGAACCCGAAGCAGCGGATGTTCAGCTTGGTGAATGCCTTGGCGTCAGTGCCGCCCGGATTGCAGTAGGGCACCGGGTGGCCGTCGGGGTCCTCAGCGCGTACAGCGGCGCACATGGCATCGACGAGCGGGCCCTCGAAGCTGGTCTCCATGGCGATGTCGTGGTTGATCCACTCGCGCTTGACCGATGGCAGCAGCAGCTTGTCGATGGTCTCGATCAGCTCCTGTTCGTGGCCGGGTAGGAAGCGGCCGTCAATCCGGGCGGTGGCTTTCCCGGGTATGACGTTGGTCTGGTAGCCCGCCGAGAACATCGTGGGGTTGGCGGAGTTGCGGAGCACGACCTGCATGAACTCGGAGACCGGGCCGAGCCGCTCCAGGGTGCCCTTGATGTCCTCCTCGTCGAACTCGACACGGTAGAGCCGGGCCGCTTCTTCCAGCAGCGCCCGCACCGGCTCGATGAGGCGGATGGGAAAGGTATGGCGGCCGATGCGAGTGAGGGACTCTGCGAGGTCGGTGACGGCGTTCTCGTCGTTGGGCGACGATCCGTGCCCGGCGCGTCCCGTCGCGGTCAACTCCATCCAGGCCATGCCGCGCTGGGCGTTCTCGATCGGGTAGAGGCGCCGGGTGTCGTCGAGGGCGAACGAGAACCCGCCCCCCTCGCCGATCGCCTCGGTCACACCGGTGAACAGCTCGGGCCGGTGCTCGACGAGCCAGTGCGCGCCGAACTTGCCGCCCGCTTCCTCGTCGGCGAGGAAGGCGAGCACCAGGTCTCGGGAGGGACGGGTGCCGGTGCGTGCGCAGTGTCGGGCGGTGGCCAGCATCACGGCTACCGTGTCCTTCATGTCGATCGCGCCCCGGCCCCACAGATAGCCGTCGTGGATCTGGCCGGAGAACGGCGGCACCCGCCATTCGGCGGGGTCGGCCGGGACAACATCCAGATGGCCGTGGACGAGCAGGGCACCGCGCCCGGAGTCCCGGCCCGTGATCCGGGCGATGACATTGGCGCGGCCGGGCGCGCTCTCCACCAGTTCTGATGCGATGCCGGCCTCGGCGAGCCGGTCCACGACCCAGTCGGCGCAGGCCCGCTCGTTATGGGTCGGGTTCGAGGTATCGAATCTGATGAGTTCGGCGCACAGCTCGACGACCTCGTTCTGGGCTTCGTCCGAAGCTGGGGCGACATCACTGTCACGGGTGTTCATGCCGCTCCCACGGGGGTTGTTGCTCGGGCGGCGGGGACCTCGGAGTCCTCGTCGTTCAGGGCAGAGGTGCCGTACGGCTTGATCAGCCCCATCAGGCCGAGGGCGGAGTACAGCACCAAGGCGGTGGCCAGCGAGTTGAGCGCGGGGATACCGACGGTGACGAACTTGCCGACGCAGAAGGCCGCGATCCAGATCACCAGGGACATCGGCACCCAGGTGGGCGAGGTGGCAGGCAGTATCCCAGCCTCGCGGGTCTCGTCCAAGGGTCTGCGCATCCGGCGCACTACCCAGTACTCGGCGACGATGATCCCGCCGATCGGCGGGATGGCTACGCCCAGCAGGGACAAGAAGCTGGTGAAGTGGGTCATGATGCCGATCGCGGAGAGGACGGTGCCGGCGACGCCGAGGACGATGGTGACGGCGCCTCGGTGCAACCGCTTGCCGAAGACGACCTGGAAGAAGTTGACGACTCCGAGCGAGGAGCCGTACAGGTTCCAGTCGTTGATCTTCGCGGTGGACATCAGCACTACCAGCACGCCGAAGGCACCGGAGGTGCTGAGCACGATGTGCGAGACTTCGTTGCTCTTGGCCAGGTGGCCGAGGAGCACGCCGACCATGCCGACGATGTACTCGGAGAGAATCATCGATGACGCGCTCTGCAGGAAGACGTGCGAGCCCTTCTTGTTGTAGCGGGTCATCTCGGGGGCGACGATCGCGCCCGTCATGAAGCCGCCCGCGATGGCTGTGGTGGCCACGGCCAGCGGGATCGCGTCGCCGGGCGGCGGGGACTTGACGAGTTCGGAGACGGGGTGGTCCATCAGCGTGGTCGTCACCGACCAGGCGACCATGGCGAAGAACAGCGGAGTGACGATCTTCGCGAAGATCGTCATGTAGCGGAAGCCAAAGATCACCAGAACGGTGATGGCCAGGCCCGCGAGCACGCACCACAGCCAGGACGGGCCGCCCACCAGCGCCGATACGCTCTTGCCGAAGATGGTGTTCTGCACGCCGAACCAGCCCACCAGACTGACCGCGATCACAAAGCTGACCAGGGCAGAGCCGCTGCGGCCGAAGCCCGCCCAGCGTGTCAGCAGCGGGGTGGCCAACCCTTCGCGCATCCCGGCGAGGCCGATCGCGAAGATGACGATCTCCAGGATCACCGCGCCGAGTGTGAAGGCGAGGAAGGCGTCCCCGAAGGTCATGCCGACACCGATGGTGGCGCCGAGCGTGAACTGGGAGATCGAACCGGACTGGGCCAGCCACTGCAGCAGCATCGGCCAGAAGCCCATCCGGTGATCGCGGGGGACTCGGGACAGCGCGTAGTCATCGCTGCCGATCTGCTTGACTCCCGCTGCCATTAGGACTCCTGGGGTTCGTGGCCAAGGGTCTGCAGATGCGCCAGCGACCCGTAGCGGTTGACGAGGCTGTCGAATTCCACCGCGTCGTGGAAGTCCAGGTGGCCGCTGCCATATGTCTTGGCGACCTCGACGGCATAGCGGGCGGCCGCGGCAATGTCCGCCTCGTGGCTCGCGCCCGTCTGGCAGCCGGGGACGGCAGCGGCCGACGTGACCGCCAGGCCGACGACCGGGGAGGAGGTTGCCGTGGCCGGCTGCAGAATCGAGTTGATGTGGTGGACGCCGTTGCCGTACGGCGTGATGTCCTGGGTCGTGACCGGATAAGTGACCAACGGTTCGCCGGTCACGACGGCGAGCAACTCGCCCAGTTGCTCGCTGACCCGCAGTACCCAACCCTCCTTGACCGTGGGAGACAGGGCCAGCCCTCGATGGTTGATGATCCGGTTTCCTTTGGTCGTGTCGATGGAGAGCACCGCCTCCATCTCGTCGGTCACCTCGTGGCGGTTCATGGTCGCGATGTCCACGGGCGAGCCCATGAATGGCACGGGGTCGTGCGGCTCGGTCGGCGCCGACGGGCAGATATGGGTGGCGATCACCACGTCGCCGGGCAGGACATCGCCCCGGCGGCGCATGTCCAAGAGCTTGGCGGCGGCGGCCAGCGCGGCCGCCGCGCCATCCGCGTCCGAGACCATGCCGGTTACCTCGGGGCGCGCTCCGACCCCGCCGAGTCTGCCGACCACGCCGAGGGTGCGTGCCTGACCCCCGGTGCTGCGGCCGCGGCTGCCGGGGATGCGCACCAGCACGAAGTCCGTGGAGCCCCGGTCTCCGGTCACGGTGGTGACCTGGGCGCCGGACCCCTCGGCCCCCGCCAGGGAGTCGAGATAGGCCACGGCGCGCTTGCCGTCAGCCTCGGGGCCATCAAGCAGATCCACAGCATCGAGTACGTACTTCAGCATGGGTGGGCCGCCTCTCTCGCTTTCCGGCTCCTGCCTCTGAGTGCGCTTGCGGCGCACTCAGGCGAGCCGGGTCCTGCACATCGCCAGCCGTTCGATTCAGGCCAGGCGCTGACGCAATAGTCGGGATCAGATAGCCTTTGCAACAAGTGTTTCCCGTTATTTGCAATCTGAGCCTGAATGGTGAGACGAAGATGGCTGAGATCCCCTTGGACCGGCGCACTCCGGCAGGCGCACTCCAGACCGTCGACCGGGCCCTGCTCGTCCTGCTGGCCTTCGAACGCTCCCGCCCCGACTGGGGTGTTACCGAAGCCGCCGCCGAGTTCGGCTGGGACACCTCGGTCGCCCAGCGGCTCCTGTCCACGCTCGCCGGCCGCGGCTTCCTGGTCTCCGACCCGGTCACCCGCCGTTACCGAATCGGCCCCGCAGCACTGCGCCTCGGCCGGCTGTGGGAACGCTCGGGCTCCCTCGAACTGTTCGCCAGGCCCATCCTGGAAGAACTGCGCAAGGTCACCGGCGACACCGCTCTTTTCTGTCTGCCGGACAGCTTCCATATGCGCTGCGTGGCCGCCGAGGACGGCGAGGCAGGGCCGCTGCGCTACTACCCGCTGGTTGGCGAACTGTTCCCCGCGCACGCGGGCGCCACCAGCAAGGCGTACTACGCCTTGCTCCCCGACGAACAGCGCCACCGACTCTTCCACGGCCGGCCCATGGCGCGCTTCACCGACCGCACGGTCACCGAGCCCGACCAATTGGAGCAGGAGTTTCTGCGTATCCGCAGCCGGGGTTACGCGTTCACGATCGGCGAATACGATACCGGGATCGCTACCCTCGCCGTCCCGGTCTTCCTGGGCCGCGAACCTTACGGAAGCCTCAGCCTCGGCGGCGCTGAGGCCCGCTTTCCGGACGGCCCCGAGAAGAGGCTCGACACCTTGCGCCGGGCGGCACAGCTTCTGGAGAAGCGGCTCACCCACCCGCCCCAGCGCACTGATCGCAAGCCCCGCAGCTGACCGGCCTCGCCCCAGAGCCGCAACGAAGCGCCGCCCACCCCCATCAACCGATCAGCGAGGATCCCAGCGAATCTGCTTCATCTCTCCAACTCCACGCAGTACGGCTGCGGTTACCTGGAACACGCTCTGAATTTCTTTGCCCGACCGTGCCCGGCTGGCGTTCGCGCCGTACGCCCTAGCCGACCACGACACGTACCCGGCACGGGTGCGCGACGCCCTGGAACCCGTCGAGATCACCGTACGCGGGGTGCACGAGCACTCCGATCCGGTGGCCGAACTGGGCACTGCGGAGGCTGTGTTCATCGGCAGCGGCCTCCTTCAGGTTGCTGATTGCCCTGTACCGTACGGGGCTGCGCGAGGCGATGGCGGCCGCGGTGCGCGACGGACTGCCGTGCACGGGCGCCAGTGTGGGAACCACACGGCCGCTCCCACACTGCGGAGCGGTAACGACATGCCCATCGTGCAGCCACCCTCGTTCGAAGCGCTGGGCCTGGTCCCCTTCCCGATCAACCCGCACTATCCGGACCTCGACCCGGCCAGCACCCACGCGGGTGAAGCGTAGGAGGAACAGCGGAACCTCCGGCGGCCGCGCCCGCTTGGAGGGCGAGAGCCCGGCCCAGCTCTTTATCCGCGACGCCCGCCCTCAGGAGCTGCCGACCGGCTCCGATCTCTCTCATCTGCTCGCGGTTGCATCGAAGTTCGACGTGCCGGCGCGGTGAGTGGGCGCACATCCTGGGGCCGTGACGTGGACCTCAGCGGTGTATCCCACGCTCGGAGCGTTCTTCCCCGGCTTGGGTGACCCACATCAGCAATGCTGCGATGAGGGCGAACGCCGTGATGATGACGACAGCAGTCACGGAATTTTCTTCTCCAAGATATAGGTGACACATTTTTCCGGCGCCCACAAGATCCGATGCAGGACGCACAAGCATTCCGTTTCTCCAAGGCCGGAGCACCTGGCTATCCACAACACGGATCCGCTTGGAGTACGGAGCGGTAAAAATGTTGGTGGCCTGGACAGCGGCGGACTGTCCAGGCCACCTCGCGCCGGTGATCAGGGGGGTGCACCGGCGCGCTTCGCCGCTCCACTTGCACTACACATGCCAGGGAACGGCGGGTTGGGTGAACGGTCCGGCAGCCCGGAACACTCAGTGTTCGCAAGTGCGTCCCCGATGGCTCACACATCGCTGCCGAACCGTTCTGAGCACAACGTTAACCGAGCGTGCCGCAGCACCTCGCGCTCTTTCGTCGACTCCCTGTATCACAATGGTGAGAAATATCGATACAGGCAGGTGCTGACGCTCCCGTACGATGACCTAAACGACCGCAGCCGATGGCATCCTGACCCACAGGAATTCTCCCGAGCCAGCGTCCGTCGGCTGTGGCGCGCCCGCCACACTACACATCCCGATGCCGCACCCAGAGCAGAGCACAGGAAAATAGCGCGATCGTGAAGACGCAGAAGTAAATCAGTCCGCCAAAGGACGAGATGATTCCGTCTACAGCTGCCGGGGAGAAGATCTCCTTCCCTCGCTCCGTGGGCCACGCCTTCGTGAAGGCCTCGACTCCCATGACCCCCATAAGCGTCGGCAGGACGAGCACGAAGCAGACGCCCGCGGTGATAGCACCCGCGCTGGTGCGGATGAGCATCCCAAGCGCCAGGCAAAAGACGGCTTGGAAGCCGATAAAGACGGCACCTCCGATGACCGTACGCAGAACGGTGGCGTCCCACAGGCCAGGCAGGAGGATTTCTCTTGGCAGCAGCGCCCTGCCGAGCACATAGGTCACCGCGGTGATGGCCAGCCCGGCAACTGTCCACAGTGTGAAGACCGTGAGGACCTTGGCGGCCAGCAGCCTGCCGCGCCGGGGAACAGCAAGGAAGGTGCTCTGAATCGTCCCCGAGCCATACTCGGCGGTAACTGCCAGCGCACCGCTGACGCACAGGACGATCTGGCCCACGAACATGCCACCGAACACGATGGTGAAGGCCATCGCCTTGCTGACGGTCGGCTTCATCATCATGGCGCTCAGGATTCCGGGGCCGATGATCAGGATGGCGGCACCGAGCAGCGAGTACATCGTCGACTTCATCGAGCGGAGCTTGAGCCACTCGAAGCGGACCGCGTCGGAGAACCCGGCGGGCTTGACCGGACCGAGGGCACTTTCGCGAGGCTCTCCCGGTACCGCCGCTCCACGTTCACCGACGGGACCGGAGCCGAAAGTGATGGAATGCATTGCGCTCACGTGGCCTTTCCTGACGACTTGGTACGGTATTCGACGGAATCGGATGTGAGCTCCCGGAACACATCCTCCAACGCCGCACGCTGCGGGGTCAGTTCATATACTCCAAGGCCATGAGTGCTGGCCATTTTTCCGATGAACTCGGCCGTGGCACCGGCGACATAGAACGTGTCCGGCTTCTTGCCCTGAGTGACCTGGTAACCCGCGTGCGCAATCCGCGCGGCGAGTTCTGACGCATCGGCGCTGCCCACCAGAACCTTGTCCGGCCCGCTCCGCTCCAGAAGTTCCTCCATCGAGCAGTCGGCCACGAGTCGCCCCTTGCCGATGACCACGAGATGGTCAGCCGTATCCTGCATCTCGCTCATGAGGTGGGAGGACAGGAAGACCGTACGGCCCTCCGCGGCCAGGTAACGCATAAACCCGCGTATCCAGCGGATACCTTCCGGGTCGAGCCCGTTGACCGGTTCGTCCAGGATGACGACTTCGGGGTCGCCGAGCAGCGCGGCGGCGATGCCCAGCCGCTGTCCCATACCCAGCGAGAATCCGCCCGCCCTCTTTTTCGCGGCATCCGTCAGACCGACGATCTCAAGGACCTCGTCGACGCGACTCGCCGGCAGCCCGTTGGAAGCCGCCAGCCCTCGCAGATGACCGTACGCGGAACGTGACTTGAGCACCGCTCCGGCATTCAGTAGTGCCCCGACCGTGCGCAGTGGCGCCGGCAGCTGAACGTACGGATGCCCATTGACGGTCGCCGATCCGGAGTCCGGCGCATCGAGACCGAGGATCATACGCATCGTCGTGGACTTGCCCGCGCCGTTCGGCCCCAGGAAGCCGGTTACCCGGCCCGGCTGAACGGTGAAGCTCAGCTTGTCGACGACCGTTTTGTCGCCGTATCTCTTCGTCAGCTCCTGGCAAACAATCATGCGTGTCCTATCCCTTCCTTTCACTCGTTCCGCAAGTTAAGCACCAGAATCACCCGATCACCCATTCTCCCGAGGCACTTGTCCTCTTGTGGCGCCCGGATGTGCTCTTTTGTGTACGCGCTCATCGCGACACTCAAAGAGATCCGCGTGATGTGGTGATGTTTTTCATCTGTCGCCTCTCTCCCTCGGAAGCAGAGGAGGAGCGTTCACCTCCGCACGCTTACCCCAGCACTCCCTAGGAGAACGTAATTCGATTTTCCAAAAATTCAAGCGCTGCTTCCGTCCGACCGCCAAACTAGAGCGGCAGACACACGAGTCAGTTCCTCAGACCCTTCGAGGGCACGGTTTGTGGCGAACAGGAAGGACCGTCGAGGTCACCCCCACTCCTCCGCCGGATGTCACGCCGATCCGCAAAGTTCCAGCGGATAGCACCGCAGGGTTCTCGCCCAGCACTTCAGCGGCTCGCAGAGGCCAACGCGTGTCTACTTTCGTCGGCCTCGATTACCATTTCGTAGCGGCGTGAATACCCGACGGGTGAGGAATTATTCGACCACGGTGGTCAGGCGGCAACGCCCCGGAAGTCATGGAGTGTCAACCTCAAGCGTCCCGCACATGCTCTCTCGTCGTCATGGCGGCTGTTGCCTGCTGGCTTGTCCTTCCGGCTGCCTCCACGTGTACCGCCCACCTCGCCCTCCGTCGGAGGAGCGCACGGGCGCCCGAGCGCAATCAGCGCCACCTGCGGTGCAACCAGTCGGAAGGCAGACCCTGTCACGCTCATGGACACTGCGTTCGCAGATGACGCGGCTCGCTCGGGCCCCGGAGCACGTCCACCATCAAAATATCTGGCATTGGGGCTGCTCACGCATTCCCCGAACGAGGAGCGGAACCATCAAAGAGACACGGACCTGCTGGCGCAGGAGCGCCATGGCTGCAGCCGCAGCACTGGCCGTCAGCACCGCATCGGTACTGGCCGCCGCTGCGGCGTACGCCGCGGCCGATACGGTTCCCGGTCAAATCGATGTCGTCGCCGAGGCGGGGGCGAAGGGCGACGGAACAGCCGATGACACGGCCGCTGTGCAGCGGGCGATCGACGCCGCCTACCACAGCCACCGCAAGGTGTATTTCCCCGGTGGTACATACCGGATCGACGGCGATCTCGACTGGTCAAAGCCCGCATCCTTCGCCGGCGACCCGGATTCGCCCGCAATTCTCACCAGCCCCGGGAATAAACAACTTGCCGACCTCGCCTACAGCAACAAGTGGGACCGTTCCCCCACCGTCGACAACCTGGTGTTCGACGGGCTCCGGATCAACCTGAACGGCCCGCACAAGCACGGCCTGACCATCACTCGCAGTATCTTCATCAATCGGATGGCGCCCGACGAGGATCCTTCCGGTGGTACGCAGCAGACCTCCACGGACCAGCAGGTCTCGGTCGGGCTGCAGAATGTCCGCGGCGCTCAGCTCACGAACTCCGTCTTCCTGTCGGCCAGGCCGGCTGACGGCGGGGTTCCCATTTCCAGTTACCGCACCAGACAACTCAGGGTTTCCGGAAACCTGCTCGGCGCCGACCTCGGCCGCCTCGAATGGCTGGGCCAGTGGGCCGGCGGCGCCTCCTGGAGCCAGAACCCGGCCGTACGGCTGCGTGCAGTGCACGACAAGGTACAACTCCCCGATGCTCTGGGGCACTTGCAGCGGGGGATGTCTCTGAAGCTGGATGAGGATCTGGCGGTCTCCGAAAACATCATCAACCGTGACCCACGCAGCCAGGCCAAGAGCGATCACGCCCTCTACGTCTGGGGGTTCAACGGGGCCCTCGTCAAGGACAACTGGGTGCGTGGCTGGCCTCAGGACGCACGCGGCGGCCTGAAGATACGCAATGGGGAACACGCCACCGTCACGGGGAATTACCTGAGCGGAACAGCTCTGCTTCTGTACACCTATGACGTCAGCAACGCGCCACGATCCTTCCGAGACATCGTCATCTGCGACAACGTGTACGACATCCGTGGCGAGGACCCGGCACCGAGCCACAACGGCTTCATGTACTGGAAGAACTTCTCCCAGACCGGCGTGGAAGAAGCCATCGCAATCTTCAACAACCGCTTCCTGGACGATCAGAAGGGGCAGCCTGATCGCCCCGACATCTCCCAAAGTCGCGGCGACAGCAATGCCTTCAGCGCCCACAACAACACCTACGCGGACGGCTCCACCGTCCCGGTCATAGGCATGAGTGGCGCCGAGCCTTCAGCCTCCCAGGTGGGCCGGTGTTCCACCAGCCCAGCCCCCGGCCTGTCCGTTCCCAGTTACTCCTCGCCTCTCTTCTGAAACACCTCGAACACTCGCCGATCACGCCCATCAGCCGTCCCGCATGAGGAACGAAGCCCTACCCGGGTGCCAGGTCCGCCGTCGGCGGATCTGGCACCCGGGCATGTCGGCATGGCATCCCCTCGAAGGCCCCCAGCTGTGCCCAGCAGCCAGGGATCCCGGGCAGGAGACACATCGCAAGCGGGAGGTCGGGCACCTGGTCTCGGTGGGCGGGCGGCCATCCCTCGGAGGCGGTGACGGTGTTGAGAGAGTTCTCGCCCAGGAAGTGCGGGACACGGACCCGGGCGCCGGAGAAGACCGACAGCGCCGAACAGAAGCCTTCTCGGAGACATCAGCCCATGCGCGGCGTCCTGCGCTCAGCCCGAACTCTGCGGCCGACGACAGCACGGAAGCCCCAGCGGAGTCCGGCATGGGCGAGTTGACCTACCTCATTCCCAGCCCCTGCCTCAGTGCGACGTCGAGCATCCTTGTGCAGAGCGAGTCCGTCTGCCCCAGGCTCGGGCCTGCTCATCGGAGAGACGGACGCGGAGCACGGGCCAACTACCCTGCCCACCAGTGAAGTTGGAACTTCCCACCACCTCTTTGTGGTTGCCGCGGCGCAGCGGAAGATGTCTCCCGGCCCCGCAGCGCTTCGCGACCGCGCGAAGGAATCCGTATCCGCGTGGGCGGGGGTCTCCCACACCACCCGTCGCGAGAACGCGTCGCGGATCGCGGAGAGCCACGGCGATCCCTCGCCGATGGGATCATCATCAGATCGGTGACCCACGGCCGGTTGGGGGCAAGCACGGTGAAGTCCCTGCTCATGAGATCGGGGGCGAGGGTGGCCTTCGGATCGCGACGTGTGAAGCCCTTGCGGCGCGGGCTGACGCCGGCGAGCTGGGTCTCGCGCATCAGTCGCCCGCCCCGCTTTTGGCCGACGAGGGTGCCCTCGCTTTTGAGGACCGCGTGGACCCGGTTGTCTCGGTCTGCGGGTGTCTTTGCAGAAGAGCTCGGGCACCTGCGGCAGCCTGCCCTGCCGTGCTTCGTCCTGGGTGCCTGAGCCTGTGTCACGTGATCCTGCCTTTGTGGCGGATGGATCCCGCCGGCAATGCCCTATGCACCTGAGCGCTGGCACTTGCGCGACAGGGCGCACACGCCTGCCGTGCCGCGGCCCGTGGAGAAGACACGGTGCTCTGTGGCCGCGGGGCGGCGGTGCTCCAACGGCTGGTGCTCCCGCGGAAGGAAACCACGAGAGCACCAGCGATGGGGCAGGGAGATTACTTGACGGTGAAGGTCACCTCGCTCGCCGCGGTATCACCACCGTCGGCGGTGATACCGGTAGCAGTCACCGTGTGCTTACCCGCCTTGAAGGTCGGCAGCACCGGGTTGGAGATCCACCACTTGTCGACAATGTCACCGGTGGAGCCGACGGTGTAGGTGCCGATCTCCTTACCGGTGTCCTTGTCGGCCAGCCTGACCTTACGGATGCCCTTCTCACTGTCGGCGGTGCCCTCGAACTTCACCAGGGGACCGGTCACCGTGCTGCCCGCGGTGGGCTTGGTGATGACCGGAGCCGGAGCGTCAGCCAGGACCTTGAAGGTCACCTCGCTTGCCGCGGTCTCGCCACCATCGGCGGTGATACCGGTAGCAGTCACCGTGTGCTGACCCGGCTTGAAGGTCGGCAGCGCCGAGTTGGAAATCCACCACTGACCGGCGGTGTTACCGGTGGAGCCGACACTGTAGGTGCCGATCTCCTTACCGGTGGCCTTGTCGGCCAGCCTGACCTTGGTGACACCACCCTTCACACGGTCAGCGGTGCCCTCAAACTTCACCTTGGAAGGCTGCGTCGAATCCGCCGCCGGCTTGACGATCACCGGAGCGCCGGCCTGCGCCCTCACCGTGAAGCTGACGGTCGCAGCCTTGGACTGCACACCGTCCGCGGTCAGCGCGAACGCCTCCACCGTGTGCCTGCCCGAAGCCAGCGTCGGCAGGTCCTTGTTGGAGATCCACCACTTACCAGCAGCATTGACGCCGTAAGTGCCGATCTCCTTACCAGAGCCCTTGTCGACCAGCTTGACCTTGGTGACCCCGTTCTCCGCATCAGCGGTGCCCTCGAACTTCACCTTGGAAGGCTGCGTCGAATCCGCCTCCGGCTTGATGATCTTCGGGGCTGTGATCGCAGCGGCCTTAACGTTCCGCCTTGAACTCCAACTGGACAGCTCCCCGCTCACATTCTGTTGAGTCGTGAGCCAGTTGTCCCCGACGTCCAGGTCCTTGTCGACAGTGATCGTCCACTTGCCGTCCGTACCGACCGTGGCTGTGCCGTACCGGACCGAGCTGTTGGCCTTGGCGAGCTCGATCTTGGCGCCCGGGATACCCGTGCCAGTGACCGCGGGTCGCAGACCCACCTGCGCCCCCTCAGACGGCGACGTGACCACCGGAGCTGTGATCGCAGCCGCCTTGACCTTCCGCCCGCTACTCAGGGCAGACGTCTCCCCGCTCACCGTCTGCTTAGCCACAAGCCAGTTATCCCCGGGCGTCAGGGCCATCGTCCCCGTCCACTTGCCGTCACTACCGACCGTGACCGTGACCAAGGGAACGTTGTCATTGTTGTTTGAGTACAGCTCGATCTTGGCGCCCGGGATACCCGTGCCAGTGACCGCGGGTCGCAGACCCACCTGCGCCCCCTCAGACGGCGACGTGACCACCGGAGCTGTGATCGCAGCCGCCTTGACCTTCCGCCCGCTACTCAGGGCAGACGTCTCCCCGCTCACCGTCTGCTTAGCCACAAGCCAGTTATCCCCGGGCGTCAGGGCCATCGTCCCCGTCCACTTGCCGTCACTACCGACCGTGACCGTGACCAAGGGAACGTTGTCATTGTTGTTTGAGTACAGCTCGATCTTGGCGCCCGGGATACCCGTGCCAGTGACCGCGGGTCGCAGACCCACCTGCGCCCCCTCAGACGGCGACGTGACCACCGGAGCTGTGATCGCAGCCGCCTTGACGTTCCGCCCCGGACCCCACTCGGACAGCTCCCCGCTCACATTCTGCTGAGCCTGGATCCAGTTGTCCCCGACGTCCAGGGCCTTGTCGACAGTGATCGTCCACTTGCCGTCTGTACCGACCGTGGCTGTGCCGTACCGGACCGCAGTGTTTGCCTTGGCGAGCTCGACCTTCGCCCCCGGCGTACCCGTGCCGGTAAACGTGGGTCGCAGACCCACCTGCGCCCCCTCAGACGGCGACGTGATCACCGGAGTGCTGACGGTTCGGGAGGTGGGTGCGGAGCGCAGGTCGATACCGCCGCCCGGTGCGCTAGGGGCACCTGGCTTCGAAGCCGCAGGCTTCTCCTGTGCCTTATCTCCCTTCCCGCCATCCTCCTTCTTGCCCGCTTCCGGGGCCACGGCCCGCTTGTCGCCGGACTTCTTGCCGGCAGGCTTCTCGACGCTCCCGCCGTTGTCCCCGGCATCCTGCACAGCAGCGACCGGAGCCTTATCTGCAGCGAAAACGGGGGCGGCCTCGGCAACGCCCACAGCGGCCATAACCGTGAAGGCACAGGCCGCAGCGAGACGGCGCTTGCGAGTCAAAATCGTGGAATTCATGACAGATCGGTCCCGTTCTCCAGAAGAGCGAGTAAACAGACAGGCCACCTCTCCACGAAACGTGGAAAAGCCCAGTTCAATGTGACGCCCCTCAACCCCGTGAACTCACACGCGACAGGCACAAGCCAGGCAGAACCACTGCCACCGGCACTGACCAGGTCACGGTCCAGCAGGCTCCGGCCTGCCGACCGGGGCGTCACCAACACCCTCCCTCACACAAGAACCCACACCAGAGCCCCGAAAGTAGACACCCCCACAACAGAAGGCTAAGCAATCCAAAACCAGCCAGACAAACACCCACTTCAGCCACACTCAGCGAGGAGTACAGGGCGTCCAACCAGAGGTGAGCAGGCAACGGAAGCAAAATCACTGCCGACGGCCGGCAACAACCAACGCCTCCACAGGCACGACCACCTCCAAGCAACCACCGAGAGCCGACCCCACCCAACACCCCCACAACAGCAACACCAGATCAGCACCAAGCCACAAACAAAACCCACAGCCCCCCCACCCCACTCCCTCAAACACTCCAACCCGAAGCACACCACCAACCCTGACACTTCCAAGAGCAACCACCCACTACCCCACGCCACAACCCGAATCCATCGACGGAAAAGCAAGGACGCCCCATGCCCCCACGCAGCGTCCTGTTCGCTCTGCTGCCGGGCGCGGCTCTGCGTATTCCTGTTCGTTTGGCTAACGGAGGGGTCTGCATCCATCTCACGATTGGGCTTACCAGGGAGAGCGGGCGGTAGAAGCCGGTGGGTCCGCGCGGGTTCCCGTAGGTGTCAACCGACGGCAGCCAGAAACAGACTAAAGTGCACTGGATGCGCTGGGGGGCAGCCTAGGGTTGGTGAATGGAAAATCTACGGGAAGAGAAAGTTGCATAGTAGTGCCTGAAGTCCCCGGATCCGCCGGCCCCATCACCATTCGTGCCGTCACCCCGCCCGAGCTGGGGGAGCTCCCAGCTTTTGTGAGTACTGCCCCGGACGCTTTCCCATGTTCTCAGGAACCGGACTTGTGGCATTCGCCCGGCTCCGCGGAGCGGGAGCAGGCGAGGCAGCGCTGTGGTTACTGTCCGTTCATCCTGCCTTGCAGGGAAGCGGGCAGAGAGGGCCGCGAGTACGGAATCTGGGGTGGAGAGGGTGAGGCAGAGCGCGCAAAGGTGGGCCGCGAACCCAGGGGCTGGCGGCGGGCCCAGCGCGTTCCGGGCCGGTTCGGCCCGCCCCCTCAGCCGTGCGGCACACAGACCGCGTGGATACGCCACAGGCGAGCGGGAGAGGAGCCATGCGCCCCGTGCACAGTGGCTCACGAGGAGCATCTCGCGCACGAGCGTCGTCTCAGGACGCTCCGGCGCGCTCCTAGGGCGGCGTGACCCACGGAACTGCACGCAAGAAGGTCACCGAACGCTGGCTCCAGGCGGATTCAGTCCGCTTTCCTCTTTCTCATTTCTGCAGAAGTGGACATGGAAGTATCCGTTCGCGCAACCCTTGGGTCCCCTTCCTCTCATACATTGAATGCATGTTTCGTGGTCCAGGCAAGGGCGTACTTGCTTCGCCAGCCAGACGCGACGAGAGAGATGTCGAGTGGCGCCGAGAAAAGGGGATGCAGGAATGAATGCGAGGCTCCGGACCACTGCCGTGGTTCTTGCCGGCGGTACGGGGCAGCGTATGGGCCTCGCGCTTCCCAAGCAATTGGTGAAA
The DNA here is from genome assembly GCF_046549095.1 of Streptomyces sp. x-80. Taxonomy (NCBI): domain Bacteria; kingdom Bacillati; phylum Actinomycetota; class Actinomycetes; order Kitasatosporales; family Streptomycetaceae; genus Streptomyces; species Streptomyces sp. x-80. The sequence continues at coordinate 17,916 of NZ_JAJPWM010000029.1, forward strand.
ATCGCGGGAAAGGCGATCATCGAGCACACCCTTCAGGTGTTCGAGGAATCCGGCGATGTTGACGACGTCGTGGTGTTCATGGCCCGTGATCATGTGTCTGCTGTCCAGGAGATCGTTACGGCCGCCGGATTGGCCAAGGTGCGGATGGTGCTTCCCGGCGGGGCGGACCGCAGCGACACGACCCGGCGGGCCATCGATGCCCTGAGCGAAGATCTCGCTCCCGGTGAGGACATCAATGTCCTGATGCACGACGCCGTACGGCCGCTGGTGTCCCAGCGCATCATCACCGACTGCGTCCGGGCACTGGAAAAGTTCAGTGCGGTAGATGTGGCCATTCCGTCGGCAGACACCGTTGTGGTCACCCGGACGCATGGCACCGACGGCGATTTCATCACCGAAATACCCGACCGCAATCGCCTGTTCCGCGGCCAGACGCCGCAGGGCTTCAGGCTGTCGACGATCCGCCGGGCGTACGAACGCGCCGCTGGTGACCCGCACTTCCAGACTACCGATGACTGTTCGGTCGTCCTGCGCTATCTCCCCGACGTACCCATTCACGTGGTTCGAGGCGAAGAACGCAATATGAAGGTGACCTACCCGGTAGATATCTCGCTGGCCGACAAGCTTTTTCAGCTCGCTTCACAGGAAGCGCCCGAATCGTCCGACGACGCCACGTACCGCACGCTGCTGTCAGGGAAAGTCCTAGTCGTTTTCGGTGGAAGTTACGGTATCGGCGCGGAGATCGCCGCCCTGGCCGAGGGATACGGAGCCAGGGTGTTCTCCCACAGCCGCTCCGGAACGGGAACCGATGTCTCCAACCCGCATCACATCGAGAAGGCCCTGGCCGAGACATACGCGAAGGCCGGGGCCATCGACTGCGTCGTCAATACGGCGGGCGTGCTGCGCATCGGTGACCTCGCCGACAGTGATGCGGAAACCATCGAGCATTCCACTCGTGTCAACTACCTCGCGCCGTTGTACCTGGCGCGCTACGCGCACCGTTACCTGGCCGAAAGCCGTGGGCAGTTGCTCCTGTTCACCTCCAGCAGTTATACGCGGGGACGTGCTCAGTACTGTCTCTATTCCTCTGCCAAGGCCGCTACGGTGAACCTCGTCCAGGCGCTGTCCGATGAGTGGGCCATGGACGGAATCCGCGTCAACTGCATCAATCCGGAGCGCACTCGTACCCCTATGCGTACGCGAGCCTTCGGCGACGAACCAGCTGATTCCCTGCTGACTTCTACCGCGGTCGCCCGCATTTCCCTGGACGCTCTCATCTCCCCTATCACCGGCCATGTCATCGATGTACGCAGACAGGAACTGCGAGATTCTCCTGCCACAGGGCCTGCCAGCCTTCCGGCACGTCCCGGCAAGGCAACACTTCCTGACGTGAGCCGCCAGAATGGCCGGCAAGAAGAGGCTTCTCCTCGGTTCTCCTCCCCCCACACCAAGCAGCAGTCTCCGCACCTGGTCGGTAATCTCTAGAAATGGGCAGCATGAAAGAGCCGCTGGAAAACCACCGATCGCTCGGAAAGCGTATCCGCAGGGTGGCGTGCTGGGCCGTAGCTGGAGCGGTTGTCGCTGTTGGTGGGCTCGGCGCCTTCGCCTACATGCGCCTCGATTCAAATCTGAAGTCCATCGATATTGGCGATGCGCTTGGAAAGGACCGTCCGAAGGATTACAACAACGGTTCGCAGGATATTCTCGTCCTCGGCTCCGATTCCAGGTCCGGAGCCAACAAGGACCTCGCGGGAGGTGATACCGGGGGGACAGCGCGTGCCGACACCGCGATGGTGGTACATGTTCCGGCGGGTCAGAAGAAAGCCAGCGTCGTCAGTATCCCCCGTGACACGCTTGTCACACGCCCCGAATGTACGACCAAGAGCGGGAAGCAGGTACCCGCCGCGAACCGAGTGATGTTCAACTCGATTTATGGGACCGGTGGCCCTGCTTGCGTCGTCAAAACGATAGAGCAGCACACCGGAATTCGGATGGATCATTTCATCGAAATCGACTTCGCCGGGTTCAAGAGGCTGATAGATGCTCTGGGTGGCATCACAATCAGCATCGATAAACCGATACATGATAAGAGCAGTGGCCTGGAGTTGCAAGCCGGCACGCACAGACTGGACGGTTCCCAGTCCCTCGCATTCGTCCGGACCCGGCACGGCATCGGCGACGGGAGCGACCTCGGCCGCATCGAACTGCAGCAGAAGTTCATCCTGGCGTTGCTGAGCGAGGTCGAGCGGCAGAATCTGCTGACCAGCCCCGCCAAGCTCTTTCTCTTGGCGGATTCCGCAACCAGGTCTCTGACGACCGACTCCCAGCTGTCTTCTCTGGTCTCCCTCATGAACTTCGGGAAAAGCCTCAAGCACCTGGGCCCGGCCACGACGGAGTTGATCACTCTACCGGTGGTGGCCGACACCGCGGACCCGAACCGTGTCGTTCCGGCCCTGCCCCAAGCCGAAGAGCTCTGGAAGGCGCTCAAGGCCGACCAGCCCATCCCTGCGTCGGCGAAGACCAAGAAACGGGGATGACCACGCCTGGGCCTTGACCCTTGATCGGCGGATTCCAGGGATCGTCGCAGCACGTGATCACTGACGTGTGGTGGCGAGCAGCTCAGACAGACGCTCGGCTGGGGTTTCCCAGCCGAGCCTTTTGCGTGGTCGGCTGTTGAGTTCGGCGGTCACGGTGTCGAGGTGCTCGCGGCTGTGCAGGGACAGGTCGGTGCCCTTGGGGAAGTACTGCCGGAGCAAGCCGTTCGTGTTCTCGTTCGATCCGCGCTGCCATGGGCCGGCGGGACTGCAGAAGTGGACCTGCATGTTCGCCACGGTGGAGAAGAGCTGGTGCCTGCCCCGCCATCTCGTTGCCCTGGTCCCCGGTCAGTGACCGTCGCAGGGGGGCGGCAGCTGGCTGATGGTGGCGGTGAGGGCCTGGTGGAAGTGCTCTGCCCGGTGTCCGTCGGGCAGGTGCACCAGCATGGTGAAGCGGGTCGTGCGCTCGACGAATGTGCCGATCGCGGAGCGGTGGCCGGCGCCGACGATGCAGTCGCGTTCCCAGTGGCCGGGAACGGCACGGTCGGCGGCTTCGGCGGCCGGTCGCTGATCATCACCATGGGGGCGGTGAACCGGGGTTGCCGCTTGTATGCCTGGCGGCGGGGGCGCCGGCGGACCCGTCCGGTCCGCAGGGCGCTGGTGAGTTCGCGGCGGACTTCTCCGCGGCCCTGGACGTAGAGGGCCTGGTAGATCGTCTCGTGGGTCACGTGCCTCTCCGGCCGGTCGGGGAAGCGTGTCCGCAGAACCTGGCTGATCTGCTCAGGGCTCCACCGTTGTTCGAGGTGGCTCTGGATGAACTCTTGCAGTTCGGGGTTCTGTCCTGTCTTCCCGGCCTTCGGGCGGGGCCGACGGACCTCTGCTCGGCTCTGTGCGGCGTGAGGGCGGTAGGCCCACTGGGATGCGTCACCACGCAGCGGCATGCCGTTGCTGCGTATCTCCCGGCTGATCGTGGAGTGGCTGCGGCCGAGCTCGGCGGCGATCTGCTGGGTGGAAGCCTTCTCCCTCAGCCGGTCGGCGATGTGAAGGCGGTCGGCCTGGCGCAAGTACCGCGACGGACCGTCCGGCGAGATCGGCCACCGCACGCTGGGCCTGGCCTTCTCCCCGGTGGGCGCCGCACGGCCGTTCCACCACCGCTTACCGGTCCGCAGGCTGATGGCGACCGCTCGGCATGCTTCCCGACTGCCCAGCCCCTGGTCCATGAGCCGGAAGTATTCCTCCCGCTCACGGACCAGGGGCTTGCGGCCCTGAGATCGGCCTCGGTTCTCCCTGATCTTGAAGTCCATCGCATCCCCTGAGCTGGGGTGTTGCGACGACCACTAGAACGGAAGCCCGGCAGATTCCAGATCGAAGCCCCGCCCGTCATCGGCGATGTCGAGCACGACCTGATCGTCGAGGTAGGACAGGGTCAGCGCGGCCGTACGGGCCTCGGCGTGCTCACGGACGTTGGCGAGCGCCCCCTGAGCGATCCGCAGCGCGGCCTGTGCCGTCTCCGGCAGCGGGACGGGAAGACCGTCCACGACGCCCCGAACGGATATGTCCTCGGGCTCCCGGGAGGCCAGCGCCTGCAACGCGGCTTCAAAGCCCCCGCCGTCGGCGAGCCCGGCCGGCGCGAGGTCGGGGACGGAGTGCCGCGCCTCGGGGAGGTTCGCCTCGGCGATAGACGCGGCGGTACGGACATGGCCGCGCGAGACATCAGGATCGCCGTCTCAGGTGCGCTCGGCGGCCTGGAGCAGCATCGTCCGGGACCAGCCAGAAGGTCGGCCTCCGCGCCCGTGCCGCAGGCCGAGGATGGGACGCAGCAAACGACGAACCCGTCAGCTCACCATCCCAAGGAGCCTGTCATGAAGAAGATGTCCCACCATGTCAAGGTCCTCACCTGCTCAGCTGCGGCCGCTGTGATCGCCGCCGGAACTTTCAGTGCTGTCTCCGCCACCGCGTCCGCCGCGGCCCCGAAGGTAAGCACTTCGCACAGTAACCTCACCGCCTCCAGCCACCTGTCCATCACCGCCGCGGCCAAGGCCGCCCAGGCCGTACTGGACGCCGCAAGAAAGGACGGCCAGAAGCTCTCCGTCGCGGTCGTCGACCGCAACGGCAACACCATCGTGACGATGCGCGGCGACGGCGCGGGGCCGCAGTCGTACGAGTCCGCGGTGAAGAAGGCCTACACCGCAGTGTCCTGGAACGCCCCCACCTCACGACTGGTGAAGAGCCTCGACAAGACACCGAACCTCAAGGACATCCCCGGCACCCTCTTCCTCGCAGGCGGCGCCCCGATACAGTCCACGGGCGCACCCGTCGCAGGCATCGGTGTCGGTGGTGCCTCCTCCGGTGATCAGGACGAGAAGTTCGCTCAGGAGGGCGTGGCAGCCCTCGGTCGTTGAACTGGCGCCGCTGTCAAGCTTGTTGGGGCGTGAAGTCCTCACCGAGGTGGACGGGGGAGGCGATCGATGTCGCTCAGCCCGCGCTTTCCGTCCGGTATGGCGTCCGTGGTGACCTGGATCGACACGGTTTCATGACCACGCGAACTCGCCTCCGGCAGCAGTACTCAGCCAGGGGCCACGGGGCTTGACAGTGGCTCTGTTGGTCAAGGATTCCCGGGGCCGGCTGTTCTCAGAGGTTGCTGAGCACAGCCGACGCCCGGACCCTGCTGGTATCGGTCAGCCGACGTACCTCGGCCTGAAACCTCTCGAAGGCGTCCTCGTCGGGGCCCAGCAGGTAGTCGCGGAGTGCCTGACGCTCTGCGGCATGGATGTCGGCCTTCGGGTCCCGCAGGGCAGCGAGCAGTTCGCTCATTCCCTCCGCTCGCGGTCCGACGATGGTCCCGGCGCGGCAAGCGGTGTTTTGGCGCTTCATCACACCGGCTCCCACACCGGCGGCGTCCACTACGGCGTACGGCTTCAGCGTGGCGATGAAGTCGGACACTACGCTGGAGATGTCGGACACCAATGCGTCCGCGGCGTTGAAGCAGCTGTACAGTCGGGGGCCGTCCTGGGGAATGACGCGGTGTTCCCAGTCCGGCGCGGCCTGCCAGTAGAGCGTTTCCCAGCGCTCGCGAAGCTCGGCGACCGTCCAGGCTCGGGCAGGGTCCTTTGCCGCATCGCGGGAGAGTTGCGCCTCATCCATGGTGCGTTCGGCTGGGCGGAGCCCCTTCAAGCAGGTTTCGGTCAAGGCGAGTTTGCGCTGTGCCTCGATGCCGCCCGATCGGTGGCTCATCCACCGTGGGTCGGCGGCCCGTCTGGCCGCTGCGGCCTCGATAGCGGTGACGATACGCAGATGAGCTGCCTTTGCCCTGGGGTCACGGATACCCGTGAAGGGGTGCGGCCGGTAGAGCACACGTACCGGGGCGTCGGCCTCCAGCAGTTCCCTGACGACGTTCTCGCCGGCGGCGAGGAGCGAGGTGCTGCCGGGGTCGCCGTCCCAGCCCTCCCAGGTCGGCGCGTACAGCACGGTGGGAATCCGGCCCCGTGGCGGCCCCGACCACGGCCGCAGGGCGTCGAGTTGGGGACGCCCGACTTCGACGATGCTGTCGTCGCGCACTCCCACTTCGGCGAGTGCGTAACGGTCCCGGCCGGCGCGTCCGGCCGTCCAGATTTCGTCGTAGACCTTGGTGTAGGGATTGATGCTGGCTGCTTTGTCGCTGTCACCGTGGCCGATGAAGACATGCTTGATTGTCGGTACCCGCAGCAGGTGAATGTTCTTCCCGACATTGGCCGAGTACAGTGCCACCCGGATCGGGGAAAGATCCAGCGCCATCAAGAGCGTGGCACTGGGGACACACAGCACTGGAAGGTTCGTGGGCGGGAGCTTGTTGGCCAGATGGCGCTCTCGCAGCAGGACCACCGCGGGGACCTCGAGGCGTTCCATCGTGTTCAGCCACATCTCAACCTGGTAAAGGGAGTCTTTGGCACCCGAGAAATACAGCGCCGTGCTCGGCCGGTAGCGGCGCAGCCAGTCGTTGACCGCGCAGACCACGGCTTCGCTGTCCGGTGCGGCGTGGCGGCCGACGGCATACGGGAGCAGAGCGAGCGTGTACAGCATGGCTGTAATCAGGGTCAGTGCGACACCGATGATGCCTGGGACGGTTGAGCCGGTGCACACGGCGGCCACGAGCCCTGCCGTGGCGAAGACGTCGGTGTGCAGCATTTTCAGCGCGGCCCTGTGCCTCAGGGCGGCCGGCGGAGCGTCGGGGATGCATGCGTCGCTCAGATCGATGTTCCGGGTCACTACCGGCAGCCGTCGGCGCCATGTGATCAACTGCACGAGGGCACTGTGCGGAGCCTGCAGGCCGTACCAGAGGGCCATGCCCGCAACGGCGCAAGTGAACAGCGTCGTACCACTGTGGCCTTCGCGAGCGAGCAGGACGAGGAGAAACAGCGTCCGTACGAGGAACCGCACCGTGAGGCCGGTACGGGCCTTGCCCAGCTTCCGCAGCAGCGAGCTGGTATGCAGATGCAGATAGCCGTCCGCCACATAAGCCGATACACAGGCCGCCGCGAAGAGCCACGGCGATGGGGTGAGGGCAGCGGCGGCCATGCCGATGTACCCGATCAGCAGCAGGGCCAGGGCTTCGTATTCGCGGCGTGTAATTCCATGGAGTACTTGGCGGGTGGCTGGCATCGGGAGACCTGCTTCATTGCGGAGATCCTCGCCGGGAGGCGAGACAGCGGGGCGATTCGAGGGTGCGGGGGTCACCGGCGGGCGGACGGGGCGCTGGGCAGTCGGTGAGCGAGCGGAATCCTGTGTATGGCACGGCGCAGAATGGGGTATCGGCGAACGGCCCGGCGCCCGGTGCTGAACGCCGTACGGCACAGTCGGTTCCACTGGGGGTGGCGTGGAGCCCATCGGAGTGTGTCGGAGGTCAGGGCCTCACGGGCGGTGACTTCGTACATTGTGTCGGGTATTCCCGCAGACCGGTCGCGAAAATGCGGGTATGCGAGGAACAGTGTCCGTCGGCGGCTGTCCAGGAGGGCGGCAGGGCGTTTCTTGTCCTTGATGAAGGCCAGCACGTCCCGTAGCAGATCCATCCGTTCAGTGGCGACGCAGTGCAGGCGCAGCCGTTCGTCGACTTTGAGCAGCGCGGCCACGCCTGGGGTCCAGTAGGCGTCGGTGAGCGGTCGGGCGAGGGCCAGCTTGTGCTCCTGGATCTCCTCATTCTGTGTCAGGAGACCGGGTCCGAATTGTGGTAGAAGTGTGATCAGGAACGGGCGGATCATGAGCTGGTCCCTGTGCGGTCCCGCGGGGACGAACTGCGCGATCAAATGCATCAGTGCCTGCGCCGAGTCAAAGCGCAGGGTGTAACTCCCGCTCTTGGTGAGGTGCTTGCCGTCTTCGCGGCCCACCAAGTAATAGCAGGTGTAGTCGGCCACCACCGAGACTCCGTTGCCCCGCAAATACGCTTCCATGGTGAACAACGCGTCCTCGCCGGTCTTGAGGCTCTCGTCGAAACGCATCTCGTGCCGCATGAGCAGTTCTCGGCGGAACAGCTTCTGCGCGCTCAGCGTGAACTTGATGTTGGACGAGAAGACGTCCGCGCGATTGAGGTTGCGGCCCCACATGGATCTCGGGGCTCCGCGGTTCACGCCGATGACCTTGCCGAGGACGACATCCGTTTCGTTCCGATCGGCCATCGCCACCATGCGCTCCAGCGCTTCCTCGCCCAGGTAGTCATCTGCGTCCATGAAGAACACGTAGCGGCCGCGTGCCAGCGTCAGGCCTGCATTCCGGGGGCGACTGGCACCGCCCGAATTTTCCTGGTGCAGGACACGGGTGGGAATACGGCTGTACTGCGCGAAGTGGTCCAGGAAGCCCGGGCCGGCGTCCGTGGAGCCGTCATCGACGGCGATGATCTCTATGCGGTCCGCGGCCAGGGTCTGGGCCTCGATCGACTCCAGACAGCGCCTCAGGTAGGGCATGCCGTCGTAAACAGCCAGGACCACGGAGACATCGGGCTCACTATGCGGCGCAGAATCGGCGCCGACAGCGGCGGTGGTCACTTCAGTCATGCTCTTGCCTGTTCCTCTGTTAGGCACTCGCATCTAACGACCTCGGACCGGGCGTGCCTCAAGTGTGCGACGGGGTCGATCCCGGTCTCGTCGATCGACGCTACGGCATTGGGAACCATCGACGACAAGACAAAGGTGACATGCGGGGCGTCAAAGTAATACTTCTGGCTGCGAACCTTCGCACCATCCGCACTGCTGCCCAGAGGCGCCCGATGGCACTGTCCGGGGTCAACGGTGTGGCTGCTTACCGCGACTTTCCCGTCCGATTTTATTCCATTGGTCAACTTTCCAGGTCTCCCTTCCGAGGTTCCGGCCGACCCCGGGGCCGACCATGAGCATGTCACATATGGATGACTGCCAGCCCCCGCCGGGGCAACGAGGTGCCCGCTCGAATGCCGACAGAATCGCTCACCTTTCAGCGGAAAGTCATCCACTTTAGTCGCCGCTGGGCGAGTTTTCCGGTCCGCAAAATCGAAGGACCGGATGTCGTGAAGTGGCTCCTTCGCTCACTGCATGGCACTCCTCACGTCGCAAGCCTCGGCCGGCTTGGAGATGGGGCCAGGCCTCGCCTGTAAGTCGACACGCCAACGCCTCGGGGCTGCTTCAGGCCGCCGTGACAGGCGTCATCTCCGCCCGTACCAAAGGAATCCACACATGCCCTCCCACCGCAAGACATCTGTACGTCGTCGCCGTCCGGGCTTGGCATCCGTGGTCGCAGTGTCGGTGGCCGCCCCCCTCTCCGCCGTGCTTATGAGTGCACCGGCGACCGCGGCTCCGGTCTCGGTCTGGGACCGAGTCGCCCAGTGCGAAAGCAGCGGAAACTGGGCGACCAATACCGTGAATGGGTATTTCGGCGGACTGCAGTTCGCCCAGGGGACCTGGGACGCATTTGGCGGCAGGCAGTACGCTCCTCGCGCAGATCTGGCGACCAAGGACCAGCAGATAGCCGTAGCGGAGAAAGTGCTTGCCAAGCAGGGGCCCGGGGCCTGGCCACAGTGCTCGCCACAAGCCGGCCTCGCCAAGGGCGGACCGGCTCCTCAGCTGAACACCGGAGACACCGTCACCGGCCAGGCCGCGTCGAGTGCGCCGCAGCGGGTCTACACGGTCGGGGCAGGGGACACTCTCCGCCAGGCGGCTGAGCACCTGGGGGTGTCCTGGCAGCGGCTTTATGAGCGCAACAAGAGTGTCATCGGCGACAATCCGAATCTCATATTCGCCGGCCAGAAGCTTCTCTACGGAGCTCCCGAGAGCGCCTCCGCCACGGACGAGGCGACCGTCGGCAGCAACACGGCCAGCCGAATCGTGGATGCGGCACGCACCAAGATCGGCCTGCCCTATGTGTGGGGCGGCGGCTACATCGACGGTCCGTCGGGCGGCGGTTTCGACTGCTCCGGCCTCACCGTGTACGCCGCATACCAGGGCACCGACGGTTCGGTCACGCTGCCTCGCACTTCGCAGCAGCAGCGCCACGTCGGCAAAAGCGTGCCCCGTGACCAGATGCGCCCCGGCGATCTCATCGTCTTCAACAACGACGGCAATTGGGGCCATGTCGGTATCTACATCGGAGACGACCGCATGATCCACGCTCCCCGGACCGGAAAGAACATCGAGATTACCGATCTTCCCGGATACTGGGAGCGCTTCGCCTGGGACATCCGTCGCATCGCTGACTAACGTGTAGGTTCCGATTCATTCTGTCGTATCCGACGCGCCTTTCGGCAATGTTTCGGCACGGAACGGAAATCCGCAGGTCGGCTATCGATCGCACCTCAACGGTCCGCCCCGGTCGGAGGATCTGACAGATCAACCGGACGAATCCGCCGACAAGTCGTCCGGACGGATCCCCAAATCCGCTGGTCATCGCGGTGCCCGACGACAGGTCAGATCGGAACTACATCACGGCGCGGAGTCACGGTACTCAGCAATGAGCTGAGATCTTCCAGATACGCCCGCAAATGTTGGGCTTGAGCCGACTTGAGCACTCCGAAGCGCCGGGCAGCCCCTTCCTGATGAACTTACAGCAGGCGAAATGGAAGAGTTCACTCAGCCAGGTAATCTGCGCGGGGCACTCTAGACCGAGAAAATTCCGGTAGCCAACAACCCTGTACATGGCCACCTGGAATACACGGATAGCGTGCCTGTAAGCGAGGGGATAAATCATTCATCCTCAGAAAGTTTTCATGGTTCTCCTGATGCCCAAATCAAACGCTCCGATCGTCAAGGCTGTCATCCCGGCAGCCGGCCTCGGCACCCGGTTTCTCCCCGCGACCAAGGCCACGCCCAAGGAGATGCTCCCGGTCGTCGACAAGCCCGCCATCCAATACGTGGTCGAGGAGGCGGCCACCGCCGGCCTCTCGGACATCCTGATGATCACCGGCCGCAACAAACGCCCGCTCGAGGACCACTTCGACCGCAACTACGAGCTCGAAGAGGCGCTGCAGCGCAAGGGCGACGAGTCCCGGCTGGCCAGGGTCCAGGAGTCCAGCGACCTGGCGACCATGCACTACGTCCGCCAGGGCAACCCCAAGGGCCTGGGCCACGCCGTGCTGTGCGCCGCCCCCCACGTCGGCGACCAGCCCTTCGCCGTCCTCCTCGGCGACGACCTCATCGACCCCCGCGACCCCCTGCTGCGGCGGATGATAGAGGTCCAGGAGGAGCACGGCGGCTCCGTCATCGCGCTGATGGAGGTCGATCCGGCGCAGATCCACCTCTACGGCTGCGCGGCCGTCACCCCCACCGGCGAGGACGACGTGGTCCGGGTCGCCGGCCTGGTGGAGAAGCCCACCCCCGACGAGGCCCCCAGCAACCTCGCCATCATCGGCCGATACGTCCTGAACGCGTCCGTCTTCGAGGTGCTGCGCAAGACCGCCCCGGGCCGCGGCGGCGAGATCCAGCTGACCGACGCCCTCCAGATACTGGCCGCGGAACCGGCGCTCGGCGGGCCGGTGCACGGCGTCGTCTTCAAGGGCCGCCGCTATGACACCGGCGACCGCGGTGACTACCTCCGCGCCATTGTCAGACTGGCATGCGAACGTGAGGACCTGGGCCCGGACTTCCGGGCCTGGCTGCGCAGTTATGTCACCGAGGAGATGTAGACGTTGAACGGCACCACCGCCCCAGATGCCCAAAGGGCTTTCTGGCGACTGGCGTGGGCCGGATACGGCGGCAGCGCACCTACCGGGAAATTCCATCACGTCTCCACGCGGACCTACTGCTCTATGAAGAACGGGCACTGATACGGCCCCAGCGATGAGCGCGGGGTACGGACCGTGACCTGGACCGTGTCCGGGCGGACCTCTTTGTGGAGAACCGATTGGGCGCGTGCCAGGGTGCAGACGAGTTGCCCTAGGCGGAGGTTGTCATCGGCGGGGAGTTCAGCCTCCGAGAGAACCACTGTGATCTTCTCCCCGGTGCCGGAAGCGGTGATGCCGCCGATGGACTCCAGAAGGTTGGTCATTCCCGAGGCTCGCTCGCTCTTGGACGGGCCAACGCTGAGGAGTTTGAGGGCGTCCTGCAAGTCCTCGACCGCCTGGGAGGGGCGAGAGACCGCGCGCAGGCCGGCGTCGGTGGCGAAGTAGACCCGCATCCCCCGGATGAGACCGGTGGCGGGGGCACCGGAGTTGAGGACGCCGGTGGACGGGATGCCGCATCCCCCGAGGAGTCCTACGAGCAGCGGGGCGAGCGCGGCACTCCGGCGTATCGTCGCGGATTTCATACGGGCTCTCCTGGGCCGTGCGGCGGCATGGACCAGCGCGGCAGCCGCAGGGTGAAACAGGCGCCGGCGCCTGGGCGGTTGGCGGCGGTGAGGGTGCCGCCGTGCAGCCGGGCGTTCTCCAAGGCGATGGCCAGGCCGAGGCCGCTGCCGACGCCCACCGCCTTGTCAGAGCCATCGGCGCTCTCCAGGCGGGCCCGTGAGGCGTCGGCCTTGTAGAAGCGGTCGAAGACATGGCGGGCTACATCCGCCGGCAGCCCCTTGCCGTGATCGGTGACGGTCACCGTCACCTCTTCGGGCGTGTCGGTCAGGGCGACCTCGACGGGTGCGGCGCCATGCCGCAACGCGTTGCCGATCAGGTTGGCGACGATCACGTCGACGCGGCGCCGGTCACACACCAGGCGTACGTCCTGGGGCAGTTCGGCTTCGACCCGGTCGGTCCAGCCACGTAGCGACAAGGTCGCCCGGACAGTCTCGCCAAGGTCGGTCTCCGTGAGGCTAAGGGTTGCGGCGCCCGCGTCGAACCGGGAGATCTCGATCAGGTCGTCGACCAGCCGGGTCAGGCGCGCGGTTTCGGCACTGATGGTTCGGGCCGCGTACGCGGTGTCCGGCGGCAAGGTGCCCTCGTCCTCGTCCAGTACGGCAGAGACTATGGTCATCGCGGCCAGCGGGGTACGCAGTTCGTGTGAGACGTCGGCGACGAAGTGGCGGGCGCGCTCCTCCTGTTCGCGCAGATCAGCGACGGACGTCTCCAGGGCGTCGGCCATGGTGTTGAAGGTGCGGGCCAGGGAAGCCAGCTCGTCCCGGCCGCGCACCTCGACGCGGGCGTCGAGGCCACCGTCGGCAAGCCGGCCGGCGGCGCGTTCCAGGCGCCGCACCGGCCGGAGTACCGCACCGGCGGAGAGCAGCGCGATCAGGGCGGCGACCCCGAGAACGGGCAGAGTGCCGTCCCGGACGGCAGCGAGCAGTGCCTGCGAGTCGGTGGCCTCCTTGTCGAGGCTGGAGACGGAGAGGACGGCCACGCCGGAGGGCTGCTTGTTGTCGGTGTACAGCACCGGGGTTCCGACCGCGAGATAGGGGCCGTCGTCCCGGTTGATCCGCTGGAAGACGAGGCGGCCCTCGCGGCTGATGGCGTCGCGCAGCTCGTTGCTGATCAGGGAGTAGTCGGCGGTTTCGTCGGAGACGCCGGTGAGCGTCCCGTACCGGGCCATGATCTTGCTGGTGTCGCCGAGGTGCTCAGCGACCTGCATAGCGAAGCGGGTCAGGCTCCTTTGATCGGGCGGCACATCGAAATCGGCAGCGGCATCGGCGACGCTGGAGCGCAGTTCCTGCATGGCGTGGGCCTGCACCCGTTCCACGATGGCGGTACGCGCCTGCCGGTAGGCCAGGGCGGTGGCGGTGACCGTGATGAGCAGGCAGCCCAGGACGAAGGCGGCGGTGAGCCTCCCGCGCAGCCCGCCGAGCGCACCGAACAGGCGCTTGGCGCTTTGTGCCCCCGGTCTGTGGCGCTCCGGCTCCGCGCGCCTCACGCGGCGGCTCACAGCCGCCCGAACCGGTAGCCGAAACCACGCACCGTCTGGATGCAGCGGGGCTTGGCCGCCTGATCCTCGATCTTGGCCCTCAGTGCGCCGACGGCGGCATCGACGAGGCGGGAGTCGCCACGGAAGCCTTGTTCCCACACCAACTGGAGATACTGCTCGCGGCTGAAGACCTGATCGGGCAAGGCGGACAGTTCCAGGAGCAGACGGAGCTCGGTGGGGGGCAATTGCACCGGGGCGCCATTGACGCAGACGGTCAGTCCGGCGCGGTCGATGGTGAGGCCGCCGTGCATGCCACGGGGCAGGGGCGTGCGCGGGGCCGGTTCGACGCGGCGCGGCGCGGCGCGGATGCGCGCCTCCAGGACGACCGCGGTGACAAGTTTGACCACATAGTCGTCGGCTCCGACCGCCAGGCCGCTGACCACGTCGATGTCGTCGCCACGGGCGGTGAGCATGATGACCGGCGTAGTGGACATGGTGCGGATACGACGGCACACCTCGAAGCCGTCCATGTCGGGCAGCATCAGGTCCAAGACGACCAGTTCTATCCGGGGGCCGGGCCGGCCGAGCAGGGCCAGGCCCTCCTCGCCGGTGGGGACGGCGTCCACTTCATGGCCGTGGCGGCGCTGCACGAGGGCCATTCCCTCGTGTACGGAGCGGTCGTCTTCGACGATCAGCAGGTGGTGCGACACGCTGTCGATTATGCGTGGCGAGCAGCTGAGCTGCCCGTTCCCGCCGGTCTGCCGGTGATCTCCGGCGTCTTTTTTATTACGTACTCATCATGTAGCCATGCAGTACCCATCAAGTTCGGCGGAGACAGTGGTCCGTATGACCACGGACTCCGCCTCTCGTCTCTCTCGTCTGCGTCTGGCTGCGCTGGTGGCCGTTGCGGTGCTCGTCCTCACTGCGGCGTGGGGCGGCTCCTCGGGCAGCAGCGGCGTCCAGGTCGCCTCGGAGTCGGACGGCTCCTCCCCCTTCACGGAGTACCAGGGCACCGACCGGGGCTCCGGGGAGCAGGCCGGCGGCAGAGCGAGTTCTACGGCGCGCGTATGATGTATGTCCGACGCATGCGCACCGAGGCTGCGTCAGCGACTTCCCGGACCCGAAGCTCTCCGACTACCTCGACGGGGACAAGGTCAACGGGATCAGCGAGCGCTAGCCGGAGGCGGCCAAGGACGGCAAGAACGGCGTCCGCGGTCCTGAGCTGCAGGCAGCCGTGGCCAAGGATCCAAAGCGCGACCCGCAGAAGGAGTACGAGTCGATGCTTGCCCACGCCACGTGTATGAGGGAGCACGGAGTTTCCAAGTTCACCAACCCGGCCATGTCGGGCGGCAAGGTGATGCCGGGCGGTGAGCCCAACCCCGCGAGCCCGTCCTTCGACCAGGACGTACCCGCCTTCAAGCAGGCCCGTGAGGCGTGCAAGGACAAGCTCCTCAACGGTCTGGACGGTCAGTGAAGCGTCATATGACCCTTGTGAGCGTGGGCACGGTGGCTGCGGCGGGTGCCGCTACCGCCGGTGTGCTGGTCGTCGACGACGCTGAGGCCGGTACGCTCAACAAGTTGCCGGCCGCCACCGCCGAGATCACCCGCACCAATCGGACGCTGAGCAAGACCGTCGAGGGCAGGCTGGGCTTCTCTCAGCGGCGTCCGGTGAAGTCCGCTGTCGAGGGCACCGTGACGGTGGCCTCAGAGGAGGGCGCCACCCTCCGCCGGGGCGAGACGCTGTACGCGCTGAACGACACGCCGGTCACGCTGCTGTACGGCCCGGTCCCGATGTTCCGCGAGATGAAGACGGGCGACCGCGGCTCGGAGGTACTCCAGCTGGAGCGGGAATCTGTGTGCCCTGGGACACGGATCCCGCCTGATAGTGGGTCCGTACTTCGACGAAGCCACCTAGGCCGCGGTCAAGCAGTGGCAGAAGGCCCTCAGCCGCGAGACCACCGGCAAGGGCGACGCGGTCTTCCAGCCGGACGTGGTCAAGGCGGTGGAGGCCGACACGGCCCTCGCCGATCGGACCGGCCCGGACAAGACGGTCCTCACCGTCGGCTCCGCCCAGCCGGTGATCCGCGCCCAGCTGGACGCGGCAGACGTGTCGCTGGCCGCCTTCACCTTCTCCCAGATGCAGGGCTGGACCACGGCGGTCCCGCGTAGGCGGCGGCCGGTGGGCTGGGCGCCACCATGTTCATCGGAGTCCTGGTCGGCTTGTACCCAGCGGTACGTGCCTCGCGCCTGCAGCCCACCAAGGCCCTCAGTGCTCCTTGAAGCCCTCGCCATCTTTATGACGGGCAGAAGCCCGCAGCACAGTTTTCACCACGGATAGTGAGTCACATAATGCGTCTGGCAGCTTCGGTACGCGCGGCGATCCGCGGGTGGTTCCTGGCAGGAGCCTCATCCGCCAGAACCACTCTGCTGCAGCCGGCCCCCGATGCCCACTCCCTCCGGAGCCGCCGACCGCAAGCGGTCAACGGCTCCGGCCCAAGCACACCGCTGCCGTCATCAGCCACCGGGGCGATGAGGGTGGCCGGTCGCGCGTTCGGGAACTCGTCGGCCGCTGCCCCCGCCGTGCTCCAGGTTGCCTATAAACACCGGGACAAGTTGCTGGCCCTCGCCTGCGCCGTCGCCTTCACGTCGCTGGCCGCCGCGGTGCCCGGAGCCGGATGGGTGCACAGCAGAGGACTCTGTGTCATCGCCGCGCTGGCCCTGTCGCTGGTGACGCTGGTGCGTCGTAGCCACCCGGTGGCGCATTTGGTGACGACGGTCGCCGTATGTTTGATGACCGGACAGATGCTGCCGTTTGGCGTAGCCGCCTATACGGCTGTGCGTGCGCACAGATACGCCCTCATGTCGGCGATCGCCCTAGCCCCAGGCGTCCTCCTAGTCGTGGCTCCCGACCGGCTGGTGGGAACTTCGGGCCACCTGGTGATCCACGCCTATCAGACATACGTAGCGATCGTGCTGCCGATCCTGGTCGGCTTCCTGATGAACTCCGCCGAGGCTCGTTCCGGCCTGGAGATGCACGCCCTCCGGCAGCGGGCGAAGCTGCACGCGAGTGAGCGACGTGAGCAGGACTTGCGCCAGCGCGCGGCGCTGGCGCGGAAGATCCACGACGGCATCGGTCATGAGATTAGTGTCATGCTGATGCAGTCAGGTGCCGTAGCGGCAAGCCCTGACAGCTCCGAAAGCACTAAGAGCGCCTGCGCCAAGATCAACCGCGCGGGACGCTCGGCGTTCGACCAGCTGCGCAGCACGTTGGACCTCTTGAGTGCAGACTCCGGGGCAGATCCGCTGGACGCCGGTGACGAGCCGGGCGGCACCCTCACCGATGTGGCTGACCTCTTGAGTGGGTACCGGAAGCGCGGACTTAGCATCCAGTCGGAGTCTTCAATGCACAACGTGCCTGAACCCTCGCACGCACTCCGACTCGTGCACACCCTCCTCAACGAGGCACTGTGCAACGTGGTCCGACACGCCTCGGGAGCACCTGTCCGCATCACACTGTGTCAGAACGCCTATTCCCTCACGGTGAGCGTTCTCAACGATCCCCCCCAGCCGCGGGAATCCGCCGTAGGTTCACGGCAGGGAGCCGGACACGGGCTCGGCCTGCTCGAACGGAGCATCCGCAATTGTGGTGGGACCTTCAAAGCGCTGGCTACTCCCGATCGCGGTTTTCTGGTTTCTGCCCTCATCCCTCTAGTGACGGACCAGGACCTATCACCCACGTCGGCGTAGTCCCTACCGACGCCCCGAGCGGGCGTCGGTACCCCGGTTCAGCGCAACCCAGCCTCGTAGGCGACGATGGCGGCCTGAGTCCGATTATCCAGGCCCAATTTCTTCAGAATACGCGAGACATACGTCTTGACGCTGTATTCACTCATAAAGAGCTCTTCCGCGATCGCACTGTTAGGCATTCCGGCGCGCACTCCCCGCAGCACATCCCGCTCACCCGAGGTGAGCGAGTCAAGATTCTCCGCCACTTCGGAAAACTCCGATCGCGCGCTATTCAGACGCTCGCCAACAATGCGTGCAGCCTCCTCCCCCAATACTGTCCCGCCTCTCGCGACAACCCGGATGGAATCCACGAGTTCCTCCGGTCCGACTTCCTTCAGGAGGAACCCCGAAGCTCCCATCGAAATAGCCTTGGGGACATTCGTCCTGGCGTCGAAGCCTGCCAGCATGAGCACCTTCGGTGCCCCCTCCATGCTGAGCAGGCGGGATGCTGCCTGTAGGCCGTCGATCTTGGGCATGGATATGTCGAGAAGGACGACGTCAGGCTTGAGTTCACGCGCCTTCGTCACCACTTCCGCACCATCGCACGCCTCGCCGATGACACTGATGTCCGGGGCACCGGAAACCATTCCGATAACCCCTTCCCTGATAAGCCTGTGATCATCGGCAACGAGAAGCCCGATGGCCTTTGTGGCGGTCTGTTCACTCATGCCCGCATCGTATATTAGGAGAGCGTAATGCGGGTAACTGGATCACTCTCAGGCATCCCATCCGCAAGTTTCCCCAACGCGCCACACCCCACCTCGGAAGGCATCCACAGCTGGGGCGAATCATTACTCGGTGGTATTATCCGAACGCAGCACCAAGAGGTCGATCTGCACCTTGACGCGGAAGACCACGCTGTCGCTACCACCGAAGATTCACTTCTTCGGAGCGCTATTCGTCGAGGTATTTGTTTGCGAAAGTCCGTGCCGCCGGGCCACCATCGTGGCGCACCGGCCGACTGCATCGCCGGGCGCCACCGCTAGACATTCATGGCTGCCGGAACGACACCGGCATCAAGCCGGAATGCCTGCCACCCCAGGAGAACGAGGGTTCCGGATGCTCCTACTGACAGCAGGAGGCAACGCCAACTGACGTCACTGACCCGCGATTTGATACCGCCCTGCCATGCGAAGAGAGACCTCGAAACCAATGATGGGTACGCCTGACAGCTCCAGCACCGATCGCACCAGGCCGGTCACGATGCTGCGGGCAGCACCTCATCAGATGCGTTGTCGCGCAACCGCTTCCCCCACGCATCCCAACCGCGTTCGCGCGCGGTCATACCGCCCCACACGCCGAAAGGCTCGGGCAGGGTCAGCGCATGTTCTCTGCACTGGTCGGCGACAGGACACTCTGCGCAAATGCGCTGCGCCAGCAGAGCCTGCCGCGCCTGCCCCCGTCCTGTGGGGAAGAACTGCTCCGCGTCCACCCCGGCACAGGCCGCGTCGCCGTGCCAGTCCGCCAGCGAATCCAGGCCCGTGAGATAGACCGGGAGTCGACGCCGGCTGATGGGGTCGATTCCGTCGGACCGAATGGGCCGTGTCATGCCTGATTCCATCCATGGGATACGCACGTGCCAACGGATAGCCATCGGCGCGTTGTTGATCGTCTTTCTCATCGAACGGGCCGTTGGAGCAAGGCGACCCCACAGCTTCCACCGCGGAACACTCGCATCGGACCATTCCGTACCATCCTCACCTCCTCCGCGCTGCGCTCCGGACCAAACTCCCCTATCGCCACCCTTCGGCAGCGTTCTGTCCACTTTCGTGGGGTATCGAGCAGTGAGGAGGCCCCTTGAGCCTGGACACCCGACAATGGATCTTGATAGGTCCAGGATTGCCGCTGATGCTGGTGAAAGGGGGCTTCTGCCTCTGCGAGGAGGAGACGGACAGTGCTGTACGCATGTCCGGCACTGACGGCGCTCCGGCCTGGGAATCTCCGCTTTCGTATCCGGCACGGAGTGTTCGGGCCATGGCGCGCCGTTCGCCACCTGTCTGCCGGCGGTTGTGGCGTGTGGCGGCTCCTCGCGAGCAGGTGCTGGACGTCATGCCTGCCAGGGCCGCTCACGGTGTCTTCGTTCCGGAATCGCGGGGCTGGCCTGTGTGTTCGTGTGGCTGGTCGTGGGTTTGGCCTGTGGCGGCTTTGGCGCGCAAGTGGTCGCGGTAGGAGGCGAGTTCCTTCTTCACGATGGGTGCCATGAGGTAGAGGCCGATGACGTTGAACAGTGCGAGGGCGAAGACGAGGGCGTCGGCGAGGTCGAGGACTGAGCCCAGGGTCAGCATCGCGCCGACGATGGCGCAGGCGGAGACGAGGAGCTTGTACGCCGTCAGGCTTTTCCTGCTGCGTCCGAAGAGGTCGGCCCAGCCCTGCTCGCCGTAGTAGGTCCAGGTGATGACGGTGGAGAAGGCGAAGAGGATGACCGCGACGGTCAGTACGTAGGGGAACCAGGGCAGGACGGTGGCGAACGCGTCCGAGGTGAGGGTCACGCCGCCGGGCGCCCCCTCGCCGTTCGCCATCGCCTCGCGGGCCGTGAGCCAGCTCTGGGGCCTGGCGATGATGATGGTCAGCGCGGTGATCGTGCAGACGATGACGGTGTCGATGAACGGGCCGAGCATGGCCACGAACCCCTCGGTGACCGGGTGCTTGGTCTTCACGGCGGCGTGCGCCATCGGGGAGGAGCCCAGCCCTGCCTCGTTGGAGAACGCGGCCCGCTGGAAACCGATGATCATGACGCCGATGAACCCGCCCGCGATACCGGAGGGGTTGAAGGCGCCTTCGACGATGGAGGCCACGGCAGCGGGCACGGACCCGATGTTGACGCCGATGACGACGAAGCAGGCCCCGATGTAGATGGCAGCCATGGCCGGGACCAGGCGGGCGGTGACCGCGCCGATGACCTTCATACCGCCGAGCAGCACCGCGGCGATCAGCACCGCGGCCACGATGCCGAAGACGAGGCCGGCGCCGGGGCCCGCCATCCAGCCGTCCACGCCACCGGTGACGCTGCGCAGCTGCGCGAGCGTCTGGTTGATCTGGAACATGTTGCCGCCCAGGACGGCGAAGGTCACGATGATGACGGCGAAGAGGGGTGCGAGGGTCCTGCCCAGGCGGGGCATGCCGCGGTCGGCCAGGCCCCGGCGCAGGTACTGCATGGGCCCGCCGCGGACGGTGCCGTCCTCGTCGACCTCCCGGTACTTCACACCGAGGGTGCACTCGACGAACTTGATGGCCATGCCGAGGACGCCGCACAGGATCATCCAGAAGGTGGCGCCGGGGCCGCCGACAGTGACAGCGACCGCGACACCGGCGATGTTGCCGAGCCCGACCGTGCCGGAGACCGCTGCGGTCAGGGCCCGGAAGGGGGTCACCTCGCCCGGGTCGCCGGCGTCGCCGCTGCGGCGGCGGCTGGCCCTCACCAACCCGACCGCATGCCTGAAGCCACGGATCTGGATGGCGCCGAAATACAACGAGAAGGCCGTGCCCGCGATGACGAGCCAGGCCACGATCCACGGGAACGTGACGCCGAACACCGTGAGTTCGGCGAAGATCACGCCCGAGACGGCCTCCGTGAGGGGGCTGAAAAAGCTGTTGACCGATTCCTCGATACCACCCACACCCCCGGAAGCGAGGTGAGGCATGGCAGGTGTGAGCTGGTACTGCATAGGGGGCATCGGCTCCCGGCTCGGGCGGCTGAGACTCCCACGCCGCCAAGACGTCCAGGCACGGCGGCCGACCGACAGGCCGACAGCACCGCTCCTCGTTACCCAAGGAATGGTCAAGCGACTACCAAGATAGAATCCAGGGACCAAAGTCCCGGCCCACTGACGTTGGGCAGTTCACGGTCAAGCTCGCCCGAATGACACATGCGCACCGGAAGCGGATTCCGCCACTACGGCCACCCTTCACCAAGGGACACCATCATCCCAATGGCGCGCGCGCCTTCCATTCGAAGGTACGCAACCCCAGACGAGCAGTCGCGTGACTCACATCACACCGGGTGTTCATTGTCGGCCGCGCGAGCATCGCCGAGGCGCCACCGACGGCAAAGGCTCCTGACGCCGCGACGCCGCCAGGGTCGCCCCATGCAGCAAGCGCACGGACGCGGCCCAGCCCTTCCTGCAGTCCGAGTGGCCGAACCATCGTCGCCGTGAGTGCCCAACTCGGCCGGGTGCCGCCGTCGTGTCCTGATCGCAGTACGCGAGGCACCGCTGCGGCCCGCCCCTCCCCGCAAGGCCCGTGACCCGGCGGACCTCTCCGCCGTAACGGTCGCTTCCGGCCCTCGCCATCCTGGAGTACGGTCCGGACAGCTGGCGCATCGCACCTGTGGACTCCTACACCGCGGCAACGATGGGTGTCGGCGCCTTCACCAACGACAACTTACTGGCTCACGAAAGGTGTTGAGGTGAACGCGGGGAGACGACCTTTCGAGCAGCGTCTCGATTGAGTAACTATTGCCCCGGAGGTCTTTCCGCCAGAGAGTTGCCGTTCAAGGCTCTTGGTGGCATACGCCCGTAACGCATCACCAATTCGCCTGCTGCACCCAAAAAACAGGTGCAGTCATGCCCGGAAATCAGCGACTTCAGGAAACGTTTTCTCTCACCAGGCTGCGTCGGAGCCCCCATCACGAGGAACGGAGCGCCGGGAGCCTTGGGCACCGGCCCCCGAGCCTCGACCACGCAGCCGAACCAGCAGGCATCACCCCACGCCAGTAGACAGCACTTAACACCTGTGAAGAGAAAGGGATCCGATGCGCGACCCAGGATAAAGATCGCAAGAAACGGATCGCCGCACTGGAAAACGCCACCGGGCGCACTGTCGACATCATGACGGGGGGGACTTGCCGGCCGGTGCAAGGGTTTTAGAGATGGACGTAACGTCTGACCTGGCAGATCTCGTCTATCCGTACTACCCGAGGGCCTCAAGAACGATAGCGTCTCACTGCCCTTCGCTACGAACTCCGTCCGGGGGAACTGGCAGCGGAGGCAAAGCAGTTCGCAGGCGCCAGCCGCCACTGGCACAAGATGACGAAGCCGTCCTTTGCGTCGATCTTGCCGTCGCCTCGGTGGGAGTCGGAGGCGAGGTGGACAGTGCGTCCGGGGACATAGAAAGGCCTGCTGTCCGTTGTCGGTCAGCAGGGCGGCCATCAGCGCGGCTCTGCCGGCGTTGAGGTCGACTGCCCAGGTCACGGGTTCGCCCTCGCTCAGTGCGAGGACAGCAGCGATCAGTGTGAGCAGTGTGGTCTCGCCGTCGGCCCCTCCGCGACAGTTTCGCTTGCAGTCGGTGTCGATCACCACGCAGTGATGCTCGGCCTTGCCCGCGTCCGTACCGCCCCACAGTGCGGGTGAAGTCCCAGCTACCGAAGGAAATCATCAATGCATCCCCCTACCCAGCAGCCTGTACGGCAGCGCATATGGCCCCGGTCAACGTCCCTGGCAATCGGGCTGGCCTTCCTCCTCGCGACAGCCCCCGCCGTAGCGGCGTCACCCGCCCACGCTCTCGACGCAGACGCGCATGTCATCGTGTCGATGGGGGACAGTTTCATCTCCGGCGAGGGCGGCCGCTGGCGGGGCAACGGCGTCCCCGTCGCGCCGGCCGGTGACCGGTACGGCACCGACCGGGCCGCCTACAACTGCTGGGAATCATGGTCCTGGTGCAACCACGACGCCGCACGGGTGTACGCCGACTCATACAAGAACGGCTGCAACCGTTCCGACAGTGCTGAGGTCAGCAGCACCAGCATTCCGGCCCGCCCTGTCAACCTCGCCTGCTCCGGTGCGGGCAGCGACAACATCTTCCGCACCTCCCACGGCGGGCAGCCCTTCAAAGGCGAAGCCCCCCAAGCCGACCAACTCGCCCACCTGGACGGGAAGATCAAGCTCATCGTGCTATCCATCGGCGGCAACGACCTGGGCTTCAGCGGCATCATCACCTCCTGCGTCATGAACTACACCTTCTCCAAGCACTGCAAGGACGAACAGGATCCCACGATCGCCCAAGGGATCACCGACGCCAAGCCCAAGGTCGCCAAGGCCATCGACGAGATCCGTGCCGTCATGCAGAACAAGGGCTACCAGGACGACGACTACCGCCTCATCCTCCAGTCCTACCCCTCACCGATCCCCCGCGGCAGCGACAACCGCTACCCCCAGACCTACGAGCGCCACCACTCCGGCGGATGCCCCCTCTACAACGATGACTCCACCTGGGCCCGCGACTCCGTAGTCCCCCGGATCTCCGCCATGCTGTACACCGCGGCCACCGAGAAGCATGTGCAGTTCCTCGACCTCCAAAATGCCCTCAACGGCCACGAGGTCTGCGCCAAGACCGCACGCCAGGCCACTAACCACAACAGTTTCAGCACACCCCAGCCGCCCGAGAGCGCCGAATGGATCCGATTCCTGGTCGCCCTCGGCTCTCAGGGCGACCAGCAGGAATCCATCCACCCCAACTACTTCGGCCAGAAAGCCCTCGGCCAATGCCTGACCCTCCTCCACCACCGCCCCAAGGGCGACTTCGCCTGCCACAACACCCCTGACACAGACGCCTCCGGCATGCACCTTGAGCCACTCCGGGGGCAGTAGTGGACCGCTTTCCGGAACTCGGCAGTGTGGCGCAAGACGCGGACTGCGGCTGAGGAACAAGGGCGGAATCCTGCCCTCGTCGGCCCAGCACCGATGCAGGCTGACGGGGACCTGCAAGGGCGCCTCCACCTCCCGGTTGCCGCCGAAGTACGCCCACGGGCAGGTGTGCTGATGAAATGGTGCTGCCTTGACCGTGATGGGTCTCACCTCGGGCGAGATCACCGCTCACCCGGCCGAGGTGTACAGAGCGACGACCACGAAGAAGACCGCCTCCGTGATCACCACACAGACCCTCGAGGCGGTAACGGAATGGTTCACCCGGCCAACCCCGTGAACCGCCACAGGTTCCTGCCCGGCCCGGTAGCTGCGCCAACAGGCCGTGCACCTCCGTCGCGGGCGGTCCTGCGAGGTCGGGCGGCCGCATACGTCGCCCATCGACGCACACCCGTCTTCTCCCGCTCCCTCTCCAGCGCGCGGAACTCAGACTCGGCCGGCTCACGCGCTCCGGCCACAGCCGACAGCAGCATCAGTCCCGCACTGAAACGACGAGCAACCGGCACCACGCCACGTAGAAAGAACCTGGCTGTCGTGCCGGGGGGTCTGTCAAACGAACGGTGTAACTGTGGTTGTTGCGGTTACTGACGGGCGGCGGAGAGCCGGCCGTCGAAGGTGATGTCGAAGGCGTTCAGGGCGGTCTTCCAGCACATGGTCCAGCGAGCTTGGCCCTTGCCGGTGGGGTCGAGCGACATGATCGCCATGTAGACGCACTTCAACGCGGCCTGTTCGTTGGGGAAGTGGCCGCGGGCCTTGACCGCCCGCCGGATCCTGGCGTTGACGGACTCAATCGCGTTGGTCGTGCAGACGATGCGGCGGATCTCAGTGTCGAAGCGCAGGAATGGGGTGAACTCCTCCCACGCGTTCTCCCAGAGCCGCACGATCGCCGGATACTTCCGGCCCCAGGCGTCGGCGAACTCGGCGAACCGCTCGAGTGCCGCCTCCTCGGTCGCCGCGGTGTAGACAGGCTTGAGGACTTTCGCGATCTTGTCCCAGTCCTGGCGGGCGGCATAGTGGAAGGAGTTCCGCAGCAGGTGGACCACGCAGGTCTGGACGGTGGTGCGGGGCCAGACCGTCTCGACCGCGTCGGGCAGGCCCTTGAGCCCGTCGCAGACGAGCATGAGGACGTCGTTCACGCCGCGGTTCTTGATCTCGGTGAGGATGTGCATCCAGTGCTTGGCGCCCTCGCCGCCGTCGCCGGCCCACAGCCCGAGGATGTCCCGCCGGCCCTCGGTCGTGACCGCGAGGGCGACATATATGGGCCGGTTGGCAACCGCCCCGTCGCGGACCTTCACGTGGATGGCGTCGATGAAGACCACCGGGTAGACGGCGTCGAGGGGCCGGTTCTGCCATTCGGCCATGCCGTCGAGGACTTTGTCGGTGATCGTGGAGATGGTCTGGCGGGATACGTCGACGCCGTAGACCTCGGCGAGGTGGGCCTGGACCTCGCCGGTGGTCAGGCCCTTCGCCGCGAGCGAGATCACCATCTCGTCCACGCCCGACAGACGCTTCTGCCGCTTCTTGACGATCCTCGGCTCGAAGGAACCCTCACGGTCGCGGGGCACGGTTATCTCCACCGGGCCGACATCGGTCAGTACCGTCTTGGTGCGGGTGCCGTTGCGTGAGTTGCCACCGTTCTTCCCGGCGGGATCGTGCTTGTCATAGCCGAGGTGGTCGGTGATCTCGCCCTCGAGGGCCGACTCCAGGAGCCGCTTGGTCAGCTGCTGGAGCAGCCCGCCCTCGCCGGTCAGCTGCAGACCCTCGGCCTGAGCCCGGCCCACCAGCTCGTCAATCAGCCGGTCGTCCACAGACTTCGACGGCACCGCCTCAGAGGGCTCGGCAGTCTCGACCTCGGTCACGTTTTTGCTGGTCATCGATGCATCTTCCATGATCGGGAGTTACACCGAACGTTTTACAGTCCCCGTCACGAAGTGACGCTCCACGGGTGTCCAGTCGCCGGGACGCCTGGCATCCTTCCAGACCAGGGCGTGGGCCGCTTCGATGGGGGCGTGTGGTTGGTCGGCCGGAGCCCAGGTGCCGCGGTGCGGCTTGAGCGCGACCACGTAGGCCAGGCCGGCCTCGCGCAGTGCGAGATACCAGTCGTCGCTCACGGAGTAGGCGCAGTCGGCGACCACCGCTCGGCAGCCGAAGCCCACCTCCTTCCCACGGGCCGCGAGGTCTGCGGCCAGCTGCGGTTTGGTGCGGAAGGCCGGGTCGGAACGGCCGCGGGTGAAGTGGTGGGCGGGGGTGTAGGGAGTCGCGTGCAGCGGGTAGTACACACGGCCGTCCGTCCACACCGTGGTCACCGTGACGATGCCGTTGTCCGTCTTTCCCAACCGGCCCAGCCACTGCCTGCCGACATGCGCGGTGGCGGTGCCGTCTTTGCGGTCACCGGAGTCGTCGATCACGATGACTCCGACGTCGCGCGGAGCCGTCGCCGACTGCTCGCGCAGCAGCTCAAGCCTCCGGTCGTTGACCAACTCGACCTCCCAGGGCGACTCGGACAGGAAGAACTGCAGCCGCTGCACCCCCGGCATCCCCGCACCCGCCACCGGCTCCGCCCCTGCCAGACATGTGATCGTCTTGTTCCGCCCCCGCGGCGCCAACAGCCCGGTCAGATACTCGCGAAACCCTCGCCGCTGGGCCAGACTGAAGAAGAGGTCGTCGAACCGGGCCGCGTAGTCCTCCAACGGCCCCGGCGCAGGCGGACACGGACGGCGAGCGGTCATCTTCAGCCCCCAACAAGACAGTTGACTCCTCCCACCGGCCTACGACCAACCCGAACTGCCGTCAACCCACGCCACCGCCGGATCTAACGAACTACCGGTAGCTCGACGACCTCGCAAACAGCGGACTGGCCCCTCTCGCCGGCCTCGCCGGAGCTCTGCACGAAGGCCAGCGCGCTGTCGCCCAGGGAATCACCCCCCTACAACTCCGGGGTCAACGAAGGCCATATCACCGACGTCAAGCTGCAGAAACGCCTGATGGCCGGACGCGCCGGCGTCCCGCTCCTCCGTCACTGTGTCGTCCTGATCGCCCACCTCCGCCGCTATGCGAACCAGCCGACCCCCGCACTGAGATGATCTCCGACTACGAAAATCTTGCCAGAGCCAGATGAGCCCATACGCCGACAGTTGCCTATCTGAGTGGCATTGTCCCGCAGCGAGCATCGATCACGATCATCCTGGTGCTGCATGCTTCCTCGAATGCGGAATCTCGACGCGACCGCCGGCCAGCGTAGGAACGGGGCGTCAGCGCGGGTCAATCCGAGTACTTCCCGAACGACCCGACAGTTCACCGCCTCCGTCCGAGCGTCTTATGCCCTGGAGACTCACGTCATCAGCGCCGCGATTTCCTTCCCTATGTCCAGGTGCTCTTCCTCGGTTCCTTGCGGAACGCAGTTCAGGACCTGTTCACACCACATTCGGAGCACCGTGGCATTCGCAGTGAGCAGACACTGCTTACCGTGTGCGCCATGCAGTTCTATATCGATTTCTCTACCCGGAGCACGGTATCGTCCACACCCCGGTGAGACCCGGACGTCCCCGGTTCCGGTGCTTCGCTTGATTCCCTCGAAGAGCAGGTCTCTGGAAAACCTCCAAGTCGAATAGGTACGTTCCAAAAAGCAGATATCCAGGCACACCTCATAGGGCCGGTCCGACCGGTATTCCAGCTCTCCGGTCACCCAGATAGCAGGCTCATCGGGAAGGCTCAACACCATCTCGGATGAACTCAGCAGCCGCAACATCAAAAAGCACCCCTCACGCTGACCTGGCTCCGGATCATGAGCCGAAGCGGCAACAGGTTATGGCGTCACGCTGGAACCCGACGTATGCCAACGAGGACGGAAGTCCCCCATACGGCTATCGATTGCACCCTACGGGTGACACTCCTTTCTCGTATTTCCGTTCTGTACTCCATCGGCGCGCCTCGGGAAACTTTCGGACTTCATGAGCAATCGAAAGATCCGCGTGCTGTCGGCCGTGAGTGCGCTAGCGTCCCACCCAAGCACTCCCGGCCCCCATGGTCCGCGGAAGTGCGACACGGCTCAGCACACGAATCAGCGGTGCCTCACGTGGGCACAAAGGCCTGACTGGAGCGTGTGCGCATCCGGCCGTGAAATCGCAGTCTCTTCTCCTGGCGCACATCCGGGGGCCTGCGGAGATGCGAGGCGTATGGCGCCGCTTCCACGAGTTCATGGCGCCACACGCCTTATGAACTCTGCCTGTTCGCCTCCCAGGCATGAGGAAGCGCCCCCGGCCACGGCCGGACTACGCGAGATGGGGCGGCGGTTCCACTCATATCCGTCATCTGAGCATCACAGTCCGCCTCTAGGCAAGGACGAGGATGGAGCTGTCCCCTTTGCGCAGAGCATTCCTGTACATAGGCTCAAGAGCCGATGCCATTAGGCTGGTACCGCTGGCTGCACACCTCAAGTCATCGGGCTGGGGCAGGCCGTTGGTATTCATCGGAAATGATGAATACGAGGAGTGCACAGAAATTCTTCGTCTGTTCAACCAGCGCTCCTTCCACCGGATTCTCCCATCGGAGCACGCGAAGTCCCCTCCCGTCGCGGATGCATATGCCCAACTTCGCGCATACTGTGTGGAGCTGTTCGGGCGCATCAGACCTGACTTCGTCGCTTTCTACGGTGACGCTCCCGCCTCATATGTAGTGGCAGCGGCTGCCTACATCAAAAGGATTCCGGTTATCCACCTGGAGTCACAGCTCTGTAGCGCGGGGGGCAGGCAAACGGTCCCACAGGCCGTCTTGCGAGGCATCAACAGCCTGCTGACCTCACTTCACATCGCCCCGTCCACTGCCAGGGCACGCCTTTTGGGAGAAGAGTGCCAGATACCACCCGCAGTCTCCATCACCGGCGATCTGATCGCCGACACGTTGAGGCTCATCTACACCAGTGAGGCCGCTTTCAAGGACGAGACGCTCGCGAGGTTTTACGCCGCACCTAACCTTCTGGTGGTGGCCTACACCACGGCGCGTGACGCGCACAGCGAGTCGTTCCGGTATGCCGAGGGGCTGATTCGGCACCTGGCGCAACGAAATCCTGAAGTTAACTTTGCGATCTCCGCCCACATGAGCATCGGCCTGCGGCGCTCCGTCCTGAGGAGAACGGCTCATCTACACAATCTTCATGTCTGCGGAGCACAGTCGTATGCACAAGTCGCACATCTCCTCCGGCGCTCCGCTGTGGCACTCATACGCTCCACCGGCCCGTATGAAGAAGCCAGCTTCCTCGGAGTACCCATCATTTCCATACCGCCTATGGGCTGCCCCGTCCCGGCCACGGCCCGGTCGATCGAGACCTACTTGCACGCCGGGCAAGACTGCGGGAGCAGGGCCGCCGCCCTCGCCACTAGTCCGTCCGTAGCCATGCAGTGCTACCAGGCCATCAAGGCTTACTTCGAGGCCACTCCATCCACATGTTTCATACAGAATGCGACAAAAGCGTACTGAACAGTCCACCGACGAGGAGAAGAGTCGACGTGGCGCACAACTAAATTCTGTGGTGTGGCCCGGAAACGAAACGTCAGGCCTAGCCCGAACATGTCTGGCACGTCCATCCGGTGCCATCCATGCCATAAACACAGACCCTGGTGACGACGCGCGCCTTGCGGTGGGGGGTAGACCACTGGGGCACCATCACCCCACCGGCCTTCGGAGTTCGGCCCTGTTCCTCGACTCCGATCGGGGTCGTGCTCCTTCGTTCTATGCCGGCCGACATGGGTGACCGATACGTCCGGGCAGGCCAAGGAAGAGGGACGTGGTGGTACGCAGCGCATCGAACCGCGACTCCGACAAGGGAACCCGCCGCCCAGGCGAGAGGTTCTTCGCGCCGATAGTAGTAACCACACTTGTGCGACTCCCGCCAAAACGCAAGGACTTCTTCCTCGCCATCGGATGCGCTGTCCTCGCTTCGGCCCTCGTGGTGGTGAACCGCGACGCACTGGGCGGAGTACAGAACCTCTGGGTCAAAATCACCGCAGTTCTCGCTGTCTCCGTACTGGTCTTCTTCAGACGCCGGGTCCCATTCATCTTCTCCGTCGGTGCGGTGGCCGCTTACGCGATCACTTCGCAGGAACTGGTGCTCAGCCTGGCCGCGTACACAGCAGCGCGAATCCATCGGCATCGCCCGTCTCTCATGTTGATCGCCGTACCGATGGCGCTGATCCTGATCGACCCCACGCATCTTCTCGGGTACGCCCCCAACGCCAGGTTGAATATCTACGAGGGGGCGACGGCCGTGGCACTACCATTTCTGCTTGGCCAGCTCCTCAACGCTCTGGAAGGGACGGCCGAGTTGGAAAGCAGAAGCTTTCTGCAGGGCGTCAGGCTGGAGCGGAGCCATCGCGCACAAGAGCGGCTAGCCAGCCGCGCACGGTTGGCGAGAAAGATCCATGACGGAATCGGACATGACGTCAGCTTGATGACCTTGCGGGCTGGGGCGATCGCCGATCACCCGGACGCGACGGACGAGATCCGGACCCTGTGCCAGTCCATCATCGACACAGGGAAGGCCACATCACAGCACATGAGGCAGATCCTCGATGTACTGAGCACACAGTCCCGTAACAGTTGCGGCCCTGACGAGGAGCCAGGTCAGTCCATGGCCGATCTCGCCGACCTTGTGAGGAAGTATCAGGAATACGGGCTCTCCATCCATACAGAGGTCAACCTCAGCGGAGAGACACATAGGATGTGCGCCTCCCTGCAGCTCGTTTACCGCGTAACAGCCGAAGCACTAAGCAATGTAACCAGGTACGCGAGCAGCTCCCAGGTCATGTACTGGCTGCGGCAGAACAACGACACACTGCTGGTCACTATCGAGAACACGGAGCCGAAGCGCACGCCACCCTGGTTTCGCGGAACAGGCCATGGACTCTCTCTACTCAAACGTGACATCGAGCAGGCGGGAGGCACGTTCACGGCTCGGCCAACGGCAGACAACGGCTATCGCGTCGAGGCATGTATTCCGATGTCCGATTCCTCGGAGGCATAGGTCGCCATCAACTGCGATCAGCGCAGACCGGCCTCGTAGGCAACAATCGCAGCCTGTGTACGGTTGTCGAGGCTGAGCTTCTTCAAGATGCGCGACACATAGGTCTTCACGCTGTGCTCGCTCATATGGAGCCGCACGGCGATGGCTCCATTGGGCAGACCCTCTCGTATCAGTTTGAGTACTTCCAACTCCCCTTTATTGAGCAGCTGCAGACGCGCCACCACCTTCGGGGAACCCATGTACGCGCGGCCCAGTCTGCTTGCCACCAAAGCGGCCACCTCAGGACCAAGGGCCGTGCCTCCGGATACGGCGGTACGGACCGAATTACGCAACTCATCCGGCGTGAGCTGCTTCAGGAGAAAACCTGATACACCGAGTTCCAACGCCGCCAGGATGTGCTCGTCGCTGTTGAATGCCGTCAGCATAAGGACCTTCGGAGCCGGATGCATGGACAGAAGCCTGCCGGCAGCCTCCACTCCGTTCAGGCGCGGCAGCTCAATGTCCATCAGGACGATATCCGGGCGCAGCGTACGTGCCTGGGAAACTGCCTCGGCGCCATCACCTGCATACCCGACAACTTCCATGTCCGGAGCAACATTTAGCAGCGACGTTATGCCCTGCCTGATCAGTTCCTGATCATCCACCACAAGGACACGGGTTATTCTGTTCGCATCAGAAGGCATCATGCTGTGCTCTCCCCACCGGCCGATCTCCCGGCCAACTCGACAAGCATCACTGGAATTCGACGGACCGACACTCGACAGTTGCGCGACACTCATTCCAGGACTTCCTACTCTACCGCCTGTTCCGCTCCGTTGGTGGAATCGTAACTCCACCTGAGCAGGAGGTCCCCATGCACGGAAGACGAACGATTGCCGCCGCCGGAGCAATCACGCTTGTCCTGACGGGTAGTCAAGTGTTCGCGCTCACCACCGCCGCACTGGGTAAGACTCCTGCCGCTGCACGTGTTTCGGGGAACATGTCTGACAAGAATGCCATGCCACCTTTGGTGATCGCCCACCGAGGGGGTACGAGTGACCGACCCGAGAACACCATCACCGCCATCAAGAGTGCGTTGGCGCAGAAGGTCGACATGATGTGGTTGAGCGTCCAGGTAAGTTCCGACGGTATTCCTGTCCTGTACCGCCCCGCTGACCTGTCCGCCTTGACCGATGGCAAAGGAGCCGTCGCGAACCACACCGCAGCCGAACTCAGCCGTCTGAATGCCGGTTGGAGTTTCTCCATCGGCACCCGGAAGGGCGACGCCACCTACCCGTACCGGAAGTCCCCGACCCCGATCCCCACCCTGGCCGACGCCCTGGATGCCATCCCGCCATCCATGCCAGTGCTTCTGGATTTGAAATTCTCCCCCCTCCCGGACGCTGCAGCCGCAGTGGCCAAGACGATCGGCAAGGCAGGCGCCTGGTCCCACGTCCGCTTCTACTCCACAGAGCGCGACAACCTCACCGCCCTCGCTCGATATCCGCAGGCGCAGCTCTTCGAAGACCGCGACACCACCCGCACTCGACTTGCGATCTCCCGTCTCACCGGTGCCTGTCAGTCCCCGCCGGCCGCGAAGAGCTGGTCCGGCTTCGAGCTACGGCGCGATGTCGAACTGACCGAGGAATACACCCTCGGCAGGGGTATCAGCCCCGTTCCGAAGGCCGTGATGTGGGACCAGAGGGCTTCCGATTGCTTTCACACTCACCCCGGTGTCAAGACTGTCTTCTTCGGCATCAACAACCGAGACGGCTACGAGACGGCGATGAACCTCGGGGCCTACGCGATTCTTGCCGACTCGCCCCGGGGCATGATGGCGATCAAGAACTCCCTCTCGTCCGCCCGGCCTTCTCCGTCCACAGCATCCCACGGCTCTGTCCATTCGGACTCTCCCGCCACAGCGGCCCCGGACAGCCGCGTCCCTGGCCCGCATGCCGGGGCTGCCACTCAGGACTCAGCGGCCCCCAAACCCATCGGGCAAACCTCGCCACCGGTGCCGCTCTCGTCCGCGGAGCCCACCGGTCCCCCTTCACCTCGTTCAGCACTCGCCAATACCGGCACGGCAGGCGCCCTGCTCCTCTCCTCTGCCGTGGCCGCCGCCCTCGCCGCCCTCGGCTTCGCCGTTGTCCGCCACGCCCGGCGGCATCGGATCCGGTGATCTCACACTGAGGAGTTCTCATCCCGAATGCCAGGTGGCCTCCAGGACATGAACGGCACCCCTGGTCCTTCCGGTCCGGCTTGTTCTGCGGCGGATTCCGCGGAAGATCCCTACCGCCCACACCAAGCGCCGGTGCGTTCCCCAGCGTGCGTGATCCCTCACGCTAAGGGCTTGTAAGAATCAACGCGTTGCTTCGGTCTCTGTCGCGGGGGCTGCGCCGTGTGCGGTTGCGTAGACGTGGAGGCCGGTGAGGGTGGTCAGGTGTGCTACCGCGGGGGCAGGGGTGTGTCCGTGTTGGTCCATCAGTCGTCGGATCTCGCCGGTGGCCTCGCGGATGGTGTCCTTGCTGACCGTGAACAGGCGGGCGAGCACGGTGGGCGGTAGGGCGAGGTGCTGGTGCAGCACGGTGGCCAGGACGCGATCGGTCAGGTCGAGTTTGGCTTTGCGGCCGCCGCCCGGGGCTCGGCGTCGGGTGCCGCCGTCGCATCGGGTAGTGCGATCCGGGGTGTGCAGCGCCTGCCAGGGCGGGGCCAGGGCTGTGGTCAGCTCGGTGAGTTCGGTGCTGGTCATGCCGGTCAGGGCGGGGTGCGCCAGGGTCTCGCGGTCAAGGCGGGCGGTTGGTGTGCCGGGGGTCGTCGGCTCGGTGGGCCGGGGGTGCACGGTGTAGTTCCATTCCCCGTGGAAGGCGTGGCCAGTCAGCGGCACCGCGTTCAGGTCAGCGTCGCTGATCTTCACCCCGGTGGGGTAGCTGCCGGGGTCCAGCTCGGCGTGGACGGTGAGCCCGGTGCGGGTGGTGGTCGCGGCGATGGACTGCACGATGACCTCGTAGCTGGTCAGCGGGCGGCCGCGCCAGTTCATCGTGATCGCGGAGAACAGTCGGTGCTCGATCCGATTCCATTTCGATGTGCCTGGAGGCATATGACAGACCGTGACGGTCAGGCCCGTCTCGGCGGCAAAACCGGCGAGTTCGGTTTTCCAGGCGCGGGTGCGGTAGCCGTTGGAGCCGCCCGCGTCGGCGGTGATCAGCAGGCGGGTGGCGCCGGAGTAGTCGTGCCGTCCCTGCCCGTTCCACCAGCGGCGGATCGATTCGACCGCGAAGGCCGCGGTGTCGTGATCGGTACCGACGTTCACCCAGCCGGTGTCCGCCGCCAGGTCGTAGATGCCGTAGGGCAGGGCCTTGCCCAGCGCGTCACCGGGGAAGTCATGGACGTCGACCCGCACGGGTTCGCCAGCCGGCCGCCATTGACGTCCCGCGTTCTTGAACTCCCCGACGACCTCCTTCTTTTTCGTGTCCACGCTGACCACCGGCTCGCCGTCCGTCTGATGGCCCTTGGCCTGGTCGTTGATGTACCGGAACTGGGCGTCGCGGTCGGGGTGCTGAGCACCCTCGAGGGTCTTGGCACTGGCCTGCAGACTGAAGCCGTTCTCCCGCAGCAGCCGGCCCACTGTTGGCGCCGAAGCGGCATGGCCCTGCCGTGCCAGCTCCCCGGCCAGAGACCGCAGCGACTTGGTCGTCCACCGCAGCGGCGACATCGGATCGCCCCGCTCATCCGGCTCGACCAGGGCCAGCAGCGCCGGAACGAGCAGCGGGTCAAGGTCCTCGGCGCTCTTGCGGCCGCCGCCGTCCCGGCGGACCCGGCCACCGGGCAGTGGATCCTCACCACCCTCCAGCTCGAAGACGCCCTTGCGCACCGTTGTCTCACTCACCCCCGCGGCACGCGCGACGGCCCTCACCCCGCCGTGTCCCAACAGCCTGGCCTCGGCAGCCAGCGCCAGCCGCTGCTGCCGCTCATTCAGATGCGGGAACAACACCCCAAACCTCAGGGCAAGTTGGTCACGCACATCGCTCGATATGCGCATACCACACCAACGACACAGAGACCACGAAGCAACGCGTTGATTCTTTACAAGCCCTAAGGGCTTGCAGATCATTAACGCGTTGTCTTGATCTTGTTTTCGAGGTCGCTGGTCTGGGCGAGGATCCGAGTCTGGAGGGGCAGGAGGGCAGCGGGTGGGGTGGTCGCGGGTGGGATGACGATGTCGTGTGCTTCCAGCAGTTTCCTGATCTTCAGCAGGGTGCGGTGCATGGCTGTGCGGCTGCTGCCGAAGAGTACGGCGAGGGGTTCCGCGGCCAGGGCGAGGTGCAGGTGGAGCACGGTGGCCAGGACCTGATCGGGGAAGGCGAGCCTTGGCGGGCGGCCACGCCGGTCGCCCCCGTCCGGGGTCAGAGTCTGTGTGAGGTCATTCAGTTGCTGCGGAGACATGCCGGTCAGAGCGGGGTCGGTCAGCAGAGTCTGGTTCCACTGCTGCGCTGGCGTCCGCGAAGCCCGGACCGCCGGGACGGCCGGGGCCGGCTGGGGATGCAGGACGTAGTTCCAGTCGCCGTGGAAGCCATGGCGGGTCAGCGGCAGAGCCGCCATCTCCGCGTCACCGATCTGCACTCCGGTCGGGTAGGTGCCGGTGTCGAGTTCGGCATGCACCCGCAGTCCGGTGCGGGTGGTCGTTGCAGCGATGGACTGGACGATGACTTCGTGGCTGGTCAGCGGACGGCCCCGCCAGTTCATGGTGATGTGGGAGAAGAGGCGGTGCTCGATCTTGTTCCACTTCGATGTGCCTGGCGGCAGGTGGCAGACGGTGACCGTCAGCCCCGTTTCAGCGGCGAGGCGGGCGAGCTCAAGCTTCCAGGTTCGGGTTCGGTAGCCGTTGGAGCCGCCCGCGTCCGCGGTGATCAGCAGCCGTGTCGCCTGCGGGTAGGCGGCTTGGCCCTGGCCGTGCCACCAGCGGCGGATCGATTCCACCGCGAACGCGGCGGTGTCGTGATCGGTGCCGACGTTGACCCAGCCGGTGTTCGCCGCCGGGTCGTAGACCCCGTAAGGGATCGCTTTGCCCAGCTTCGGGTCGGCGAAGTCGTGCATGTTCACCGGCACCGGACCGCCGGCCGGGCGCCACTGGCGGCCGTCGTTCTTGAACTCGCCGACGAGGTCGGGTAGCGGGAGCACATTGCTGTGCTCCCGCCCCCTCAGAACCGTGCATGCCCGTCGTCCGAGCACACGGCTCAAGCAGGCCCCGGAGGGCTGCTGGCAGGTTGCAGTGCTGTCCGACTGCCGGTGCTGGCAACGCGCCAGCGGTGGCAGTGGGTGTGGATCAGGCGGAGATAGGCGGCGCTGTCCGGTGTGCTGCGGCCCGGCTCGGCGGTGATCGCGTTCTTGCGGACCGCCTGTCGGGTCACCTTGAGCCACTGTTCCCATTCCGATGGGCTTTGCGGCTCGTGGTCGACGTGCAGGAGGAGCCCGTCGCAGAGCGGACAGCGGCCGTGCTGCTTCTGCAGCAGTCGCAGCCCTGTCGTACTCAGCGGGGGTTTCCGCTTGCTCCGTCGTGCAGCCCAGTACTCGCTCAGGGCCGGGTCGTCGACCGACGCCCGGCCCGGAACCATCTGGTGCCGGACAATCTTGGTCCAGGCGAACTTGGTGAGATAGGCCCCGGATTCCCGGTCACCGAACACCCACCGGTCCTGCCTGGACCGGTTGAACCGTCCGAAATATCGGGACGCCACCCAGTGCTTCGACTTCTTCGGGTGGCTGTGCTTGGCCCACTTGTAGGTGAGCTTCCACATGTGGAAGTCCAAGGAGGCGAACGCCTCGCTGGACACCACGCCCCGGTAGTAGGCGGCCCAGCCCCGGATGATCGGGTTGAGCTTGGCAATCACCGCCGCGGCGTTGACCCCTCTCAGGTTCACCACCTCGGCGGAGAGCCGGTCCCGAATCCGTTGCAGGGCAGCCCTGCTCGGCTTGATCAACAGCGTGCCGCGATAACGACGGACGTTGAACCCCAGAAAGTCATAGCCGTCATCGAGGTGCGCTATGCGCGTCTTGTCCTCGTTGAAGACCAAGCCCCCGGGCGCCAGCCACTCGGCCAGCCAAGCCTTGACCAATTCCGCCTCCTCACGGCTGTGACACAGGGCCACAAGATCGTCGGCGTACCTGATCAAAATCGGCGACCCCGCCTCGGTCTCCCCGGCGTGAGCACCGGTTTGCCGATAGCGGACCCCAGCCGCCCCCTCCAACCCATGAAGGGCCACGTTCATCAAGAGGGGAGAGACGATCCCGCCTTGTGGGGTCCCCTCTACCGTCGGGGCAAATCTCCCTTGGTCGACCACCCCGGCCTTGAGCCACTGCTCAATCAGACCCCGGGCGGGGAACTGCCCGAGCAGGGTCAGAAGCCGATCATGATTGATTCGGTCGAATGCCGCCGTCAGGTCGGCGTCCAGCACCCACTGCCGCTTGGGGTCCTTGCCCTTCGCGGCCTGGAAGATGGCCTGGATCGCGTCGTGACAGCCACGGCCAGGCCGAAATCCGTAGGATCGCGGCTCGAACCGTGCCTCCCACTCGGGTTCGAGTGCACCGAGAACCAGGGCCTGGAGACACCGGTCCAAGATCACGGGAATCCCGAGCGGCCTTCGACGCCCGTTCGCCTTCGGTACGAACACCCGCCTGACGGGCTTGGGCTTCCACGGAGCGGCCTTGTGCTGCAACCAGTCGGCCAACTCGGCCTTTCCCCGGGGCAGCAGTACAACCATCCCGTCGACGCCCGCCGTCCTGCGGCCAGCATTGACCTCCGTGACCCGCCGCACGCTCACCAGCGTGTTGGCGCGGGAACGAAGCATCAACTTCTGCAGATTGCGGACCCGCTTGAGGTCCCCTGCCTGCGACGCCGTGAAGATCCTCTGCCTCAGCCGCCTTACTTCTCCCTCCGTCGCCTGCCAGTCGATCGACAGCCAGTCGGTGGGGTCGCCCTCCGGTCCGTTCACCGCAGCCCGGTCAACTACGGCGGAGCCCGCCGTGCCTTTCGGTGTCGCCATGGTGTCCAACTTGTCCTTCGGTTCGAGCGTTGATGGTCATCGGGTCCTCACAGGCCCACCTGATCCACGTCAGCACCCTTTCGGGTCCGGGCAGTGCCCGTATCCGGCCAGTTATGCGAGACGACCAGCGGAGGCGCTGGCCACCAGTCCCGGTTTCCTGCTGCCTTTCGGCTGCCGGCCTTGGCTATTTGGATCATCCTGTGCCCACTGGGGAGTTGGGCCTTCCTTACGGTCGGCTTACCGAAGAAACTGCCTCCGGACCCCATCGGGGTTACCACGTTCCACGCGAGCGAGATACGACCGGGATGGGTGCCCCCTTAACTCCGGGACGGCGATGCTCTCCCGGCTGACAAAGAATCCCCAACCGGCGCCTGCCGCTTCTCAACGGCCAGTCCTGCACCCCGCTGGAACATCCCATCTGCGGGGCCAAAGATCACGAAGCATCATCAGGGGTTCAGTCGCCTTCACCCGTCCGGTCTTCCCCTTGCCTGTGGCCTGCGGATGGAACGCAGGCCCTTGGGCTTCTCCCCCGAGCTCCGCACCGAGCCGTTACCGGCAACGCACGTCGGGGCGGGGACTGGCCTTGAGCACTGGCCAGGAACACGCTGCCGACGTCAGTCGTCGGGCCTCTGACCAGCGCATTCACTCAGCTCGTGCAGCATCGTGTCGCACCTCCTTCTTCTTGGTGTCCACACTGATCACCGGCTGGCCGGCGTCCCGGTGGTCGCGGGCTTGCTCGTTGAGGTAGCGGAACTGTGCGTCCCGGTCGACGTGCTGGTTGCCCTCAAGGGTCTTGGCGTTGGCCTGCAGGCTGAAGCCTTCCTCCCGCAGCAGATCTGCGACGGTGTCCGCGCTGACCCGGTGCCCGGTCCGGGTCAGCTCCCTCGCCAGGGCGCGGGTCGACTTCACCGTCCATCTCAGAGGCGACATCGGATCACCCCGCACATCCGGCTCGACCAGCGCCAGCAGGGCCGGTCGCAGCCCCGGATCGAGTTCCGCGACCCGCTTGCGGCCCCCGCCCGGACGCCGCACTCGGCCCAGGGGCTCCTCGCCGGCCTCCAGCTCGAACACCCCCTTGCGGACCGTCGTCTCGCTCACCTCGGCCGCCAGCGCGACGGCCCGGACCCCACCGTGCCCCAGGACACGGGCCTCCGCGGCCATCAACAGCCGACGCTGCCGCTCGTCCAGATGAGGGAACAACACCTCGAACTTCACGGAGAGTTGGGTACGAGCCTCAATCGGGATGCGCATACCACACCAACGAGCCACACAACGGGAAGCAACACCTTGATCCCCTGCAAGCCCTTAACCTCGATCTTTCGTGACGGTCTGCGGACGGAGTTGGCAGACCGTTTCGTGTTCTGTGTCTGATGGTGGGCAGGTCAACTGCCCGGCTGTCGCGTCGGGTGGGCGCCGGTTCCACGGCTCCGGTGGGTTGGTGCTGCTCGTGGGGATGGGAAGGTACTGGTCAGCCGGGGTTCGGGAGAGCGTGGAGCCGGTCCAGGGCATTGGTGATCAGATCGGTCCAGGGCCAGCGCTTGGCGAGGCGGAGGTAGCGGCGGCTGGTGGTGACGAGTCGGGCGGCAGTGGAGAACAGCCGCAGTCGCAGGCGGCGGGGTTCCCAGAGCCGGGCGTTGCCGGTCAGGGCGAGCATCCGCATCCAGGCGAGCAAGTCGAGTGCGATCTGGACGATCTCCAGCCAGACCCTGTTTTGCGCGGTGTCGTGCAGGGGGGGGAGGTTGCGCGGGCGGCCCGGATGCGGTCCTCGGCCCGTGCCCGTCGGCGGTGGCGGAGCTCGAGTTCGGCGATGGGCCGGCGGGTGGTGTTGGTGGCGAAGCACGTGATCCGCATGCCGTCGGCGTCCGTGATCCTCAACTGCGCCCCGGGATGAGATCGTTCCTTCCAGACGATCAGCCACATGCCCTTCGGCCGGCCGTCGATCATGCCGCCGGTGAGTTCGGCGACCAGGCTCCGCAGATCGCACCGCTGGTAAACGAGCTCCACGCCATCCACGACGAGCTGACGGCCCTGGGCGACACCGGGACGTGGGGCGACACACGGGCACGGCGGGTGACGGCCGGGCGGATGCGAGCCCTGTCCGGGGCTGTGGACCAGCCGCTGAGGGCGGACCTGCGGCTCGGCGCCACCCTGGTCTTGCCGCACCTCGTCGCCGACGAAGCCGCCGCGGCGGCCGACGCGCTCATCCGGCTCAGCCCCGTGCCCACCGTCAGCGCCTCCTGGCTGGACTACCACCGCCGCTTCACGGCCCGGTACGGGCCCGGCACCCTGGTGCCGCTGGCCGACGTGGTCCATTCCGCCACCGGGCTCGGCTTCCCCGCGCATTTCACCCAGTCGCCCGCGCCCCGGCACGTCTCCGCCCGGGACGAGGCCCTGCTCACCTGGGCTGGGCAGGCCGCCCTGGACGGCGCCCGCGAGATCGTCCTGGACTCCGTCCTCGACCTCCCGGCCCCCGAGGGTGCCGCGATGCAGCGGCCGGTGTCGGCGGTGAGTCTGTGGGCCGACCTTCGCGCCGCCTCGCCCGAGGCGATCACCAGGGGCGACTTCAGGCTCGGGGTCGTCGGGTTCGGCCGGATCGCGGCGGGCACCGGCCGCTTCCTCGACCTCCTGAACGAGGAGGACCAGCGCCCAAATTCCGCGCACGGCGCTTGGCTGCCTGCAACTGAAGGGGCCCTTCTCGCTCAACTCTCGTTTCCGCCCCGGCATCCGCGCTCTGAGAATGTCCTGCGCGTCCCGCCCGTCCTGCCGTACGTGATCCCTCTGGCCGAGCACCGCGAGGCGGCCGACGAGATCATCCCGGTGACGGATCTCGCCCTCACCGCCGACACGACACGGCTGTACGTCGTCTCCCGATCGCGGCGGCGGGTGGTGGAGGCGGTAGTGCCGCACGCCCGGGCACGGCACACCATGCCGCCCCTGGCCCGGCTGATCTTCGAGATCCCCCGGTCCGTCCACCCGCAGGTCACCGCGTTCGACTGGGGCACGGCCGCCTGCCTGCCCTACCGGCCCCGCCTCCGCTACGGCCGCAGCATCCTTGCCCCCGCCCAGTGGCGGCTGAACCCGGCTGACCTCCCCGGCCCCGACGCGTCAACGAGCACGTGGGACAAGGTGCTCGACCAGGTGCGTGAACGGCAGGGACTGCCCCTCTGGATCGCGGTCGGCGCGGGCGACCACCAACTGCGCCTGGACCTGGACGAACCCATGGACCACGCACTCCTGCGCTCCCACCTGAAGGCCGCAGACCGCCCCATCACCCTCTCGGCGGCTCCCAGGGCCGACGAGTACGGCTGGGCCGGCGGACGGGCCCACGAGATCGTCGTCCCGCTCACCGCGACCGCACCGCCGGATCCCGCCCCGCTGGCCCTCACTGGACCCGCCCCGCTGCCCGTCGCTGACCCCGGCGACGGCTCGGGAGTCGTGTACGTGAAGCTGTACGGACCGCCGCAGACGTTCGACACGGTCCTCACCCAGCACCTTCCAGCCCTGCTTCAGCAGTGGGGTACAGCGCCCCGGTGGTGGTTCGCCCGCTACCACCACCCCGGCCCGCATCTGCGGCTTCGCCTTCACGATGCGGACCGTGAGCGGGCTGCGGGACGGATCGCGGCTTGGGCGGATGGTCTGCGGCAAGCCTCTCTGGTCGGTGAGATCGCCTTCGACGCCTACCGCCCCGAGACCGGCCGCTACGGGACCCCGGTCAGGCGATGGAGGCGGCCGAGGCCCTGTTCGCCGCCGACTCCGCCGCCGTCCTGACCCAACTGCACCTGCTTTCCGCTCACCAGGACATCGCCGCGCAGGCACTGGCCGCGGCGAGCCTTCTCGACCTCGCAAATGCCGTGCTCGGCGGCCCGTCAGCGGCGACCAACTGGCTGCTCGGACATCCCGAGCACGCGTCCGGCGCCCCCGCCCAGGACCGTGACATGCGCCGCCAAGCCCTCCGCCTTGCCGATCGTGAGGTGCTGCGGCAGCTGCCGGGCGGGAGTGAGGTCGCCGACGCATGGACACGCCGATCCGAAGCGGCGGCCCGCTACACCGCCTGCCTCACATCTTCGATCACCCGGCACACTCCGGACACGGTGCTCGGCTCGGTGCTGCACCTGCACCACGTACGGGCCCTGGGGATCGATCCGCAGGGCGAGGCCATCACGTACAAGCTGGCGCGGGCCGTCGCCCTGTCCCGCGCGGCCCGGAGCCGGGAGGAAGGGCAGCGGTGACCGTGCTGGAGATGTCCCACCTGCGTGAGCGGGCCGCGGCCATGGCCGACGAACTCGCCCTCGCCCTGGCGGTGCCCCCGCCGCCGCAGGGCGAGGGCGACTTCAGCCCCGGCAGTCCGCGCTGGCGCGACCAGTCGCTGTCCAAGGGCGCTGCCGGAGTCGCCGTCCTGCACGGCCTGCGTGCCCAGCACGAACTGGGCGGGATGGAGCCGGTGCACGCGTGGCTGGCCCGCGCCACCCGCGACGACCTCACCGCCGGCCCCGGGGCGGGCCTGTGGTTCGGTGCCCCGGCCGTCGCCTTCGCTCTGGCCACCGCCGTCCCCGGCAGCTACCCGGGCGCGCTGGCCCGCCTCGACGACGGCGTCACCCAACTCGTGAACTCCCGGCTTTCGGCCGCCCACGCCCGCATGGACGCCGGGCAGCGGCCCTCGCAGTACGAGTTCGATCTCACCCGCGGCTTGTCAGGCCTCGGCGCCTATCTCCTGCACCGCGAGCC
Source organism: Streptomyces sp. x-80 (assembly GCF_046549095.1). Taxonomy (NCBI): domain Bacteria; kingdom Bacillati; phylum Actinomycetota; class Actinomycetes; order Kitasatosporales; family Streptomycetaceae; genus Streptomyces; species Streptomyces sp. x-80. The sequence goes on from NZ_JAJPWM010000029.1 coordinate 60,888, forward strand.
GGACGGCGATCTCGTTCGCCGGGTCCTGGCCTATCTGGTGCGGCTGACCGAGCCGGTCAAGGTCAACGACGAAGCGGGAGCGGACGCGCCGGGCTGGTGGACCCACGACAGTTCCGCCCACGACCGCGATCCCGCCTACGCCGCCGGAGAATCGAACTTCGGTATGGCCCACGGCTGTTGTGGTCCTCTCGCCCTTCTGGCCCTGGCCATAAGACAGGGAGTGGCCGTTGAGGGGCAGAGGGCCGCGATCAAGCGCATGTGCCGGTGGCTGGAGGACTGGCGCCAAGAGGCACCGGCAGGACCGTGGTGGCCCGAGCGGATCACCGTGCACGACCTCCGCGCCGGCCAGCCGTCACAGGAAGGGCCGCTGCGGCCGTCCTGGTGCTACGGCACCCCTGGCCTCGCGAGGGCCCAGCAGCTGGCCGCCCTCGCCCTGAACGATGCCGCCCGACAGGAGGCGGCCGAGAACGCCCTCGCCCGGTGCCTGGCCGATCCCGCCCAGCTCGCCCGAATCATCGACCCGGCGTTGTGCCACGGCTGGGCCGGGCTGCTGGCCACCACCGCGTTCGCCGCCGCCGCGGCCACCCCAGCCCTCGCCAACCGTCTCCCGCGCCTGCTCGACACGCTCCTCGCCCACGCCCGCGACACCCCGCCAGGCGCCCTGCCCGGCCTGGTCGAGGGCAGTGCCGGCATCGCCCTGACCCTGCACACCCTGGCCACAGGCACCAGCGGCGGCTGGCCCGCCTGTCTCCTCCTCAACTGACGGCCACCACACGATGATTGGATCGACGACGATGAGCGAAGTGGACGCCCCTTGGTCGCAGGTGAACCTGTGGTGCGACACCTGGCAGGCCGCCGAGCAGATGGCCATCCAGCACCTGGGGCCGCAGCTGGCTGCAGCCGAGGAATCGGGAGACATCGCCTCGTGGTGGTTCATCCGAAAGCGCGAATCCTGGCGCCTGCGCGTCCTGCCCGCCCAAGACCGCGACGCGACCGCCTTCCTCGGACAGCTGACCAGCACGCTCACCGAACGGGCCGCGATCCGGCACGCCGAAGGCGTCATCTACGAGTCCGAGACCCGCCGCTTCGGCGGAGTGCAGGCCATGGATATCGCCCACGACCTGTTCCACGCCGACAGCCGCCACATCCTGGCCCACCTCGCCCACCAGGGCGCCGATCACCGTCGTGAGGTCGGTGTCCGGCTCGCCACCCGCATGATGCTCGCCGCCGGACAGGACCTCTACGAACAAGGCGACGTGTGGGCCCAGCTCACCGAGCACCGCAGCGACGGCGAGGTCCAACCGTCCCCGGCGACGCTCGTCGCGGTGCAGATGCTCATCACCGCCCACAGCGACACCGACGACAGCCCCCTCACCCGGATACCCGACTGGCCGACCGCCTTCGAGAACGCCGGACGCGCCCTCGCCGACCTCGCCCACCACGGACAGCTCACCCGAGGCCTGCGGGCCGTACTCACCGACCATCTGCTGTTCGCTTTCAACAGGCTCGGCATCTCCGCCGCCCACCAGAAGGTCCTGGCCACCGCCGCCAGCCGCGCGATCTTCCACCGGGAACTCGTACCCGGCAAGGCCACGCGAACCATCCCAGCCGACCCCGCCCACCCCACTACAGTCAGGCCAGTGACCATGCACTCCACCGACGCCCCGGCCCTCGACCCGCAGGAACTGCGCGACGCCCTCGCCGCCAAGATCGACAGCCTCGGCATCTTCCACACCCCGGCCGTCAGGGACGCCTTCCTGACTGTGCCCCGGCACCTCTTCCTGCCTGGTGTCGACCTCGCCACCGCCTATGCGTCCAAGCAGGTGGTCACCAAGCGCGCGGACAACGGCACCGCCATCTCCTCCGCCTCCAGCCCCAGCATCGTCGCCATCATGCTCGAACAGCTCGACGTCACGCCGGGCATACGGGTGTTGGAGATCGGCTCGGCCACCGGCATCAACGCCGCCCTGCTGGCCGAGCTCGTCGGGCCGACGGGCAGCGTGGTCACCATCGAGCTCGACGACGACCTCGCCGACGGCGCCCGCGCCCATCTGACGGAGACCGGGTACAAGCAGGTCACGGTGCTCTGCCGGGACGGCGCCCTGGGTGATCCCGACTCGGCGCCCTTCGACCGGATCATCGTCACCGCCGGGGCCTGGGACATCGCCACCGCCTGGTGGGACCAGCTCGCCGTCGGCGGTCGGCTCGTCGTACCGCTCCGCCTGCACGGCAGCGACCTGACCCGCTCGATCGCCTTCACCCGCACCGACGACGGCCGCATGGTCAGCAACAACGCCGCCGTCTGCGGCTTCGTCCCGATGCGGGGCGCCGAAGAGATGGGCGAACGCCACGTCCGACTCGCCGACGGCGCCATCCTCAAGATCGACGTCGAAGACCGGCCCGACGAGGAGGCCCTCGCGAAGGTCTTGTCCTACCCCGCCGACCTGACGTGGACCGGCATCCAGGTCCGCCACGACGAACCCGCCGCCCACCTCGACCTCTGGCTCGCCACCATCGACAGCGGTCTCAGCTTCGGCAAGCTGTCCATCGACACTGCCGCCCGCAATCTCGGGCTCGCCGACCCTGCCGTGCGGTGGTCCGGCGCCAGCCTGTACGACGGCGGCACCCTCGCCTACCTCACCGCCCGCCCCGTCAGTGATGACGCCGACGAACTGGGCATCGTCACGCACAGCCCGGACAGCCTCCTCGCCGACCACGTCCACGAACTGCTGAACCGCTGGAATCAGCAGCGGCCCACGCAGCCGACCATCACCGCCCATCCCGCCGCCACGGCCGACGACCAGCTCGCTCCCGGAGCCCGCGTCGCCCGGCCGAACACCCGCCTGACCATCAGCTGGTGAACGCACACCGCACCTGACGCCTGTCCCCGTCGCGCCTACGCGGCGGGGACTTGTCTTTCCGCAGCCCAGGGCCGGTTGTGAGTGCCCTGCGCGACCATGGCCTGCATGACGACCGAAGCACACGCCGCCGAGCGACAGATCCCGGCCTGGATCCCCACCGTCGGCCCCGGCTGGACCGACCTTCTGGACCAACTCCATCGCGATCTGTCCGCCCTCGATCCCGCCTACCGGATCGAGGCGTTCGGCACACAGCTCGGATGCCTACGGATCACCGTCGCCGACCGCTTCGAGGCCGACGAGTTCGACGGCGAGTACGCCGACCAGGCCGCCGCCCTGACCGATGTCCCTGCCGGCCCCACCGGTCACCCTGGTGAGGGTGTGACCAGCGGGATGGGGCAGCTTCGTGCGCGACCGGCTTCACCGGTGAACCGGATCGGGTGACTCCTCGCTCGCGCCCCGAGTGCACAGATGTCCAGACGGGCAGGCCGGGCAGCCCTTCACCTCCAGCCAACCGGACGCGGCGACGGCGGCGAACAGCTCCCTCGCCCGCTCCACGTCTCCGTCCCAGCCCATCCGCTCGCAGAAGTACTCGGCGGTTGCCTCATCGCCGGCGGCGTCACACGAACGGAGATAGCCGAACGCGGCGAACTCTTCCGACGTCAGTTCCGCCACGGCACCGTTCGGCATGCACGTCTTCGGCCCGACGTCCTCGGGCTCATCGTCCACGAACACCCATGGCTCACCGGGGTGTTCGGGCCTACGGGCGACCAGCCGGCCGATCACCGTCTCCTCGACCGACTCCATGAGCAGGGCCCCCACCGCATGCAGCTCGTGAACGCTCTCGCGCACCTCATCCGGATTCACTGACCCCGCTGCGAACATCGAGGCCGCCTCATCCAGCGGCACCATGATTCCGCCGTCACCCTGACGCAGCGGCAGGAACCCGGAGTCGAGCGCCATATCCAGCAGCACCGCGGCCTTAGGCACCCGACCGGCATACGGCTTCGCCAGCCGAGCAAGCCGTTCCATGAGGTCGAGGGCATCGGCACCGACCCGAGGATCGGTGGCTGCGAACGAGGTGTCCATCCCGGTGTCCACCTGAAACCACTCCTCATACAGCGGGCCAGGCGGCTCCAGCTGGTCGAGCGAGTAGTTCGCCGCCGCACGCCGTTCCCTGCGCGGCTTCCCGATCTTCCGACGTCCCATAACCAATCTCCTTCGCGATGCCCAGACTTGAGCCAGGACAACTACCAATCCCAAGACGCCCGGCGTCGACGCCGCAGACACCGGCAGACACACCGGCCACGGTGCCGGCAGGAACGCCGACGGATCACCCACGCGGAATCGCGAGCGACAGATGGAATGCCGTTCTACGCTCCGGCATGTGCGGCGACGGCCGCGCTTCGCGCTTTGGGCAGCACGATTCCCTGGGCCTGAGCTGCCTGGCCCGGGCGTAGGGTCCACGGCACCGTGCCAGTGTCCGTCAGCCACTCATTCGCCAGCAGACGCTTCACGACGAAGCCACGCAGCGGCCCTTTCAGGCCCCAGCCCAGGCCCGCGCTCAACTGGGCATACGAGGGGCCGTGCCCGTGCTCGGCCCGAAAGGTCACAGTGAACTCGGCGGATCGCGGACCGCGATCAGGGTGGGCGTCTTTCCACTCGCCGTAGGCAGTCTTGACGGCCTGAGAGAAGAACTGGGAGCAGGCGACGCCGGTGAAGGCCTCCGCGACTCGCTCCACCGGGAGGGCACACACTGCGCAGTGCTCGACGGCCTCGACATGGCGTCGCAGGGCAGGGGTGGCCGTGTTCTTCCACCGCTCCCACGCAGCAGCATCGAACTGGGGCCCGGGCGTTGTGGTCTTTGTGGACCGTTCCTCCGCGGTGGGGCGGCGTTGTCCCGAGAGGTGCTGAACCACGGGGTCGAGAAGGAAGCGGTCCTCGGACAACCCGGTCAGGAAGCCCTTCTGCAGGAGTTCGGGCAGGCAGGCTCGACAGGCTGCGGGAAGGTCCGGCGGGATCCGTCCGAGGAGCTTGGAGGTGCTGTGGGCAGCGAGGAACAGGCTGGCCAGCCGCGCGGCGGGAGGCAGCTTCTTGACCAGCTTGGCTGACAAGGCTCGCGTGGTCCATCCGGACACCCGTGAGCGTGTCTGTTTCCCGAAGGGAAGAGGGTGGTCGTCCTCCACAGCCAGAGCGGGAATGGCGATGCGGACCGGCGTTGACGGATCACCGCCGAAGAGTGCGTCGTCCATCTGCCAGCCCAGGGCCCGCAGGGCGTCAACCGCTGCCTGCTGATCACCCAGCCTCAGGGCGGACAGATCCTGCCCGGTGAGGTTGGCGGAACCGCCCCTCGCGGCCCGGATGGCCACCACCGCAGCGATCAACTGAGCGTCGGGGCCGGGCAGGGGCAACGAGGCCACGTAGCTCAACAACGTGCGTGCTGCTTCCCCTTGCGTGGAGGTCAAGAGGAATGGCGGCGCTGACGGCTCGCTGGCGGGGGAAGTGCTGACCTTGCTGGGGCTGGATGCAGTCTTCGGCACGGCGCGTTCAACGCGTGCTACGGACCTGGGTCACGCTTCGTGCGCCATCTGGCGGGCCGTCGCCCCTGGCACCCCGGGCCGGTGCGGAGGCTATGCGCAGGCGACCGGCAGAAGCACCGGCCGGGGTCAGGATCCGAGGTGTGTCTTGATCTCCGTCTGCCAGACGGCATAGGCGCGGTCGACGTGCAGGGCGGCCAGGTAGGCGGACAGCCGGTCGTCGTCGGCATCGGCCAGTGCATCGCGGGTGAGGTAGGCGCGCGCCTGAGCCAGCCGGTCCTTCACCCGCCACCACTGCTGGTCGACCCCGGCCTTCTCCTGGACCGTCTCGTACAGGGCCTGCAGTGCGTAGCGGATTGAGCGCACGTCGCCCGGAGCCACGTCCAGACGCGGGATGGTGGGGTCGAGGGCGCTCCGACCCCAGGTGTTGATCCGCACGACGATCCGCCGAAGCGAGGCCTCCGCCATCGGGATGCCGAAGGCGGAGTCGTCGGCGTCGGGCGCCTCCTGGCTGGGGTGGGCCGGAGCGTTCGGCGTCAGGGCGAGCAGGCCGGCCTGTTCCAGCAGCCGGGCCATGGGCCCGCAGGCGTCCTCGACCTGGTGGAACGGGCAGTATTCCGGGATCAACACAAGGCCTTTCACGACGCGGCGTCGACAGAGCCGGACATGCTACGGCACCCCGTCCGCCACCTCAGTGCGCCCGCCTTGCGCTACTTTCAGTCGAATTATGGCTACGCTGCGCGTGCAGCGCTTCGGCGCTGATTCTTGGCAGTGCGGGCGGTGTCGGCGTGTACCTCGCATCGGCATCGCCGCACTGCGGTACAAATCGCCTCCATGGCGAGGACCACCCCCACTCCGCCCAAGCCGGCAAGCGTGATCGCACGCAGACGTAACGGAGCCGCCCGACGGGTCGAGATCTCCGCCCAAGAGGTGGAGGAAGCCGTCCGGCTCCTGCAACACGTGCCCATCCCCGAGGCTCGTCAACTGCGGGACAAGCTCGCCGCCGTTCTACGGCCGGTGTGCAACTGGGCGTCGTCACGCCCGGGGCGGTACTCCAACTACCCGGCCTGGGGCCCGTGCGGGGCGTTTGTCGACGCGCCGAGGGAACGCTGCGTCGAGCACCAGTGGCCGCTGCCCGCCGATGCCGCCGATCCCTTCCCGGACCGATGCACCGTGACGTTGGACGAGGAACTTGAGGACTCCCGCTGGGTGCACTACTCCGGCGGGCTGCGCTGCCCGTTCGACCGCCGGACGGGAAGTGACCAGTGTCCCCATCACGATCCGCGCGACATCGAACGGTGCGGTCACCCGGTGGACGACGGTGGCACCTGTACGACCCCGCAGGGAGTGTTCGCGTGCCGGGACCACCAGTACGCGAGACTCGCGGCCTTCAGGAGCCAGCTCGAACAGCTGCCGTTGACCCTGGGCTGCAGTCAGTGCGGCGCCACCGCAGGCGAGAGCTGCACCAGCAAGAGCGGCCGGGCTGTCGCGTTCCACAAAAGGCGCGTCAGCACCAGCGAGAACTTGAAGAAGCATGAGGCACTGTCCGACACGATCCGGTGGCTGAGCCTGTGACCGGCCCCCGGGACGCCCTTGCCCCTCCCGCACGCGCTGGCCTTCTGCCGGAACAAGGGCGCGGGTGGGGACGCGACGCGCGCCCGTCCCCCTGACAGGTGAACCGCACCGCCCCGGCCTCCCGTCCCCCGAACGAGTCGGTCACCGTGCCCACGCTCGGGCTCTCCTGGCGGACCGGCACACGCAAAATCCCAGGTCAACGGCATCCCGTCGCTGACTTCTGCAGGTCTTGATCACGGAAATCCGGGCACGAAGATGCTGATTTGCTACCTATCACCCCATTTCCACGCATTTCTCCGTGAAGGTTGCGATGGCCTCTGTACCGCCGGATTCCACTGTCCGTGTGCCACGTCCCGCGTCCGGTTCCCGTGTTGCTCTGGAGTCGGTGGATCCGAATGTTTTCTCTCGACTGCTGGAGGCAGCGTGGGCAAACCGCCACTTGCCTCCCGAGCTCGCCGCGGAGGCCGCCGCACGCGGGGGGTCCGGACGCCTGGGCATCAAGGATCTGCGTCTGCTGTTGATGCGGGCCGCGTCGCTCCCCTCCGCCCAAGCGGCCGTCTCCGGCGCCTGGGCGATCGTCTCGGCACGCCCCGAGCTGGCCACCTCGGTGCTCCATACGCACTGCCAGGACATCGGCGCCGCGTCCGCCTTCGTGATCCGCGAGGTGCCCAGCGCGAACCCGATGCTGTTCAGCGCTCAGGCCGGTTGGCGCGAGTCCGGATCGAGCGCCCACGGCGCCGTGGTGACGCGCCCCAGCCGCAAGGCCGCCCATCAGTGCGCGGCCGTGAGCCTGCTCGGTCACCTCTGCGGGACCGAGCCGGTCGAGCAGGACAGCAGCCTGGCCGGATGGGCACCCGCCGGCCGCTTCTCATCGGCTTCGCCACCAGCCCAGGCCCGGGATGAGTCCTTCCCGAACCGCCTGCAACAGGCCCTGGAACGCCCTCAGATCGCACCGGCGGAAGTGACCGAGATCGTCTTGCGGATCAACGCAGGCGAACTGATCCCGCGCGACCTGCACGCTGTTCTGTTCACCGCCCGTGCTGCAGGGTGGCTGCCCGCTCGCGAGGCGGCCCTTGCCGCGGCGGGGGATCCCAGCGTCGCTGTCGCCGTGCTGACCCTGCACCAGTCACTGCGCCACAGGGCGACGCCCACCTATACAGAAGAGGTACGCAAGAGCGAGCCCGGTTCGCCGCTCTTTCGCATGCGCGCTACCTGCACGATCGACGGAGAGGAGATCAGCGAGCTCGGTCCATGGCGCAACAACAAGCGGCAGGCGCGCGGAGCAGTCGCGCACCGGCTCCTGGCCCAGCTCGCCGGACTGCCGGTGCAAGCGCCGCTGCCACTCCAGGGCGCCCGCTCGCTCCCGGCAGCAAGCAGCGGCCGGGCGCAGGACAGTGATCCACAGGAGCAGCTGAAGGTCCTGGCCGAATCCGGTGCGATCAGCGAGCTCGTCTTCAAGGGCGCGCCTGGCATCACGGGCCTGGAGCCGCTGTTCGTGTCCGTCGCCGCCTGCGAACACCGCGGTGAGCTGCTCACCGTCACCGAGCGGGGGCTGGGCCGCTCCAGCACTCGACTGTCGGCCGCGCGTCAACTGCTGGATACCGTCCAGCGCGCCATGGAGGCAGGCCGGGGTCTGCGCCTCGGCCGTATCCCGGTGCCGGAGCTCGGCGGCAAGAACCCGCTGATGCTCCTGAACGAGTTCAAACAGACCGGCAAGATCAGCAAGTTGCGCATCGAGGACCCCGAGACGGATGCCGCGGGATTCGTCGCACGGATCACCTGCAAGGTGCACGCGGAGTGGCTGGAGGCCGTCGGCCATGGGCCCAACAAGCGCGAAGCGCAACGCCAAGCCGCTGAGGTCATGATCGAATTGCTGGCCGCTCCCGCAGAGGGGCAAGGCCACGACCCGAAGGCTCCCGCCGCTCCGGAACCGGCGGCCGCGGCGGCCGCCAGTGCGGGAGCCGTCGGCGCGCACCGCAATCCTGCCGGACCCCTCGCGGACCGCGATGAGGCCGCAGCCGCCGAGGACGCGCTCGTCGCACTGCTGCAGCAGGGCATTGAGATCACCATCGATCTGCAGGACGGCACCGGCCGCTTCCTACTCTTCCAGGCCGACGGGCTCCCCGTGGAGGCCGTCTGCCACAAGCCGATCAGACGCTGCACGGCCGACCTCATCCTGCCCGGCCAGGGCCTCGCCGTCGGCCCCCGCCCGGTGGAATGCTTGCAGGTGCCTGTGCGGCTATTGGCCAACGCCCTGGCCCGATCCTCTGACGGCGTCAAGCTCGCCCCGTCCGTCCGACTGTGGCATCAGATGATCCAACTCGGGCTGGCCGTGGTGGCCGACGGCCGGGTGTACCCCACACTGGACAGCAACGGCGCCGACGTGTGGCGCCTGGGCCCGCTCAACGAACACGAGCGCCAGCGCGCACGGCAACTGCGCCAGGCCATGGCGCCTCCCGCACACTGCGGAGCCGCCACCCACACCCGGCCCTACCTCCTGTGGGCGCCCCGCATCGCGATCCGCACCGGACTCGACGCGGTCGCGGAGGCGATGCTGCGCGGCCCCGGCGTTTCAGCAGTCCTGGGGAACAGGCCGTTCACGGCACCCATTCCGCGGCAGCAGAGCAGTACCGCACTGCGCCAATGGGGCGACCGCACCGAGGACCAACGCGCCGAGGCACCGCCGCTGGACCTGAAGCTGTCCGTACAGGCCCCCAAGAAGGGCAGCCCCAACGACACCGAACTGCTGTGGGCCGAGCTCCTGGTCGCCCAGCCCACCGCGGAAAGCCGCAAGCAACAGCTGTTCCGCCCGGTTACGCAGGTCGCCGGCGACGAGGCACTGGTAGGGCACATCCGCCGACGGCTGCGGCGCATCACCGAGACGTGGGAGCCCGCCCGGCGGCTCCTCGAATGCCCGGTACCCGACAAGTTCACCCTGCTCGCCAGCGAGGCCGTCCTGCTGCTGGGTGGCATGCGCGATCAACTGGAGCGGGCCGGCCTGAGCATGCACTGGCACCATCAGTGGACCGATCTGCTGCGCACCCGAGCCGTGGTCGGAGGACGACCCGACGAGTCCGCGGCCGTGCCCCGGCCGCGGTTCTCTCTCGACGACGTGCTGGACGGCCGGTGGCAGATGTCGCTCGGCGACGCCGACCTTTCCGATCAGGAGATGGACGACATCGCCCAGGCGCCACGGCCGCTGGCCAAGGTCCGGGACCAGTGGGTGATGGTCGACGAAGACACAGCCCGCCGTGCCGCCGACCGCCGCATCGGACCCATCTCCTCGGACCAGGCCCTCCGCGCGTCCTTGACCGGGCGCATCGACATCGACGGGCAGGACATGCCCTGCGAGCCGGCAGCCGCTCTCGCCAACCTCGTGGACTTCCTGCGCACCGGCTCCCGCACTACCCCCGTTGCCGCACCGGGAGCCTTGCAGGCCACGCTGCGCGACTACCAGCAGCTGGGCCTGGCCTGGCTGGCGAACACCACCGACGCGGGCTTCGGCGCGCTGCTCGCCGACGACATGGGCCTGGGCAAGACCCTGACCGCTCTGGCACTGCACCTGCACCGCCGGGAAACCACCACGACCGGTGCCACCGGGCCGACCCTGATCGTCTGCCCGGCCTCCGTCGTCATCAACTGGGAGCGGGAAGTCCACCGCTTCGCCCCGACCGTGCCGACCCTGCGCTACCTGGGAGCCGACCGCACCCTCGAAGACGCGACCTCCCGCACGATCGTCATCACGAGCTACGAGACGCTCCGCCGCGATGTCGACCTGCTGGCCCTCCTGCACTTCGACCTGGTCGTTGCCGACGAAGCCCAGATGGTCAAGAACCACCGCACCGCCACCGCCCGCGCCCTGCGCCGCATCAAGGCCACGGCCCGGGTGGCACTGACCGGCACCCCGGTGGAGAACAACCTCACCGAAGCCTGGGCCCTCATGGACTGGCTCAACCCCGGCCTGTTCGGCACGCAGCGCGTCTTCCGCGACCAGTTCGCCCGCCCCATCGAGGACAACATCGCCGACACCGAGCGCACCACACGGCTGTCTGGTCTCATGAGCGCGTTCATGCTGCGTCGCCACAAGAGCGACCCGGGCATCCTGCCCGATCTGCCGCCCAAGGACATCCGGCCGCGCATCGTCAGCCTCAGCGACGAACAGATCCAGCTCTACCAACAGGCAGCCGACGAAACCCTCCAGGCGATCCGCGACGCCCAAGGAGCCCACCGCAAAGGCCTGTTGCTAGAGCTGTTCAACAAACTGCAGCAGATCTGCAACTCACCCGCCCAGTACCTCAAAGACCCCCTGGACGACGACCACGACCCCGAGCAGGCGGCATCCCGGTCCGGCAAAATCGGCGCCCTTGACGACCTGCTGCCCGCCTTGACCGGACCCGCCGAGTCCACGCTGATCTTCACCCGGTACCGGTCCATGGCCAAGCTCCTCGTACGGCACCTGCGCGGCCACGGACACGACCCGCTCTACTACAGCGGCGACATTCCCTCCGTCCGCGAACGCCAGCGCATCATCGACACCTTCCAGGCCCGCTCGGGCCAGCTCATGGTGATGACGGTCAAAGCCGGCGGCACCGGCCTCACCCTCACCCAGGCCAGCCACGTCGTGCTCTTCGACCGCCCCTGGAACCCGGCCAAGGAGAACCAGGCCATCGACCGCGCCCATCGCCTGGGCCAGCAGCGCACCGTCACCGTGCACCCGCTCATCACGGAGAACACCCTGGAGGACCGCGTCGACGAACTCCTCAACCACAAGCGGGCTCTTGCCGACGCCGTGCTCGCCGACGGCTACTCCGCCCTCACCGAACTGACCGACGACCAGATCATCGACCTGATCGCGCTGGGAGCACAGCGATGACCCCGAACGCATGGGCTTATGCCTGGGAGACCCTCCTGCGGGCCACCATCAACGACGAAGCCCTCTGGCTCGCCGGCCACAACGACCTGTCCGCGGGCGGCCTCACCCACATCGCCCTCGAACCCGGCCGGGTGAGCGCCACCGCCACCGACCGGCACCACACCGCACCAGCGCATCCGACGATCACCATGCCGGTCCTCACCGACGCTCAGACCATGGTCTGGCAAACGGCCTCCCCCGACTGCGGCCACCACCAAGCCGTCCGCACCGGCAAGTTCCCCGACTGCCTCGCTCACCCGGAGCACACCGGCGGCGTGTCCTTCCAGCCCGCGCCGGAAGAGATTACCTTCGGCTGCGACTGCGGTTCCTCACCGTGCCGCCACGCCGCCGCCCTCACCCACGCCGTCACCGCACGCCTGACCGCACGCCCCGCCGGCTTCGCCACCCTCCGCGGACTCCCCGCGGATCCCCCGGAACACCGCCCGGCGACCGGCGCCGACCAGCCCGTCACCACCACCCGCACGACGCCCGGCGGAAAGGTCCACATCCCTGCCCACCACGCATGGGCGTGGTACCGCGAATGCGCCGAGCCGCCCCTGCTACCCCCGTACACGCCCGAGGTGACCGACGGGCCCGCGCCGGGCCTTCCGGTGCGAACAACTCCTCCTCCGCCTGCACCAGAGGCGGAGCAGCTCCAGGCGCTCATCCATGACGCCGCAGCACAAGCGCGAGCACACCTCCGTGACGCCACTCAGCTGGAGTGTTCACAGCACGAGGACGTACTCCGCCTGGCGGCTGCGATCCCCGGAGTCCGGCTTCCCGAAGCGGCCGAACATCTGGGCATCGATATCCCCGATCTACGAGAGCAGATCTCGGCGTACACACCGACCCCGCTGCGGCACTGAACAGGCACTTGACCACCGCGTAGGCCGGAGCAGACGTTTCGCCCCGGCCTACTGCAGCACCGAGCCGCAACCCACCTGGCTGGCCATGTACGCATAGTCAGGTTCGGGATCCCCACCGTCGGCCCCGGCTGGGCTGACTTTCTGGACCAGCTCCGTCGCGGCCTGTCCGCCCTCGACCCCGTCTACCGGATCGAGGAGTTCGGCACGCAGTTCGGCGGCCTGCGGATCACCGTCGCCGACCGCTTCGAGGACGGCGAATCCGCCGACCAGTCCGCCGCCCTGACGACGCCGCCGAGACCACGTCCGAGCACACCTGCGCAGCCTGCGAAGCCATCGGCCGCATCCGCTTCCGTGGCGACGGCGCCGGGATGCGGATCCAGTCTCTGTGCGAGGATTGCCGCAGCCTCGGAGTCTTCCCTTGTTCCGCGCACTGCGACCACTGGTCCCCACACTGACCAGGTGAATCCCTGTCCGTCCGGGCCGAGTTCGCGCAACGTCTCACAGGGGGTCGGAAGGTTCATCGATACGGATCACGCTGTCGATCCGGTTGTTCCCGCGGCTTCTCACACTGGTGCTCACCCTGGTCGGCCCTCCGTCAGTACCCTCCGGGCTCCTGGCGAGTTCATCCGACCGGGTATCGACTTCCATGTACGCCTCGATCCGGAACCGTGAGCTGACGTCCAGCGGCTCGAACACGTCCGCCGGAAGCGCCTCGGCCAGCACAAGTTTCCCCGAGCCCAGGTGAATCGCGACCTTCGGCCGGCACCGGGCGTCGGACTCCCACCCGAGCACGATGCTCGGCAGCACGAGGTTGGCTCCGGCCTTCACCACCACGGGGAACTGGAGGCTGCGGTTTGCGTCTCGCAGCCACCCGTTGCCGGAGACGTTGAACGACGGCGGCAGGGTGATCAGCGTGCCGCGTACGCGGGAGAGGCCGACCTTGAACAACATCCGGGCCTTCCACCGGAGGGCGCTTCCACCGCATCCCGTCGACGTCCAGCCAGACGGTGTACCCGACCACGTTCACGTCTTGGCGGCCGATGTTGACCACCGACGTCGATATCACCCAGTGCTCGTCATCGCGGCGTCCGCGTACGGCGGTTATCTGAACACGCCCGCCCGTAAGCCAGTGACTCCAGACTTGCCAGGCCAACCCCAAGGCACCGGTACTCGCACCGAACACAGCAAGCGCAGTAGTCCAACTCATGAGCCTGGAACGTATAGACCGGCCCGGAGACGCGCCAGATGGCCTCACGCCGTCATCAGTGCTGGCCAACGCAAGCGAGAAGGTGATCTGCATCACTCCACGTGTGGGATGGTGATGTCTCAGGGCAGCAAGGAGGCCCTTGAGCGAGCTCGTGGAGCGTCGCCATCCCTCGCCCGCTGTGCTGCAGGGTGTCATGTCTCATGAGGCATGCGGATTGTGGAGAAACATTTTTGCGCCACGGTGTCAGAGCCGCCGATATCGCAGTATCCAGGCCGGTCTTGCGGACCGTCTCCACCAGCAGCACGGCCCCGGCCTGCGAGACCACTCCACGACCGTCACCCTCAACGCGGACATGCAGGTACGACCCGATACGCTTCTTCACCTGAGAAGCGCTTCTTTCCACGGCGCGATCTGGACCCTCGAAAAGTCCTATCGTTGCAGGTCAGAAGCACTTCTCGCGTTTGTGATCAAACCCTCTCCGTACAAGCGTGAGGCTACCCCCCATACTTCTCAGCGGGTTCCTCCCCTGGTAGCCGAGGCCGGACCACAGACACTGCCCAGGTCGGCGCGGTCCCCGAGAGCGAGGGCCCGCCTGGGCAGGGCATACCTGGATCACGACGTGGCGCTGGGCCCGCTGCTCCAGCGTCCACCCTGGTGGGTACGGGCTGCCTGCCATGGGCCCGCCCTGCACGTAGGCCTTCCGTCGGCCGTCACACCCGCGGTTCGCGCCCTCCGCTAGCGAAAGGAGACGTGAAAGTACACCTTCATCCCCCGATGTCGGCCTTTGACAGCTCACGCCACGTACGTTCATCCCGCACGTTGGAGGACGCGAAGACCACAGCACCCAGACGAGAGACCCCATGCAGCCATCCGACCGAACCCGCCCTGCCCTGTTCACCGTCGGCGGCTCACTCGCCGTGACACACTCGGTCAACTACCTCCCCATGGCAGGGTGGAGACAAATGCTGCCGCTTTTCCTCACGGACGCGGTAGAGCTCGTCGACTACGCCCGTGCTCGGGCTAGTTTGAAAATCTTCTACGAGCGGGGGCAGCTGCAGTGGATCCTCGACAATGCCAAGGCGGGCGACTACACGCTGATCTCTTTGGGCCGCACCGAGACTCGGCTCACCCCTGGTTTGCATACTGAACCGTTCGGTGACCATCAGGAGTACCTCCGGGCCTACACCAGCGAACTCCGTGAACATCAGGTGCACCCAGTTCTTTTCACACCATCAGAAGCTCGTCACCTCGACGGGCACCACAACAACAGACGAAGCCTGGAGCAGTATCCCGCTGCGATGGAGAACATCGCCCAGGAGACTTTCACACTACTGATCGATCTGTATGGGCAGAGTCTGCAGTGGTGGAACGAACTGGGTCCGGAAGAGACAAAAGAACCCTTTACTCACCTGAAGCCGGGCGAAGATCCGTCGGTCGGGATTTCCCACGCCAGCCTCCCTCGCCCTGGCATAACCGCGGAAGAGCAGGTCAAGTTCAAAGGGACCGCACCGACGCGACGGGGAATCAACCAAGCGCAGTTGCAGATCAAGGGCCCTGATTTCGATTCGGCAAAGTACACCCTAGCGGCAACAAGTATGCCCCCTAACAGCCCCTACACAGACAGCACGGAGGTGACATTCTTCACACAATAGAGGCGACACTGGAAAACAGCACGAAAAGAATCAATTCAACCGCCCGCATTACGGAGATTCCCCGATGCCCATAAAGGTTTCCGTCGTCCTGCTGTCGCGAGACCCGGGAGCAAAGCTAGAAAAGTCTATTGGCTCTCTGCTGAAGCAGACACTTCCACACGCACATTTCGAGGTTATTCTGGTTGATTGTGGATCCACCGACGGAACCAGTGAACGCCTGGATCAACTTGCTGCGGAGCAAGCCAATTTTCATCTGCTCAAACAGGCCAACCACGAAGGCCCCGGGCACCCTCGGAACTTTGCCGCGTCCCTGGCAAGAGGAGATTACATAACGTTCCTTGAGGCCGGGGATTGGCTTGGAGCTGAGGCACTGGAACGACTCTATGAGTACGGCACGCAGCATGGCTCCGATATCGTCGCGGGGAAAATAGCGAGCAAGGGCCGGGCAGTACCACGAGTACTCTTTTCCAAAGACCGTCCTTTTGCAACACTGGAAAACGCTCCTCTGATTGACAGTCTCGGGTGTCACAAATTGTTCCGGCGCCAGTTTCTTATGGAGCACCAAATACGATTCACGGAGAACCGTATTGGGTTGGTGGATCACGCCTTCGTCGCGCGCGCCTACCTATTGGCTCATCACACATCTGTACTGAGCAGCTACGTGTGCTTCTACCAAACGTCGGGAAGTCAGTGGGGGTCTCCAGTCCTGGAAGATTACTTCAAGGGGCTGCGGGAAGCGCTCGATGTGGTCGAAAGTCACACTCAGCCGGGTGCTCTACGGGACAAGATATACCGACGCTGGCTCCGCGTAGAAATGACTGAACGTATGCGTGGGCAGCAGCTCCTAAAACAGGATCCGGAGAATCGAGATGCCCTCCTAAAAGCCATGCGTGAACTCATCATCAATCGATTCGGCCAGGGCGTGCTGGCCGGCCTCCAACCTGCGCAGCAAGTCATCACTGCTCTGATCCTGGGAGAACTTTCCGCAGACCTCGTGGCCTTCGCTCAGTGGGAGAGCAGCATCCACGTGGTGAGCGAGATCGATCGTGTCCGATGGCACGGCGGATCAGTGGAACTGTCGGTCCGTGCTGAACTCATGGTCGGCCCTCAGCCTATGGCCTTCTTCCACATCGGCGGTGTCGACGTGCTGGAGCCCCCTTTGTCACCGGAGGCGCGGGGTATTGTCGGCCGAGTCGGTGCGAACATGGAAATCCAGACACACAAGAGCGCCCTTGAGGCAGTACTGCGAGAAAGAGCCAGTGCCGCCGAGTCCAGCTTGCCGGTAAAACTCAGGCGCAGTCGACTTCCCGTGGCAATGCGCGCCGACTTCGAATCCGGTGCTTACGGCGAGCGCTTCCGGCTGATCTTCGAAGGAGAGATCTCCATAGCCTCCCAGATCTCGGCTGGTGAGAAGGGGCTGTCAGCCGGCTCTTGGGATCCTGTTGTCCGCATCCGTCTGGGTGGCTGGAATAAGAGTTCCGTCATGGGACGTTCCTCCCTTAGTTGACCCGGTGTGCGAGTTGGGAAGACGATGCGCGGGCCCCTCGTACGCTGCCGGTGATGGGTCGTCACTGTCCCCGCGAGGCTTCTGTCATGGATGCTACGACCTTTGTCGTTGAGGTGTTCTGCCTCATCGACGACAGGCTGCAGGACCGGCGGCTGAGCCGTCGCGGCCCTGCCCTGTCCTGGCCGGCAGCGAGGTCTTGATGATCGAATGCGTCGGGAAGTTCTTCGGCATCAACACCGATGCCGACCTGTATGAGCGCTTACACCACTGGTGGGGTGATTGGTCCCCGGCCCGCGGCGAGTGCACTGCACCGCCTTGATCCGCCAGGCCGCGAACCTGTGGCGGGTCGAAACGGACCTTCGCCGACATTTGCTGACTTTGGTGGCTTGCGATCCGCTGCTGCCGGTCCTAATAGGGCTTTGTTAGCTACTCAGGAACGCCAGAGTCGCTGCGCTGATCACCTCGGGTCAGAGAAAATTGGGCGGGGCGTCCCGGCCAGCCGATCGATCTGCGATGCCGGTGAGCTCGTTACTCAGGATGGCCATGGGGGTTG
>NZ_JAJPWM010000030.1:0-72794 GCF_046549095.1 Streptomyces sp. x-80
CGCCCCCCCCCCCCCCCAGCCAGCCAGCCTCACGCCGCAACCCTGGCCGATGAGGCTTGTTTTCTTCTTCCCCACTCCGACCGCCTCAGACGGTTTGGACGGTCCGGGCCAATCGAAGACCCGTCAGGGTTCTTCGAATCTCCGGACGGTCGTCGTTCTCCTTCCGCATGGTGGGGCGAATACCTCCCAGCCGTGAGGCGCTGGGAGGAGCTGACCGGACGCGCCTCCCCTCCGCCCGCGGAGCGCGGGCCGCGCGGTGGCATCCGGCTCACTCCCCGGTGGTGCGAATGGCTCATGGGCCTGCCCGCCGGCTGGGTCACCGCCATCCCCGGACTGACCCGCAAGCACCAACTCAAGGCCCTGGGCAACGGAGTTGTCCCCGCTCAGGCATTCGAAGCGTTCCGGCGGCTCATGGACTGACCGGACAACCGCACAGCACGGGCAGGGGCCCGCCCAGAACGACCGGGTGGGCTCCTGCCCTTCGTGCGTGCCGGGCGGGCTCTGCCCCCGTTCACGGGGAGAGACCTTGCAGACCTACCGCCACGCCGTGGCCGGGGAGACCGTCACCGTCCACGTCCCCCAGACCCGCGAAGACCTCACCCGCTTCAGCTCCTGGCTTGCCCGCGCCAACCGCCGGGGCCCCGTCGCACTCGACACGGAGACCAGCGGACTGGACATCTACAGCCCCGAATACCGCCTCCGTACGGTCCAGTTCGGGGACGAGCGGGACGCCTGGGTCATCCACTGGGAACGCGGACCCGCCTTCCAGTCCGCCGCTCGCGCTGCCCTCCGCCGCGTAGACCGCTTCCAGATCCACAACGCTCCATTCGACTGGGCCGTGTTGGACAAGCACGCCGGAACGCCGCTCGAATCGCTTGCACCGCGCACCACGGACACCCGGCTTAAGGCCGGGCTCATAGACCCGCGGCAGCCCCAGGAGGGCGGCATTGGGACCGCTCTCAAGCCCTTGTCTGCCTACTACGTGGACCCTTCCGCCCCGGACACGCAAGGGGACCTGACCCAGGTCTTCCGGAGCCTGGGCCTGACGAAGGCCACCGGCTGGGCCGGCATCCCCCTGGACCACCCCGTTTTCAACTTGTACGCGGGGTTGGACTGCATCTACGTCGCCCGCCTGGACCCCATCCTCACGCGGGAGCTGGACCGCCTGGGCGTGCGGCCCGGACTCGTCCAGTACGAGCACGAACTAGCGCGGATCTGTACCCATATGCAGCGCGCCGGCATGGTCTTGGACGAGACCTACGTTCACGAGCTGCGCGCCACCCTGACCGGCGAAGAGCACCACTTCGCGGACGTGGCCCGCCGGTACGGAGTCGAGAACGTCAACAGCCCGAAGGCCATTGCCGAAGCGCTCGTTGGCATGGGCGAGCATCTGACGGAGCGTACCGGGAGCGGCGCCCTGAAGGTGGACAAGGCCGTTCTCTCCGCGCTTGCGGACCTGAGTCTTCAGGGTGAGCGCCTTCACGTCCGCCCGCCCAACCCGCTCGCGGAAGCCGTGATCAGGAGCAAGCGGGCCGGGAAGTGGCGGAGCGCCTACGCGGACACCTTCCTTGAGGTCATGGACGCCGGGGGTCGCACCCACCCCTTCGTGCACTCCATGGCCGCGCGGACGGGCCGGATGAGTGTGACCCGGCCCGCGCTTCAGACGCTGCCCAGCTCAGACCAGATGATCCGCCGGGCCCTACTCGCGGACCCTGGCCACGTCATGGTGAGCGTGGACTTCAGCGCCATTGAAATGAGAGTTCTTGCCGCGCTGGCGGGAGTGGAGCGTATGAAGGAGGGGTTCCTCCGGGGCGACGACATCCACTGGTTCACGGCGCGACTCGTCAAAGGTGAGGGCGCCACAAAGGCGGACCGGGAAGTCATGAAGGGGGCCGGGTTCTCGAAGGTGTACGGCGGAGGGGTTCGCACGGCCGCCCGCCAGACCGGGGCGAGTGAAGAGGCGATGGCCCGCGCCTTCGCGGAGTACGACCGGCTGTACCCGGAAATCAAGCGAGCGTCCCGGCGGTGGCAGCGTGAGGCGCACGAGTCCGCCATGGTCTTCGTCTCCGCCACCGGGCGCCGGCTCCCGTTGGACAGGGACCGGAGTTACGCGGTGGTCAACTACGCATGCCAGAGCGTGGCGCGGGACTGCCTGGGACAGGCGCTGTTGAACATCGAATCGACCGGGTGTCTCGACATGCTCAAGCTCCCGATCCATGACGAAGTTCTCGTGTCCGCCCCGCGCGAGGATGCCCGCGACGTGGCCCGCGCGATTGAGAAGGCGATGACCTTCGATCTGTACGGCGTGCCCATCACCGCTAAAGCCCAGATCGGCGGGCGCTCGTGGGGCAGTCTGTACGGCGCTGATTTCTAGCAGGCGGATTCAGTACCTACTCACGTGAGTAGGTACCCGCGTCCATCCTCCGCAGGTATCGCAAAAGGTAACGCCCCGGTCACGCGCCGGGGCGTTTTTGCGTGCCTGTCCTACCTGGGGATGAGTCGTGGTCACGGCTCTGAATTTCCCACAACTCTCCATCGCTGCCAGCGATCTACGCCCGTGAAAACCAAAAATCGGCGTACGCACGAGCGCCGATTTCCGTAAGACGCCGGCCCTGATCAAGCCCCGTCAAGCACCCCCGGACGGGGCTTGATCTGTCGCGCCTTCATTGCGCCTGACCTTGGGATTCGTGCGCCCAAAAACAGGCGCGGCACCGGCCAGTTAGCGCGTTTCACGGCTCTCGCCCTCTCCGGGCAATCGGCTCACCAGACCACGGGTGAGCCAACGCCAAGGAGAGCCCGCCCGTGTCCAGCACGCTTGCACTTTCGACCGTCCGCGCTGCCCAGGCCAACGACCTTGAGGCCACGACAACGGTCATCGAAGCCACCGAATCGCGGATAGCGGTTCTCGCCCGGAAGGCGGCCCGCCGCATGGCGGAGAGCGGTCCGCGGCACGACGGCTATCGGGAAGAGTTCGAACAGATGGGCCGCATAGCGGTCTGGGAAGCCCTCACGCGGTTTGACGAGAACGTCACCACGGACTTCCTGGGCTTCGCCTACACCACCGTGGAGACCATGCTCCTGGGCGCCACCCGCGCCGAGCGCAACCAGGGTGCAGACCCGGACGCGGCAAAAACGTTTCTCTCCATGCTGAATCGTTCCGGCGGAGATCCGTTCCTTGCGGAGAAGCTTGCCCAGACCGTCCCGCCGGCCGGGCGCCGCCTGAGCGCGGACCGGGCCCACGCCGCCCGGCTCGCCTACCAAGGCGCGGACAGCCTGGACGCTCCGGCACCCGGGGCCGGAGACAGTGGTGAGCCCTGGGAGCCTGGCACGTCGAACTACGGCGTCCCGGAAGACCTCATTACCCCCGACGACATCACCCGTGAAGCCGCCCGCGTGAAGCGCGCGCTTGTACACGGCGTGCTGGACACGATGGGGGAGGGGCAGTCGTACGTGCTCCGCGCCACCTTCGGTATCGACCCCGTGCCGGTCTACGGCAACACCGCTGACGAAGACCTTGCCGCGGACATGGGGACCACACCGAAGGCGGTCAGGGAAGCCCGGAGCAAGGGCCTGAAGTCCTTCGGCAAGCGGTACATCAAGGCCGTTGCCCAGACGCAGGAAGAAGCGGACAGGCTCACTGCCGTCATGACCGCGCGCCTGACCCGCAAGGGCGCTGCCGTGTAGAAGACCGGCATGCACATCCCAGTCAGCCCCCGCTTCGGCGGGGGCTTTCTTGCTATGACGCAACAGTCCCTGGTGATGAACGCTGTTCATGTCCATGTAAGGCACCCGCATATCTGTTCGGTTATGTCAGTGGCGCCCGGTAAGTTAGTGGTGACAGGGGATGCATTGGTGTGGGCGGAAATGACGGGGTGTGGGTCTCCGCCGCAAACCGCATGCAAGGTACACAAAGAGGTGGACTGGCAGTGGCAGAAGAAAATAAACCAGGCGGTCGGTTTGTTGTGGGCGGGATTGAGCTGCGGGTCCTCGTGCCCGAGCTGGGCGACAACCGTCTTACCTGGGAGGAGTGCGACGTACTGCCGCGACCGCTGGCAGTAGAGCGCGTAAGCGAATGTGGCGACGTAGCGGCGGTTCTCCGGGCGCAGGGTCTCTTGGTAGCGCGGCTGCTAAGCGACAGTCCGCGGCGCTACGAAGGGTTCCGCGTCGTCGCCCGGTGCGCACGCTCTGAATCACTCGTGGGACACGGAGAGTGGTACGCGAGCGGTGAGACCGGGCGGTACCTCCCTTACCCCGGGGGAGTGTGGTCCGCGTGCGACTGGGGCGAGCACGGGCACCATCAGGAGCTGCCCGGCGACGCGAGCCCGGCCGTCTCATGAGCCTCACAGGGTTACCCCGAAGCGCCCGGCCTACTCGCTTAGCGCCCCCAGGCGGGCGCCGGCGGACCCCCAATTCCCACGAAGGGCGGCAAGAAGCCCCGTAGTCCGAAGAAGGACTGCGGGGCTCAACTGCGTTGTGGGGCAGAGTCAGGCGCCGGTGAACTCGCCGCTCTGGACGGCCGAGACGAACGACGACCAGGCGGCCGGGGCGATCGTGAGCACGGGGCCCTGCGGGTCCTTCGAGTCACGGACGGGAACAACACCGCTGATCCCTTCCCCGATCTCGATGCACTCACCGCCGTTGGTGCTGCTGTAGCTGGACTTGCGCCAGCGAACTGGCAGTGTGCTTGCGCTGGTCATGCCTTTTTCAGTCCTTCCAGATGATCGCCGATGAGGGCGGCAGAGCCCTCCGGCGACAGGGCGTAACTTCTGAGGAGATCATAAGCGTGGGTTGCTGCTGTGACTTCGATCGTGTCCAAAGCTGTCCGCCCTTGGGAGAAAGCGTCCACGTACAGCACGTCATGTGGTGGCTTGCGGTCGCTGGTCTGCGGGTCCTTCCCCTGATCGAAGGTGAGCAGAGTGAAAGGACCGGCCAGTCCTGGGTGTGCAGCGATGTCGTCCGGCACCACCTGAATGACAACCCGTGGGTCTTGGCTTGCCGTCAGGAGGCGTTCAAGCTGCTCGGCCATGACGTTAGGGCCGCCGATCTTCCGGCGTAGCGCCTGTTCATCCACGATGAACCACGTACGTGGGGGATTCGCTCGCTCGAAGATCGCTTGGCGCGTCATGCGGGCGGCAACAAGATCGTCCAAGTTGTCCGGCCGTACCGGAGTGAGCATGGCCCGCGCGTACACCTCTGTCTGCAACAAGCCGGGGATGACCTGGCTTTGAAATGAGCGGATCGCCGAAGCGTTGCGCTCAAGTTCGACGTACGGCAGAAACCACGACGGGTAGGCGTACCTCACCACCAATGGGTAGAACTCGCCGAAGAAGTCCACGCCGAACGCCCTATCGAGATCATGCGCTAGGTCGGCAGACGGTACCCGCTTCGCGTTCTCCACGTAGCTGACCATGGCTCCCGTGGTATGCGCTGCGGTGGCTAACTCCGCCTGCGACCAACCACGTTCGATGCGGAGCTTGAGCACTCGCGAACCAAAGAACCCCAACAGACTTATGGGTGGGGATGGTTGGCCGTTGTCGTCTTCCATTGCCACAGGTGTGCGACCGCCTTAATGATCTTGGGTCTTAACTGCTGCGGAGTTAAGACTCCGCCCCTGTTGAGCCTACGTCCGGAGGCCGATTCTTGGATGGTCAGGCGCAACGGGGGCCGCGAGACGAAGGGCACAGCTATGGCGACCGAA
Source organism: Streptomyces sp. x-80 (assembly GCF_046549095.1). Classification (NCBI taxonomy): domain Bacteria; kingdom Bacillati; phylum Actinomycetota; class Actinomycetes; order Kitasatosporales; family Streptomycetaceae; genus Streptomyces; species Streptomyces sp. x-80. The sequence goes on from NZ_JAJPWM010000030.1 coordinate 5,699, forward strand.
CTACCGAACCGGCAACAGCCGTTACGCGGTGGCCGTGCGCAGCTTCCGGCGCTGCGCGTGCCCACTCTTGGTCCTGCCCCCGTGGAGGGCTGCCGAATCTGCTACGCAGCCGTAAAAGGTCGGGCCGCAGCGTGGACACGGCGCGACGCCCGGGGAGTTCAGGGACACAGCGAAATCATCGGGCAGCACCCCCACAAGCGGGCCACGGATCAGCGGGGCGGCGGAGTGGCGGACGAGGCCCCACGTGAGGGCGCGGACCTTAGTTGGTCGTCGCCGCTGGCTTGGCCGCCGTGTCGGTGCCCGTCGCCGAAGTGCCCAGACCGAATCGCGCCGGAGGCGGAGGAGTAATGCACAGGCGCCCGCCCCGCCCTGACGCGTACGACCCAGGTCGCCCCCGGCCGGTGTGGCTGGGTGACCCATCCCTAGACCCCGACCCCGCCGCCGACTGCGACGTGTGCGAAGCGCTGGTCCGTCAGCGTGCCGACGCCCGTGGCCGAGCCGACTGGGCGGCAGCGACTGACTGCAACGTGGAACTCCGCCGGCACCCGCACGGGAGGGCACATGACTGAGCCTCCGGAAGACGTGGACTGTCAGCTTGTCCGCCCCTTCATGGCGGACAAGTGCACCCCGCCGACCGACGAAGGCGCCGAACAGGCGCGACCTGTTGCACCGGTCGTCACGCCCGGCCTCCGTGGCATGGTCACCTACTCACCAGACGGCACCCTGACGACTTGCCCACTCGCCTGCCCCTACTGCATCGCAGCGCCGCACGGGCCGTACGCGGCTTCCCCGGGGGGCTGGTGGACGCCGCTTGGCGGCGCACTGGATCAGGCGTCGGGAGTCGTCCACATCCCCCAAGCCCCCCGTGCCTCTACCCAGTCCGCCCGTCACCGTCGGGCCCGTCACCGCCGCACAACCTACTGACCCCCGCCCCCTTCCGGATGCACCCACATTCCATCCCCCACGGAATGAAGTTCCCGGGAGGGGGCGGGAACCACCCCGACCGGCTGTCTGTTGTGACGGCGGGCAGCCGGTCGGACATCAACCCCCGAAGGAAAGCGGCGGTAGCTAGGTCATGGGACACCAGGAAATCACCACAGCTGTTTACGTTACCCCGACCGGTGGGCGGTATCACATTGCCGATACTTGCGTTGGGTTGGGCAGGCACACCACGCGAAATATTCGGGTGTGGTCACTCGAAAAAGCGTTACAAGCACGCAAGATTCCGTGTCGTCTTTGTTCTAAGTAATTCCACTAGCCCCCGCCTGGTTACGTGAACGGACAGCCGTAGCCGGCCGTGGAACCACACTCTGGAGGTCCCATGCACCAGGTGATTGCCAGTCCGCAGGGAGAGAAGTTCGTCATCGCGCGTCCCGGTGCGCGTAAGGGAATGCAGATTCCGCACGCCATGCACCGTGAGTTGTCCGACGTAGTCGTCAGCGGGCAGCCGGTACCGGGGTGGCTGGCCGACGCTGCCCGGCAGGCATGGGGGCTCGAACTCGCCGGACGCCCGGCAAGCGGCAACGTGTTGGTTCGCCCGCTCACTCCGTTGAATTACAGTCGGGCAACGTGGGAGATCAATAAGGGCTGCAACTTCAACTGTGAGCACTGCTACCTTGCCGAACGGAAATTTGAGGGGCTGCCGCGCGAGGAGAAAGACCGGCTGCTCTTGATGCTCCGGGATGCGGGGGTCTTGTGGCTCCAGTTCACGGGAGGTGAGCCCACCATTGACCGGGACTTCGCACACTCCTACCGGCAGGCGTTCGAGCTGGGAATGCTCATCGAGATTCTGACGAACGGGTCTCGACTGCACCGGCCGGAAACGATAGAACTCCTTTCTTCGATGCCGCCACACAAGGTGACGATTTCCCTGTACGGGGCGAGTGCCGAGAGCTTCGATTCACTCACGCGCAAGCCGGGCGCGCACAACCTGCTCATGAAAGGGCTCCGGGCGGCCAAAGAGGCGGGCATCTCACTCGAACTCGCGTTGATCGTCACAAAACACAACGCACACGAAGTGACGGCCATGCGGAAAATCGCGGAGGAGTACGCGACGACGTACACCGAGTATGCGAACATTTCCCCGACCTACGACGGCAGCCCCGAACCACTTGCCGCTCAGGCTCCCGGATTCCTGGACAAGTCCACGGTCTTTAAGGGCTGCCCTGCCGGACACGCTTTCTTTCACGTGGACCCTCATGGGTTCGCCACCATGTGCAAGATCGGCCGGGAAAACCCCATAAGCCTTATGGCTGAGGGTCTGGACGGCCTTATGCGTCTGCCCGCAATCGCAGACGCCCAAATGCTTCGCTCTGGCGGCTGTAGCGGCTGCAAACTCTCGGCAACCTGCCGGGTATGTCGGCCACTCGCTAAGGCGTACCAGGAAGCGAAGGCACCACTAAACACCTACTGCCAACACGGAAACGGAGATGACGCGGCATGAGCGCTGTAGCCGTCGAAATCACGCCCCGCCCGGTGTCCGAACTCACCCCGGACCCGGCCGACCGACCGAAGACTCCGGAACCCGCCGGACTGGTCATCGTGGACGACGTGGAGTCGCTGACCGAAGGCACCACGCCGGGGTGCGGCGACGACAACCCGTACCAGTAACCATCAGGCCGGTACACACCTGTAAGACCCTGTGCGGGCTCTGTGGCGTTCACTCGCTGCGGGGCCCGCACGGGCCGTCGTGTGAGAGTCTGGGGACCGTGGCAACTGAGCGAATGTCATTCGATGATCTACCGCCCGCCGTGCTCGCTGGCGTCGAGACGCAAGCCGGGGAGATCATCAAAGCCGAAACGGTAAGTCAGGGCTTCAATAGCGAAATCGCCGCGCGGGTATTCACTGCCAATGGTTCCTGTTTCGTAAAGGGGCTGAGAGCCGACCATAAGCGCGTGTGGACTCAGCGCCGAGAAGCCGAAGTGAACCCGTACCTTCGCGGCATCGCGCCCGCCCTTCTCTGGCAGGTTGAGGAAGCCGGTTGGGTACTCCTGGGCTTTGAAGCTCTCAACGGTCACCACGCGGACTACTCGCCAGAGTCGGCAGATCTCCCGAAGGTGGCTGATCTGCTGTGCCGGCTAGGGGAAGTCGCCTGCCCCGATATCGAGTTGCGGCACGCAGAACAGCGACTTGCGGCGTACGCGGCCAAGCCGTCCGACCTTGAGCACTTCGCGGGCAACTCGCTGATTCACACGGACCTGAACAACGAGAACGTCATGGTGGACAGCGCCGCGTATCTCGTTGACTGGGCTTGGGCCTCACGCGGGGCGGCATGGCTAGACGCTGCCCATTGGGCCGTGTGGCTCATGGCAGCGGGCAAGCACGACCCCCAGTCGGCGGAGGAATGGGCGGCGCGCATTCCGGCATGGCAGGCAGCCAAACTGGAAGCCGTCACGGCCTTTGCGCTGGCGACCGCGAACCTGTGGGAAGAAATCGCGGGTGACAGCCCGGACCCGTGGACGGCCACAGTCCTTGACGCGTCCCGACGCTGGGCAGCGCACTGGAAAGCCGCCTGAGCCCCTGGACGGGCCTCTCCCATGTGCGGCCCCCGTGGCGTGCGGGCGGAGCCTCTGCTGTCCGGGCGGGCCACCACTCGTTCGGACACGCCCCCACAGCTGACAGCAGCTGCCCCGAGGGGCCAAGCAGCGAGCCTGCCCGGACCAGACCCTAGTCGGTCCCGCCGGCGGGCTCGCTGCGGTCACGGACGTACGTCCCGCGCTGCGGCAGCGTGTAGACCCAACCTTCATCCCGCAGATAGCTGACAGCGTGCCGGGCCGTGTTCCGCGCAACCCCGTACGTCTGCATCAGTGCCGACTCCGAAGGGACCCGCCGGTCCACGGCCAACGCGCCACTCTGAATGTCGCGGACCAGGTCGGCCGCAATCTGTCGGTACGGCGGGACCGGAGATTCGTAGTCGATGACGCTCGCTGCCATGAGAGCGAGCCTAGAGAACCCGGATCACGCCCGCGCGTCCGAGAACGTACCTGGACGTACCTATAGGAGTTCGCTACCGTCACACACGAAAGCGCCCCGGAAGACCGCTTAGGACCGGTCCGCCGGGGCTCCGCCGAACAGCTAGTTGGAGCTGAACGACATGCGCGATCTTATCGCCCGCATCCTCGCGTGGATGCTCACCGCACTCACCCCCCGCCGGCCCGGACGCCACACCGCCGAATATCAGGCCGACCAGCCCGCGCCCTCAGCAGAGCCCGTCAGCCCCTGGTCCCGCCCGTGGACAAGCCCGACCAAAGAAGAAGCCCGCGCAATCTTCCGGCAGCAAGTCGAAGCCACGCTCGCACTCCAGGTAATCCGCGAACGGCGCCGCGCGGCAGCGCTCGCAACCATGGGCGTGGACTACCCCTACAGCTACCCCGGCGCACCCTTCACGGCCGAGCACTTCACCGCTGCGGGGGTGTCGGCATGATGAGCAAGGGATCGACCAGCCCGACACCACCCGTGCCCGTCGCGGTCTGCTGCCAGTGCCACCGCCTCACGAGTGCCCCCGTCGCTGTTCGGTGGATACAGAGCACCTGCGGCCCCGGGACGACCCTCTACGCCTGCCCCGACCACGCGCCGGACCGCACCCCCGGGCCACTTCCCGGAGAGCTTGAAAAGCCCTTCTAGCGCTTCCTGCGCGGGCCTCAGCCCCGTTCGGTCACCACCCCTTTCCGGTGGCCGAACGGGGCTTTTCGCGGTCTCCTGTCGGTGCTGAACCGTACTCTTGGGGCCATGGTGAGCCGACGGTCAGAGACTCCGCTAGCGCTCAAGCGCCGGGCGTTCAAGATCAACCGTGTCCTTGCGGAGACGTACCCCTACGCACATTGCGAACTCGACTTCCGGAACGCCTGGGAACTTCTCGTTGCGACGGTCCTCTCCGCCCAGACCACGGACCTTCGCGTGAACCAGACAACGCCCCGGCTCTTCGCGAAGTACCCGAAGCCCGCAGATCTGGCCGGGGCGGACCCGGCGGATGTAGAAGAGCTGATCAAGCCCACTGGGTTCTTCAGAGCCAAGACCCGGAGCATCACGAAGATGGCTGCCGCGATCGTCCACAACCACGGCGGGCGGGTGCCCGGGACGCTTGAGGAGATGGTCAAGCTCCCCGGTGTCGGCAGGAAAACCGCCTTCGTAGTCTTGGGTAACGCCTGTGCCTGTGAGAGAAGCATCACCGCAGATCAGAGCCATGATGCTAATGTGTGCACTCCGTTCGGCGTCCCGGGCATCACCGTGGACACCCACTTCGGCCGGCTGGCGCGCCGCTTCGGCTGGACCACCCAGGAGGACCCGGAGAAGGTCGAGGCGGACGTCGCCGAGATCTTCCCCAAGAGCGAGTGGACGATGCTCTCGCACCGCGTCGTCTTCCACGGCCGCCGCGTCTGTCACTCCCGCAAGCCCGCCTGCGGCGCCTGCCCGATCGCCCCGCTCTGCCCCTCGTACGGCGAGGGCGAGACGGACCCGGAGAAGGCGAAGAAGCTGCTGAAGTACGAGATGGGCGGCCAGCCGGGCCAGCGGCTGCGGCCGCCGGCCGACTATCCGGGCCGGCCCGCGGCCCCGCTGGCGGCCCGATGACGGCTCCCGCGGTGACCGCGGGAGCGCCGGCCGAAGCGGCCGGCCACCGAAGCCAGGACCCGAGGGGGCGCGTATGACGAGTGCACGGGAGCAGTACGGCGAACCGGCGCAGGAGCACGGGGCGGCCGCGCTCGCCGCGGCGTCCGGCCGGGCGGCCGTGACGGCCGAGGGCCTGCCCGAGTGGCTGGCGCCGGTGGCCCGCGCGGCCGCCACCATCGAACCGCGCCAGCTCAGCCGCTTCCTGCCGCCCGAGAACGGCGGCCGGCAGTCCGCGGTGCTGATCCTTTTCGGCCATGGTGCGCGCGGCCCCGAGCTGCTCCTCATGGAGCGCGCCGGCACCCTGCGTTCGCACGCCGGCCAGCCCTCCTTCCCCGGGGGCGCCCTCGACCCGGAGGACGGCGACCCCGAAGCCGGCGGCCCGGTGCGGGCGGCACTGCGCGAGGCCCAGGAGGAGACCGGGCTCGATCCGTCCGGCGTCCAGGTCTTCGGCGTGCTGCCGCGGCTCTACATCCCCGTCAGCGGCTTCGTGGTGACGCCCGTGCTGGGCTGGTGGCGCGAGCCCAGCACGGTGGGCGCGGTGGACGAGGCGGAGACCGCCCGGGTGTTCACGGTTCCCGTGGCGGATCTCACGGATCCCGCTCACCGGGTGACCACCCGTCACCCCAGCGGCCACGTCGGCCCGGCATTTCTGGTCGAGGACGCCCTGGTCTGGGGTTTCACGGCCGGTGTGATCGACCGGATCCTGCATTACGCGGGGTGGGAGATTCCATGGGACCGAGCCAAGCAGGTCCCGCTCGACTGGCGGTCGTGAGAGCGTGTCGATCGTGAACGTCCTGGACATCCTGCTGCTGCTCGCGGCCGTGTGGTTCGCCGTCGTCGGCTACCGGCAAGGTTTCGTCGTCGGCATCCTGTCCGTGATCGGCTTCCTCGGCGGCGGCCTGATCGCGGTCTATCTGCTGCCCGTGATCTGGAACAAGATCACCGAGGACGCCACGCCCGGCACCTTCGCGGCCATCGGCGCGGTCGCCATCGTGATCGTCTGCGCGTCCGTGGGCCAGGCGCTCACCACGCACCTGGGCAACAAGCTGCGGCGCCACATCACCTGGTCACCGGCGCGCGCGCTGGACGCGACCGGCGGCGCGCTGGTCAACGTGCTGGCGATGCTGCTGGTCGCCTGGCTGATCGGGTCGGCCCTGGCGGGCACGTCCCTGCCGACGCTGGGCAAGGAGGTGCGGAACTCCAAGGTGCTGCTGGGCGTGTCCCGGGTGATGCCGCAGCAGGCCGGTACCTGGTTCGCGGACTTCTCCGCCGTCCTCGCGCAGAACGGCTTCCCGCAGGTCTTCACGCCGTTCTCCAACGAGCCGATCACCTCGGTGCCGCCGCCCGACCCCAAGCTGGCCAACAGCCCGGTCGCGGCGCAGGCCAGGGGGAGCATCGTCAAGATCGTCGGTACGGCTCCCAGTTGCGGCAAGGTCCTCGAAGGCAGCGGTTTCGTCTTCGCGCCGCACCGCGTGATGACCAACGCCCACGTCGTCGGCGGTGTCAACGAACCGACCGTCCAGGTGGGCGGCGAGGGCCGCACCTACGACGCCAAGGTCGTGCTCTACGACTGGGAGCGCGATATCGCGGTGCTCGACGTGCCCAAGCTGACCGCCCCGGCGCTGCGGTTCGCCGCCGGGGACGCGAGCAGCGGCAAGGGCGCCATCGTCGCCGGTTTCCCGGAGAACGGCGGCTATGACGTCCGCCCCGCCCGCATCCGCGGCCGTATCCAGCCCAACGGCCCGGACATCTACCGCCGGGGCACGGTCAGCCGCGACGTCTACTCCCTCTACGCCACCGTCCGCCCGGGTAACTCCGGCGGCCCGCTGCTGACCCCCGACGGCGAGGTCTACGGAGTCGTCTTCGCCAAGTCCCTGGACGACGCCAACACCGGCTACGCGCTGACCGTCGACGAGGTCCACCAGGACATCGTCAAGGGGCGGACAGCCGTGCGGCGGGTCGACACCCAGGGCTGCGCGATCTGAGCGCCGGGCGGTGCGGAAGCCAGGAACCCACGAAGACCGGCCCGCGCCGCCCGTGCGGGTCAGCCGCGGGGATGGCGCAGACGCGCGCTCATCCAGCGCGCTCTGCGGCGCAAGATACGCGGGATGCCCATCGGGTGCGCGGAGTCGGGGGAGTCGTCGGACCTGAGGTCCGAGGTGTCCCTCTCCCGAGTGCCCACGGCAGCGGCACTGCTGCGGCGGTTGCGTGCCACGTCACGGTAGTCGTGCGTCCAGCCCATACCCTCGACTCTGCCCGTGCCCCAAGGTCCGTAACCGCCTCGGAGGCCGCCAATTGGCCTATGCGCCAGGCAATTGGCTGTTCGTCAGACGAACGTTCGGAGCATCACCCAAGACCACCGGTCCGCCGGCCTCACCGGTCCGGTTCGGGGTCCTTGAGCCAGTTGATGAGCTCGGCGGAGAACGCCTCCGGATCTTCCTCGTGCGGGAAGTGGCCGAGTCCGTCGAACAGGCGCCAGCGGTACGGGGCCTCGACGTACTCGCCGGAGCCGGCCGCGCTGCGGGTGCGCATGACCGGGTCGAGTGAGCCGTGCAGATGCAGCGTCGGCACCCGTACCGGCATCTTCATCCGCCGGTTGAACTGGATGCCGTCGGGACGGGCCATCGACCGGACCATCCAGCGGTACGGCTCGATCGAGCAGTGTGCCGTGGAGGGGATGCTCATCGCGCGCCGGTAGACCTCGATCGCGTCGTCGTCCGGCAGCTGCGGCCCCGACCAGTCGCGGATCATCCGCCCCACCAGCGCCGCGTCGTCCGCCATCAGCCGGCGTTCCGGCAGCCAGGGCCGCTGGAAGTTCCAGATGTGCGAGCTCTGCACGCTCTGTTTGACGTCGGCGAGCATCGCCGAGCGCCAGCGCCGCGGGTGCGGCATCGAGGACACCGCCAGCCGGCGCACCAGCTTCGGCCGCATCACCGCCGCCGTCCAGGCGAGATAGCCGCCCAGATCGTGGCCGACGAGTGCCGCGTCCGGCTCGCCCAGGGACCGTATGACGCCGGTGATGTCGAGGGCGAGGTTCGCCGGGTCGTAGCCGCGCGGGGTGCGGTCGCTGCCGCCGACGCCCCGCAGATCCATCGCGACCGCGCGGAAGCCGGCGTCGGCGAGCGCGGGCAGCTGGTGCCGCCAGGTCCACCAGTACTGCGGGAAGCCGTGCAGCAGCAGCACCAGCGGGCCGTCGCCCAGTTCGGCGATGTGGAAGCGCGCGCCGTTCGCCGCGACGTCCCGATGCGACCAGGGGCCGTCGATCCGTACGACCGAGGCGGTGCTGTCGGGGACTGTCATACCGACGAGCGTGTCACAGACTCCAGGACCGGGTGGTCCACGGGCTCCGCCCGCGGGTGCGGCTTGGCGTTCTGGAGCACGGCGGCCGTCTCCTTGGCGGAGTTGATGGTCTTCTCCGGCTTCTTGATCTTCTTGAGCTTGGCGAGCGCGATGAGCACCAGTACCGCGGCGATCACCAGGAAGGCGCCGCCCACGATGAGGAAGGACCAGGCGAGCCCGAGCCCGAGATTGTGGATGCCGTACGCCGCCGCGAAGCTCAGCACCGGCAGGGCGAACATCCCCAGCACCCCGGCCACGATGAAGGCGGCGCTGCCGATACCCGCCCGCTTGGCGTCCTTGCGGATCTCCGCCTTGGCCAGCGCGATCTCGTCGTGCACCAGCGCGGACATCTCGGCGGTGGCCGAAGCCACCAGCTGCCCGAGGCTGCGGTCCGCGCCGTCGTCGGCTGTGCTCATCGCCGTCTCCCTCATCTCTTCACCGGATGCAAAGCCTCTCAGATCATGCCGGACCATCGTCCCCGGCATGGGTGCTGGAGGCCACTTCGGCCAGGCGCCGGTGTTCGGCGGCCTTCGCTTCGAGGATCGCGGCCATCCGCAGGTGGTACTCGGGCTTGTCGAGTTCGTAGATGTCGGGGATGCCGTCCAGGTCCTCGTCCCGCTCCTCGTCCTCGCAGAGCCTCTTGTACTTGGTGTTGCGGATCTTGAGGAGGACCCCGGCGAACACCGCGGCGATCAGCGAGCCGAGCAGCACCGACGCCTTGATCTCGTCGGCCAGTGCCAGATCGTCGGCGAAGGCCAGTTCGCCGATGAGCAGCGAGACGGTGAAGCCTATGCCGGCCAGCGAGGCGACGGCGAAGACGTCCGGCCAGCGGAGGTCGGGGTTGAGCTTCGCCCTGGTGAAGCGGGCGGTGAACCAGGTACCGCCGAAGATGCCCAGGGCCTTGCCGACTATCAGGCCGAGGACGACGCCGAGCGTCTCGGGCCGGGTGAAGACGTCGCGCACCGCGCCGTCGGATATGGAGACGCCCGCGGAGAAGAGGGCGAACAGCGGCACCGCGAGACCGGCCGAGAGCGGGCGGACCAGGTGCTCGATGTGCTCGCCGGGGGAGTGCGCCTCGCCGTCACGGCGGGTGCAGCGCAGCATCAGGCCCATCGCGACGCCCGCGATCGTGGCGTGCACCCCGCTGTTCTCCATCAGGCCCCAGATGACCAGGGCCAGCGGGACGTAGATGTACCAGCCGCGGACGCCCTTGCGGAGCAGTACGTAGAAGATCACCAGGCCGACGACGGCGAAGCCGAGCGCCAGGAAATTGATCTTCGAGGTGAAGAAGACCGCGATGATCAGTATCGCGAAGAGGTCGTCGACGACCGCGAGCGTGAGCAGGAAGGCGCGCAGCGCGGACGGCAGGGAGGTGCCGATGACGGCGAGGACGGCGAGCGCGAAGGCGATATCGGTGGCGGTGGGGACCGCCCAGCCCTGGAGCGAGCCGCCGCCGAAGGCGCTGACGGCGGCGTAGACGAGCGCGGGCATCGCCATACCGCAGATCGCGGCGATCACGGGGAGGGCGGCGGCCTTGGGGTCGCGCAGCTCGCCGGCGACCAGTTCGCGCTTGAGCTCGATGCCGGCGACGAAGAAGAAGAGGGCCAGCAGGCCGTTGGCGGCCCAGTGCTGTACGGAGAGGTCCAGCCCCACGGAGGCGGGGCCGAGGTGGAAGCCGCGTATCGCCTCGTAGCTGTCACCGAGGGTGTTTGCCCAGATCAGGGCCACGACGGCGGCGACGAGGAGAAGGACCCCGCCGACGGTCTCGGCACGCAGTGCATCGGCGATGAACCTTCGCTCGGGCAGTGGCATTCGTCCGAGGAAGAGAGAACGACGGTTGTTGGGCGCGCTCACGCGGTGACCTCCGGCCCTTCGGCAGCTGTGTACGGCTGTTGCAGTTGCCGACCAGACTTCCCGGCGCACCCAGAGTTTCTTAGCGTGTCATTGACGCAGTGGCTACTTTACCTGGCGTGCGCAAGGGGCTAGCCCGTGCCCATAACTTTACGGGCATATCGGGCGTGCGGCCGCTGGGATGACGGGCCGGGCGACGGGCCCGGATGCCGGGCGCGGTGGGCGGCGGGCCCGGTGGGAGGCCCGGCCGGGGCCGCCGGGAACGCCGGAGGGGGGCACCGGCCGCAACGGCCGGTGCCCCCCTCGCGTACGGACCCGCTCAGTCCTCGCCGGGCGAGCTCGGCAGCTTCGCCTGGATCAGGTCCATGACGGAGGAGTCGGTGAGCGTGGAGACGTCACCGAGATCGCGGTTCTCGGCCACATCGCGCAGCAGCCGCCGCATGATCTTGCCGGAGCGCGTCTTGGGCAGCTCCGCGACCGGCATGATCCGCTTGGGCTTGGCGATCGGGCCGAGCTGCTGGGCGACGTGCGCGCGCAGCTCGTCGACCAGGCCCGCGCCCTCCTCGGCGCCGCCGCGCAGGATCACGAAGGCGCAGATGGCCTGGGTGGTCTGCGGATCGGTCGCACCGACGACGGCGGCCTCGGCCACCTTCGGGTGCGAGACCAGCGCCGACTCGACCTCGGTGGTGGAGATGTTGTGGCCGGACACCAGCATCACGTCGTCCACCCGGCCGAGCAGCCAGATGTCGCCGTCGGAGTCCTTCTTCGCGCCGTCACCGGCGAAGTACTTGCCCTCGAAGCGGGACCAGTACGTGTCGAGGTAGCGCTGGTCGTCGCCCCAGATGGTGCGCAGCATGGACGGCCAGGGCTCGGTCAGTACGAGGTAGCCGCCGGCGCCGTCGGGGACCTCCCGGGCGTCGTCGTCCACCACGGTCGCGGCGATACCGGGCAGCGCGACCTGCGCCGAACCGGGCTTGGTCGCCGTCACGCCCGGCAGCGGGCTGAGCATCATCGCGCCGGTCTCGGTCTGCCACCAGGTGTCGACGATCGGCGTCCGGTCGGCCCCGATGTGCTTGCGGTACCAGATCCACGCCTCGGGGTTGATCGGCTCACCGACCGACCCGAGCAGGCGCAGCGAGGACAGGTCGTACTTCGCCGGGATGTCGTCGCCCCACTTCATGCAGGCGCGGATCGCGGTCGGCGCGGTGTAGAGGATCGTGACGCCGTACTTCTGCACGATCTCCCACCAGCGGCCCTGGTGCGGGGTGTCCGGCGTGCCCTCGTAGAGCACCTCGGTCGCGCCGTTGGAGAGCGGGCCGTAGGTGATGTACGAGTGGCCGGTCACCCAGCCGACGTCGGCGGTGCACCAGAAGACGTCGGTCTCCGGCTTGAGGTCGAAGACCGCGTGGTGGGTGTACGACACCTGGGTGAGGTAGCCGCCGGTGGTGTGCAGGATGCCCTTGGGCTTACCTGTCGTCCCGGAGGTGTAGAGGATGAAGAGCGGGTGCTCGGCGTCGAACGCCTCGGGCGTGTGCGTCGGGCTCTGCCGCTCGACGAGCTCGTGCCACCAGACGTCCCGGCCCTCGGTCCAGGTGCCACCGGCCGCGGCCAGGTCCTGGCCGGTGCGGCGTACGACGAGAACGCTGCGGACGTTCTCCGTACCCGGCTTGGTCAGTGCCTCGTCGACGGCGGGCTTGAGGGCGGACGGCTTGCCGCGGCGGTAGCCGCCGTCGGCGGTGATCACGACGCGGGCGTCGGCGTCGTTGATCCGGGTCGCCAGCGCTTCCGCGGAGAAGCCGCCGAAGACGAGGGAGTGCGGGGCGCCCAGCCGGGCGCAGGCCAGCATGGCGACGACCGTCTCCGGGATCATCGGCATGTAGATGGCGACCCGGTCGCCGGTGTGCACACCCAGCTCGATCAGCGCGTTCGCGGCCCGGGAGACCTCGCGCTGGAGCTCGGCGTAGGTGATTGCCCGGGAGTCACCGGACTCGCCCTCGAAGTGGATGGCGACCCGGTCGCCCAGACCGTTCTCCACATGCCGGTCCACGCAGTTGTACGCGACATTGAGTTTGCCGTCGGCGAACCACTTCGCGAAGGGCGCGTTGGACCAGTCGAGTGTCTGGGTGGGCGGGGTCTGCCAGGTCAGGCGCTTCGCCTGCTCGGCCCAGAATCCCAGCCGGTCCTCCGCGGACTGCTCGTACGCGGCTGCCGTGACGTTGGCGTTCGCGGCCAGATCGGCGGGCGGGTCGAACCGCCGCTCCTCTTTGAGCAGGCTGGAGAGGGAAGAAGGCTCGTTCACTGTTCCGTCTCCTCCCTGAGCAGGTTGGCCAGGCTTTCGTTGCTCACGACATCTCCCATTCCCAGGGCATCCCATGTGTCCCAGGTCATAGCTCATCAGCCCATGGCACGCATGACAAGGGGTGTCCGGGAAAATTGGTGTAGACCTGTCTGCTTTCGCAGGTCAGGCGGTGACCGGTGTGGGCTCGGCGCGGACCGCGGAGAACCGGCCGGTGCTCTCGTCCAGCACGTACGCCTGGGCCTCCGCGACGTGGAAATACATGCCGTGCAGCGTGAGGGAACCCTCGGCGACCCGGCGGGCCACGCAGGCGTGCGCCCTCAGATGGTCGAGCTGCTGCATGACGTTGACGAGCGCGAGCCGCTCGTGGTCGTCGGTCACCGGCCGTTCGGCGAGAGCGACCTCGCCCCGTCCCAGCCGCCCGATCCGCTGCATACGGGCCAGACTCGGCCGGCCGTGCCGCAGCCAGCGGGCGAGCGGGGTGGCGGCGGCCGGCGCGCCCGGGTCGGCACCGGACGCCGCGGAGCCGAGCAGCACCTGCATCGCGCCGCACCCGGAATGGCCGCACACCGTGATCGAACCGACCCTCAGCACCTCCACCGCGTACTCGATCGCCGCGCCGACGGAGTCGCAGGAGGCGTCCGAACCGGGCGGTGGCATCAGATTGCCGACATTGCGGACGGTGAAGAGATCGCCCGGCCCACTGGACGTGATCATGCTCGTGACCAGCCGGGAGTCGGCGCAGGTGAGAAAGAGCTGGGTGGGCCGCTGGCCCTCGCGTGCCAGCCGGGCCAGTTCCTCGCGGACCAGCGGGGCGGTATGGCGCTGGAACGCGCTCACCCCGCCGAGCAGTTGGCTGCCGCTGGTCTCGGGCGCGGCGGCGTGGGCCGGGGCGGGGACGGTGCCGTGGTGAGTGCGCCACGGTGTCCACGGCAGGCAGGCGGGGGTGGTGGCAGGCTCGGTGGCCGGCCGGCCCGAACGGCCGCCCAGCGTCACCCGGCCGCCGCGCGCCCGATGGCCGGCCGACCAGGACCGGAGCGCCTCGTAGGCGGCGTGGTCCATGAACGAACCGCACAACTCGACGACGACATCGGCCCGCTCCGGCACCGGCGCCAGCGCCCGGGTCAGCCGCGGCACCGCCAGAAACGTCAACTGCCCGCTGACACGCACCCGGTGGCCGCCGGACTCCTCGGTGACGGTGACCCGGGTGTGCGTCAGCCGGCGCAGCGCCAGGAGGACCGCGACCGCGATGCCGGTCACGACGCCCTGGAGGACACCGAAGACGACGACCCCGCCCAAGGTGGCGGCGTAAACCGGGAATTCGCGGTGCCGCTGGACATGCCGGATGTGCGCGAAGCTCACCATCCGTACGCCGACGGCCATCACCAGTGCGGCGAGCGCGGCCAGCGGGATCAGCTCCAGCACCCCGGCCAGCAGCCCGGCGCAGAGCAGCACCCACCCGCCGTGCAGCACGGTGGCGCGCCGGGTGACCGCACCGGCCCGCACATTCGCCGAACCGCGCATCGCGCCGCCGGAGACCGGCAGACCGCCCAGCAGCCCGGACACGATGTTGGACACGCCCTGGCCGGCCAGTTCGCGGTCGAGGTCCGCCCGGCCGGCCGGGGCGTCCGGCTGCTCGGCGGCGAGCCGGTCCACCGCCACCGCCGACAGCAGCGACTCCATGCCGGCGACGAGGGTGACGGTCAGCACCGCGGCGGCGAGGACCGGCACCGAGGCGTCCGGCAGCACGGGCAGTTCCGGCGCCTGCCAGGGCGGCAGTGTGACGCGCGGCGCCGCCGTGCCCGCGCTGACGGCCGTCGCGGCGAGAACGGCGGCCAGGGGGGCCGGGACCGTCCGCAGCAGGCGCCCGGCGCGGCCCGGCAGATGGCGCCAGCCGGTCAGTACGGCGATGGTGAGGGCGCCGATCAGTACCGCGGCGGCGGGTGGATGCTCCAACTGGCGGGGCAGCGCGGCGATGTTGTCGAGCACGGAGCTGTCCGGGCTGCCGCCGAGCACCACATGGAACTGCCCGACGGCGATGGTGACGCCGATGCCGGCGAGCATGCCGTGCACGATCGCGGGGCTGACGGCCGCCGCGGAGCGGGCCACCCGCAGCGCTCCCAGGGCGAGTTGAGTGATACCGGCCAGGACCGTGATCGCGCAGGTGGCGCGCCAGCCGTAGCGCTGTACGAGGTCGGCGGTGACGACCAGGAGCCCGGTGGCCGCCCCGCTGACCTGGAGCGGGGCCCCACCGAGCAGCCCGCCGACGATCCCGCCGACGGCCGCGGCGACGATTCCGGACCGGAGCGGGGCGCCGGTGGCGAGGGCGATCCCGAGCGAGAGCGGGACGGCGAGCAGAAAGATGACGACCGATGCGGAGAGATCCCGGCGCCATGCCGTACGGGAGGCGCCTCTCGTACGCGGTTCCGGGCGTGATTCCGTACGCGGCTTCGTGAGGGGCGTGCGACGGGGCGCCGAACGCCTCGGCTGCGGCGGTGACTTCTCGGTCTGCGACATTCCCGTCTCCTCCGGGGCGACGCGGTCGCGCGGGGCGCGATCGTGGGGCGGCGGTGTACTGCGGCGGGACGCGAGCCACCGGCGTCCGTCGCGGTCCGTGACGGTCAGGTGACTCTCCAGCATTGGTAAACGGATCGTAATGACACGTAAAGGCGAAGAGAAGTTCTTTCGGGCAGGCGGGCCGTTCATTCCATCTATCGGGTGAATATGATGACTATTGGCTTGTCGTTTTAATCCCTCTTCTTGGTGTATGGGATCTTGTGGGCAGTTTTTCCGATTGATCCCTTCGGAGGGTGCTCACGGCACCAGGAATGAGGTGGCTGATGACAGCCGCACCGACGATCACGGCGCGGATCGCCGCCGCGATGGCGCTGGCCGCCGTCGCCGGCTGCGCCGGGGCCGCGCAGGACGAACCGGCCCAGCACACCAAGAAGGGGCGGGCCGCGCCCAACGCCGCGCAGAAGGTCAGACTCATCGGCGACGGCTCGACCGCCTACACCGGAGCGCAGCCGCACCAGCCCAGGCCCGTACGGCTCAGACCGGGTGAACGGCCCCCGCAGTTCGTGGTGTTCTCCTGGGACGGCGCGGGCGAGGACAAGCAGAAGCTCTTCTCGCACTTCCGCGAGGTCGGCAAGAAGTACGACGCGACCATGACGTACTTCCTCAGCGGCGTCTATCTGCTCCCGGAGACCAAGAAGGAGCTGTACAACCCGCCGCAGCACGCGGCCGGCGCGTCGGAGATCGGCTTCAACGACCTCAAGGGAATCAAGGACACCGTGACGCAGATCCGCGGTGCCTGGGAGGACGGCAACGAGATCGGCACCCACTTCAACGGGCACTTCTGCGGCCCCGACCGCGGTGTCGGTACCTGGTCGACCGAGGAGTGGAAGAGCGAGATCCAGCAGGCCGAGTGGTTCGTGAAGAACTGGAAGTCCAACTCCGGCATCCAGGGCGAGAAGCCGCTGCCCTTCGACTACGGCAAGGAACTGGTCGGCGGCCGCGCGCCGTGCCTGGAGGGGCAGCGCAACCTCATCCCCGCCGCCAAGGAGATGGGCTTCCGCTACGACACCAGCTCGCCCGGCGGCCTCCAGATCTGGCCGCAGCAGATCGACGGCGTCTGGGACTTCCCGCTCCAGCAGATCCCGGTCCCCGGGCGGTCCTTCGAGACCCTCTCGATGGACTACAACTTCCTCGCCAACCAGTCGGGCGCCTCCAGTGGCGACCCGTCGATGCACGAAGCGTGGGGACAGCAGATGCGCGACGGCCTGCTCCAGGGCTTCGAGCGCGCGTACAACGGCAACCGCGCGCCGATGTTCGTCGGCGACCACTTCGAGTCCTGGAACGGCGGCGCCTATATGAAGGCCGTCGAGGACACCATCAAGACCGTCTGCCCGCAGCAGGACGTCCGGTGTGTCAGCTTCAAGCAGCTGAGTGACTGGCTGGATGTCCAGGACCCGAAGGTGCTCGCCAAGCTGCGGGCGCTGCCGGTGGGCGAGGCGCCGAAGGACGGCTGGGCGTCCTACCTCTCCGACGCACCGGCCGCCGCTTCCGCCCCGTCCGCGCCGGCGGCGCCCCGTCCGGAAGGGGGTGAGCGGGCCGGCTCGGACGACTAGTGCCGTGACCGGCGATGTCTGCCCCGTGCGGAGCGTCGTCCGGTGCGTGCGATCGTAGGGCGGCCGGAGGCCCTTGTGGCGGAGCTACCAAGGGCTTTTGGCCAACGCGGCGAGCGTGCGTGCTGGGCGGCGCGACGGGGCAAAGCCTGCCGGGAGGGGCACTAGGTCACGCGGGCTGGGGAGCGGCCGCTCCCTCGAAGAGCACGAAGGCGGGGTCGACCTGGGCCGCCAGGTCGGCGCCCGTCTTCGCGTTGCCCCAGCTCTCCGCGTTCTTCAGATGGAAGTGCACCATCTGGCGGGTGTAGCGCTCCCAGTCGCGGCGCTCGTACGCGGCGTCGGCGGTGGTGTGCAGCGTCTCCAGGGCCCGCCGGTTGGTCTCCTCCAGGTCCGCGAAGCGGGCCGGGCGGCCCTTCTCCATCGCCCGCACCCAGTCGGAGTACCCGACGGTCACCAGCAGGTCGTCGCCCACCTCGGCACGGAGGAACGCGAGATCGTCCGGGCCCTGCACCTTGTTGCCCACGACCTTCAGGGTGATGCCGAAGTCCCGGGCGTACTCCTTGTACTGGCGGTAGACGGCGATGCCCTTACGGGTCGGCTCGGCGACCAGGAAGGTCAGGTCGAAGCGGGTGAACATCCCGGAGGCGAAGGAGTCCGAGCCGGCCGTCATGTCGACGACGACGTACTCCTCGCGGCCGTCCACGAGGTGGTTCAGGCACAGCTCGACCGCGCCGACCTTGGAGTGGTAGCAGGCCACCCCCAGATCGGACTCGGTGAACGGACCGGTCGCCATCAGCTGCACGGAGGTGTCGTCGAGGGGCACGGTCCTGGCGCAGGCGTCGTAGACGGGGTTGCGCCCGCCGACCCGCAGCAGCCGCGAGCCCTCGCCGGGCGGGGTGGTTTTGATCATCGTCTCGGCGGACGGGATACGCGGATTGCTGCCGCGCAGGTAGTTCTTGATCAGCGGGAGATGGGCGCCCATCGCGGGGAGCGCGGCGGCGTCCTTCTCGTCCAGGCCGAGGGCGGCGCCCAGGTGCTGGTTGATATCGGCGTCCACCGCGATGACGGGGACACGGGCCGCGGCGAGATGCCGGATGAACAGGGAGGACAGGGTGGTCTTGCCGCTGCCGCCCTTGCCTACGAAAGCGATCTTCATGTTCACCAAGGGTAATCGTCATATTGCATGCGGTGAGACGTTTCCGTGAGGAAGACCACTCCTTCGGGGGGTTCCGCCCGGTGGTGCGTAGGGTCGTGCCCATGGCTGCACTCTCCCGGGGGACGACCCCCGCACCCCCGAACGCGAGTGGAGATCCGCTCGCGGCCCTGGCGGCGCTCCCAGGGGTCGCCGACTCCGTGGACGCCGTCCGCAAGGGCGTCGACCGGATCTACGGGCACCGGGTCATGCGGCGCCGCAGCGGTGAGGTCAGCGCCGAGGCGGCGCTGCGCGGAGCGCGCGGTTCCGCGGCGCTCGCGGGGGCCGACTGGGCACTCGAAGAGGTGCGGCGGCGCACCGACTTCGGCGTCGACGGCGAGCCGCGGACGGTCGGCGCGGCGCTGCGCCTGACGGCCGAGGCCGGACAACTGCTGAGCGTGTGGCGGCAGTCGCCGCTGCGGGTACTGGCGCGGCTCCATCTGGTGGCGGCCGGCGGCGGCGCGGCCGACGACACGGTGGGACGTCCGCGGCTGGCGGCCGAGCCGGTGGACGAGCCGCTGGTCGAGCTGGCGCTGCCGACCGCCGGCGAGGTGGCCGGGCGGCTGGACGGGCTGGCCCGGATGCTGCTGGCGGGCACCTCGGCACCGGCCCTGGTGACCGCCGCGGTGGTGCACGGCGAACTGCTGGCGCTGCGGCCGTTCGGCTCGTACAACGGGCTGGTCGCGCGGGCGGCGGAGCGGATCGTGCTGGTCGGCAGCGGACTGGACCCGAAGTCCATCTGCCCGGCGGAGGTCGGCCAAGCCGAACAGGGGGCCGCGGCCTACGTGGCCGCTCTGGAGGGTTACGTCTCGGGGACGCCGGAGGGCGTCGCAGCGTGGATCGCGCACTGCGGACGTTCGGTCGAGCTGGGGTCACGGGAGAGCACGGCGGTCTGCGAGGCGCTGCAACGCGGCGCCGCCTGACCGGCCGAGGGCGCGGGGTTCGGCCCGCGCCCTCAACTCACCTGACTCCGAACGGGGTTGCGGCGGTACCTGATGCTGATAGGTACCGCCGCTGGCATGTCCACCGGGTTACCATGCGTGCACGGTGTTTGCCCATCAGGTCGGAATTCTCGGTCCGGTTACCTGGTGCGGCTGGCCCGTAATCGACGGGTCGGCGTCGCGTGGGTGCCCGATATTCATACGTCGGTCCGTGGGCCTTACTGCGTGATGGGTAATCCTCTCGGATGTCCTTGGTCTCGCGGGCCGTCAACTCCTTTGTACTACCAATACGGGGCAAGCGGAACCCCGCACCTCAGATCTTTACTTGTGCCTTCAAACGCGGGCAATTCGGGCAAGGTGTTCCCTCGCCGTCCTGCGCCGGCTCGTGTACCAGACCAGGCCCGCGGTGGCCGCGGCCGCGGCCACCGCGGCGACGACGGCGAGCGCCGGGCGTGAGGGCATCGACAGCGCCGGCAGCCGCTGCTTGAGCGGGACCGGCCGGTTGAACGACAGCACCGGCCAGTCGCGGGCCAGCGCCTCGCGGCGCAGCGCCCGGTCCGGATTGACCGCGAAGGGGTGCCCGACCGATTCGAGCATCGGGACATCGGTCGCCGAATCGCTGTACGCGTAGCAGCGGCCGAGGTCGTAGCCCTCGGACGCGGCGAGTTCGCGGACGGCCTCCGCCTTGGTCGGCCCGTAGGCGTAGTACTCGATCTCGCCCGTGAAGCGGCCGTCCGCACCGACGACCATTCGGGTGGCCACGACCCGGTCGGCCCCCAGGAGTTCGCCGATCGGCTCGACGACCTCGGCGCCCGAGGTCGAGACGATCACGACATCGCGCCCGGCGGCGTGGTGCTCCTCGATGAGGGAGGCCGCCTCGTCGTAGATGATCGGGTCGATCAGATCGTGCAGCGTCTCGGCGACGATCTCCCGGACCTGGGCCACATCCCAGCCGCGGCAGAGCGAGGACAGATATGCGCGCAGCCGCTCCATCTGGTCGTGATCCGCGCCGCCGACGAGATACACGAACTGTGCGTACGCGGTGCGGAGTACGGCCCGTCGATTGATCAGGCCGCCTTGGTAGAACGACTTGCTGAAGGTCAGCGTGCTCGACTTTGCAATGACGGTCTTGTCCAAGTCGAAGAACGCGGCAGTGCGAGGGGTCGAGTGAGGTACGGAGTGGTTTTCCACGGGGCGAGCATAGGCGCCCACCATTCGGCGTAAGGTCTGGCGCGTGGGTTTGCCTGAGAAGGCTCTCGGGTACACCATGGAAGTCACGGATCGTTCGCGACCGTGCTAACCCGGTCCGGCTCCTCCCCCCCCGAGTCGGCCGAGGGGACGACCCCCGCTCTCCCCCCCGGCGGGGGTCGTCGCATGTCCGGACGCGTTTTGCGCCGTCGGGCAGGGGGGCTGCCACTTCCGTTCCGCCCTCGTCGCCGCCTCCACCGACGCGCGTCATCGACTACGCACAGTAGTCATCGGGATGCGCTACGGAAGTCCCTTCCGCTTCTCAGAACTTCTCGGAAGTCACCTCCCTCGGCCGCGTTGGTATAGGTGATGGGGATATTCACAGCGGCTGAGTTGTCCACAGATTTGGACCA
The DNA here is from genome assembly GCF_046549095.1 of Streptomyces sp. x-80. Lineage (NCBI taxonomy): Bacteria > Bacillati > Actinomycetota > Actinomycetes > Kitasatosporales > Streptomycetaceae > Streptomyces > Streptomyces sp. x-80. Next base: position 26,653 of record NZ_JAJPWM010000030.1, read on the forward strand.
AGATCCACGGGATTTTCCGGATCGCTGCACCGTAAAAGTCCGCGAGTTCGCGGATGTGCGAGTTGTGTAGCGATAGGGGGACGGAACGTGGCCGGAACCACAACATCGGATTGGCCGGATCGGAACGGCGAAGAGCGGGGCGGACCGCTCATCGTCACCGAGGACGAGCGACTTCTCGACGATCTTCTGCGGCTCTGCGCGGCGGCCGGTGCGCTGCCGGAAGTGGCGCACGGATTGCCCGCCGCCAAAGGGGACTGGGAGGCGGCGCCCCTGGTGATCGTCGGCGATGACTGCGCGGCCCGGATGCGCGGCGCCGAGCGCCGGGCGGGCGTCGTCCTCGTCGGCCGGGACGCGGACGACCCGGCAGTGTGGCGGCTGGCCGTCGGCATCGGGGCGGAGCAGGTGCTGACGCTGCCCGACGGCGAGCGCTGGCTGGTGGACCGCATCGCCGACGCAGCCGAGGGCGTCGGCGAACCGGCGCTCACGGTCGGCGTCATCGGCGGCCGGGGCGGCGCCGGAGCGAGCACCCTCGCCTGCGCGCTGGCCGTCACGGCGGCCCGCGCGGGGCGGCGCACCGTGCTCGTGGACGGCGATCCGCTCGGTGGCGGCCTCGACGTCCTGATGGGCGGCGAACGGGAGAAGGGACTGCGCTGGCCCGCCTTCTCCGCCTCGCGCGGCCGGGTGGCCTGCGGCGCCCTGGAGGAGTCGCTGCCGCGGCTGCACTCCTTGCGGGTGCTCAGCTGGGACCGGGGCGCCGAGGTCGCCATCCCGCCACCGGCCATGCGGGCGGTCCTGGCCGCGGCGCGGCGGCGCGGCGGTGTCGTGGTGGTGGACCTGCCGCGCCGGGCCGACGAAGCGGTGGCGGAGGCGCTGGCGCAGGTGGACGTCGGACTGCTGGTGGTCCCCGCGGAACTCCGGGCGGTCGCGGCGGCGCGGCGGGTGGCGTCCGGCGTCCAGATGGTGCTGCGCGACCTGCGGGTAGTGACGCGCGACGGCCCAGGGGCACACGCAGCTCTGGCGGCGGACGAGATCGCTCGTCTCCTGAAGCTTCCGCTGGCCGGCGAACTCCCCTGGGAGTACGGCCTGTTGGACGATCCGGCGCGCGGCGTGCCGCCGGGGGCGGATGTGCGCGGCCCGTTGGCCCGGTTTTCGGCGGCGTTCTGGGAGCGGGCGCTGGGCGGCGGCCACGGGGCGGTCAGTGGTGGCGGCGCGGCGCGGGGTGGAGTGCCCTCGGGCGGAGCGTCTTCGGAGGGTCCGGTATGAGTGGGGCGCTGCTGGAGCTGGTGCGGCGGCGGCTGGCCGAGACGGGGGCGGAGCCGACGCCGGCCCGGGTGGCGGTGGCGCTGCGCGCGGAGGGGAAACTCCTGGGCGACGCCGAGGTGCTGGGCGTGGTGGCCGCGTTGCGGTCCGAGATGGTGGGCAGCGGACCGCTGGAACCGCTGCTGGCCGCACCGGATGTGACGGATGTGCTGGTCACCGCACCGGACGAGGTATGGGTGGACCGGGGCGGCGGGCTGGAGCGTACGGCGGTGCGCTTCCGGGACGCGGCGGCGGTGCGCAGGCTGGCCCAGCGGCTGGCGGCAGTGGCCGGGCGCAGGCTGGACGACGCCCGCCCGTGGGTGGACGCCCGGCTGCCGGACGGTACCCGGCTGCATGCCGTGCTGCCTCCGGTGGCGGTCGGCGGGACCTGCCTGTCGCTGCGGGTGCTGCGGCCCCGCGCCTTTGGCCTCGGGGAACTGGTGGCGGCGGGCACGGTCCCCCCGGGTGGCGACCGGTTGCTCCGGGCGGTGCTGGCGGCCCGGCTGTCGTTCCTGGTCAGCGGGGGTACGGGTTCGGGAAAGACGACACTGCTCAGCACGTTGCTGGGGCTGGTGGGCCCGGCCGAGCGGATCGTGCTGGCCGAGGACTCGGCGGAGCTGCGGCCGGACCACTCCCATGTGGTGCGGCTGGAGACGCGCCCCGCCAACCAGGAGGGCGCCGGACTGGTGACGCTACGGGACCTCGTACGGCAGGCGCTGCGGATGCGGCCGGACCGGCTGGTGGTCGGCGAGGTGCGCGGCGCCGAGGTCACAGACCTCCTGGCGGCTCTCAACACGGGCCATGAGGGCGGCTGCGGCACCGTGCACGCCAATGCCGCCTGCGATGTCCCCGCGCGCCTGGAGGCGCTCGGCTCCACCGCGGGACTCGACCGCGCGGCGCTGCACAGCCAGCTCGCGGCCGCGCTCTCGCTGGTGATCCATCTCGTACGAGACCGGGACGGCCGCCGCCGGATCGCCCAGATCCACGTCCTGGAGCGGGACCACGCCGGGTTCGTGGTGACGGTCCCGGCCGCGCGGTGGGCTCCGGACGGATTCCGGGAGGCGCCCGGCTGGGGGCGGTTGATGCGCCTCTGCGAGCGGGGCGGGTGAGCCGGGGGCGGCGGGTGTGCGGGTGACTGCGGGGACGAGTGGGACGAGTGGGAGGGCGGGGTGGCGATGTGGGTTTCGGGGTGGGCGGTGCTCTGCGCCGGGGCTGCGGGCTGGTGGGGCGTGGGCGGGCGGGAAGGGCCGGGGCGGCGGGTGCGGGCGGTGTTCGCCGGAGCCGCGGGCCTGGACGAGGACGGGGGTACGGCGGCGCGATGGTGTGCGCGGGTGCGGAGGTGGATCGAGGCGCGGGCGGTGGGGGAGGGCCCGGGGCGGCGCTGGCGCCTCGGGCGGTGGGGGACGGTCGGGCGGGAGGCGTGGTGCCTGCCGGTGGGGGTCGGGGCCGGGGTGCTGGGCGGATCGGTGCTGCCGGTGCTCGCTTCGGTGGCGGCCGGGTGTGTCGTCCGCCGGTGGCTGACCCGCCGCACGGCGGAGCGGGAGCGGGACCGGCGGTCCGCGGCGGTGATCGGGCTGTGCGCGGCGGTGGCGGGCGAACTGCGGGCCGGGCGGCAGCCGGCCCAGGCGCTGCTCGCGGCGGGCGCACCGGACCTCGGAGCGGCGGGCTCCGCGGTACTGGCGGCGGCGCGGTACGGCGGCGATGTGCCCGGGACGCTGCGTACGGCGGCGCGACTGCCTGGGGCGGAGGGGCTGACGGGCGTGGCCGCGTGCTGGCAGGTCGCGGCGGAGGGCGGGGCCGGACTGGCCGCCGGACTGGAACGGATCGCGGCCGGCCTCGCCGCCCGGCGCGGCCAACGCGAGGAGCTACGGGCCCAGTTGGCGGGTCCGCGGGCCACCGCGCTGATGCTCGCGCTGCTGCCCGTGTGCGGCCTTCTGATGGGCAGCGCGCTCGGCGCCGATCCGCTGCGGGTGCTGCTGCACACCCCGGCCGGCTGGGGCTGCCTGGTGATCGGCGGGTTGCTGGAGTGGGGCGGGGTGGCCTGGACCGCACGGATCGTCGCCGACGCGGCGCCACCGGCGCCCCGAGGCCCTGGCATACGGAACCAGTAGCAGGAGGCAGGCGTAGGCGGAACGCAGGAGCAGGAGCAGGAGCAGGAGCGAGGGACGACGGAGAGGGCGGGAGGCGAGATGCGATGTACATGAGTCCGGAGGGCGCGAGTCCGGAAGCTGTCCACAGGCTGGGGGTGGCGGTAGCGGCTGCGCTGGTCATGCTCTGCGCGACGGCACTGGTGCACGAGGTGCGCCGTGGGCGGGCCGTCCGGCAGCGGGCGCTGAACGTGCTCGGCGGCGGGCGGGATGGGCGCGCCGTGGGTGACCGTTCCCGGTCGCGCCGGAGCGCGGCCGCCGGGTGGCGGAGCCGTGGGCGCGGGGCCCTGTACGCGGCCGGGGGCGGAGCTAAGGACGGCGGCCGGCAGGGCGGTGATCCGCGGACCGGTGACCGGCGGAGCACTGGGCTCGCGGAGTGGTGGGGGCCGTTGGGGGTGGTCGCCTTCGTGGCCGTTCTCGTGGGCGGGGCGGGCGGCATCGTGGCGGGACTCGCCGCGGGGTACGGCGCGTACCGCTGGCTGAGGCGGCAACGCGCCGTTGCGGCCAGGCAGTTGGCGCAGGACAGGGTCCGTGCGGAACTGGCACCGGCCGGGGACCTGCTGGCCGCCTGCCTGGCGGCGGGGGCCGGGCCGCAGGAGTCCGCCGAGGCGGTGGGGCGGTCGCTGGACGGCCCGGTCGGCGAGCGGCTGCGCCACGTGGCGGCGGAGCTGCGCCTGGGTGGCGAACCAGCCGCCGTTTGGCCGCGGCTGGCCGCTCTGCCGGGAGCCGAAGGGCTGGCGCGCTGCATGGAGCGCGCCGGGATATCCGGGGTGCCGGCCGTCGAGTCGGTCTCACGGATCGCCGCGGAGCTGCGTACGGAGTGGGGCAGGGCGGCGGCCGCGCGGGCCCGGCGGGCGGGGGTGCTGGTCACCCTGCCGCTGTCGGCGTGCTTCCTGCCCGCGTTCCTGACGCTCGGGGTCGCGCCGGTGCTGATCGGTCTGGCGGGCGGACTGCTGGGACGTAACTGATCTGCCGGAGAGGCGAGTTCGAGCGAAGGCGAGCGAGTCCGGGCGGCGCGAACCAAGTGCGATTGAGTGCGATCGAGTTCAAGCGAAACCAGGCGAAATCAAGCGAGTTCAAGCGAAATCAAGGGGGACGGCGATGTTTCGACGGTGGGGTGCGCGGCTGCGTGCGGCGGGGGTGGACCGGGGGATGACCACCAAGCGTGTCGCGGCACTTGCTGTGTCCCACGCAGGTCGTGTCGCTTTACGCGGGGGCCGAGCCTCGGGGCTGTGTCGCGTTTCGGTGAACCATCGTGTCCCTTTTTCGATGTTCCGATGTGACGGAGGTCATGTCGTGCGGTGGGCCAGAATCTGACTATACGTGGCTCGATCTGCCGCCGAGGCGGGCTCGGCGGCATCGCTCAGCTTGTCCGGCGCATGGTGGTGGCACTGCCTCCGTCAGCTGTCCGCGTGGGGGGCCTCGCGACTTCGTCGAGTGCCGCCACTTTGCGCACGAACTCCGTGGAGAAGCGGCGCAGGTCTGCGAGCTCGTGTACGTCGACGGCCCCGACAATGCCGGCCTCGGCGCGGATCATCTTCACCGTGGTGTTCTGAAAGTACTTGGCGTACTCGGCGAACTCGGGAGCGAGCTCCGGCAGCAGGTCCCATGTGCCCCGTACGCGTGCCCGGCGTCCGAGACGGTGTTCCGGCCGCTGCCTCGCCGTCACCACGGCAGCTGCTGCTTGCAGTGCCGCGCGGTGGGTCAGCACGTACTGCTGGAGAGTGTTCTCCAGGCCGTGCGCGGCCTCCAGGGTGCGCTGGGCCTGGGTGATTATGTCCGCAGCCGATGGCGGGTCGGAAGGGTCCCGCTGAGGCGTGTTCGCCTTGGAGCGCGGGTGCTTGGGACTTGCCGTCCGGGCATGCGCCGTGGCGGGTCGGCTGGAGCCCTTCGGTGACATTCGCATTTCATCGCCGCGGGAGATGTCGTCGCTGACCGGTGCGAACGCCAGCGCATGCCGCAGCCAGGAGCGGAAAGGGCGGGGGACCGATCCGGACGAGCGCGCGGGAGCGGACGGTTCTCCTGCCGAGAACGGCGGCGCTGTGTGGGCGAGGTTCTCGAGTACCTGGGCAGTGAACGAGTCAGAGCGCACCGACCTGTCCTCCTCGTTGATCCGGGCCGGAACCGGCCTGCTGTGCTCCCGCTCCCTGCCCTGGGTCCACCTGCGGCGCCGGGGCGGGAGACGCTTCTATAGCTTGATGGGCCAGGCCCTGCTTAGCCAGCTGCTGCAGGATTTTAGGCGCCGCGATTCCCACGGTCACGGCTGCGAGTGCGCCGGCAACCTGCTGGGAGGCGGCGAACGCGGCCGTGAGTCCAGTGCCTACGCCGAGCCTGATCACCAGCGCCGCCAAGTAGGGAGCGAACGTCGGCTGCCCCTTCTTCTTCCACGGCCAGCCGTCGGTGGTGTGGATGGCCGTGTACAGGTCCAGTCCCTCGATCAGGGCTGCACCCAAGAGGCCCCACAGGCACGCCTCCACCACCGGCATCCGGACCCTCACTCCCTTTGCGTTTACGTTTTTGGGCTTCGCCGCCGCGATGCCCGGCTGATGACCACTCAGGATGACAGGACACGGACCGCTGTCGACAGGACGCGGCGTGGAACTGTCCGAGAAACGACGCTGATGCGCCGCGATTCACCTCGCCTCGTGGCGAAGGCCTCTGGCAGTGGGTTCCAGCCTGAGACGCGGGCTTCACCTGCCTGGTTGCCCAGGTCTGCGAAGATGACGAAGGCGGCCCGACCCCACTAACGCTGGGGTCGGGCCGCCGCCTTTCGCCTGCGGGCGTCTCACCTCACGGCCACTGTCGGCTCAGGCCAGGTGGTCGAACGCGCCTGCCTTCGCACCGGCCAGCATCGCCGCGATCTCGCCCCGCGTGTAGACGAGCGGGGTCTGCTCGGGCCGCTTGGAGTCGCGCACGGCGATCAGGTCGCCGACCACGCCGAACTCCACGCAGTTGTCGTTGCCCCCGCTGAACGGGCTCTTCTCCCAGGTGACGGCGGAGAAGTCCAGCGCGGCGGGGTCGGGCTTGGTGTTGCTCACTTACAGCTCCTTGAGCATCTTCTTGATACGGCTGCGGGTCTCGGGCGGGCCGAGGGCCGTGGCCCGCAGGTGGTCAAAGACCTCGGTGTAGCGCCCCACATCCTCCGATCCCTCGAAGTACACCGAGTTCGTCAGATTCTCCACCCAGACGACGTCCGGGTTGGGCTCGGGGAAACCCATGAGCATGAACGACCCGTACAGGCCGGGGTGGAATCCGGTGTCGAACGGTAGGAGCTGCAGCGTGATGTTCGTGCGGGGCTCGATGTCCAACAGCTGCTCTAGCTGTTCCCTGAGGACGTCCGGCTTCGACTCGATCCGGCGGAAGGCGGCCTCGTCGATGACCGCCCACAGCTTCGGCGGCGGGGCGTCCTCTCGGGCGAGGATGGCCTGGCGGTTCACCCGGACGTCCACCAGGGCCTGGACCTGCTTGGCATCCAGGTCGACGCGCATGGCGGTGATGACCTGGCGGGCGTATTCGGGTGTCTGCAGCAGTCCGGGGATCAGCTGCGGTTCGTAGGAGCGCAGGGCCGTCGCGCTCTGCTCGAGTTCGAGATAGCCGCCGTACTGGGTGGTGTTGATGACAGCGGAGTACTTGCGCCACCACTTCTTGCGCTGGGCCTGATCGGCGCGGACCAGGTCCAAGATGTCTTCCCGGACGGCCGGCTCGGTGACGCCGTAGCAGTCGAGCATCGCCTTCACCAGGACGGGGGTGGTGCCGCGGTCGCCGTTCATGATGCGGCTGAGCGAGCCCTGGTCGACCTCGATGACCGCTCCGACCTCGGCGAGCGTCATGCCGGACTGGTCGTGCAACACCTTGAGCTGAGCGGACAGTTGGCGGCGGTACACGGACTTGGGGGCAGGATTCCTCTTCCAGGCCATGCCGACAGTGTGGCCCTTGCCTCGGGCATGGACAACCAATCTGAGGAATGTCGTTTGGGCATGTTGCCCAATCCGGTTGCAGCGGGGCATGCTGACTAACGATCGCGGGGCGTGATGACTCCATCGCGCTTCGTGTCATATGCCTTTGCCTTGCGCCGACTCCCGGGGCTTTTTGCCCCCTCGGGGGCCGACGTGCCGACCCTCAGCGCGAGCCCGGCCGACTTCGGCCGGCTGCCCGCTCTGTCGACTGGGGAGCACGCACATGCACGATGCCCAGGCCCGTCCGGGACCGACTGCCGTCTCGCCGCAGGCTTCCTGCGGCTTCTACCTGGTGCACCGCGACGCCGGGTTCGTCTTGCACATGAGTGCCAGCCCGGAGCATCTGCACGAGATGCGGCAGGTGGTGTTCAAGGCGGTCACCGGATCGGGGATAGGCGAGGCGATCGCGGAGTCGGCCCGGCTGGTGGCCAGCGAACTCGTCGGCAACGCCGTGCGGTTGTGCGGTCCGTGGGCGCCGGTGGTCGTCCAGGTCTTTCCGCAGGAGGACCACGTACGGGTGCAGGTGCACGACCCGGAGCCCTCAGCTTTTCCCGAGCGGCGCGATCAAGCTACGGACAATGCGGACGCCGAGGCCGGGCGGGGGCTGTGGATCCTCGACGCGCTGGCGCCGGGCTGGACGGTCGAACCGAGCCCGGTCGGCAAGCAGATCACCTGCACCCTGCCCGCATCGGACCTCGTGAGCGTCTGAACTCCGTCTTCCGGCCCGCGCGGCGACCACCCCCTTCCTCGGACCGCCCGCTGGGCCGGTGCCGCACAAAGCGCCCGGCGCCCCGGTGCGTGTGCGGCGGGCACCGCCCCTTTTCCGCTCTCCCCGCGGGTGGTGCCGTTCGCGGTCCGGCCGCTGCCGCACACAGTGCCGACGGCCGGACCGCCCCCTGGCATCGCCTTCAGCCCCAACTACATGTGACCTGGAGGTTTTTCATGGAGCTTGCTCCCACACGTGCAGCCGGCGTCGACGCCGTCACCGTCCGGCCGGGCCGCCCGCTTGCCGGAACGGTGCAGGCGGACGGCTCGAAGAACGCGGCCCTGCCGCTGCTGGCCGCCGCCGCGTCCCTTGGCCGCGCAGTACATCTGTCCGGTGTCCCTGCCAGCGCCGATGTCCAGAGGATGCTCGGCCTGCTGGAGCAGTGCGGCTACCGAGTCGCTCACCCGGTCGCCGAGCCGGGGGCCGTGATCGTGATGCGCAAGGACGGCCCTGTCGAGGTGCCCGAGTTGGTGGACGCCGCCCGGATCAGGGCCTCCTACTACCTCGTGGCACCGCTGCTGGCGGCCTGCGGACAGGCGGTGCTGCCCTGGCCGGGCGGCTGCGAGATCGGGGACCGCGGCATGGACCTGCACTTCAAGGTGTACGAAGCCTTCGGCGACACCGTCCTGCTCGACGATGCCGGATACCGCGTTCTGGCCGCCACCCAGGCCCGCGACAGGGTCGTTCTGGCGCTGCCGTTCCGCTCACGCGGAGCGAGCGTCGCCGCCGTCTGCCGGGCAGTGGTCTCCGGTAGCCGCCTTGAGCTAAGCAATCCGAACCTAGCCCCGGAGACCACCGGCGTGCTGGGCGCGTTACGCGCCGCCGGGTGGCGGGCCCACGCCAGCGAGGAGAAGATCACTCTGGACCCGCCGCCGGGCATCCCGGCCGGCACCGTCGCCTGGACGGTCCCCGGCGACAAGATCGAGGCGGGCACGCTGGCCTGCGCGATCGCGGCCACTGGCGGCGAGGGCCGCATCGAGGGCATCAGCGGAGCGGATCTCAAGGCACTTGCGGGCCTGCTGGACTGGGTCGGCGTCCCCGTCACCCTCGCTCCCGACGCGATCACCGTTCACCGGGCCCGCCCGGTCGGCGCACGGCCGCTGAGGGCGATCGCCTCGCTCGCCCCGGACGGCCTGGACGCCGACTTCGAACCGGCCTTGATGACACTGGCCCTCACGCTGCCCGGCATCCATCTGTTCTCCGACGGCATCAACCCCGGCCGCCACGGCAACCTGATTCCCCAGCTCACCCGCCTCGGCGCCCTGATCGACGAGCTCTCGCCCACCCAGTGCCGCCTGACCGGTCCCCAGCGGTTGAGCGGGACCGCCGTCAAGGCCACCGACATCCGCACCGGCTCGGCACTGCTGATCGCCGCCCTGAACGCCCGCGGAGCCACCACCATCACCGGCCTCGACCAGCTCCGGCGCGGACACGCCGACCTGCCCGCCAAACTCCGCACGCTCGGCGCCGACATCGCCGAGGTGCCGCGGTGACCAGGACTTTCACCCAGATCGTGGCCACAACCGACGTCCACTCCGCCCTCGACCGGGCCGACGGGCTCCTCGCTCACCTGCACGAACTGCGGGCGACCTCGCTGATCGCCGACTGCGGCGACTTCTTCGAGGGCAGCGGCTACTACCTGCTGGACAAGGGAGCCCGCGAGCGCGAGATCCTCACGACGCTGTACGACGTCCTCGCCCCCGGCAACCACGGCTGGCCCCACTACTTCGAGCCCGGCCTGCACGAGATGACCGTGTGCGCCAACGCTGCCGACGACAGCACCGGCCGACCGCTGTTCGACCGCCTCCGCATCGTCGACGTGCACGGCCGCCGCGTCGCCGTCACCGCCGTCATCGGCGTGAACGCGTTTCACACCATCCCCGCCGACCAGCGGGCCGGGCACCGCGTCACCGATCCCGTGACCGCCTTGCGCGGGCTGATGCTGGAACACCACCACCGTGTTGACTCCTGGATGGTGCTGTCCCACTCCGGCTTCGAGACGGATCTCCACCTCGCCAGCGCCTGCCCGTTCGTCGACGTCATCTTCGCCGGCCACTGCCACAGCGACACCTACGGGCCGGTGAGCGTCGGCGACACCCTCGTGGTCAAGGGCAGCGAGCTCGCTGTCGGATACGCCGCAGCCGAACCCGTCGGCTCCGGCTGGGCCGCCCGCACCGCCACCTTCCCCGCCGCCGACACGGTGCCGGACGAACTCGCCGCCCTAAAGGAGAAGATCGCCTTCACCGGCCGGACGCTCGCCGCCCCCCTGGGTACCGTGAATGAGCCCTACCGGGATACCGAGCTGGACCGCCACCGTCTCCTGCAGGACATCGCCGGCCGGCTGCACACCGGGCTCGGCGCCCAGGCGGTCATCCTCAACGACACCGCCTTGCGGCCCACCCGTCTCACCGGCGTCCTCACGCTCGGGGACCTGCTGGCCATCGAGCCGTTCGGCAACCAGCTCGTCCACGCCTTCCTCCCCGACGCGTACATGGCCGGCACGGACGGACTGCTCACGCACCTGGCCGGGCAGGTCGGGCCGCTGGCCATCGCACCGCGGCCCCTGCCGGAGGGACTCCGGTCCGTGCTGACCACCGACTACCTCGCCGACACCTACCTCGGCGGACGCACCCACCAGGCCGGACTCCGGCTCGGCGAGACCGTCCGCCGCATCCTCGCCACCCCGCTGCCCGAGCCCGAGAAAGAGGAGAGTGCCCGATGATCCTCACCGGACCCGAGATCACCGCTGCCGCCCGCGACGGACGCTTGACGATCAGCCCCTTCGAGCCGGACCAGGTCAACCCCAACAGCTACAACGTCCGCTTGGGCCCCACCCTGCTGACCTACACCGCCGAAGTCATCGACGCCCACCAGCCCAACCCCACAACCGCCGTCGAGATCGGCCGCGACGGGTACGTGCTCAAGCCCGGCGAGCTCTACCTCGGCCACACCGTCGAACAGGTCGGCTCGAACACCTTCGTGCCGCTGCTGTTCGGCCGCTCGTCCGTCGGCCGGCTCGGCCTGTTCGTCGAGATCACCGCCCCCATCGGCGACATCGGCTTTCACGGCCAGTGGACGCTGATGCTCTCCCCGGTGAGGCCCCTGCGGGTGTACGCGGGGATGAAGATCGGGCAGATCATGTTCTTCGTCTCCAGCGGAGACATCGACCTCTACCGCGGCAAATACCAGGCCGCCCAGGGACCACAGCCCTCCCGCTACTGGCGGGATGCCGCCCGCGTCCGGGCGGTGGCCTCGTGATCCTCACCGGCCCCGCGATCGCCGCCGCCGTCCACACCGGCGAGATCACCATCGACCCCTACGACCCCGCCGGCATCTCCCCGAACGCCTACGACTGGCGGCTCGGCGCCACCCTCCGCGTCTGCGACGGCGACCTGGACGCCGCCGCCCCCACCGCGTTCACCGAACAGACGATCCCCGACTACGGCCTCATCCTCGTTCCCGGCCAGCTCTACCTCGGCGTCACCCACGAGCGGACCGGCTCGGAGACGTTCGCGCAGATGCTCAACGGGGACCGCACCATCGGCTCCCTGGGCATCTGGGTCCACGTCTCCGCCCCGCTCGGCCACCAGGGCCACGCGATCCGCTGGACCCTGGAGATCCGCGTGGCCAGGCCCGTGCGGGTCTACCCGGGCATGACCTTCGGCAAGCTCGTCTTCATCGCCGCCCACGGCCACCCGGACAGCTACCAGCACCAGGCGGCGAAGTACGCGGCCACGGACGGCATCGACATCTCCCGCCTCTACGAGGAGATCGACGGAGACAGCCGATGACGCCCCTCACGAACCCCCGTCCAGGACCACTGGCCGCCACCTTCCTGGACCTTCCGGCCGGCAGTCCCGGCGGCAGCGTCGAACTCTTCCTCGACCTCTACACCGGCCAGAGACCGCTCATCCCCGCCAAAGCATTCATGCTCGCCCCCGCCGGAGTCCGTCCCCGCCTCCCGGCCGGACTCGAACTGCTGCCAGTCACCGGAAAGTGCCTGGAAGGCCCGGCCTTCGGCCGGTACGTCACTGCCCTGCGCAAGTCGCTGACCGCCGTACTCGACCCCGCCCGGATCAGCGTCCTGCACCTGCAACACCTCGCCTTCGGCGCCACCCCCGCCCTGATGAGGGCCCTGCCCGCGCACCCGCGCATCGCCCTGGTCCACGGCACCGACCTCCTGTTCGCCGAAGCCCACCGCGACCAGCTCCAGACCCTGCGCGAAACGGCCCGCGCCGCCGACGCCATCGTCGTGCCCACCGGCGCGATGGCCGACCACCTGACCCGCCTCGCCCCGCAGACCGACCGCCGGAAGATCACCCAGATCCCCTGGGGCATCCCGGACCGGCTGCTGACCAGCCCACCGGCCCGTCCGCCCCGCACCTCCATGAGCCACCTGCGGCTGCTGTACGCGGGACGCCTCACCGCGGAGAAGGGCGCCGAAGCCCTGGTCAAAAGCCTCGCCCGGGTCCAGGGCGTCGAACTGAGCATCGCCGCCCCCAGAGCCCAGTTCCAAGCGCTGGCCCCGCTGCTGAAACGCGCCGGGCTGCGGGCCCGCTACCTGGGCTGGCTCCGCCGTCCCCAGCTGTGGCAGGCGTTCACCGAGCACGACGCGCTCGTCATGCCGTCCACCACTCTGGAGGCCATGGGCCTGGTCGCGCTGGAAGCCCAAGCGTGCGGCCTCCCGGTCCTCTACCAGCCGGTGCCGGGCCTGAGCGAGGCCGTGGCCGCCTCCGGCATGGCCACCGACTTCACCCACTCCGCCGCCCTCGTCCGCGACCTGGACCGGCTGCGGACCGCCCCCGGCCTGCTGACAGCCCTGCGGCAGGCCGGATACGCCAATGCCGCCCGCTACCCCCTCTCAGCGACTGCCCAGGCTCTGGCCGACCTCGGCCGCCAACTCACCTGAGAATGCCTCTCATACCCAGCCCGCCCTGGGCTCTGCCAAGGCTGGCAATCAGCCGGACGGGTCACGGGTTTCCGGCGGTTGATCAAGTTGTTGTTCTCGGCGCCTCTGTTCCACCCGGAGGCTTTCGACCCTGGCAGTGAGGAGAGCGAGGTTGGCCGCAGGGTCGGCGCTGTCGTAGGGCGGCAGAGCGAGGTGGAAAGCGTTGGCGTGCTCTTCGATCGAGTCCGCCGTTTGCTGGAGGTTGAAGCTGCGTTCGCGGAACTTGTAGTACCCGGTGATGCCAGCGCAGATGGCGACCAGCATGGTCAGGCCGATGATGATCGATTTGAGTGGCTGGGTAGTGTCACTGAAGGACTGCGTCCCAGCGTTAACGATCGAACCGATGATGATCAGGAGCTGGAAGAAGTTGTGCCGCCGACGGTAGCGGTGGCTCTCTTTGCGGAGCTGGTCCATTTCCTCGGGTATGGACTCGCTGTAGGCGAACTGCCTGTTGCGGATGGGGATGTCTAGCGGGGTCGCGTCGATGAGCCGGCTCTCGATTGCGATTTCGAGATCCAGCTCCAGCTCCTCGCGAGTCAGCCGATCCCCAGAGGTCCCAGGCCGTGGGCCTTCATGTCTGACTGTTTCGATCCATGAGGACCCAACGAACCCAACAGCACATACGACGCCCAGGAGAACGAGAACCGTGTTGAAGGGGGCCATGTCGAAACGCTGCCACGTCAGCGCTGTAGGGACGGCGACGCCGAGCACGCAGAGCACGACACCAGCACCGAAGCCGTACATCAGGCGCTGCCGGAGGTTCACTACGCGGATGTGCTGACGCAGCTGCAGGACCCGTTCGTTGTGTGCACGCAGGCGTGCGACAGGACCGAGCGACGGCGGGACGGACACCCATTCCCCCTTCTTGTCTGCTCGCCCCGGTCTCGCCTTGGGCTTCATCTTCAGCTCGGCGAGCCTGCGGCAGATCGTCTTCATCCGTGTACCCGCACGATAGGGCCGCGGCCTTGTGCAACGGGGCGAGTCGCGTCAGATGGCGTGATCACGATCTCCGGACCGCGCCATGCACGGTCCGGCCCGCCCACCTCACTACGCTGACCGGCGGGAGCCGACGGCGAACAGGGAGACCATGACGCACGCAACCGACCGCATCGAAGCCCTGCTGGACGAAGGTGTCCGCAACAAGGTCTACCCCGGTGCCGTGTGGGCCGTCGGTGACGCCGCCGGCGTCCGTACCTGCGGAACCACCGGAGTCCTGGACCCTGACGAGCCGGGTGTGAGAATGCGGCCCGACACCGTCTTCGACGCCGCCAGCCTCACCAAGATCCTCGCCGTGTGGTCCTCCATCGGCGCCCTGTGGGAAGACAGCGTCCTCGATCTCGACGCCCCGCTCGGCACCTTCTGGGACGAGGTCACCGACCGGCCGCTCGGCACGGTCACCGCCCGCCAGCTGCTGACCCATACCGCGGGCCTCCCGCTGCGGGCCCAGCTGAAGAACCTCTACGGCACCGACCCGCAGGCCATCCGGGCCGGTGTGCTGCACGAGGACCTCAACCGGCCGCCCGGCGAGGCCGTCGAATACACCGACCGGGCCGCCCTCATCCTCGGCTACCTCGCCGAACACCTCTCCGGCCAGGACCTGAACCAGCTTGCCGACGCCCGTACCTGGCGGCCCCTGGGCATGACCTCCACCCGCTTCGGCCCGCTGCCCGGCCACCTCGCGGCCCGCTGTGCGCCGACCGAACTCGACCAGGACACCGACACCCACCTCAAAGGCGTCGCCCACGACTTCTCCGCTCGCCTGCTGGGCGGGGTGTGCGGCATCGCCGGCACCTTCACCGTCCTCGACGACCTCTCCCTCTTCCTGCGCTACATGCTGGAGCCCGCCACAGCCGCCGCCGAGGCCGGTTTCGGGGCCGAGTGGACGGCCTACTCGCTGACCGTGCAGACAGGCGGTCTTCAGCCTGCACGCGGCCTGTTCTGGCACCCCGCCCCGGGCACCACCGACGAGCAGGACGTCTGGGTGCACTACGGGTTCACCGGCACCGGCATGTGGGTCTCCCCCACGGAGGACCGGTGGGCGGTGCTGCTGACCAACAAGCTCTACTACACCCGCGACCGCCAGCCCCTGACCGACGTCCGCAACACCTTCCGGGAACTGGCCTTCGGCTGAACACATGGGGCCCGGCAAAGCCGGGCCCCATGTCACTGTCCGGTACGAGTGTCTAGAACTCGCGGGGCGCAAGGTCTTCGACATCCACGACCAGCCACTGCCATTCCTCTTGGTCGATGACCCACTTGGCCATCACCAGCCGGTCCAGGTCGCTCTTGTCCCGCCTCACCTCGTCCATCGTCTGCAGGAAATAGACGTGGAACCCGGCCGGCAGCGGCCTGGGCTTCCCGGCGGTCGATCCCCATGCGAGGGACACCACAGCCTGGGTGTCCGACCGGAGGGCCAGCACGTTGTCGCTGTTCCCGCTGACGCTGGTGATCACATCGGCTCGGACGATCTCCTGTGTCAGGTTGCCGCCTGTTGGCTGTGTGAGAACCCAGATGGTCGCCATAGTGTCCCCTCCTGCATGATCGGCGTGTCCTCGTCCATGATTGCGGTTAGCACGGACATCCGGGCCGAGACGGCCTCAACTGCACGACCCGAAGGGGGCCGTCCCGCCGCGGGCAGCGGGCAGGCGGCGGACGTTGTCGTCCTGGGCGGCCTGCTGTCTCAGCCGCTCGATCTCCTCGTGCTGGGCTGTGAGCCGGGAGACGGCAAGCGTCCTGAACGCGGTGAGCTCGGCCAGCGCCTCGTCCCGTTTCGCGACGCGTTCCTTGAGCTCGGCGACCTGGGCCTTGAGCCGCTCGATTTGCGATGCCCGGGGGTCAGGGGCCTCACCCGCGTCACGCTGGACTTTCAGGCGACGCTCGAACTCCTCGCCGAGGTGCTGGTAGGGGCCGGGGCGGGTGGTGCCGTCGCGGTTCTTCTTCGGGTAGAAGCCGGTCCGGGTCACTCCCGCTTCGGCGGCCAGGGTCTTCAGGTCGCACTTGCCACCGGGCGGGAGTTCGCCCCGCAGCAGCCGGTCCATCGCCGCGCGGATCGCCTCCTCGTTGCGGGCCCGGTCCGCGTCACTGATCCGTGGCATGTCACTGCCCTCCGCTCGCTGTACCGGCCGCTGTCATGATCTCGTCCACCACTCGCTGGGCTCGCTCCACCTCGGGTTCGAGCCGCTTCTTCTCGCCCTTGGCGAAGCGCGGGTTGGCCAGGAAGACCTTGCCGGTGCCGACCTGACTCTGCCAAACAGGCAGGTGACAGGGGTGGTGGGTGGCCTGCGGGCAGCGGGCGGAGTCGCACATCCCACCCAGTGGCTTCGTCGCGTCCGGGGTGCCCGCCAGCTTCAGGCACAGGGCCTTGTGCGGGTCGCGGAACCAGCAGTAGTTCGCGGTCTGCAGATGCAGGTGCTTGGACTGCTCCCGTAGCAGGTTCTCCAGCCGCCGCTCGGCCTCGATCACCGCCGCGGTGCCCGGCTTGTGGTCCTTGAGCTGGGCGTCGATGTGCTCGAACGCTTTGATCAGCTCGCGGGCCCCGGGGCCCGCCGGTAGACGGCCCGCGCGGTAATCCTCGAAGGCCTCCTTCGTGAGCTCCAGGTGGTTCTTGTCCTGCTCCCTTTCCACCTCGGCCATCAGGTTGCCCTGGGAGCCGCCGGGCCGCAGCGCATAGCCCTCGGTGGTGACTACGGAGACGTGCTTGAGGTGGATCTTTGCGGCCAGCAGCCCGCCGGGGCGGTGGGCCAGCGACAGAGCGAGCGTGCGCCGCAGCATCCGTCCGTTCACCGGCCCGGCCGGGATCGGCGCCAGGCCGAGCCGCTGGCCGGCGGGGCTGTTGACCCACTCCCGCAATCTCTTGTGCAGGAAGTCCATGGGCGAGCGGGCAAAAGCGCGCTCGCCCGCCCGGGCCTGGTTGAGGCGGGCGGCGAGCTTCACCGCCCGCCAGGCCGGTTCCAGCACCACCCATTCCTCGGCGATTCCGCCGAACTCCTGCCCCTTGATCAGCTTGCTGCCCAGCTTGAAGCGCTGGGTGCCGCCGGAGACGGTGACCGGCGGCTGGGGGGAGTCGGCGGTCATCTCGTCCAGTTCCCCAGCCCTCATGCCGCTCAGGGCCGCGACCAGGACCCGGCAGGCAGCCAGCATGACGATCTGCAGGCCCCGCAGCTCGTCCCCGGTCAGAGGCACAGTCCACGGTGCCAGCTGCTGCGGGTCGTCGGCGCGGGGCACCCGGGAGGCGTCCCGGCCGAACATGCCCACGACCCCCACCTCGGCCACCACGGGCTCCAGGAACGGGCGAAGATCCTCGACCAGGTGGTCCGCGACCCTCGCGTATCTCGAGCCGGTCGCCTGGCCGAAGAACTCGCCCACATCCACGTGCAGCAGCGGATCGTCGGGCCGCCATCCTCGTTTGACGCGCCGCGTGACTTGCCGGGCGTCGATCTCCAGCAGCGGAACCCGCTCGCGGACATGCCACTCGGCGGAGGCCGCGACGCCTGCCTGGTGCTTCGCCGTGACGGACCTCGGGTTCTGCCCGCCCTTGTTCGCCCGGAACTCCAGCACGCGCTCGAACTCCTCGGCCACCAGCGGCCCGAGCGTCTCCACCAGATACAGAGCCGCGGCAACCGTGGGCTGGAACACCTCTTCCGCCACCGGCGGGGTCGAGGAGATGGCGTAGGTTTCCCAGCCCGCGACCTCGCTGACCGTGTGCCCCTCCCACGGTGTGAAGCCGGGCCGGTAGGCGTCCACCGTGAACAGCTCGCGGTAGGTGGCCAGGTCCACGACGGGCCGCAGGATCGTCAGCATGGTGCCCGGCGTGATCGGCCCGCTGCCCGCCTGGCGCTTGCGGGTACGGTGCGAGCGGAACTCCCGGTACACCTCGCAGTGCTCCTGCATCACCTCACTCAGCGACGACATGCCCTGCTCGGTCACGAAGTTCATCCACCGCACCAGCTGCACGCAGAAGTTGAACGCCGACTCCGGCTTGTACGGCTCCCGCCGGGCCTCCGGCAGAGCAAAGACACGCTCATGGTCCGGTACGACCAGCGCGAACACGTACTCCTTGGCGGTCAGCCGCAGAGCCGGATTGGTGATGCCGGTGAAGTCCAGGCGCTTGACGTTGCTCCGCACCCCCTTGGGGTACTTCACTGCCGACAGGTCCCAGAAGTCCTCGTCGAACACGGGACGGGGACCGTCCGGCCGCATGTCCCATCCGGCCTCACGGCACACGTCCAGCCCCGCGAACGGGGACTTCAGGGCCCACTCCCGGGGGATCGGACCGGCCAGGGTCTCGACGACCAGGGCGGTAGCGCGGGTCACTGGGTTCCTTCCTCGGGCCGAAGCGGCAGCTCGGAGTCGATGTCGTCCACCTCGCCGGCCGCCTTCTCCAGCAGGCGGGCGTCGAAGCGGGGCAGGATGTCATGGTCGAGGCGGTCGGCGTAGGGGCCGAACACCGCGAGGAACTGCTGCACGGTGAGCTGCCGAGACTGACGGGCGAAATAGGCTTTCAGCCGCAGCAGGTTGGGCGCGTGCCGGGGCGTGAAGACCGCCAGCGGGCACAGCAGGCACACCCACGGCCGGGCCGGACACGGCTTTCCCTTGGGGCCGTGGAGTCCGGCGAGCTGGTTGGCGCACGCCGCGGTGAACACGTCCATCTCGCCGCCCAGCAGCTCGGCCATCGCCTCGGCGTCCAGGCCCAGGCGGGTCGCCTGCTCGGGCTGCTCGGTGACGAACACGGCGGCCTCCTCGTCGCTCAACACGATGGGCGGGCGACTGCGCCGCATGATGTCGGCCTGGGCGTCCTCGATGATGGCCTCCACCGACTCGGCCTGGGCCGGCGTCGTGGTCGAGACGTAGTGGCTGCCCTCCACCGCGGCCGTGTGATTCGGGTCGATCTTTGTACGGCCGGTCCAGCCCCGACGCGCCAGCACGTTGTGATAGGTCGTCCGGATCCGCGCCGAGTGCAACAGCAGTGGCTCTCCCGCGTCCGTACGCAGATCCAGCTCCCTCGCCAGCTGACGCCGGGCCTTGTTCCCGCTCTTGGGGGCGATCCGGGTGGACAGCGCCGACAGCTGGGACTTCGCGCCGTCCGTGCTGCGGTACTCGGTGTCCAGGAAGACGAACAAGTCGCCGGCTATCGACTCCGGAGCCAGTCGCCGCACCGGCTCCGACAGCTCCAGCCAGCGCTCCAGCAGCCGCACGGCCCGAGCAGGAAGGTTCACCGATTCCGGGCCGCGGCGTCCCTTGACGTAGTCCATCAGCACCGTGCGGTCACCGGTCCACGTGAAATCGTCCAGCCCCAGATCCCGGATCCCGTCCGGAACGACACCGCTGTAGACGCCGAACAGAAGACGCATGGCCGTCGCCACCTGCACCGGCGGATACATCGCACTGCGCACGTCCCGGTACTGGCCGCCGACGCCGTCGCGGAAGTAGTCCACGGTCAGCCCCGTCACCTTGGTGACGTCCGCGACCTTCAGCGGGCCGTGCTCGCGCAGCAGCCACGCGAAGTTCTGCCGGTTCCGGCCGAGGTCGGAGCTGTCAGGGCCCAGGACTGCCAGCTCCAGGACCTCACGCTGACGGGCCATGACCTGCTGCAGATAGTCCCGCAGCCCGGCTTCGATCTGCCGCCACTCGCCGTCGGTGTACGGCTTCAGCGGCTTGCTCCGGGGCGGGCTCTTGACGGCCTTGCCGTCCAGGTAGGCCCGAATGCCGACGTCCACGCGGTCCCCGCAGCCGGCCAGCAGGCGCCGGGTGTGGAAGACGCGCCTGCCGCCGACGGACATCCAGTACGCCAGGACGTGGCTCGTGCGCAGATCCGCCAGACTCCCGTCGAAGCCCAGCGCGGCCAACTCCGCGCCCATCCGCCGGATCGTCGACGTGTACGTCACCGCGCTCTGAAGTGCTGTGATGCGGCCCAGCGGGTGCACCATCTGCACCAGGCCGTGGGCGAGGTCCTCCGCCAGCTTCTCGTTGGCTGTGGAACTCAAGTCGCCCGTCCAGGGTGGATCGTTGGGGAATGTGAACTCGATGCGCAGCGGGTCGTGTTCGACACGGGTCACCATGCGGCATCCTCCTCGTCGTCGAACTCGGCGTCCGCTTCGGCGGCGAACTGGCCACTGTGCCTGCCCGCCTCGTCGTAGAGCTCGCGGTAGATCCGCTGTACGTCCAGGCGTTGGATGTAAATTTCAGTGGTGGTCACGCTGGAATGCCCGAGCAAATCCCGCAGCACCATCAGAGGGTCCGCCTTCGTCAGATACAGCGACAGTGCAGCATCTTCACCGGCGTCAGCGACCAGCGCAGCCGCCCGCTGATAGTGGCCCTTGACCAGCCTCTCCAGCGTCGCCATCGCAAATGTGTGGCGCAGGACATGGGGGCCGACCGTGGGGAACCGCGGCTCGAAGCCACGCCGGATACGCTCCGAGGTCCGGCGGAAGACGGTCGCCCAGTCGGTGAACGGCGTGCCGTCCGACTGCACCGCGATGATCCCGGGCGTGCCCTCTGGCGTCACCAGCCGCAGCCGCTCGTTCAACGTCAGCTTGCGCCAGGAGACCCGGCGGCCGTTGACCTTCCCGCCCTCCCAGTCCGGCTCAGTGATCACCAATGGCTCACCCAGGCGCGGATCAGGCCGGTAACGGCGGCCCTCCGTCAGCATCACGCGGTCCAACTCGGTGTACTGGTGCACATCGGCCAGAACGTCGTAACTCGCCCACGCCTCACGAGGCTTCTTGCCCTTCGTGATCTGCGCGGACAGCGGGAAGCGGACCGGAACCACGCTGCTGCGGGCAGGCAGAGCAGGCAGCTCGTACGTCAGCAGGTGCGTGAACTCCTGCGCCCGCAGACCGCTGGACGCCACGAGCGACCCCATAGCGGCGTTGCGCCCCAGGTGACGGCCGCGGAACGAGTCCGGCTCCCCGTCCGGGCGCAGACCGGCCAGCGCCCGCACGAACACCTTAAGGAAGTCGCTCTCCAGATACTTCACCGTGACATGCGGCTTCGCCCGCCGCACCGTGGCCGTGTTCCGCCGCGCGAGCTGCACGCCGGCCTCGGTGTACCGCCGGACCATCTGGTACGTAAACGGCACAGCCGGGCACAGTCCCTCATCATCGGCCCACGCGTAGAAACGCGCCACGGTGTTGATGTTCTGGTCCCACGTGCCCTCGTCCCAGCGAGCCTCCAACGGCCCCGCGAACCGGTACTCCGAGAACGCGCTCAGAGCGTCCCGCAAGGGCTGCCGCTCCCCGAGCGGATCCACGCCGTTCCTGGCCAGGAACTCCAGCCAGCAGCGCAGAGCCTGCGCGTAGTTCTTCCAAGTCCTTGAAGATCGCGCCCCGTTGAGAGGGAGTTCGCGCAACCAGCGGTTGGCCATCACCGTGGGCCGGGGTACGCCGCCGTCCTCGAAGGCCAAGTCCTCGTCGATCAGGACCGGCATGCCTTCGGGGATCAGTGGCTGACGCCCAAGCCCCCAGTTCTCCGAACCCGTTCGGCTGTAGAAGATCAGATGCATGCTGTGCACCGTACGATTGAGACTCAAGAGAGTGCAAGAGACTTCTCGCTACCCTCTACTCTCGGGCCAGCTCAAAGAGACACAGAAACTAAGCAAGGATTACGGCGGAGTACGCCATGGGGACGCTCGCCGCGTGCGCCTTCGCGGCGGTGCTCTACAAGGTCGTGACGAGTGGAGCGGTCCAGGCGCTGCTGCGATCGGTGATCCAAAAGGCGCTCGATGTGCAGTTCTGACGGACCGGGCGCGGGGTCGGTCAGGGATGCCGGGTGGCGTGGTGCCCGGCGGGCGCGGGGCGCGGCCGGTGCCCCGACCTCCCGTGCGGGGCCGCGCCACCCCGCTCCCGCCGTCCGCAATGCCCGGCGGACCACCCGCGACGCGGGCTTCGTGACGGCGGAGACGGCCCTGGCGATACCGGTTCTGGTGGCGGTCGTGGCGGCGCTGATCTGGGGCCTGATGGCGGTCTGCGCCCGCATCGAGTGTGTGGACGCGGCGCGGGCCGGGGCGCGGGCGGCGGCGCGGTCGGAACCGCGGGCGGCGGTGCTCCGGGCGGCGCACGGCGCGGCCCCACGGGGCGCGCGGGTCGTGCTGGCACGGGAGGGCGACCTCGTACGCGTACGGGTCGAGGCGGATCTGCCGGGTGTGGGACGGCTGACAGTGCAGGTCGGCGGGGAGGCGGTGGCTCTTGCGGAGGAGACGGTGGGGCGATGAGGGGTCGGCGACGGTCTGGACGGTCTTCGCGATGGCGGCCCTGTGCGCTGTCTTCGTGGCACTGATCGGCCTGGGCCAGGTCGTGACCGCACGGCACCGGGCGGGCGGTGCCGCGGACCTGGCGGCGCTGGCCGCCGCGGATCATGCCCGCGAGGGCCCGGCCACGGCCTGCGCGGCGGCCCGGCGGGTGGCGGCCGCACAGCACGCCCGCCTGGTGCGCTGCGCCCTGTCCGAGGCGATCGCCGATGTCTCGGCCGAGGCGGGCGGCCACCCGTTCGCCTCCCGGGTACGGTCCCGGGCCGGCCCGCTCACGGCCGTACCCGGGGGCCCGCCCACGGCCGCCCCGGGAGGCGCGGCCGGACCGGAGGACGCGGGCCGGGCCACGAGGGCCGGGGTGAGTGCGTGGTGAGGGGGTGGGAGGGCGGTGCGGAGGCCGCGACAGAGCCGGGACGAGGGCGTAGTGAGGGCTGGCGAGGCCGCGCGACGGTGGCGGCGGGGCGGGCGGCCGGTGAGGCGGCGAGGGCGCCACATGCCACTACGACGGCCATGGGCGGCTGCGGGCGTACGCCGGAGAGGAGTGCGAGGCACGGTCGGCCGCACGGTCCCGTAGGTCGCCCGCCCCGCCGCCACCCGCCCCACCGACCGGCCACCCCACCGACCGGCCATCCCACCGACCGTCCGTCCACTGGCCTTCCGTCCCATGCCCGCCGCCCCACCGGCCGCACCGCGCCGCCGCCTACGGCCGCCTCCCCCCCGGCGAGTTCCCCCGGCCCCGGCCCCCGCCCCCGCCCTGGCACCACAGGACCTAACTCCCCGCCGCTCCCCGCAGAAGCTCTGTGAGCAGCCGGATCGCTCCCCGTTTGTGGAGGGGGTCGTTGCCGTTGCCGCATTTGGGGGACTGGATGCAGGACGGGCAGCCGGCGTCGCATTCGCAGGAGGCGATGGCATCGCGGGTGGCGGCCAGCCAGTCGGCCGCCGTGTGGAAGGCGCGTTCGGCGAAGCCGGCGCCGCCGGGGTGGCCGTCGTAGACGAAGACCGTGGGCAGGAGGGTGTCCGGATGGAGCGGGATGGAGACGCCGCCGATGTCCCAGCGGTCACAGGTGGCGAAGAGCGGCAGCATGCCGATGGAGGCGTGTTCCGCGGCGTGCAGGGCGCCGCCCAGCTGCTCCGGATTGACGCGGGCGGCGTCGAGCTGGTCCTCGGTGACCGTCCACCACACCGCGCGGGTGCGCAGCGTCCGCGGCGGGAGGTCCAGCTTGGTCTCGCCCAGGACCTCGCCGGAGATCAGCTTGCGGCGCAGGAAGGAGACGACCTGATTGGTGACTTCGACGGAGCCGAAGCAGAGCCGGGCATCGCCCCAGGGGATCTCGGTGTCGGTTTCGAGGACGGAGACGGCGGTGGTGTCGCGGGCGGTCGTGGAATAGGGCGGGTTGGCCTCCTCGACGAGGGCGACATCGTCCTCCAGGTCGAGGTGCCGGACGAGGTAGGTACGGCCCTGATGGAGGTGGACGGCCCCGTCGTGGACGGTGGTGTGCGCGGCGCCCGCGTCCACGGTGCCCAGCAGCCGCCCGGTGCCGGCCTCGACGATCTGCACCGGCGAGCCGCCCTGGCCGCGGATGTCGGTCAGGTCGGCGGCCCGCTCGCGGCGCGTCCAGTGCCAGGCCGTGGCGCGCCGGCGCAGCAGACCGGCGGTCTCCAGCTGCGGCAGCAGCCCCGCGGCCGCGGGCCCGAAGAGCGTGAAATCGGCTTCGGTGAGCGGGAGTTCGGCGGCGGCCGCGCACAGATGCGGGGCGAGGACGTAGGGGTTGTCCGGGTCCAGGACGGTGGATTCGACCGGCTGGTCGAAGAGCGCCTCGGGATGGTGGACGAGATAGGTGTCCAGCGGGTCGTCGCGGGCCACGAGGACGGCGAGGGCGCCCTGCCCGGAGCGGCCCGCCCGGCCGGCCTGCTGCCACAGCGAGGCGCGGGTGCCGGGATAGCCGGCGATGACCACCGCGTCCAGCCCCGAGACGTCCACGCCCAGTTCGAGCGCGGTGGTGGCGGCCAGACCGAGCAGCTCGCCGCTGTGCAGCGCGCCTTCCAGGGCGCGGCGTTCCTCGGGGAGATAGCCGCCGCGGTACGCGGCCACCCGCGACGGCAGCGAGCGGTCCACCTCCGCGAGCCGCTCCTGCGCGATCAGCGCGATCAGTTCGGCGCCCCGGCGGGAGCGTACGAAGGCGACGGTGCGGACGTCCTGGACGGTGAGGTCGGTGAGCAGGTCGGCGGTCTCGGCGGTGGCGGTGCGGCGGACCGGGGCGCCCTGCTCGCCGTGCAGTTCGGTCAGCGGCGGCTCCCACAGCGCGAAAACCAACTCGCCGCGCGGCGAGGTGTCCTCCGTGATTTCCGCCACGTCCAGTCCGGTCAGCAGAGTGGCCGCACGGGCGGGTTCCGCGGCGGTGGCGGAGGCGAGCAGGAAGACCGGCGCGGAGCCGTAACGGGCGCAGACGCGCCGCAGCCGGCGGATGACCTGCGCCACATGGGAGCCGAAGACGCCGCGGTAGGTGTGGCATTCGTCGATGACGACATAGCGCAGCGCGCGCAGGAAGGAGGACCAGCGGGGGTGGGCCGGGAGGATGCCGCGGTGCAGCATGTCGGGATTGGTCAGGACGTAGTTGCCGTACTGGCGTACCCATTCGCGCTCCTCGACGGGGGTGTCACCGTCGTAGACCGCGGGCCGGACGGCCGTGCCGAGCGGGGCGGCCAGCGCGCGTACGGCCCGCCGCTGATCGGCCGCCAGTGCCTTCGCGGGGGCCAGATACAGCGCCGTGGTGCCCCGCCCGTTGGGCGCCTCGGAGCCGTCCAGGAGGGTGGAGAGGACCGGCGCGAGATAGGCGAGGGACTTGCCGGAGGCGGTGCCGGTGGCGACGACCACCGACTCGCCGCGCAGCGCGTGTTCGGATGTCCGTGCCTGGTGGGCCCAGGGGCGATCGATTCCGGCCGATCGGATGGCACCGATCACTTCCGGCCGGATCCGCGCCGGCCAGTCGGCATGGCTGCCGGTCCGCGGGGGCAAGTGCTCCGTATGAGTGATGCGCGCAGCGCGGGTCGCTCCCCGGGTGAGGCGGTCGAGAATCATGCCCGGGGAGGGTCGCGTGCCCGCGTCCGGCGGGAGTGGATCGGAGGCCATTGGCATCGAGTGTGTCACCGGAGTGACCGACAATGCTGACAAGGCGTCGTGCACGCCTGCCGGTAAGTGATTGAATGCCATCGCGGCTGCCGATCCGCCCCTACCTTCGGTGGGGAGGCCCCAGGGGGGCGACCGCTCGATAGCAAGGTGCTGGAGGATCCGTGGACCTGTCCCTGTCGACCCGGACCGTTGGCGACCGTACGGTCGTCGAGGTCGGTGGCGAGATTGATGTATACACCGCGCCCAAGCTGCGGGAGCAGCTGGTCGAGCTTGTGAACGACGGAAGCTACCACCTCGTGGTGGACATGGAACGTGTCGACTTCCTCGACTCCACGGGACTCGGCGTGCTGGTGGGCGGGCTCAAGCGGGTGCGTGCCCATGAGGGCTCGCTGCGCCTGGTCTGCAACCAGGAGCGCATTCTCAAGATCTTCCGTATCACCGGACTGACCAAGGTGTTCCCGATTCACACCTCGGTCGACGAGGCCGTCTCAGCGACCGACTGACGGTTTCACGGTGCCCCGCGCTCCGGCGCGGGGAGGAAGTAGTGGGGGGATCCGGACGTGACGGTCCGGCCCCCTGCGTCGCACGCCCGCATACCGAGGGGGATGGCATGGCCACCGTCGAACTTCGCTTCAGCGCCCTTCCCGAGCACGTCCGGACCGCGCGTCTGGTCGCGGCTGCCGTGGCGAGGCGCGCCGGGGTGGACGAGGCCGTGCTGGACGAGGTGCGGCTCGCCGTCGGTGAGGCGTGCAGCCGCGCGGTGGGGCTGCACGTCAGCAACGGCATCGTGGCGCCGGTGCGGGTCGTCCTGGTCGAGGACGAGAAGAAGTTCTCGATCGAGGTGGGCGACGAGGTGCCCGGCGGAGCCGGTGAGCGTGCGGACGGTGCCGTGGAGAGCGGCGATGCCGAGGGCGACGACGAGATGGGCCTCGCGGTCATCAGCGGGCTGGTCGACGACGTCGAGGTGACCTCCGGCGAGCACGGCGGCGTCATCCGGATGAGCTGGCCGACGACACCGGCTCCGGCTCTGCCGTGACGAGAGCCGTGACGAGAGCGGTCCCGGCTCTGCCGTAGTGCGTTCGGGGCGCCTTGGAGTTCTGCGGTGCCCCGGCGGGCGGCGGGCCGACGCGCTGGTTTTCCTTCGCCGAGAGGCATGCGCCGACAGGCCGGTTTCCGGCAGGCTGGATTTCCCCCGCGCGGCCGGTGGTGGCGAAACGTTCCGCCTGCCACGCTACGGCGGCGGTGCGGCGTCGCGGCGGGAGCGGGCGGACGCTCGCCGACGCGGTACGGACGGCATCGTTCCAGGCCCGACCCGCCCGGATCAGGACGTGATCTGACGGCCCGTCGGGCGTTCGCCGGCCGTTCGGCGGGGCGGTGGACACGTCGCAGATCACCCGTTCGGCGGTTGTCAGGGGATGATCGTCTCCATTGTCGAGCGGGCCGCGGCCGGTCCGGATTTCCGTTCGCACGTCTTTGAGCAGCGGCAATCAGTAGGACACTGAGATCATCGGGCAGTGGTCAGCTAATTCTTGGCTTTCCTTCGTCCGGGTTAATTCTGCGGGCGCAGTTCTTTTGATCTTCCCGGCCACAGGCGAATTCTCTTTGTCGCGCACTGTTTTGATCTGGTGCGGCTCCCTACAATCCGTCCACATCTTGCTCAGGACGCCTGAGCGTGCTTCCGCGCGCCCATGTGCCAAACGTCAAGGAGGACGAATGGCGGGGCCTTACACCCCTCAGTTGCTGGAAACCCCCTCTTTTCTGGCCGGACCGTCGTTGACGACTGGCAACCGCGACATCGTGCTGGTGATCGCCGTCGTCGCGCTGGCGGCGCTGGCCGTCGCAGCGGTGCTGGTGCGTCAGGTGCTCGCGGCCGGCGAGGGAACCGACAGTATGAAGAAGATCGCGGCCGCGGTGCAGGAAGGCGCGAATGCCTACCTCGCCCGGCAGTTGCGCACTCTCGGCGTATTCGCCGTCGTGGTGTTCTTCCTGCTCCTGCTGCTGCCCGCGGACAATTGGACGCAACGCGCGGGACGCAGTGCCTTCTTCTTGATCGGCGCCGGATTCTCGGCGGCCACCGGCTATATCGGCATGTGGCTCGCGGTGCGCAGCAATGTGCGCGTCGCGGCCGCCGCGCGGGAAGCCACGCCGGCCGAAGGCGATTCCCAGGAAAAGGATCTTACGGCGGTCTCGCACAAAGCCATGAAGATCGCTTTCCGCACGGGCGGCGTCGTCGGCATGTTCACGGTGGGGCTCGGCCTGCTCGGCGCGTCCTGCGTGGTGCTCGTGTACGCGGTCGACGCGCCCAAGGTGCTGGAGGGCTTCGGTCTGGGTGCCGCGCTGATCGCGATGTTCATGAGGGTCGGCGGCGGCATCTTCACCAAGGCCGCGGACGTCGGCGCCGACCTCGTCGGCAAGGTCGAACAGGGCATCCCCGAGGACGACCCGCGGAACGCCGCGACCATCGCGGACAACGTGGGCGACAACGTCGGCGACTGCGCGGGCATGGCGGCCGACCTCTTCGAGTCGTACGCCGTGACGCTGGTCGCCGCGCTCATCCTGGGCACGGCCGCCTTCGGCAACGCCGGGCTCGCCTTCCCGCTGCTGGTCCCGGCCATCGGCGTGCTCACGGCCATGATCGGCATCTTCGTCGTCGCGCCCCGGCGCACCGACCGCAGCGGGATGACCGCCATCAACCGCGGCTTCTTCATCTCCGCGGGCATCTCGCTCGTCCTGGTGGCCGTCGCGGTCTTCACCTATCTGCCGTCCTCCTACCGGGACCTGGCCGGTGTCACCGACGCGGGGATCCTCGCGCAGCGCGGTGATCCGCGGGTCCTGGCGCTGGTGGCGGTCGCCATCGGCATCGTGCTCGCCGCGCTGATCCAGCAGCTGACCGGCTATTTCACCGAGACCAGCCGGCGGCCCGTGCAGGACATCGGGAAGACCTCGCTGACCGGCCCGGCCACCGTCATCCTCTCCGGTATCTCGATCGGCCTGGAGTCGGCGGTCTACTCGGCGGTGCTGATCGCACTGGCCGTCTACGGGGCGTTCCTGCTGGGCGGCGCGTCCATCATGCTGGCGCTGTTCGCGGTGGCGCTGGCCGGTACCGGCCTGCTGACCACCGTCGGCGTGATCGTGGCGATGGACACCTTCGGCCCGGTCTCCGACAACGCGCAGGGCATCGCCGAGATGTCCGGCGATGTCACCGGTGCCGGCGCGCAGGTCCTCACCGACCTGGACGCGGTCGGCAACACCACCAAGGCCATCACCAAGGGCATCGCCATCGCGACGGCGGTGCTGGCGGCGGCCGCGCTGTTCGGCTCGTACCGGGACGCGATCGCCACGGCCGTGCACGAGGTGGGCCGGGCCGCGAGCGGGATGGGGTTGAGTCTGGACATCTCGCAGCCCAACAACCTGGTCGGGCTGGTCCTCGGGGCCTCGGTCGTCTTCCTCTTCTCGGGGCTGGCGATCAACGCGGTGTCGCGGTCGGCCGGTGCGGTGGTCTTCGAGGTGCGCCGGCAGTTCCGCGAGCGCCCTGGGATCATGGACTACTCGGAGCAGCCGGAGTACGGGCGGGTCGTCGACATCTGCACCAAGGACGCGCTGCGCGAACTGGCCACCCCGGGGCTGCTGGCGGTGCTCACCCCGATCGCGGTCGGCTTCTCGCTCGGCGTCGGCGCGCTCGGCTCGTTCCTGGCGGGCGCGATCGGCACCGGCACCCTGATGGCGGTCTTCCTCGCGAACTCCGGTGGTGCGTGGGACAACGCCAAGAAACTGGTCGAGGACGGTCACCACGGCGGCAAGGGCAGCGACGCGCATGCCGCGACGGTCATCGGTGACACCGTCGGCGACCCGTTCAAGGACACCGCGGGCCCGGCCATCAACCCGCTGCTGAAGGTCATGAACCTGGTGGCCCTGCTGATCGCTCCGGCCGTGGTGAAGTTCTCGTACGGCGCGGACAAGAGCATCGGCGTGCGGATCGTGGTCGCGGTGCTCGCGCTCGCGGTCATCGTCGGTGCGGTCTACGTCTCCAAGCGGCGCGGTATCGCGATGGGTGACGAGGGCGGCTCCGGCGGCTCCGAGAAGCCCGAGGATCCCAAGAAAATCGCCAAGTCGACAAAAACTGTGGTGGCGTCCTAGCCGACGGGGCCCCGGGGCCCGGTGACGGCTCAACGGGCGGATGGACGACGCGTGGGACGCGCGCCGGCCACCCGCCCGTTCCCGTGCACGGGTGGCCCTGCGTCCCTTGGTGCAAATGGCGGTAAATACCAACAACGGATGCCGTACGGGATGCCCGACTCGCGGCCGAGGCCCTTTCGGCGTGTATGTTCCGGGGCCGAGAGCCATGGAAGGGACCAATCCGGTGAACAAGAAGCTTGTGGCCGCGCTGTCCGGCGGTGCGGCACTGATGCTCGCGCTGACCGGTTGCAGCGAGGACAACGGCAAGAAGCTCGACGACTGGGCCAAGAAGTTCTGCGACCCGGCGCAGGCCCAGTTCAAGCAGATCCAGGACGCCAACGCCGCCATGCAGACGGCGGACGAGGGCAGTACGGACTCCAAGAAGGTCCAGCAGACCGATTCGGCGGCGTTCCAGAAGATCTCCGGCGCCTACGCGTCGCTGGCCAAGTCCCTGGACCAGGCAGGCCCCCCGCCCAGCGAGGGCGGCGAGCAGGCGCAGAAGAACGCGGTCAACGAGCTCAACTCCCTCTCCAAGGGGTACGCGGACCTCAAGAAGCAGGTCGACGGCCTGAACACCGGGGACAAGCTCAAGTTCGCGGACGGGCTGCGGAGCCTCTCCAACGGCATCAACAAGCTCAACAAGCAGAGCGAGGACGCCTTCAAGAAGCTGGAGTCCGGCGACGTCGGCAAGGCCATGGCCGGCCAGAAGGGCTGCCAGAACCAGAACGCGTCCGGCTCCCCGTCGTCCGGATCGTCCACGAAGGCGTAGTGGACCGGCCGGGCGGAACGGCCCGGCGACAGCGCTCCGGCACCGGCCCGGCGACGCGCCCTCGGGGGGTGTGGCGCCGGGCCGGTGCCGATTGTCAGTGGTTGCCCCGACAATGGGGGCGTGAGTACGCACCTCCCCACCGCAACCGCCCAGGACCCCGAGAGCGGCGCCCGCACCGACCGGCTGCGCGCGGCGCTGCTGGCCGCCGACTTCACCGCCGACGGCCTGCTGGAGCTGCTCGGCGCGTCCGCCTATGCCGCGCTGGCGCGCAGCGAGACCGTCCCCGCGCTGCGCGCGACCCGCGGCGACAGCCCGCTGGAGACCCTGGTGCGGCTGTTCCTGCTCCAGCGTCCGGCGGAGTCGTGGCGGGCGCGGGCCGCCCTGCCGGTGGCGGACTGCCTCGCCGACGGCTGGCTGGTGCAGGACGGCGACGAGGTGCGCGCCACCGTGGACGTCCGGCCGTACGGCGGCCCCGAGGGCCAGGACTGGTGGATCGTCTCCGACCTGGGCTGCGCGGTCGGTGGGGCGGGCGGCATCCGGGGCGCCCGGGGAACGGACCGCGCGCAGCTGGTGCTCGGCGTGGGCGGCGCGTCCACGACCCTCGCCGGGATCACCGTCCGCACGCCCGTCGCCAAGGCGCTCGACCTCGGTACGGGCTCCGGCATCCAGGCCCTGCACGCCGCCCGGCACGCCACCCGTGTCACGGCCACCGACCTCAACCCGCGGGCCCTGCGGATCGCCGCGCTGACGCTGGCGCTCTCCGGGGCGCGGCCGGCCGAGCTGCGCGAGGGCTCGCTGTTCGAGCCGGTCGGTGAGGAGAAGTACGACCTGATCGTGTCCAACCCGCCGTTCGTGATCTCGCCCGGCCTTCCCGAGGGGTCCCGGCTCACCTACCGGGACGGCGGGATGGGCGGCGACGACCTGTGCCGGACGCTGGTCCAGCAGTCCGCGGCGCATCTGTCCGACGGCGGGTACTGCCAGCTGCTGGCCAACTGGCAGCACGTGGCGGGCGAGGACTGGCACGACCGGCTGCGTTCGTGGGTGCCGCGCGGTTGCGACGCCTGGATCGTGCAGCGCGAGGTGCAGGACGTCACGCAGTACGCCGAGCTGTGGCTGCGGGACGGCGGCGACCACCGGGCGGGCGCCGACGCGTACGCCGCGCGGTACGACGCCTGGCTCGACGAATTCGAGGTGCGCGGCACCAAGGCCGTCGGCTTCGGGTGGATCACGCTGCGCAAGTCCGGCTCCGACACCCCCTCCGTCACGGTCGAGGAGTGGCCGCACCCGGTCGAGCAGCCGCTGGGCGACACGGTCGAGCGGCACTTCGCCCGCCAGGACTATCTGCGCACCGCCGACGACGCGGCGCTGCTGGCCGGGCACTTCAAGCTCGCCGACGAGGTGGTGCAGGAGCAGGTCGGGCTGCCCGGGGCGGAGGACCCGGAGCATGTGGTGCTGCGGCAGAACCGCGGGATGCGGCGGGCCACGAAGGTGGACACGGTCGGCGCGGGCTTCGCCGGGGTGTGTGACGGCTCGCTGCCGGCCGGGCGGATCCTGGACGCCATCGCCCAGCTCGTCGGCGAGGACCCGGTGCTGCTGCGGGACCGTACGCCGGAGTCGATCCGGCTGCTGGTCGAGCAGGGGTTCCTGGAGCCGGTGGCCGCGCCGCGCTGAGACCGGTGGCCGCGGCGGTGCGGCGCCCGGGGCGGGGCAGCTGGGCCGCGGCGGCCCGTCGCGGCCGGGTGCCGGTGTCCGTACGGGCCGGGGCGGGCGTTCATCCGGCGTTCGCCCGGGAGGCGTCCGGGGGTGCCACGCTGCCCGCATGGAGAGTGGACCCGAGGCATTCGCCGGTGCGGCGTTCGCGCTGTTCGGCGCCGGACTGCTGCTGTGGACGGGCGTCCGGGTCCGGGCCGGTGAACCGGTCGCCGACGGCGTCGGCCCGCGGGGCGCGGCGGTGACGGGACTCTGCTTCGGAGCGGTGTTCCTGGCGACGGGGTGCCGGCTGCTGGGCTTCTGGTAGCGGCGCGGCCGGACCGTCCGGATCCGGCCGACCGTACGGCTCCGCCCGGCGGCACCGTCAACTGCCGCACGGGGAGACCGGGTTCACTTCCGGCCAGTTCCGCCGCGGAAGCCCGTAGCGTCCCGATACGGAGCAACCTTCCCGCCGCATCGGCCGTGTTCCTCAATGAAGGTCATCAACCCGCCCATCAGTGAGGAACCTGACATGAACCGTGCACTTCGCTTCGCCACCGTCGGCGTGGTCGCCGTCGCCCTCCTCGGCGGAGGCGCGGCCGGCGCGTTCGCCGCTCCGGCGCACCTCCACTCGCCCGCCTCCGTCGTCGCCACCGCGCCCGCGAAGCCCGCGCTCACCGCCAAGGCCAGCGCGACCTCGGTCCAGGCGTGGCAGGAGTTCCGCATCAGCGGTGTCGCCACGGGCGTCAAGGCCGGCACCAAGGTCACCGTCCAGCAGAAGCAGGGCGCCAAGTGGGTCTCGCTGCCCGCGCAGGCCCCGGTCAACACCAAGGGCGCCTACGCGGTGCGCGTCAAGCTCGGCATCAAGGGCGTCAACCACCTCCGCATCGGCGCCGGCACCACCGTCTCGCCGGAGGTCACCGTCACCGTCCGCTGACGCGAGCGGGCCGGCGTACGCAGGCCGGCGCGCCCGGCCCGTTCGTCGTCAGCCGACGAGATTGCGGGCGACCATCCACACCGCGGCAATGCCGAGCACCACGGCATTGCCGCGGGCCGTCAGCCCGGTCCGGACGGACCGCCCGCGCAGACCGGCCGCCAGTTGGCGCGCGACCAGCCAGGTGACGGCCGGCACCCCCAGGGTGAGCAGTACGGCGTTGTCGTGGAACGCCGCCACGACATCGCCGTGCATCAGGTCGTACGCCATCCGCGTGCCGCCGCACACCGGGCACAGCAGGCCGGTCGCCCAGTGGAACGGGCAGGGGAGCAGCAGCTGCCCGGACTGGTGCGGGTCGGTGTGCCACAGGTAGCCGGCGCCCAGCGCGCCCGCGCCGAGCGCCAGGGCCGCCCGGCGCAGCGTCCGTCGCCGGACCGATGCGGCGGTCCGCGCCGGGGCGGGGACCGGCGGCCCGTCGGGACTCACACGCTCAGCGACCGGGCGTAGTTGACCTGGTTGAACACGTACATGACCTGCTCGGGCGACTGGACCGGGATCAGCGTGGCGTGGTGCCGGCCGCCACTGTGGACCGCCACCTGGACGAAGCCGGTCGTGGTGCGTTCCTTCATCAGCAGGAAGAGCAGACCGAGCAGACAGAAGAGGAAGAAGACGATGGCGAGCACGATCGCGTGCGTCGGGATCTTCTCCTCCGTCCGCGACATGTCCGTCGCCGTCCACACCGCGCCCCGGAGCGGCATCGGACCGGCCGGCGTCATGATCGTGTCGCCGGTCACCGCGATATCGCCGAGCGACAGCGCCATACCGGCGCCTCCCGGTGGCTGCTGGCCCTGGTACCCGCCCTGATACCCGCCGGACGCGGGCGGCGGCGGGGCGGCGTGGCCCGGGTAGCCGTAACCGGACTTCGAGCCGGCCTGCGGATAGCCGTAGCCCGGCTCACCGGGCCGGCCGCCCTGCGGATGGCCGTAACCGGGATCCGCGGGCCCGCCGTCCCGCGGTGTGGCGTACGGATTCCCGTCCGGCTGTTCCGGCGGTGGTCCGGGGTACTGGTGCGCCATGAGTGATCTGACCCCCGAGAGTGTGTGGTGACGGCGGTTCCCGGCTCCGCAGGGAGCCGTGCCGGGCCCCATCCTGCCAGCCGCCCGGAGCGCCGGATCAAGATGCCGACGGCATCCGCGGCCGCTTCGTGACACGACCCGGGACCCGGGCGGCGCCGGTGGGCCGTGGGCACCGGGGAGCCGTCACGGTCCGAGATCGCCGACGGGTGCGGGGCGCGTGCCCGGTGCGGGGCGGGCGGCAGGAAGACATGTAGTCGGGTTACCGTTCGAGTGGCGTTGCGGGGTTTCTCCGTTTGACACGGGGGCGGGAGGTACCGTCACACTCCGCAGCGTCAAGCGTCATCGCAGTCTGCCCCCGGCGTCCGGCCAGGGGGTTCCCAGACGTCGACCGGAGAGAAGAGCGAAGTTGTCCCCGACCAGCGAGACCGCACAGGGCGGCGGCCACCGCCGACTCGTTATCGTCGAGTCGCCTGCCAAGGCGAAGACGATCAAGGGCTATCTCGGCCCTGGCTATGTGGTCGAGGCCAGCGTCGGACACATCCGTGACCTTCCCAACGGCGCGGCCGAGGTCCCGGCGAAGTACAAGGGCGAGCCCTGGGCCCGCCTCGGGGTGAACGTCGACGCCGATTTCCAGCCGATCTATGTGGTCAACAGCGATAAGAAGGACCAGGTCAAGAAGCTCAAGGGGCTGCTGGCCGAATCCGACGAACTCTTCCTGGCCACCGATGAGGACCGCGAGGGCGAGGCCATCGCCTGGCACCTCCAGGAGATCCTCAAGCCCAAGGTCCCGGTCCACCGGATGGTCTTCCACGAGATCACCAAGGATGCGATCCGCGAGGCCGTCGCCAACCCCCGCGAGCTGAACCAGAAGCTGGTCGACGCCCAGGAGACCCGCCGCATCCTCGACCGCCTCTACGGCTACGAGGTCTCGCCGGTCCTGTGGAAGAAGGTCATGCCCCGGCTGTCGGCCGGCCGGGTGCAGTCCGTGGCGACCCGGCTCGTCGTCGAGCGGGAGCGCGAGCGCATCGCCTTCCGCTCCGCCGAGTACTGGGACCTGACCGGCACCTTCTCCACCGGCCGCACCGGCGACGCGAGCGACCCGGCCACCCTCACCGCCCGCCTGACCACCGTCGACGGCCGCCGTATCGCGCAGGGCCGCGACTTCGGCTCCGACGGCCGGCTCAAGAGCGACGCCGTCCTGCACCTGGACGAGACGCACGCGCGGGCCCTGGCCGCGGCGCTGGAGAACACCGACTTCGCGGTGCGCTCGGTCGAGTCCAAGCCCTACCGCCGCTCGCCGTACGCCCCGTTCCGTACGACCACCCTCCAGCAGGAGGCCAGCCGCAAGCTCGGCTTCGGCGCCAAGGCCACCATGCAGGTGGCACAGAAGCTGTACGAGAACGGCTTCATCACCTATATGCGTACGGACTCCACCACGCTCTCGGACACCGCGGTCGCCGCGGCCCGCGCGCAGGTGACGCAGCTGTACGGCGCCGGCTACCTGCCGGACAAGCCGCGCACGTACGCCGGCAAGGTCAAGAACGCCCAGGAGGCGCACGAGGCGATCCGCCCGTCCGGCGACCGCTTCCGTACGCCCGCCGAGACCGGGCTGACCGGCGACCAGTTCCGTCTGTACGAGCTGATCTGGAAGCGGACCGTCGCCTCCCAGATGAAGGACGCGGTCGGCAACTCCGTCACGGTCAAGATCGGCGGCCGCGCCGCCGACGGCCGGGACGCCGAGTTCAGCGCCTCCGGCAAGACCATCACCTTCCACGGCTTCCTGAAGGCGTACGTCGAGGGCGCCGACGACCCGAACGCCGAGCTGGACGACCGCGAGCGGCGGCTGCCGCAGGTCGCCGAGGGTGACGCTCTGCTGGCGCGGGAGATGACCGTCGACGGCCACGCCACCAAGCCGCCGGCCCGCTACACCGAGGCCACGCTGGTCAAGGAGCTGGAAGAGCGCGAGATCGGCCGCCCCTCGACGTACGCGTCGATCATCGGCACGATCCTCGACCGCGGCTATGTCTTCAAGAAGGGCACCGCGCTCGTCCCGTCGTTCCTCTCCTTCGCCGTGGTCAACCTGCTGGAGAAGCACTTCGGCCGGCTCGTGGACTACGACTTCACCGCCAGGATGGAGGACGACCTCGACCGCATCGCACGCGGCGAGGCGCAGGCCGTGCCGTGGCTGCGGCGCTTCTACTTCGGCGAGGGCGAGGCCGAGGGCGTCGCCTCGGACGCCGGCAACGGCGACGGCGACCACCTCGGCGGCCTGAAGGACCTGGTCACGGACCTGGGCGCGATCGACGCCCGGGAGATCTCCTCGTTCCCCGTCGGCAACGGAGTGATGCTGCGGGTCGGCCGCTACGGTCCGTACGTCGAGCGCGGCGAGAAGGACTCCGAGGGCCACCAGCGCGCGGACGTCCCCGACGACCTCGCGCCGGACGAGCTGACCGTGGAGTACGCGGAGGAGCTGCTGGCCAAGCCGAGCGGCGACTTCGAGCTGGGCACGGACCCCGAGAGCGGCCACCAGATCGTGGCGAAGGACGGCCGCTACGGCCCGTACGTCACCGAGATCCTGCCCGAGGGCACCCCGAAGACCGGCAAGAACGCGGTCAAGCCGCGCACCGCCTCGCTCTTCAAGTCGATGTCCCTGGACACCGTCACGCTCGCGGACGCGCTCAAGCTGATGTCGCTGCCGCGCGTCGTCGGCACGGACGCCGAGGGCGTGGAGATCACCGCCCAGAACGGCCGCTACGGCCCGTACCTCAAGAAGGGCACCGACTCGCGCTCGCTGGAGACCGAGGACCAGCTCTTCGGCATCACGCTCGACGAGGCGCTGGCGATCTACGCACAGCCCAAGCAGCGCGGCCGGGCCGCCGCCAAGCCGCCGCTGAAGGAGCTGGGCACCGACCCGGTCAGCGGAAAGCCGGTGGTGGTCAAGGACGGCCGGTTCGGCGCGTATGTCACCGACGGTGAGAGCAACGCGACGCTGCGCCGGGACGACGACGTCGAGACGATCACCCCCGAGCGGGGCTACGAGCTGCTGGCGGAGAAGCGCGCCAAGGGGCCGGCGAAGAAGACCGCCAAGAAGGCGCCGGCCAAGAAGGCACCGGCGAAGA
The DNA here is from genome assembly GCF_046549095.1 of Streptomyces sp. x-80. Lineage (NCBI taxonomy): Bacteria > Bacillati > Actinomycetota > Actinomycetes > Kitasatosporales > Streptomycetaceae > Streptomyces > Streptomyces sp. x-80. The sequence goes on from NZ_JAJPWM010000030.1 coordinate 63,906, forward strand.
AGACGGCGGCCAAGAAGACGGCCGCCAAGAAGACCGCGGCGAAGAAGACCACCGCGGCCACGGCCACCGCCAAGAAGACGGCCGCGAAGAAGACCACGGCGAAGAAGGCCACCGCGAAGACGGCGGCGGCGAAGCCGGCGGCCGAGGACTGAGCCGGGGCCGCGCCGGGGCACCCCCGGCGCGGCCGGCAGGCAGGACAAGGGCGGGCAAGGCGGACGGCGTTCCGCCGGGCCCGCCCGTTTGTTCGGCCGGTCGCCCGCCGGGGCGCGCCGTCCCGATAGGCTGGCAGGATGACGCGTGCCGAGCAGCCACCGGTCGTGACCCCCACTTCAGGCGCCCTAGCCGCGGATTCCCGCGAGCGCGCCGTGCGAGCCCTGCTCCGCTTCCCCCCACTGAAGCGACTGTGGAGCGCCCAGTTCGTCGGGGGCATCGGCGATGCCCTGTCCCTGTTCGCCCTGGTACTGCTCGCCCTCCAGGCGGCGCTGTACACACCGGCGGGCGGCCAAGCCGTCTTCGGCGGCGGCTACCGGGGCGTGGCCTTCGCGGTCACCGCGGTCTTCGCGGCCCGGATACTGGCCGCGCTGCTCTTCGGTGCGGTCCTGCTGGGACCGCTGTCGGCGCTGACCGCACCCGGCGGGCCGCTCGACCGGCGCTGGACGATGATCGGCGCGGACGGGCTGCGGCTGGTGCTGCTGGTCGTCGCCCCCTTGTGGATCGACTGGACGCCGGGTACCGCGCTGATCTGGCTGCTGGTCACGGTCTTCGTCACCGGCGTCGCCGAACGCCTGTGGACCGTCGCCCGGGAGAGCGCCGCGCCCGGCCTGCTGCCCGCGCCACCCCCGGAGGGCGCCGCCGTACGGCCGCTGCCGGACAACCTGGACGCGCTGCGCCGCCTCTCGCAACGCACCACCTTCGTGTCGCTGCCCCTCGCGGCCGCCGCACTGGTGGTCGTCACGCTGGTCGGGAAGCTGCTGGCGACCGGTATCGACTGGTTCGGCGCCCACCAGGCCGCGCTCGGCTCGTACGTCGCCGCGGGGCTGTTCGCCGCCTCCGTGTCGATCCTCTACTTCATCGAGTTCCCCGGGGTGCCGACACCGCGGCCGCGCTCCCCGCTGGAGGGCCTGCGCCGGCCGACGTCCGCGCCGGCCGACGGCAAGGACCGCGCGGCCGCCGACCGGGGGCGTACGGGCGCGGTCCCGCTGCTGGTACTCGGCTGCGCGGCGGTGGCCGCCGCGATCGCCGCGGCCGTTTCGCTGGCCGTGCTGGACGCCTTCGACCTCGCCGGCGGCCCGGCCACCTTCGCACTGCTGGTGGTCGCGCTGACCGGTGGACCGGTCGCCGGTATCCGCGGCGCCCGCAAGGTGCTGCCCGCCCTCTCCCGGCGCCGGCTGCTCGCCCTGGCCATCGCCGTGACCGGCCTCGCGCTGCTGGCCATGGGGCTGGTTCCGGACACGACGACGGTGCTGCTGCTGGCGCTGCTCGCGGGCGTGGCCGCCGGTGTCGCGGCCAACACCGGCCATGTCCTGCTGGAGCAGGAGACCGAGGAGCCGCGCGCGGCCCGGATGACCGGGCATCTGCACGCCGTCGTACGGCTCGCGGTCGCGCTGGCCGCCGTCGTCGCACCGCTGCTGGCGGCCGCCATCGGCCCGCACCGCCTCGGCAGCGCGAGCTTCGACGTCGCGTACGGCGGCGCGGCCTTCACCCTGATGCTCGTCGGCGCGCTGCTGCTGCCGGTCGCCGCCTGGGTGCTCGGCAAGGTGGACGACCGGCAGGGCGTACCGCTGCGGCGCGATCTGCGCGCGGCGCTGCACGGCGGCGAACCGGACCAGGCGCCCGCCGCCACCGGCTTCTTCATCGCCCTGGAGGGCGGCGACGGCGCCGGGAAGTCCACCCAGGTCGAGGCGCTCGCGGCGTGGATCCGCGGCAAGGGCCACGAGGTCGTGGTGACCCGCGAACCGGGCGCCACCGCGATCGGCAAGCGTCTGCGCTCGATCATCCTGGACGTCTCGACGTCCGGGCTCTCGGACCGGGCGGAGGCGCTGATGTTCGCCGCCGACCGCGCCGAACACGTCGGCAGCGTCATCCGGCCCGCCCTGGAGCGCGGCGCGATCGTCATCACCGACCGCTACATCGACTCCTCGGTCGCCTACCAGGGCGCCGGGCGCAACCTCGCGCCCACCGAGATCGCCCGGATCTCGCGCTGGGCCACCGACGGACTCGTCCCGCATCTGACGGTGCTGCTGGACGTCTCGCCGGAGACCGCCCGGGAGCGCTTCACCGAGGCGCCGGACCGGATGGAGTCCGAGCCCGCCGAGTTCCACCAGCGGGTACGGGCCGGTTTCCTGGCACTGGCCGCCGCCGATCCGGCGCGCTATCTGGTCGTGGACGCCGGCCAGGAGCCGGAGGACGTCACGAAGGCCGTACGGCACCGCCTGGACCAGGTCCTGCCGCTGTCCGAGACCGAGCTGGCGGCCCAGGAGGCGGCCCGGGAAGCGGCCCGGAAGGCCGCCGAGGAGGAAGCCCGGCGCAAGGCCGAGGAAGCGGCCGCGCGCAAGGCGGAGGAAGAGCGGCTGGAGCGCGAGCGCCAGGAGCAGCTCGCCAAGCTGCGGGCCGAGGAAGCGGAGCGCAAGCGCCGCGAGGCCGAGGAGGCCGAGGCCCGGGAGGCCGCCCGGCAGGCGGAAGAGGCCCGGCAGGAGGCCGCCCGGCAGGCAGAAGAGGCCCGGCAGGAGGTTGCCAGGCAGGCGGAAGAGGCCCGGCAGCGCGCCGAGGAGGCCCGGCAGGCGGCGGAGGCGGAGCGCAAGCGCCGCGAGGCCGAGGAGCGGGCCCGGCAGGCGGAGCAGGAGCGGCTGCGCAAGCGGGCCGAGGAAGAGGCGCGGCTGCGCGCCGAGGCGGCGGAACGCCGCCGGGAGAAGCAGCGCAAGGCCGAGGAGGCCCTGCTCCGCGCCGAACAGGCCCGGATCGCGGCGGCGGCCGCGGCGGAGGCCGAGGCGGCGAAGAAGGCGGCGGCCGCCGCGGCGGCGGCCGAGGCACCCACCACGGAGACGCCGGTCACGGACCTGCGGAAGCGGGTGGCGGGGGCGAACGAGGAGAACGGCGGGGCAGGCGGGGCCGACGGGGCCGGTGAGGGTCGCGGCCGGAGTGGTGCCGGTACGGGATCCGGTTCCGGTGCCGGTACGGATCCGGGTTCGGACAGCGAGCGGACGGCGTCGTTGCCGCGGCCCGAGGTGCGGGACGTACCCGGGGCGGCGGACGAGACGGCGGTGCTGCCGCCGGTGCGTGACGGGCGCGACAACCGCGACGGGTATGGCGGGCAGGGCGGTCAGGACAGCCGTGACGCGCGTGATGCGTGGGACGGCCATGACGGGTGGGGCGGCCGAGGCGCCCATGGCGGCCGTGGTGGCGACGACGGCCGTGGCGCCGCCGCGGACGGGGCGGAGACCACCGTCCTGCCGCGGCCGGGTGCCCAGCGGGATCCGCGGCCCGGCGGCGGTACGGATGCCGCGGACACCGCCGTGCTGCCGCCCGTGCGGGCCGGTGGGCACGAAGCCGCTCACGGGTCCGGCCACGGGTCCGGCCACGGCACCGCGCACCAGACGCGTGCGGTGCGGGGCGGCGACCCCGTCGACCGCGTACCGCCGTGGCTGTTCCGCGCGGAGGACACGCCCGACGCGGCGGCCCGGCAGCGGTCCGCCGCCGAGTCGGGTGTCGAGCGGACCCGCGAACTGCCGCAGATCGACCCGGCCACCGGCCGTCCCGCCCCGGCACCGCAGCGCGACCGCCCCCGCCCGCAGTGGGCGGAGGAGACCCCGCTGGACGATCTGCCGACGCTCGCCGACGAGCTCCTCGGCCCGCGCGGCGACGCGCACCAGGTCGACGGCGCGGGCGAGACCGACGACCGCCGCGACCGGGGCCGCCGAGGTCGGCGCGGCTAGCCGCCCGCCGACCGGGAACATCCGGGAACGTCCGGGAGCATCCGGAAAACGGCCGCGGCCGCAGCCGAAACGCTGCGGCCGCGGCCGTTTCCGCGCCGGGGCCCGGCCTCGGATACCGTTTCGGACGCCGCCCGGACCCGTCCCCGGACAGCTCCCGGCCGGCTCCGCGGACCTGTTTGTCAGTGGGGTGCACCACAATGGGTCAGACGCGGAGTGCAGCACCGCGTACGGGCCGGGTGTCCGACGCGTACGGCAGGGCGGTACGAGGTGTACGGCCGGCCGGCTGTACGGGTGAGCGGACGCGGCGCGGACGGGTGGACGGGCGCCGCCCGGCGGACGCCACGCCACGGCGCCCGGCGGGAGACGGCACCCGCCATGAACAGGTGCCGTGACGGGGGCGCTCGGCACGGCAGGCACGGCGTACGGCAAGGCTTACGGCACGGAGCAGGACGGACAGGAAGGGCGGGCAGCGATGGCGGTATGGGACGACGTGGTCGGCCAGGACCGGGTGACGGCGCAGCTCGCCGCGGCCGCGCGCGATGCGGACGCCATCGTGACCGCCGACAGCGCGCTCGCCGGCGCGCCGCGGGACACCCCGGCCCCGGCCGGGCAGACCGGCGCGTCCCAGATGACGCACGCCTGGCTGTTCACCGGCCCGCCCGGCTCCGGCCGGTCCACCGCCGCCCGCGCGTTCGCCGCCGCCCTGCAATGCGTCAGTCCGGACCGCGCGCTCGGCGGCGCCCCCGGCTGCGGCTTCTGCGACGGTTGCCACACCAGCCTGGTCGGCACCCACGCCGACGTCGAGATCGTCCGTACGGACCTGCTGTCCATCGGCGTCAAGGAGACCCGCGACCTGGTCCGCCGGGCCTCCCTCTCGCCGGCCGGCGGCCGCTGGCAGGTGATCGTCCTGGAGGACGCCGACCGCCTCACCGAAGGCGCGGGCAACGTCCTCCTCAAGGCCGTCGAGGAACCCGCCCCCCGTACGGTCTGGCTGCTGTGCGCGCCCTCCGTCGAGGACGTCCTGCCCACCATCCGCTCGCGCTGCCGCCACCTCACCCTGCGGACGCCGCCGGTCAGCGCGGTCGCCGACGTCCTGATCCGGCGGGACGGCATCGAGCCCGCCGCCGCCGAGGCCGCGGCCCGCGCGACCCAGGGGCACATCGGCCGGGCCCGCCGGCTCGCCACCGACGAGCGGACCCGTGCCCGGCGCGCGGCCGTCCTCAAGCTGCCGATGCGCGTCGACGACATCGGCGGCTGCCTGAAGGCCGCCCAGGAGCTGATCGACGCCGCGGGCGAGGACGCCAAGCAGGTCGCGGACGAGGTCGACACCAAGGAGACCGAGGAACTGCGCGCCGCGCTCGGCGCCGCGGCCGGTACCGGCGGGCGGCTGCCGCGCGGCACCGCGGGTGCCATGAAGGAACTCCAGGACAAGCAGAAGCGCCGCGCCACCCGGACCCAGCGCGACAGCCTCGACCTGGCCCTGAGCGACCTCACCGGCTTCTACCGCGATGTGCTGGCCCTCCAGATGGGCGCCTCGGTCCCGCTCGCCAACGACGAGGTCCGCGACAACCTCCAGCGCATCGCCGCTACCTCGACCCCGGAGCGCACGCTGCGCCGGATAGAGGCGGTGATCGCCTGCCGCGGCGCCCTGGACCGGAATGTGGCCCCGCTGCTCGCGGTCGAGGCGATGACCGCCGCCCTCCGCGCCGGCTGACCACCCCGCCGCGGGGCCGCCACCCCGCCGCCCCCGAAGCCAATCGCACACTCACGGTCCGCGTCCGGATACGCTCCGTCCAACGGCATCGCCCGACCACGGCCACCAGCCCCACCAGCCTCCTCCACCGCCACGGCCGACCACCGTCCTGGCCGGCCACCCACCGCCACCCCCTTTGCCACCGCCTCGGCTCGTCTCGCGCCCCACCCCGCGGCCGAAGCCGAACCCGACCGAAGTCGAACCCGAAGCCGAACCCGAAGTCGAACCCGAAGCCGAACCCGAAGCCGAACCAGGGACCGAGGGACCGCCCATGGCCACCAGCCGCCTGCTCCGCTCCACCGCTGCCGTCTTCGCGGCCACCGCTCTGCTGATCTCCGGTTGCTCAGCCCAGAACTCCGCCACCGACACCTCGACACCCCCGGACCGCACCAACGGGGCAAAGGACGAGAACGCCGCCCCCGACAGCTCGGTCCCCGCCCTCCAGCCGCTCCCCGCCGCCATCCCGGCCGACCTCAGGCCGTACTACGACCAGAAGCTCAGCTGGCGCGACTGCGGCGTCTCCGGATTCCAGTGCGCGACGATGAAGGCGCCCCTGGACTACGCCGCGCCCAGCGCGAGCACCGACCTGAAACTCGCCGTGGCCCGCAAGAAGGCCACCGGCCCCGGCAGCCGGCTCGGCTCCCTCATGGTCAATCCGGGCGGCCCCGGCGGTTCGGCGATCGACTACCTCCAGCAGTACGCGCCGCAGCCGGCGGCGGTCCGGGCGCGCTACGACATGGTCGCGATGGACCCGCGCGGCGTCGCCCGCAGCGAACCGGTCGAGTGCCTCTCGAACCAGCAGATGGACTCCTACACCCAGACCGACCAGACCCCCGACTCGCCGGCCGAGGTCAACAAGCTCACCACCGCCTTCCGCGACTTCGCCCAGGGCTGCGAGTCCCACTCCGGCAAGCTGCTCCCACACGTCTCCACCGTCGAGGCGGCCCGTGACATGGATGTGCTGCGCGGCGTCCTGGGCGACAAGAAGCTGACCTACGTGGGCGCCTCCTACGGCACGTTCCTGGGGGCCACCTACGCCGGCCTCTACCCCTCCCGGTCCGGCCGGCTCGTCCTCGACGGCGCCATGAACCCCGCGCTGAACTCCCGCACCACCAGCCTCGACCAGACCGCCGGCTTCAACACCGCCTTCACGGCCTTCGCCGCGGACTGCGTCAAGAAGAGCGACTGCCCGCTGGGCACCAAGAGCGCCGACGACGCCGGCCGACAGCTCTCCGCCCTCTTCAAGAAGCTGGACGCGCACCCGGCCGTCACCGGCGAGAGCCGCCCCCTCACCGAGTCCCTCGCCACCACGGGCGTCATCGCCGCCATGTACGACCAGAAGGCGTGGCCCGTCCTGCGCGAATACCTCGCCCAGGCGGAGAAGGGCAACGGCCGCGGCCTGCTCACCCTCTCCGACAGCTACTACGAGCGCTCCCCGGACGGCGCCTACGCCAACCAGATGTACGCCAACCCCGCGGTCAACTGCCTCGACCTGCCGCCCGCCTTCACCACCCCCGACCAGGTCCGCGCCGCCCTCCCCAGCTTCCGCAAGGCATCCCCGGTCTTCGGCGACAACTTCGCATGGGCCTCCCTGAACTGCGCGTACTGGCCCGTCAAGGCCACCGGCAGCGTCCACCGCATCGAGGCCAAGGGCGCCGACCCGATCATCGTCGTCGGCACCACCCGCGACCCGGCCACCCCCTACACCTGGGCCAAGGGCCTGGCCGCCCAGCTCTCCAGCGCCACCCTGCTCACCTACGTGGGCGACGGCCACACCGCCTACGGCCGCGGCAGCCAGTGCATCGACACCGCGATCAACACCTACCTCCTCGAAGGCACCACCCCACCCAAGAACACGCGCTGCACCTGATCCACCCCACCCCACCCGCCGCCCCTGACCAGCCACTGAACCGAGGACAGAGCACCCCCCGGCGATGTGTAGACTAGGCCGCGCAACACGCCGCCTTAGCTCAGTTGGCCAGAGCAACGCACTCGTAATGCGTAGGTCTCGGGTTCGAATCCCGAAGGCGGCTCAGTGAAAACCCCAGGTCACATAGCACGTGACCTGGGGTTTTGTCTTGCTCGGGGCATGACGCGTCACACGGCCGGGGTGCCGTGAGATGGCTTGCGTGAGCGATGCGTGAGCGGAGGGGCTCCGGGCCCTACTTCTTGGGCTTCTTCCGCTTGGCCTTCTCGCCGGTTTTCTTCTTGGCTTCCGCCTGCGTTTTCTTCGCCTGCTTCGCCTTCTTGGCGGCCTTCGCGGCCTTGCGGGCGGCCTCCTCCGCCTCGGTCTTCCGCTGAAGCGGGACCAACTTGGCGGTGGCTTCGGCGGCGTCCTTGGCGACCTGTGGGAAGACGCTCTGGTAGATGTCCCGCGTGATCCGGGTGTCGCTGTGTCCGAGGGTGTCGGAGACGACCTTCACATCGACGCCGGCGGCGAGCATGAGCGTGGCCGCGCCGTGGCGGAGGTCGTGCAGCCGGATCGGCGGGAGGCCGGAGGCGGCGACGAGCCGTTCGAAGAGGTCGGTCACCTTGCCGGGGTGCAGCCAGGAGCCGTCTTCCTGGGTGAAGAGCAGGCCGGTCTCGACCCAGGCGGAGCCCCACTCCTCGCGCTCGGCGTCCTGCTGCTCGCGGTGCCGTTTCAGGACGCTGACGGTGTCGTCGTCGAGCGCGATCACACGGAAGCCGCTGTCCGTCTTGGGCTCGGACGTCTCGACCTCCCAGCCATCCTGGACGAGTTGGGAGGAGACGGTGAGGGAGTGGGTGTCGAGGTTCGTTTCCGACCACGGCTGCCCGCACGCCTCGCCCCTGCGCAGCCCGCGGAAGGCGACCAGGTGCCACATCGCGTACAGCCGGTCCTTGGCGACGAAGTCGAGGAAGGCGCCGGTCTGCTCGGGCGTCCAGACCATCACGGGCGACGGCTTCTCGCCCGTCTGTTGCCACTTGGCGATCCGCTCGTCCGTCCACACCAGTGCCTTCGGCTTGCGTACGGGGTCGATCTCGACGTGGGCGGCCGGGTTGAAGGTGAGGACCTGCTGGCTGATCGCGTCGTTCAGCGAGGCCCGCAGCGTTGCCTTAGAGGAGCTAACAGAATGTCGTGTGGGGGCATGTCGTCTGGGGTGGTGGCTCGTTGGGCTTGTCATGGGGAAGGGGCCGCCGTGGTTGGTGTCGGATGACTTGTGGGGGCGGGTTGAGCCGTTGCTG
>NZ_JAJPWM010000031.1:0-58582 GCF_046549095.1 Streptomyces sp. x-80
CCGCCACATCCTCGATAACCAGCGCCGACAATCCCGAAAACACCACAGCCACAAGCTCGTTGACATCCCGCATGAGATGTCAACGACACACGTCACCCTTCGTAGCCACCGACTACGGAACAGAGCCGTTAAGTTGACACACCACGCTGTCACACCCAACGCGGGCAGGGGCCTGGCCGACATCGTGGCCGAGGCACTCACGGGCGAAGACATCGAGCTCACCCAGCAGTTCGCAACAGCAGCAACACATCACTACCGGGCAGCGTTCGAATGTCGCTCCAGGGTCGCCGCCACCCATAGTGGATGGGTCGTCACGGTCCGCGTCGGGCCGTACATCGAGCGGGCTAGCCACTCTCAGAAGAGCCCTGTCCTCTGCTGAGGTCAGGTGCTTGTGGTGAGGGCGGCGGCGAGCGTGCCGATGATGAGGAACGGCCCGAAGGCCCGTGTGCTCTTGCGGTGTGCGCGCCTGGTGACTAGGAGCAGACCTGCCACCGTGGCGCCGAGGAGGTAGGTCAGGACGAGCGCGAGGACTGCGGCCTGCCAGCTGTGCCAGCCGAGCACCGCACCGAGAGAGATCGCCAACTTCGCGTCGCCCAGACCTGTTGTGCCCACAACGGCGAGCACGGTGAACAGCCCACCGGCCGCTGCCGCGACAACCGCGGCACGCAGAAGGCTCCCGGCTTCGTGGTGAGCGGCTGCGGCGGTGAGCAACGCCAGCGTGCCGACGGCGGCAGCCAGCGTCAGCAGGTCCGGCAGTCGCTGCACCGCACTGTCGATCAGCAGAAGGCCGGCACCGAGGAAAGCGATCCAGTACTGGGCGGCGGCGTACCAGCCGACAGAGCCACCGGCCGCGACCACAGCGAACGCGGCGGCGGTGGTGAGCTCCGGCAGCCAGGGCGCACACAGCCGTCCACGGCAGTTGGGGCAGCGGCCGCCGGGCGGCAGCAGCCGCAGGGCGTGCGTGCCCCATGTCGGCACCGGCCGCGGTGAGCAGGCCGGGCAGGTGACGTGGGCGGGCTGCCCGGCCGGGACGGCGAGAGCGACGACGACCGGGCGCAGACCGGCTCCGGCCACAAGGCCCACAAGTGTGGCCAGCAGTTGGCTGAGCATGCGGCGTCCTAATTCGTGAGTAGTGGTTCCAGATCAGTTCGTGGGCGAGCTGCTGGACTGGTGATGTGGGTTGGGTTCGTGGTGGTCCCGTGGGCACCGGGCAGACCCCTGTGGTGTCCCGGCCCTCCGAGGCCTTACGAGAGACCGGTGGCGCCCGGTGTCTTCGGGCCGCCGCGAAACTCAGCCCCATGTCCCGAACGTTGATCGTTGTGGTGTGAGCCCGCCGCAGGGTGACCTCTCTGTTTCGTCCCGAGCCGTCGAGCTCTGCACAAGACGGAGGCCTCTGCGGTGCGCTGGTGCCGCGAACGGCTAGTGAGATGGCGGACCGAAGAGTCCTGGAATTAGGTCGCCGCGTGGCCCGCACAGGCCCACCACCTGCGCGAACGGCAAGAGAATGGGGAACTGCATGACCGTGTTCTGCGGGATCGACTGGGCCGAGTCGCATCACGACGTGGCCCTGGTCGACGAGACCGGGCAGCTGCTGGCCAAGCGCCGGATCACCGATGACGCGGCCGGCTACCGGCTGCTGCTGGATCTGCTCGCCGAGCACGGCGACACCGCCGCCGAACCGATACCCGTAGCTATCGAGACCAACCGGGGCCTGCTCGTCGCCGCCCTGAACAACGGAACGCGACCGATCTACGCGATCAACCCGCTCGCCGCGGCCCGCTACCGCGACCGGCACAGCGTCTCCCGCAAGAAGTCCGACCCCGGCGACGCCCTCGTCCTGGCGAACATCCTGCGCACCGACCGCCACGCCCACCGCCGGCTGCACGCCGACAGCGATCTGGCCAAGGCGATCACTGTGCTCGCACGCGCCCAGCAGGACGCGGTCTGGAGCCGCCAGCAGCTGGTCAACCAGGTCCGCTCGCTGCTGCGCGAGTACTACCCCGCAGCCCTGGACGCCTTCCTCGGCAAACAGCCTGGCCTGGCCCGCCCCGAAGCCCGCACGGTACTGGCCTCGGCCCTGACCCCGGCCAAAGCCGCCAGGCTGACTCCGGCCCAGCTGCGGGCCGCACTCAAACGCGCCGGCCGCACCCGAGGCATCGACACCGAGGCCGACCGCCTGCGCACCGTCTTCCGCGGCGACTACGCCCACCACCCGCAGGCCGTCGAGGATGCCATGGGGCATCAACTGCTCGCCCTGATACGCCAGTTGGATGCCGCCTGCTTGGCCGCCGAGGAACTCGCGACGGCGGTGGAGGAGCATTTTCGACGGCACCCGGACGCTGAGATCCTCCTCAGCTTCCCCGGCCTGGGAGTGCAGCTCGCCGCCCGGGTGCTCGCCGAGATCGGAGACGACCGCACACGCTTCGCCGACGCCCGCGCGCTCAAGGCATACGCCGGATCGGCCCCCATCACCCGCGCCTCGGGCAAGAAACGCTACGTCGGACGCCGCTTCATCAAGAACGACCGGCTGATCACCGCCGGATTCCTCTGGGCCTTCTTCGCGCTGCGGGCCTCGCCCGGAGCCGACGCGCACTACCGCCGACGGCGAGAACGCGGAGACTGGCACGCCCAGGCCCAGCGACACTTGTTCAACCGCGTGATCGGCCAGCTCTACCACTGCTTGCAGACCGGACAGCTCTTCGACGAACAACATGCTTCACCTCCTCAATGGCAGATCTGGCCGTCGCAGCTTGACTTCTTAGGCACGTGAGATGTCTCTCGTGCTGCGTCGCCGGTGCGCGGCGGGGCGGGTCGGTCAGGCGGACTTGCTGAGCTGGGCCAGGATTTCGGCGGTGGACTCTTCCATGTCGACGCCCAGTTCCATGTTCAGGGTGTCGAGTTTCTCCGCGGCCCGCTCCAGCGCGTCCCAGTCGCCGAGGGCGGCGTAGGTGCGGAACAGAATGCGGTAGAGGTTTTCCATCTCGGGTGCCGCATCCAGCCCCTTGGTTGCCGCCCACAGTGCGCCGCGCGGGTCGCCCTGGGCCAGGCAGTGCTCGGCCAGGTCCGCGGCGGCGTCCACGATCGCGGAAATCATGCCCTGGGCCTGGTGCTCGGCCCAGGCGTAGCGTCGGCTGTTGACGCCGGAGAACGGCCGGCCCCGCACGAGTTCGAGTGCGGCGCGCAGCTGGGCGGCGGCCTGAGCACTGGGGCTTTGGGCGGCTGTTGCGGTCAGGCGCTGGAAGCGGTGCCAGTCGGAGTCGACCGTCGGGGCCAGGGCGTAGCGGGCGTCGCTGGTGGTGGCGATGGGCGGAAAGAACGGGGTGCCGTCCTCATCGGTGCCCAGCCACGTACGAAGCCGGCTCACGGTGGCGTTGCGGTACTTGCGGGCGGTGTCCCGGCCGGGCCACATCGCCTCGTCCACGGCGTGGTGGTCGAGGTTGGGGTGCAGCACCAGCCAGGCGGCCAGCTCGATGCAGGTCCGCTTGCGCTTGGACTCGATGGTGCCCTGGGCGCCCTCGATGTCCACGAGGCCCAGCATCCGCACCACGGGGCCGTCGCCCGCAGTGTCCTCCACCACGACCTCGGACTCCGGCGACGGCTCCGGCGTCTCCTTCATCAGCGAGACATGTGCGTGTACGGCTGGACCACGGTGCTGTGCCGCAGCCGAGGAAGAGCCAGACGGTGTGGGCTCATCCATCCCGCCAGTGGGGAGGGGGAGCCTTTCGCCACCCTGGTCCTCGGTGTCGTCCTCAGAGGCATCCGCCTCGTCAGCTGCTTCGGCCGGCGGTTCGTCTTCATAGAGGGCGAACTCGGCCATCAGGCTCGGCACCTGGGCCGGGGAGCTGAACGGCGCCGCCGGAGGAGCGACGGGCACGGCCTCAGACTCATCCGTCGCTGCCGTGTACTGCGGCAGATCCGGGACGGCTTTCGGAGTGGTGGCGACGGGCTGGGCGCCGGGGACGTCGTCCGCGCGGGTCGTCGCCAGCACCTCCAGCGCGTAGGCGTAATCCTCATCGCTGAGCGCCTGCACGTTGCACGAGACCTTCACCTCGGTTCCCGGCAGCCGCAGTGTGACGGGCCCGGCCGCTGTGTCGGCATCCACCACCTGGGCCCCGGACGGGACGGCCGCACCGCTGCCGGTGGTCACCAGCGCGGTCGCCGACCGCGGATAGTCGGCAACGACCTGACGCAGCTCCTCAAGCTCGGTGCCCGCACCGTCATCTCCATCGCTGAACAAGAGGTGCGGGCTCCACGCAGCGGCGGTCTCCTCCCCGGTCCGTGCGCGCCGCAGACCAGGTGCGCCCAGGACGGCCAGGGCGCGCTGCTGCTCGGCGTGATACGCCCGGATAGCGCCCCGCGCGCTGGCGATGTCCGCGTGCTCGATGACCCGCTCGGGGAGTTCCTCACGCAGGCCGGGCGCCGACTGGCCGATGGCGGAGACGGTGAGGTGGTCGGCGAATTCGCTGGCTGCCAGCTCCAGTGCAAGGGTGCGCAGCACCCGGTGCCGGTCGGGCCCGGTCAGGTGCAGGTGACCGGCGTTCTCCAGGTCGAGCAGGATCAGGTGGCCCTGCTCGTCCCACCCGAGGGAGGCCAGTGTCGGGTAGGGGGATTCGACGTCGTTGGTCTGCTCCTGGGGCAGCAGTTCGACCCCTCGCGTGGGGCAGGTCCACCGTTGCAGTGCGTCGGGGGTGGCGCTGAAGGGCGGTACGGGCGCGGCCGGTTCGGTCAGGTGCAGCACGATCTCGCGCGGTCCGATCACCGCTGCCGACAGCGGGGGCAGTTCCCGGTCGGCGGCGGTGAGGTGGACTGCTGCGGTGCGCAGGGCCCCGTCGAGCATGGTGGTGTCCAGAGCAGCTTCGGCGGTACGCAGATTCTGCTCGGTGGCTGCAGCCCCTTCTTCGGGGAGGGCGATGCGGCGGCCGCGGTGCCGGCGACGCTGTTGCAGGATGCGGCGGGTGGCGACAGTGGACAGCAGGGCCGCGGCCAGGACACCGCCACCGATCGCGGCGACCTGGCCGGGGCTGACCTGCTCCGAGGCCGCAGGGCGGGCGGGTGCGTGCGGGGCAGGTGTTGCTTCGGCGGGGGAGGGCGGAGCGGAAGGCGTCCGCGAAGGTGCTGTCGTCTCGTCGTGCCCTGAGGTCTTCCCGTCGAAGGCGTGGGGCGCGGCGGGAGCGGGCTTGGTGTCCTTTGCGTCCCGGCCTTGCTCCTGGTGCTCGTGATGGGGGGCGGCGGCGCTGCCGTTGTCCGGCTCGGGCGCGGGTTGTTCGTGCTTGGGCGGCGCGTCCTGGTCGTGTTTGCTGTGCTTGCCGGGAGTACTCGGGGTGGGGGGCAGGTCGAGGCGCTCGCCGGGATAGATCAGGTCCGGGTTGTGGATCGTGTCCTTGTTCTCGGCGTAGATGTCGGGCCACCGGTCGGCGTTGCCCAGCTTCTTGTCCGCGATGGCGGAGAGCGAATCTCCAGTAACCACCGTGTACGTCTTGGCCTTCGGCTCCTGCCGCGTGCCGGCCTCGGTGGAGGCCGGGGCGGCCGTGGCGAGCTGAGTGTGCACGCCGCTCGCGTCGGCCGGCAGGTTGACGACGGTGCCGGCGGGCAGCGTCGCGGTCTGCGGCAGGCCGGGGTTGAGGACACGGATTTCGGTGTGGCGGCGCCCGTCGTCAAGGTAGTGCTCGGCCAGGTCCCAGAGGGTCTCGCCGGTGGCCCCCACGGTGTGCCGGGGGCCGGTGTGTGTGGCCTGCTGCCCAGGGGCCGAGGTGTGGGGAGCGGAGGGGCCGGGCGCTGCTGTGGCGCTGTGGGCGACTGCGGTAGCGGGTGTCGCGGCGATCGCGGTGGCCGACGGCAGGACCAGCAACCCGCCCAGCAGGACGGCCGCAAGGCGTTGTGGTGCGGCAAGGCCCCGTACGCGCGGTGCGGCGCGGTGCCGCAGCAGGGCCGCGGCCTCCACGACCAGCGAGGCGACGAACCACGCCCACAGCACCCAGCACACGAGCGTGATGGCGGTGAACAGGACCTGTCCGTCGTCCGGTGCCATCAGCGTGTCCTCGAGGTCGCCCAGGGACGGCACGCCGGCGGGCAGCGTGCCGATGCGCAGCAGCCCGATTGGCAGGCCGACGACGAGCGCGGCCAGGGCCAGCAGGCTGCCGACGGCGCGTACCAGGGTGAGCGGCCAGGGGCGACGCGCGGGGGAGTGCGGGTGGGGCATGTCAGTCAGTCTCCGACCTGGTGGACGAGCTGGGCGGTGCCGTGCCCGGTGACGGGCAGTGTGGGCTGGCCGACGCCGACGAGCATCAGGCAGTGGTAGGTGTCGCTCACGCTCACGTCCAGGCGCTTGCCGCCGCCGGAGACAGTGACGGTGCCGTCCACTCCGGCCTTACGCAAGAAGTCCCGGGCGACGGAGGCAGCGGCTTCCGGGTCGACAACGACGTCCCCGCCCGGGATGGCTTGCCCGGCATCGATCTGCTGGCCGCCCGCCCGTGCTGCGGCGTTGGCGACATCGTCGGCGTGCGCAGATGCCTTGAGCTGTCCGCCGCCGTCCACGACGAGGGCCAGCAGGGCGAGAAAGACCAGGCCGACGATCATCCAGAACAGGGTGGCCGAGCCCCGGTCACGCGGACCGTGACAGCGGCGGTGCAGAAGCCGGCGGGTGGTGGCGGGCAAGGTCAGCATGTTCACTCCGCGCGGTCGGCGTACTGGTCCAGCGCGCTCGTGGCAGTGGCGGTGAGCGTCTTGGAGCCGGGCAGGCCCGGGACCGTCAGCTGGGAGAGCGGGATGGTGCAGGTGACGGTGGCGGTCACGCTCGCGGCCTGGCCGAGCGGCGCGTTGAAGGAACTGGTGTCGATGCTGACGGTCTGGCTGGTGCAGTTGCGGTCGTCCTGGCGCAGGGAGGCATTGGCTGCCGCGTGGTCGCGAGCCTGGGCGGTGTCCGCGTCGGCGGCCTGGGATGCGGCGCGGGCCGCGCTGTTGGCGGCGTTGTCGACGGAGCTGTCGAATACCCCAGCCAGACCGTACGCGGCGAGCAGCCCCAGGAAGGGCAGCAGGAACGTCACACAGATGACGGTTTCCAGGGTGTAGGTGCCCCGGTCGTCTTCTCGCCAGTGGAGGCGGCGCAGCATCGTCATCACGGCCCCACGTTCCAGCGCTCGACCGGCACCTCGGCGGACTTGGTGACCTGCGGGGTCCAGCCGGGCACCAGCGAGAGGCTGCTGCCGGTCACCGTCACACGGACCCGGTCGGCAGTGGAACCGGCCGAGGAGACATTCGTGCCCTTGATGAGGTGGACCCCGGCGAGCCAGCTGCGGGCACGGGCGGTGCCGTCAGCGGGGGATGCCTGGTAGGCGGCGCCGGCGGTGGCGGCCTTGCGGGCAGCGGTGAGCGCGGCCTCCTGGGCCAGGTACCACATACCCAGCTGCAGCCCGGCGCACAGAATCAGCATGATGACCGGGGCGATGATGGTGAACTCCAGCGTCCCCATCCCCTCATCGCCCTGCATGCCTGCGCACCGTGCGCGCCACCGCTGACACCAGCTCCGCCACATGTCAGAACGAGCTCTTGAAGGTGTTCATCAGCGAGTCGAACTTCCCGTTGAACGCGACGCCGAAGGCGGTGGCGGCAACGATGAGGACGGCGCCGATGATGAGCTTCTCCAGGGTCTCCAGGCCGGCGTCGCTCCGGGTGCTCGTCACGCGGGCAACGACGGTCAGCCAGTGGTCGGTCAGCCGGGAGCGCAGAGTACGGGCGGTGTGCTTCATAGGTTTCCCCCTTTGGTGGTGAACAGTTCTGGGTCGGTGGCCGCCGGAGCGGTCAAGTGCTGATGAGGGTCTGGAAGAGCGGATAGCCGAGGGTGGCGAACAGGACGACGAACAGCACCGTGCCCGGCACCACCGATTTCTCGGAGTCCGCGTTGGCCTCGGCCTGGACGTCGGTCTGCAGCCGGTTGCGGAGCGCCTTGGCCTGCGTCTCCAGCGCCGCGATGATCGAGGCACCCTCACCACCGGCATGCGCGAAAGTATCCGCAGGGCCAGCCAGTTCGGGGACGTCCAACTGCTCGGAGAGCGCCTTGAGGGCATCCCACGGCGGGGTGCCCGAGAGCCGGGCCTGATCCAGCGCGGCCCGGATCCGCACGTAGACACGCCCGTCGCCGACGGCCGCTGTCTCGTACAGGGCCCGCTCAGCGCCGGAGTGCGCACCACGCTGCAGCCGGGCCCGCTCCATCAGCGAGGCCACCGCGTACCGGTACTCCAGCCGCAGCTTCGTCGCCTTAGATCGCACGTTGGTGTCGGCGGAGACCCACATGATCGCCGCGAACATCACCGAGACGAACAGCGGCACCACGAACGGCAGCGGCAGGCCGAGCAGCGCGGCCATCGCCAGAGCCATCTGCGGCATCGCGAAACCACCGATGGCGCCGATGACCTTGTCACCGACGTGCTTGGCCGGCGAAATCCCCAGCAGCTCCAGATCCTTGCGCGGCACGCCCACCCGATCACCGGCGGACTCCAGGACGCGCGTGCCGACCTGCTCGGTCCAGATCGCGCTGTGGGAAGTCCCCGGCGCATGCTGAGCCGTCGGGGCCGTGGTGGTGTTCTCCAGGCGGTCGAGGACCGTGCCCAGGTCCGGGCGGGACGGCAGCAGTTCCCGGACCACCAGGAAGGCACCGCCGCCGATCATCGCACCATAAACGGCGCCTGCCATCGACATCATCCAACGCCCCCCTGCCCGGCCATCGCGGCCTGCTTCGTTTCCTGGGCCGGACGCGACTGCAGCAGCCGCGGCGAGGACCGCATCGCGCACAGGCGCCGCAGCCAAACCATGGCCCCCACGAAGGCGGCGCCCATGAGCAGCAGCCACATCTGCCCGCCCGCGCTGCTGTAGGCCGGGCCGAACGAACTGCCCATGGTGAAGCCCATGGCCAGCACGATGATCGCCACCCAGCGGGTCTGCGTGCGGACCTTCTGGCGGTCCGCGTCCACGGTGCGCAGGGACGCCGCCTCTTCGGCCGTCAGGTCGGAGAGGGTCTGCAGCGTCTCGACCATGCCGCGGCCCCGGTCGCGGATGTGGGTGATGAACACCAGCACCACGTTGTCGACCGCGCCGTCCTCGAAGTCGTCGGCGAAAGCACGGTAGGCGGCTTCCGGATCGACGCCCATCCGCAGACGGGCCTCCAGCGTGCGGACAGGGTCATGGATGTCGGCGGGGACCTGGCGCATCGCGCCGCTGATCGCGGCCTCCAGGGTGTGCCCGACGACGTGCGCGCCGGCCAGGTGCTGAAGCCAGCGCGACAACGCTTCCAGACGCACGATGCGGCGGGTAGAGGTGACCGACGGATGCCAGATCCAGGGGAATCCGGCCACCACCGCGGCGGCCAGCAGACCCTGCACGGGACGGGCCGACCAGACCCACACCCCGACCGCCACCGCGCCGGAAGCGACCACGATCCACCGGTAGCGCTCCGCCCACGCACCGGGCAGAGACTCGCACACCCGCTGCCACAGCGACGCCCGCTGCGGCCGGACCCGCTCCGCTTCGGCCGGCGGGTTGAACGACCGTACGGCCAGGGCGATGCCGGTCACCATGAGCAGGCCGCACAGCGCACCGAGCATCCCGAGCTGTCCCAGACTCATCGCCGCACCAACTCCATCGGTCGGGGCCAGCGCCCGTATTGCGCCTCGGTCAGCCAGCGCTTGTCGAAGCCGCTGTCTTCCAGCTCCTGCATCACTTCGCCGGTCGGCAGGTCCCTCGGGACGCCGCGCGGGTCTCCGTCACCGGCCGGCGTGAAGATGCGGCTGAAGGCGGGCTGACCGCCTTCGCCGGGGGTGACCTGGAGGACGTCGGAGACGTAGCGGTGGCGGCGGCCGCCTATCTGCGTCTGGTCGGTCTGCCGGATGAAGACCACGAAATTCACCGCGTTGGCAACCAGCTGGTAGGTGGAGTCGACGTCCTTGCCGGCGCTCTGGCACAGCTGCACCAGACGGGGCAGGACCAGGCGCGGGTAGGCGGCGTGCAAGGTGCACATCGAGCCGCGGCCGCCGGAGCTCATCGCATCGAGCATCGGCGCCACTTCGGTGCTGCGGACCTCGCCGACGACCACGCGCGTGGACAGCATCCGCAGCGTGTGCGGGTACATGTCGGCGATCGTGATCCGCCCGGTCTCCCGACCATCCTTGCCGACCTCACCGTTGGAGGCGCGTTCCTCCATCGCCATCACGTGCGCGGCGACGTTCGGATCTTCGTCAAGGAAGAGTTCGCGGTCGGTCTCCAGCGTGACGATGCGTTCGCCCGGACCGACCTTGCGCACCAGCGCCCGCAGCAGCGACGTCTTGCCCACGCCCATGTCCCCGGCGATCAGCATCGTCTGCTTCGCCGCGACCAGGCCCTGGAGGAACGCGCTGAGCGAGGGGCTGAGCGTGCCCCATTCGACGAGGTCTTCCAGGGAGGCGCTCATGACGCGGTGGCGGCGGATCGCCATGGTGGGCCGGGTGGTCAGCAGCGTCGCCGCGACGCGGGAGCGGTCCGGCAGCCGGAAGTTGGTCATGGGGGTGGCCGGGTTCAGGACGCGGTCGCCGTGCCCGGAGCGCGCGGCGAGCCGGTTGATGAGCGCCACCAGGCTCTCGTCGTCGTCGGCCACGGGGTCGACACGCTGGGTGGGCCGGTCGAAGTAGTCGATCTCCACCCGGTCACCGTCCACGACGATGTTCTCGACGCGTTCGTCCTCCAGGTACTGCTGGAGCGGGCCCGCCTTGAACAGCGCGTTGATGATGGCCTGCCGGACGGTCTCCAGCTGGGCGCCGGACAGCGGCCGCGCGGTGCGGGCCTCCTCGACCGCCCAGGCCGAGACGCGCTTGGAGACCAGGGAACGGGCAAGCTCCAGCTGGTCCTCGGCACTGAGCCGGCTCTCACTGCTCCGCTCCGCTTCGACCAGGTCCTGCGACACCGCGTCCTGCAGTTCCCGGATCACGGCCCGCGAGACAGGCAGCACCCCGGGAAGCTCGGCCAGGCGGCCGGGAGCGGCAGCATCGTCTTTGCCGAGCTGCACCGGTGGGGCAGCAGGCTGCGGCCCTGGGGCCGGTGCGGCACTCCCGCCGTGCGGGCCCTGCTGTGCAAGCACATTTCTCAGCAGCCCGGACAAAGGGGTGCCCCCGTTCACCGGGGTGCCGTTGCGGTTAGCCATGGGCCGGCACCTCCTGGCGCGGGGCGGTCAGCCGCTGCACCACACCGGCAACCACCGGCGAGGTCACGGGCGACGGGGGCAGCTGCATGCGCAGGCGCCGCGTGCTGGCATCTACTTCGGCGGCGCGGGCCGCTTCGCGAGCGTGCTTGAGCAGCCGCATCGCCGAAGGCTTCACCTGCCGGGTCGTGCCGTGCGTGAGGATGCGGGCGGTCTTCTCCTCCCACGGCAGCGTGCCGATCACCGGGACCTGCAGCCGGTGGGCGATGTCATGCGCCGAGACGTCGCCCTCCTGCACCAGGAGCAGCCGCAGGGCATCGGCGCCCGTCCCGCGCTCCGCCAACTCCTGCTGGAGGGAACGGGCGACGGGCAGTGTCTGCGCCACGCTGGTCATGGTGTTGCGCATGACCAGCACGACCAGGTCGGCGCGGTGCAGCAGCGGCCGGGGGCAGAGAGAGGGGTGCACCCCTCCCGGTTCGAGCACGACGCGGCCGGCGTCGATGACGACGTCGTACCCGGCGTGCTGGTCCATGGCCTGCAGCAGCAGGCTCAGCGGCTCCCAGGTCTGGGCGAGGGCAGCGGCCTGCAGGGGATCGGTCAGGCCCGGCAGCCACAGGCGGCTGCCGGACGCATCCAGTTGCCGCAGGTGCGCCTCGAAGCCTTCCGCCAGCGTGCCTTCGCGGTCGGCCTGGGCCAGGTGCCACAGGCCGACTTCGCCGCCCCACTCGCCCATGCGGTAGCCGGTACGGATGGAGCCGCCCTTGGCGTCCGCCTCCGCCAGCAGCGACGGCCGAGGCCCGGCCAGCGCCATGGCCAGGGAGGAGACGGTCACGCCGCTCGCGTGTGCTGAGGTCAGCGCGATCACGGACATCGGTCAGTCCTTCGCCGAGAGCACGATGGCGACCCGGCCGGTGGCGGCACGGGCGGCGAGCTGCGCGCTGTCGGTGGAGGCCACAGCGACCTGGACGACGACGGCCCCGGCGGCGTTGGGGGAGCCGACCTTGACGACCTTCGCCTCGATCTCCTCCGGGTTGGCCGACTTCGAGCCCGAGGCCGGGGCTGCCTCGTCCTTGCCGGGCGTGGAGATGACCTTGATCTGGTCGCCGGGGGCGAGCGCGTCCGAAGGGGCAGCGCCGCGCTGGACCTCGACGGCCACGAGCTCCTGGCCGTCAGGCAGGGTCTTGCCGCCGTGGATCTGAGAGTTGGCCAGCAGCTCACCGCGGTGCAGCGGAGCTGTGGCACGCCGGCCGACCACGCTGTTCTTCTCGCTGGCCTTCACCGGCTGCAGGGCAGGGTCTTCGGGCAGCGCCGCGGTGGTCAGGTCCTCAGCGGTGATTTCCGCTCCGGCCGGGACGTCCCGGGCCACGGCCAGCACGTCGACCCGGTCCCCGGCACTGCGTACCAGCATGGACGTGCCCAGCACGCCGACGAGCGTGATCAGCACGCCGAGCACCAGTGTGGAGCGTTTGCGGCGCCGGGGCGCGGGGCTGGCCCCGATTGGCGTCTCGGGCCGCATCGGGGGCGCGGTGGTGGGGGAAGGAATCTGGGGGGTGCTGGAGTGATTCATCGCGCCCGACTTTCCGTTACGTGCTGGTCCGCGGAACTAGTTGAGGACCTTGAGCTGGCCGATGCTGACCTGGGTCTGCGACTGGCGGGTCTGGGTGAGCTGACCGGTCTGGCCACCGCCACGCCAGTTGATGCTCCAGGTAGCGGTGGCGGTGATCGGATACTTCTTGCCCGGCTCGTCCTTCGAGGAGCGGTGGTAGCGATATCCGCAGTCCGGCGAACTCTGCTTCCCGTAGGACGACTTATAGGGCGTGCCGGCCGTGGTGCAGGTGACCTGGTGGCCATCGCCCATGTCCCACACGATCTGGTCGACCTTCGCCGTGGCGGTGACCGTGACCGCGCCCGTGGACGCCGTGGCCGTGTTGGGCCCGTACGTCTCCGCGGTGTTGGCGGTCCACATCCACACCGGCAGCCTCACCAGGCCGTTACCGCCCGGCTTCGGCACGATGCCGATGTCCGGGCCGCGCAGCCGCATCTTGTCCACTGCTCGCTTGGCGAGGACGGCGGGGTCGACGCCGCCCTTGGGCGGGTCGGCCGCCCACACCATCCTCACAGTTGAGAAGTCGTCGCTGTTCTTGTAGCGGCAGGTCTGTTCGTACACGGCGCCGTCACCAGGCTTGTGGCTTTCCCAGTCCGGGCTTCCCACCGGAGGCTGGGGGGCCGCCGTCTTGTAGGTGCAGGTCACCGGTGAGGTGCGGCCTTTGCCGTCACTGCTGTTGCTTCCGCCCGTGTTCGTCTGCTGGCCGCGGCCGGAACTGCCCGGCTCCTTGGCTTCCACCCGGCAGGAGAACATGGTGCAGTCTGCGCTGCCGGTACCGGGCTTCGAATTGTCCGCGGCATAGGCGTTCCCGGAGACGGGGGCAGCGATCAGGAGGGCGGCGGTAATGGCGGCGCTGCGCCGCCTCAGCATCGCCGGTCCTGGGGCTCGTCACGGGTGACGCGCCAGCCTTCGGGCCAGCGCTCGACCGTGGACTGGATGACGTACTTGGTCAGGCGGTTCGCCGGCAGCGTGACCGGTTTCTTGGTGTCGGCCTTGACCGTTTTCCACTTTGAGATGTCCAGGCAACTGGAGATGACCGCGTAGTCCAGCTTGCCGTGCGTGACGACCTTGGTGACCGTCGGGTCCTTGACGGTGACTTGGCCCGTGAGCAAGAGGCCACGGTCGTGGGCGCGCTTCGCGTCCTGCTCGGCGTTCTTCAACGCGGCGGATGCGGCGTAGTGCTTGAGGTTCGCGCTCTTGCCGCTGCGGTCGGCGTAGAGCTTCTCCACCTCCTTCCAGTAGGACTGGTAGGTGGCGATGGCGTCCTTCTTGGCGGTCTCGGTGGGGTCCGCCGGCTTGGTCGGCTGGGCCGCCAACGGTGTAGGAGAAGCCTTCGGATCGTCAGAGGCGCCGCTGCACGAGGTGACCGCCAATGCGCAACCCGCGGTAAACAGCGCGATCATGCTGTTCTTGAGCGGCATGCGGTACCGGTCCCGGCTCTGTGCGGTTCGCATCAGTGCTCCCTCCCCTAGGGCGCGATCTACAAGCACTTTTCGTAAGTATGTTGCTGTGGAACGGTTTTCTTGATCACTCACCGCAGGGGCGGGAATGAGCCATGCAGGTGGCCGGACCTGCACGATACCTGCGAATTTGCAGACCGCGAAGTCTGTTTTTGTGGGACGGTCAACGCATCTCCGGCAATTCGGTGCGGAGCGGTAGCCGACTTCCCAGCGCGGGCTCCGCGAGATGTGACGAGGATCCCGATATCACACCTAGTCAGCGATCTTGCCCTCGAAGGTGGCCTCAGCGTTCCCCAGGTCGGTCACTTCGACCGTCACCGACTCCGCCTTAGCCCCCTTGGGCAACGAGAAATAGAACGTGTGGGTAGCGCCCCGCTGCGGAGCGATGAAACCGGTGTCGGCGGCGTCGGCCCCACCCGGGATCAGTTCCGCCTCCTTCAGCTCGTCTCCGTAGTAGACGCGCAGGCTCTTCTTCATCGGCGTGTAGGGCAGATCCGCCACCGCCGCGGCATTGCGCACGGTCAGTTCCCCGGAGTACGTCGCCCGACCGTCAGCGGTGCCCTCCGGCCGGACGTGATCGACGGTCATCTGCGGATCCGCCTTCCACTGACCGAACGCCAGAGCCTTGTCGGTGTCCGGTGCCGACCGCGGACGAAGGATGGAGTCCTTGCGGGCAGCTGCCCCAGGAAACGGGCCCTCGAAAAAGTCGACGTTACCGGTGTCCCCGAACATCGTCGACGGGCGCGTGGTGATGGTGACCGGCTCTCCGGCCGCGTCGGCCGGTACCGCGACACCCACGGTCAGCGTATAGGCCCCGCCGGGCTTGACCCGCGGCGGATCGTCGCTGATCGTGTCGGGAATCCCCTCGATGCCGGCGTCGGTGAACTCGGCGGCGGGCCGTCCCATTGCCCCGTACCGGACAGTGGGGGAGAGGTCCAGCAGCTGCTGGACCTCGCTGGTCTTGTTGCTGATCGTCCAGGTCATCTTCGCCGCACGCCACCCACGCGGCACGCCCTTGGCCCTGGCGGTCGGCGTCACCTGCGTTAACGCAGAGGGAGTCAGCTTCCAGGTCCCCTCTTCCGTGGTCACGCCGTCGCCGAGCTTGTACATGCCCTCGGGCAGCTCACGCTTCACCGGCTGCGACGCCTTCGGTTTGCTGTCGCCGGCGGGACGCTGCTTCGCGGGAGGGCCGCCAGCGCACCCCGTCACCAGCCCCGCCCGAGAACGACCCATCCGGCCTTCCTCACTGCTGCCCCCTCGCGTGCGACCACCAGGGCGTCGCACCCTGCCGGGGCGCTGATTGTGCCAGCCCAGAGGCTCCAAGATCAGCCTCACGAGAGATGGGGCTGGAATCCGACATTGGCGGTGCCGGCGCCTTGGCTTCGACCTCTCCTTCGAACGTCCTTTGCGACCACCACTGCTCGGGTGCCGGTTGCGCCGGCACCGCCTCTTCAGGATCCGCACCGCCGCGAGAGGCGGCCGGCCCCGATGCCCGCGCATCCTGCTGCTCCGGCACACGACCACGGCGCGCGCGGTGGGCGTTGTCAGTCAGGAGATCGCCGATCGTGCCGAGGCCGCCGGTCTGGTGGTGCCAGCCGGCCAGCACTTCACGGACGATGGAGCGGGCCAGCAGTCGGTACGAGTCCGAGCACTGCTCCCGCTCGGACAGCCATGACAGATGCCGTGTGTGCGTGTGCAGGGCGATCATCTCGGTCACCAATGGCCCCAGCGGCTGCGCTACCACGGCGAAGTCCGCGCACCGCTCGGTATGCCGGTCCGGGAAGGCGGTGATGTCGACAACGGCAACGCCCATGGGCTCGGTCGGCACGCTGCGGCGCGCACGGCGAAGGAAGTTGAACATGTTTGTCTCTCCTCGGCTCAGACCATGGACGTGGCAGTGGCAGACGGGCGCAGCAGGACATCGGTCGGCTCGGGATCACCGAGGACCGGCGTGACGATCGGCGCGAACGGACCGTGGGTGCGGAGCTGTTCGAGGGTGGTCACTCCGGCCTGCAGGTCTGCGGCCGGTTGCAGACGGGCGTCCGCGGCCGCCAGGGCCCGTAGATCGTCGGTGCGCTTCGCCAGCTGGCTCGGTGAGGCGCCGTCCAGTACAAGCAGGATCCGAGGGAAGGACGGGTAGCGGGCGCGCCATGCCTCCCGCCGGTACCCGCCTGCCTTCGGCCGGCCGCGGCCCAGGGCAGGCTGGGGGATGTAGCGGGCGTAGCGGGCGTAGGCGTGCAGCTTCGCGGCCAGGCGGGCGATGCTCATCGTGGCGCGGTCGATCTCGCAGAAGAACGTCAGCAGCATCCGCTGCTGCTGCCCGCCGTCGGCGGTGGGGGTGGTGTGGATGTAGCGGAGCACCGAGTCCGGCACCAGGAACGCCTCGTCGCCCAGGCGGCTGTCGCCCTCGCGAACGCGGTGGGCGACCTCGGGGTCCCAGTCCAGCGGACCGCACTCGTCACCGAGGCGCCGGGCGTGCTGCACGAACGCCAGCCCCATGTCGTTCACTGCCAGGGTGTGCTCCTGCAGCTGGCTGGCAGCCGCGTCCTCCGTCATGCGGTAGGCCCGCGGCGCGAGCTCGCCGCCGCTCTCGACGACCTCGCAACCCAGCGCGGTCGTGTACCAAAGGAGTTCGCCGGCGCGGCTGGTACGCCGGACCGACGCATCGACCAGGCCGCGGCCGTGGAGCACCTCCAGCTGCCGGCGGATGTAGCGGGTGGAGGTGGCAGCCGGGCGCAGGAGCTGGGTGAGCTGGCCTGCGGTCAGCAGCCGGTGGCGGTAGAGCACGGGCAGGATCTCCTGTCCGAGCTGGGACAGGCCCCGGTCCGTGGGGTTCAGGAAGCGCGGGCGTGGCATCGGGAGCCTTTCTGGGAGAGGGGTCAGACGGGGCGGAGCGTGCGGACAACGTCGCCGGAGCTGTGGCCGGACGGGCGCGGTGGTTGTGTTCGGCCTGTGGTGAGGTGGGTGAGGATCGCGTCATCCAGGCCGCGCTGGGTGGCGAGGATTTCGCCGATCGTGAGGCGGTCCAGGTTCTTGTCGATCGCCGCGTCCAGGGCTGGCAGTCCCGCTTCGTTGCGGTAGTCGGCGTAGACCTCATCCACCGGGACGCCGCGGATCCTGAAGGGCGTGGTGCGTTTGCCGCGGAGCATGACCGACTGGATGTATTCGTACTTGTCCAGGCCCAGTACCGTCTCCGCGTCGATCCCCGGCAGGCGCTTGGCCACGAAGGCGGCCTCGTCGAAGTCCGCGGCCGTCGCCGACAACAGGCTCTGGTTCTGCATGAGGGCGGCCCGGGTCTCGTTGGACAGCCGCATTGCCATCTGCGTCATCCCCATGAAGCGGACCTCGAATTTCCGCAGCTGCTCCAGGATCTTGGCGATGTGGCCGTGGGAGGCCCCGTCGACCGCGGTCAGCTCGTCCGCCCACGCCCAGTACGTCGCCAGGTCCTCGACGGGGGTGTCGATGCGGGAGGCCCCCGCTCGGAACAGGTCGAACAGCAGCAGCGCGGTGACCAGCTCGTCGCTCTCTCCGGTCCCGGACGGGCACACGAAGACGACCTGCCGCTCATCCATCGCCCGCCGCACGTCATACGCCGACCGCGGCGAGCCCAGAAAGGCCCTGAGAGAAAGGGAGTTGTCGAGCCGGTAGAGAGCGTTGGTCACCGGATTGAGCGCGCCGGCTTCCATATGGGGGAAGGACTTGCGCCAGAACACGGCTTCAGCCGGATCCAGGGCCGCCAGCACCGCCTCACGCCATTCCTCATCCTCCAGCAGCGTCTTGACCTGAAAGATGGTCGGCTGCAGCTGCGGATGCCCGCTGGCCACAAGGTGGTGTGAGAGGTGGGCGAGGGTGCGCGCCGTGCTGGACAGAAGAGTTCTGGCCCGGGTCGCGCCTTCTCCCCACGCATGAGCGGAGGCGATCGCACCCACCACCGAGCCGACGACGTCCTGCACCTCCTCGATGGGCCGGCCCTCCATGGACAGCGGATTCCAGCACGCCATCCGGTCATCCATGGACGGGCGGGCCAGGTTGATCTCCCACACCCGGCCGGCGACCGCGGGATGTGCAAGGTAGGGGCGGGCCCGCTGCCACGCCGCACCGTGCGGGTCGAGGAACCAGGCACCGTCGCCCGCGTAGGCACGGGCCAGGCACTCCACGAGCGCCTTCTCCGTCTTCCCGAACCCCGACTTCCCGTAGGAGGCCCCGAAAAGCACGTCCTTCGCGTAGGCACCTGCCAGCCGCTCAGTGCCGTCGGGGCCCGTCACCCGACCCAGCGGAAAGACATCGCGCTGCCCCGTCCACGTCGGCAGTGCGGCCGGAGCTGGCGGAACGACACCGCCGCAGCGGGCCACATTGGGCGCGTCGCAACGGGCGGTGGGCGGCTTGAGCAGACCGGCGATCTCCTGCCACGTCACCCACTGCCGACGGGCAGGCGCGAAGTCCCCCCGCTCCACACGCCGGTCGAAACTGCTTCGCAGCCACCACATATTCGAATACCGACGCCACGGGCCCCACTTCGGGCCGACCGGCACAAAGCGGTTCTCACCGCTGAACGCCTCCATCGCCGCCAGCATCTGATGCAGGCGCGCCTGCGCCTGCTGCGGATGCCGGGCCACACACCGCATCAGCACCTGGACGGCGAACACCTGCGCATCCGCACCGGGAGTGAACTTCCCTACCCCCTCCGACAGGTCACTCTGCCGCGGCACCCGCACCGTCCGCTTGACACCTCCACCTGCCGAGACGCCCAGGCCGTCGCGCAGGATCTCCATCGCTCCGCCCGCGCGGCCAGCCCCGCCGAGTTGCTCGCCGTACGCGGAAGGCCCGCGCCGGGTGGCGCGCCGCATCAGGGCACGGCGCCGCCGGGCTACCTTCCGGCCGGGCACCGGGACCAGGTCGACAACCAGCTCGGCCTCTTCACCGGCCTCGGTGCGCACCTGGGCGCACACCGCAGCCAGGTGCTCCAGAGGGTCGGGGTCCAGCCCGGCCTTGCCCAGCGGGCGGTGATCCGGTCCGGCTAGCACCAGCTCAGCCCGCGCCACGTAGCGAGGCCCTTCCACGCTGCTGTTCTTGGCGGCGGGCTTGGTGAGGTTGACGGTGCTCACCACGAGCCACCTCGCTTCAGCGGCGCAGCGCCGGCGAACCGGATGCGCCAGCGTCGCTCGGAGGGAGCGCGAGGAGCGACAACTTCGACCCGCCGGTACCCGGATCGCCGCAGTACTCCAGCTGAGCGCTCCGGCCCCTCCCACCAGTAGTGCAGGCGCCCCTCCTCACCCGCCGCGACCCGTATGCGCACCGCGGCCGCGCGCCGGGGAAGCGCCCCGCCGGCCGAGCGCACGCTGGCCAGCCGGCCCGCGACGCGCCCCACCTCCAGCAGCTCTGGGTCGAACGTGGCCGCCGGCACCAGCTCCACCCGAGTACGACCGACAAACTCGCGCACCGCGCGACGGCGCCACCACACCGCGGCCGCAACCCACACACCCACAGCGGCAAGGGCAACAAGGGCGATCCACCACAGGCTCGCCAGACCGGCCCCTACCAGCGCCCACAGCCAGTCCCCCACCTCCGACGTACGCGGCAGGATGCCGGTCACCGCAGGTCCCGCTGGCTCGTCGTGACCCCGTACGAATTCATCTGCGCCTCCTCGCTGGGCAGGACACCTTGCCGCCTCAATACAGAGAAGGGAGCCGAATCCGACCCGATGTGACACCCGGGCTCGTCTTTTCTCTCCCTCCGCTGGGAGAGCGGCCTCGGCACGGTCAGCGACTGCACCGATGAGGGCCGGACGAGGGGCGGGCAGGACGCGCCGACCGAGCTGAGCCACGCACTGTGGCTCAGCTGCTGCCTCTTGGCGGGTCGCCCCTTACTGATCATTTCAGAATGCGGTTCGGAGTCGTCTCAAGCAGATGATGCTGCAGGCGAGTTGGAGCAGACCGAGATGGAGGTCGGCGCGTATCTCGTAGCGGATCCGAAGACGTTTGAACTGGTGCAGCCAGGCGAAGGTCCGCTCGACGACCCAGCGGGTCTTGCCCAGGCCGGAGCCGTGCGGGGTGCCGCGACGGGCGATCTTCGGTGTGATCCCACGAGCTCGGACGAGGCGGCGGTACTTGTCGAAGTCGTAGCCGCGGTCGGCGAAAAGCCGCCGGGGCCGGTGACGGGGTCGTCCTCGCAGGCCGCGGATGTGCGGAATGGCGTCCAGCAGTGGCATGAGCTGGGTGACGTCGTGGCGGTTCCCGCCGGTCAGAGAGACAGCGAGCGGGGTGCCGTGCCGGTCGACGATCAGGTGGTGCTTGCTGCCGGGACGGGCCCGGTCGACCGGCGAAGGTCCGGTGTGAGCCCCCCTTTGAGAGCCCTGACATGCGAGCCGTCCACTGCCGCGTCATCCATGTCCAGCAGACCGGCCGCCCGCAACTCCGCCAGAAGGACCTCGTGCAGACGAGGCCAGACACCGGCCTCGATCCAGTCCCTCAACCGCCGCCAAGCGGTCACCCCGCTGCAGCCGATCCTCTCCGCAGGCACATCCGCCCAGCTCACGCCCTTGCGCAGCACGTAGACGATGCCCCGCAAAGCAGCACGGTCATCCACCGGCAACCGCCCGGGATACCGATGCCGCCGAGGCGGACGAGGAGGCAGCAACGGAGCTATGCGTTCCCACAGGTCATCAGGCACAAGATCAGCAGACACCCGGCAGATCCTGCCGACACAACACTCAACTGCCAAGCCAACACACCGATCTCATTCTGAAATGATCAGTTAGCCCTGTGAAAATCGCGGTGCTCCTGTCTCTGGTCGCTGCCGAAGCGATGGTGATCCTCCCGTCGGGAACGCCGGCGTCGCCAGCAACTGCAGGCTGCCAAGCGACTGGACGACCGAGCGCGGCCGATCTGGACGTTGGTGGCGGCCCGCCTCACCGAGTACGACGCCCCGGGTCGGGTGCGCCTGCACTTCGAGGGAGCCGAGCAGACGATCGGCCGGCGCGACGGTCGCCAGGCGATTGCCGAACTGCGGTACGGCACTGTCCGGATGGCCATCGCACTACGGCCGCTGACACGGGCGTACCCGGCCGATCACGACCTCGCGGCAGCCCTGACCAGCGCATTCGAATCCCGAAGGCGGCTCCAAGGAAAGTCCAGGTTACCTAGCCCACGACCCGGGCTCTTTCATATGCCGGGACGCGGCGGGGGCGGAAGGCGATGATCTTCGCACTGTCCTGCGTGCCCGTTGCGTGCCCATCGTGTTCGGGAGCGGCTTCGGTCGGCCCGGCAAGCTGGGCGAGTGCCATCTGCGCGAGGTCCTCGACCGAGCGGCCGTCCCGCTCGGCGGCCTCGGCGATCCGCGCGACGAGGTGATCGAGAGCCAACTGCGCGACCTGCTCGACGCGCGGCTTGGCAGTCGCCTCGGGCGGTGTCGGTTCCGGGCGCCGAGTCCCGCCCCGCGGCACCACGGCGGCCGTCGCTTCAGCCGCCTCGCCACGGAATGAGCTTGAGCTCGTCCAGCGTGGTGCGGCGGAGAATGTTCGCGTCGTTGATCTCGATGTTCGTCTCGGCGATGCCGGCGAACATCTCGTCGAGGTGCTGCACAGCGAGTCGGTCGAGGCGGATGTGCCCGACTCGCGGTATGAGGTGCATGCGGAGATCGGTGTCATACCGGTTCTTCCCGCTTGTGCGAAGTCTCTTCTTACCGTCGAGCCACAGTTCGAGCCACTCGCCGACTGTCATGTGCTGCGTGAGCGACTGGCCTGTGCTGAACTTGCGCTTCGTCTCGTCGTAGTCGGGAAGCGGGTCCTTGCTCGCCTCGACCGTTTCGAGCATGTCGCCGAGTCGGCGCCGGCCCTCCTTGTCTTCCTTGCCGGCGATGTTGAGCAGGGCGCGGACCTTGTCGAGGTCGCCCTGCGCGTCGGTCTTGGTGTCGTAACCGGAGCGGCGGAAGAGGCGGCGCTCGCCGTCCTTGTTCGGCGGAAGTTCCTGCCGCACGGACCACACCCCGTGGGTGCGCTGCTTGAACTTCGGGCAGGCGGTGCCCAGTGGTTTGCCTGTCTCCTCGCTGCGGCAGCAGCAGCGTTTCGTTGTGGTGCCGTTCACTCGGTACCTCTCGGTTGAATGATGCTGGGGTCGGTGAGCATGTCGAGCCCCTGCATGTCCTCGATCAAGTCAGGTCGCAGCTCGGGGATGTGAAGGCCCGCGCGCGCCATGTCTTCGATGTGGTAGGCGAGTTCTTCGAGGCGTTGCGTGTAATCGGTCCATGCTTCGGTGTGGCCTCTCTTGTCTGCCTTGCGCTTGCCCGCGGCTTCGACCCGTAGATACGCCTTGTGGACTGCCTGACGGCGTCGCTCGAACTCGGGGTACAGGGAGGCCGGATAGGCGTTCTCGGCCCATGCAGCGGACCATTTCGGCCCATCCTCGCCGATCGGTTGAGACTCGGGGAAGTGCCGCCCGTCGACGGGTCCGCCGAGCGTCGGCATGTCCTCGCCGGTCCACCACTTCCACACGGTGTGCGGGTCGCGCGGGTCGCGGCCCGGAACGGTGGGCACCTGCTGCTCACTCCCCAGCGGGAGCGCGAGCAGCAGTGGGGGGACGGCGAGGGCGAGGCCGAGCACGAGCAGCTCGTCGACGGTCACCTCGCGGCGGCGGCTCCCGTCCGGTTTCCGGCGGCCCGACTCGATGCTGACGATCGCGGCGTACGTGAGGCCGGTCGCGCCGAGGCGCTCGCACTCGGCGGCGAGCTGCTCACGGGTCATCCCGCGGCGGGTGCGGTGGCGGCGGACTTGGGCGGCGATGGTGTCGCTCGCCGTTCGAGGATTGTGCATATGGCACAGTCAACTTTGCGTGTTGCGCAATGTCAACTGCTTCCGTTACGTTGCTGATCTCGAACAGAGGGGTTGAACGTGAGCAACGAAAGAGAGATGACGCACGGCGAGTTGATGGCCCTCCCGGTGACGATTTCCCTGGAGACGGCCAACCGAGCGTTGATGCTCGGCAGGACGACGGGCTACAGCCTCGCGAAGCGCGGGCAGTACCCCGTTCCACTCCTCCCCCGGGGGGCGCGGCTATGTGGTGTCGCGCTACCACCTGCACCGGTACCTCGGCGTTACCTCGGATGCAGTCGACCTGACGACGGTCTCAGCCGCGGCAGAGTAATGGGCGCGGGTCGAGCGTGTATGACTCCGCCCGCCGTCCTCATGGGGCGGCGGGCGGAAAGCCGTTTGGCGTGACAGGTCAGATAGGTAGGGGCCAGCTGGGTCCGTGAGGCGCCCGGAGCCACACCTTTTGGGCGTTCGGAGTGATGGTCAGGCCGAACTCGGACAGGAACGGCGAGTTGTGGCTCTGCCACGCGGTGACCGAGTCCTCGACGCTGTTCCAGAGGTTGAGCGGTCCGCGCTGGACCACGGTCCAGCCCTCGCCGTTGTCGGCCGTACGGACTCGCGCCTGTGACCCTGTGGCGACATCGAGCAGCACCTGCTCGGCACCCGCGCCGAGCCGTTCCGCTGAAGGCGCGGCGAGCTGCGCGACGAATCGGCCGGTCCAGTCGTCGAGCAGGGCGGGGTCGATCCGGCTTGGCCGCTCATCCCCCGGGAGAAGTTCGAATGGCCCATGTGGTGGGTGGTCATGAGGCCGGGCCATCATGAACGAGGTGTAACCGGGCAGAAAACGGCCCTCTGCGGTTCCACCGCCCTCGGCCGTGAGACGGACGAGCCCGTACGCGGCGCCCCAGCCGGAAAGGGTGACGAGCAGCGTGCCCCCGGGGGCGATCTGCTGAAGCAAGCCGTACGGAACGTGCCGCATCGAGCAGAACGCGATCACGATGTCGTAGGGGGCCCGGTCGGGGTAGCCGCGCAGGCCGTCGGCCGTGACAAGCGTCGGAGCGTAGCCCGCTTCACCGAGGGCCTTACGGGCGCGTTCGGCCGCATCCGCATCGGTCTCGACCGAGGTCACGTTCTTCTCGCCCGCGACCTCGGAGACGTAGGCAGTCGAGAGGCCCGTTCCAGTGCCGATGATGAGCACGCGTTTACCGCGGGCGACGCCGGCCTGCTCGATCATCCAGAGGACGACGCCGGGCAGAGTCGAGGACGAGGTCGGGTTGCCCCCGGCGATGGGGCCGACGGCGTCCTCGGCGAGTACGCCGTCGACCTGAGTCACCCATGTCTGATTCTGATACGTGAGGCGCAGCCACTCGCCGGCGGGCGTGTCGTCGCGGCGGGTGGGTGTCCAGACCGTGACGCCCGGAGGCTTGCTCGGCTTGTAGATCGCGCTGCCGAGGAACACCTCGCGGGGGACGGTTTCAGCCGCGCGGCGCACCTCGGGGTCGTGCAGCACGTCGTCGGCGACGAGCTGCTCGGCGAGCCGACGTCGTAGCTCGGCGGCAGTTTCCTCGGTCATGCGGTGTCGCCCTTCTGAAGGGTGTCGGCGAGTGCGCTCGCGATGGCGCGGGTTGTGGCTTCGTCGACGAACGCCCATTGCCCGTTGGGGTTGCACTCCAGGAACCACCATCGGCCGTCCGCATCGAGGGCGAAGTCGAAAGCGCCGAAGCGGAGCCCGAAGGTATGAAGGAAGGCGCGCGCGGCGTCGCGAACAGGGCCGGGCACAGGGAAGGGGGAGCAGGTGATCAGGCTTTGGTCCTGGCGCCAGTCGAGGTGATCGCCGCCGGTGTCGATGCGGCTCGCGAACGCTTCGTCTCCGACCATAGCGAGGCGGACGTCGGCAACCTTTGGCACGCAGGCTTGGAAGAGGTGAGGGCACAGCGCGATCGAGTCGTCGAGTTCGTCCGCCTGGACGGTGCGCACCCAGACAGTTCGGTTCCGGCCGTCCAGGCACGCAAGGTGCACTCGGTGCACAGGCTTGTAGATCACTGTCCCGTGCTCGGCCGTGAACTTGGCGGCGTCCGCCGGCACGTTGGTGATCAAGGTGTCGGGGAGAGTGAACCCCAAGCGTGCCGCAGTGGCGAGCTGGAGCGCCTTGTTCTCGGCGTCGCGGTTTCGCGTTGGGTGGTTGACGTACAGGGCCCCTGGGAGTGCGTGCAGCACTCCCATATAGCCGCGCCGAGACTGCTCGATCGCGAACCGCTGCTCGGGAGTCTCCGCCTCCTGCGTGCTACTGAAAGGCGTTGGGCGGCGCCAGTAGACAGAGCGGACGCCCGATAGGTCGAGACGCCGGGTCGATGTGATGACGTCACCAGTGAAGGCGCCTTGTTCGATCCGGGCGCTCATATTGGCGGTGTGGGGGAAGTCGGCGGAGGGGTCGAGCCGTACGGCCGGGACACCCCGGCCGTACAGCTCTTCCAACACCAGATCCGCCGTGACGTCACCAAGGGTGGTGACGACGAGAACCGGTGTATCGATCATGTCAGTCCGAGTCGCTGTCTTCGGTCAGGTCTTCGTCCGCGGGCGGGGGCGGGTTGGGACCACCACCGTCGGATGATGTCGCGGTCTGGTTGGCGGTGGACGTTCCCGTGCCGTGCCCGCCCATCTCGACGCGGTCGCCGTTCGTGTCGAGGTAGAGGGTTGTCTGCGTCTCCGGGTCTATCTCCGTCTCGACGTAGGGAACTTGGGTGGCATTGGGGTACAGCGCCAATCGCTGTATGCCCCAGGGCGCCGCTGTGGGAGTGGGCACGTTTCTCCTTCGCGATAGGTGTTCTTCGGGTGGTGCGGTCCGTCCTCGCGCTGTGCGTGGCCGGAAGTCTGAGGGAGGCGGCCGGCCTTGTTGCCGGTCCGCTTACGGCCTTGAACTCAACTCCGGATTGCAGGGTGAGGCGACGTATTGGCTCGACATGAATTGTCGAGCAGGAGGTATCTCGTCGGTCGCACAATCCATTCGAGCCGTACACTCGTGTGAAGAATCAGAGTGAATCCGCACGGCCCGTCACGATGAAGCGCGGCTATCGCCTGAATGCATCCAGTTTGAAGCCATTCGAAGGCGTGATTCATCTCGCGAGGGCTCGCGGCGGCAGCGTGGGCGGCCCGCACTTGAATGCGCAGTCTGCGAATTACCGCCTGAGGTGACTTGCACATTTCGAGAGCGAGCGGTTTTGGTCTGGCGGGGGAGCAAGCGCCGTATCTCAGGTATCCGAGCCAATAGCCACGCCGCACGCTGGCTTCGAGGTCTGTCTGCCTCGGCGTCCCTTGCTCGGTGCCCATACCTGGCTCCTGCTCGACGCGTCGTAGGTGCCCGTCCCTCCTGCCGTGCGATGAGCGGCAGGCAGAGGGCGCCCTCGGGACTCTCTCCCCAACAGGACCAGAGACAGGGAGAGCTGTGCCGTAGCGGGAATGGCCCTGTCGAGGAGTCGACCCGCTGCGACAACGGAGTGCGACCGTAGCGCCACGCATCGCGGGCCTGCAAGTGTGTACCGGTACAAGGATGCAGACTGGCATATGCAAAAACCCCCGCCCAGGTCAGGCGGGGGGGGGACACTTGCAGCGCACGCGGGCGCTTGGTGGGGTGGCTAGTTGACGAAGTGGTCGAACTCGCCGTTCTTCACGCCGGCGATGAAGGCGGCCATCTTCTCGCGGCTGGTCTTGATCGTGCTGCCGGGCTCGTCACTCTCGCGCATTATGACCTCGCCCTCGTGTAGTGCGACCTCGACGCAGTTCTCTCCTCCGCCCCCCGAGAAAGAAGACTTCTGCCAGTTGATCGGGTCGGTGCTCATGACCTTGTTTCTCACATTTCTCGTGCGATGTGGTGGATAAGCTGCCGCGACTCTGTTTCGTCCAGAGAGGCGCGTTCGGCGATGTCGATAAGGGCGCTGTACTTCTTCAGCTCTGCCTCTGCATCGAGGAACCTTCCGCCGAACGCGGCGTCGATTTGTACCGTGTCGAGCTGCGGCACGATCCCGGATGCGTACATGACGGGCTGGGTTACCTCGATGAACTTCTCGTTCGTGAAGGGGATCACGCGGACGATCACGGATGGCATGTGTGACACCTCGATGAGGTATTCGAGCTGTTCGCGGGCGACTTTCCTCCCGCCGAACCGCATCCGCAGGGCGGCCTCGTGCAGGATCGCCTCGTACGACGGCGGCGACGGGCGGTCGAAGATGCCCCGGCGCTTGAGCCGGTGCTCGACGCGGGCCTCGATCTCGTCCGGCGGAAGGGTCGGAATCACCCCTTCGAAGAGGGCGCGCGAGTAGTTCTCGGTCTGGAACGGCCCGGGCATTGTCGTGGACTGCATCGACCGGAGGGCGGTTGCGTGCATCTCCAGTTCGGCGATGTCCAGCCATCCGGGAGCGAGGATTCCTCGGTAGTCGTCGAACCAGTGCGTTCCCCTGCGCTCTGCGGCTATGGCGCACAGGGCATCGATCAGAGGTTCGTCGTCACATTGGTAGAACGTGGCCAACCTTCGGATGCGCTCTTCGCTGATCCCGAGGCGACCGGCCTCGATGTTGCTGATCCTGGCCGCATCGGTCGAGAGCAGGCCGCCGGCGTCGCGTGCAGTCTTGCCGGCGCGTTCGCGCAGCTTTCGCAGCTCAGCGCCCATGCGGATCTGTCGGGCGGTCGGATTACCCCTCGGCGGCATGTGTCCCTTCCCTCGTCACCCATGAGTTTGCCGGTAACGGCGTCACGGGTCCACCCGCTAGGCCGATCACCGGTACAGGGTTGTACCGGTACAGCCTTTTACCCTATGGTCCTGGCAGCGCCGCGCAGCACGCCAGGAAGACCCGAAGTGCAGTCATCTGCGCGCCCGTTGAGGGTGCCCCGGGGGATGGCCACAGCCACGGATGGCAGTGCAGCCGGAGCTCACGTCACGTTGGGAGACATCGACATGAGCAGGTCAGCACCACCACCACTCAGGAACTCGGCGATCCGGTTCGTCGTGCCGAACTCGGCCCTCGCCCCCAAGATCACGCGGGACCTCGTCGCGACGCTGCTTGTCGTGACCGGGCGCCCGACGCTCGTTGACACCGCGCGAGTCTGCGTCAGCGAGGTAATCACGAACGTGCGCCTTCATACCCGCACGACACTGGTGTACCTCGACATCACTCTGTGCCCGGGACGGGTCGCGGTCGCCGTCTGGGACGACGAGTGGGACAAACGACCGTCGGAAACCGCTGTGTACGACTTCCACAGCGACGAGGAGCGGGGGCGCGGCCTCCTACTCGTGCAGACGCTGTCTGCCGGCTGGGGCGTTACGTGGCCGGCGGACGGTGACCCGTCCCGTAAACGGGTCTGGTTCGTCCTCGACGAACCGGCGGTCGAGGCGGTCGCCGCATGACGAACGAGACCAAACCCGATGAGGAACCCGTCTATGTCGGGCGCGCGTACGGGCCGGTGGTGCGGCTGCACTTCCGCAAGGCGGGCGGGTTCGAGGAACTGTCCGAGGAACGCGCCCGACGCCTTGTGTTCGACCTCGCCGAAGTCCTCGGCCTGAATTCAATCGATCGCGCGCTGCGCGGGGAGGTGGCTGAATGATGGAAGGTATGGAACGCGCCGCCCTCGGATTCGTGATCATCTGCGCCTGCGTGGTCCTGCTCGCCCTGTTCGTCGTCTGGGCGATGATCCCGGGGCCGCACCGCGCCGAAACTGCTCTTCCCTCCGATGAGGAGGGGTTCAGCTACCGCTGTCACTGCTGGCGCGACCCGGTGACAGTGACGATCCGCACCGAGCAGGGCTCGCAGGCACGGCGCCGACACGCGCGCGAGGAACGACGCGCGCCCTTACGCCACCGCATCCGCCTCTTGTCGTCTCCCAACGTGGGGGCGGAGTGCGGACCGGGGGGAACTCCCGGGTCGGTGGCCGCTTAGGCGCCCGGTCCGGTGAACCCCAGAGGGGCCCTCGACGACTGTCCTCGTCGAGGGCCC
Source organism: Streptomyces sp. x-80 (assembly GCF_046549095.1). NCBI lineage: Bacteria > Bacillati > Actinomycetota > Actinomycetes > Kitasatosporales > Streptomycetaceae > Streptomyces > Streptomyces sp. x-80. The sequence continues at coordinate 29,015 of NZ_JAJPWM010000031.1, forward strand.
CCTCGCGTTGCAACGCAAAGAGCGCCCCCTGCTCCCCGGCACAAGGCCGGGGAGCCGGGGGCGCAGTGCGTTCTACGAGTCGTCGCTGTTGATGATCTGCCGGGTGCGCTCGTCGACTCGATCGACGGCGTCGCGCAGGCTGCTGCCGCTGTTGGGGTGCAGCTCGTGCTCGACGCGGGCGAGGCGGTTCTCGATGGCGCCGAGTCGGCTCATGACGCCTGGGCGGCCGGGCACGCCGGGGCGCGGGTGAGTGCCCTGCCAGTCGTCGACGAAGTCCTCGACCTTTCCGCCGATACGGCGGAACGACCGGGTCGCGCGCCACGCGAGGGCGAGGGCGCCGGAGATTGCGACGACGGCGCCGGACCAGAGCACAAGGGCGTCGATCGGGTCAACGCCGGTCGTCGCTGTGGTCACTTGGTGCTGTCATCCTTCCGGTACAGGGCGCGCAGCTTGTCGTCGCTGTTCGGCTCGGCTCGCAGCCACGCGGGCAGCAGGTGCTCGACGACGGGCAGTGCCATCACGCGAGTGAGTCCACCGGCGACGGCGAGGGCGACACCTACGCCGGCCGCGGTCTGCGGGATGCCGGCGGCGTCGATGATCAGGGGGAGTCCGGCGGCGAGGCCGAGCACGGTCTGCACGATAGTGCGGACGGTCCGGCGGGCGGCGTCGGTCATGGGGCGGTACCTCTTTCCACAGGATGGGGACAGGGGCGCCCGCCCGCGGGCGCGGGCGGGCGCGGCGGACGGGGTCAGGCCTTGGGGACCTTGAGCGCATCCCACTGCCGGCGCCCGGGCCATCCGTCGCAGAACTTCACGTCATCGCCGAGCTTCTTCTGCCACTTCCGGAAGCTGTCACGGTCGGCCGTGGTCCACTGCGGGCCCGGGCCGGACACGTAGGCCGAGCACTCCTCGGCGACGAGGCGCCGGCCCATGGCGGTCACGATGGGCGAGTGCGGATAGCTCTTGAAGAAGTCGACGCCCGGGAACGGCTCGAACTTCGGGGCCGGTACGGGCTTGCCCGGCTTGGTGCCGAGCCGGCGGTCGACGCGCTCGCGCATGGTGGTCATGGAGAAACCGCGCGGGTCGACCTTGGTGTTCGTCCACTCCTTGTGGCCGATGACGCTCGCGGCGTTCCATCCGTGCGCGCGGCAGATCGCCGCGGCGACGCGCTCGATGGCGTCGAGCTGCTCGGCCGGACACGGGTCGGCGCCGTTGCCGAGGTTGACGCACTCGAAGCCGTAGAAGCGGGAATTGCCGTCGACCGCGCCGGACGCCCCCTCGTGGGCGGTGGTCGAGGGCAGTGGCTTTATCGAGCAGTAGTGGGTTCTGGCGCAGATCTTGGGGAGCGGTCGCGGAGGGTGGCCGCAGTGTTCGATTGCGATACACCAATCGGCGTGAGACCGCGTACGCTGTGGTGCCGAACAGCAAGTAGTGACGCTCCGTCAGGTGCCTGTAGGTGTCAGTCGTTCGGGGCCGTGGCCGGTGACGGTGTTGGTCATGCAGGCCGACGCATCGTTCTGGGACTCGCTGGTGTTCGACGGGATCGACGACTTGGTCGTCGAGGCGGTGACGGCCGTTTTCGGCACGGTCGACGTGGTGGCAAGAGGCCGGGCAGCTGGGGCGGCCTGCCCGGACTGCAGTCGCTTCTCGGACCGGGTTCATGACTCCTACCAGCGCAGACTCAGAGATCTCCCGCTCGGTGAGTTCCGCGTCGTGATCCTGCTGACGGTCCGGCGTTTCATCTGTGGCTCAGAGGACTGCCCACGCCGGACGTTCTCCGAGCCGTTTGCACAGTTGACCACCCCGTACGCGCGCTTCACCAGCCGACTCAACCGCGCCTTGGAGCGCATCGGGCTGGCACTGGCCGGACGGGCTGGCTCCCGGCTGGCTGCCCAACTGGGCTTGGACGCAGGGCGGATGACCTTGCTGCGCCGGGTCATGGCGCTGCCTGATCCGCAGTCCAGCACGCCGCGGGTGCTGGGCATCGACGATTTCGCCACCCGGCGCGGACAGTCGTATGCCACTGTGATCACGGACGGCGAACGCCACCACCCGATCGACGTCCTGCCCGGACGTGCAGCGGCACCGCTCGCCGCGTGGCTCACCGCGCACCCCGGCGTCGAGATCATCTGCCGGGACCGGGCAGGCGCCTACGCTGAAGGGGCCCGACTCGGTGCCCCTGACGCTCTCCAGGTCGCCGACCGGTTCCACCTGTGGCAGGGCCTCGGCCGGGCGGTGGAAACCTGCGTCGCCGCCCACCGCGACTGCCTGCGAGCCCAGCCACCAGAACCCAAGCAGTCGCCCGCCGACACACTGTGGAAACCGGCGCGCTCGGGCACCGCCCTGCTGCAGAACGACTCGGACCGCGGTGTCCCGGACCCTTCCGGGCCGCGGGCCCAGCGGAAGAAGGCCGCGCATGCTCAGGTCCACGAGCTGCTCGCACAGGGCCACTCGCGCCGGGCGATCGCCCGACACCTGGGCTGGGGCCTCAACACCGTGCTGCGCTATGCGAGCGCGACCCGTTGGCAGGACACCATCCACGAAGGCCAGCCCCGGCCCAGCCGGCTCGATCCGTACAAGTCCTACCTGGAGCGACGATTCGCCGAAGGGTGCACGAGCGTCACCCGGCTGCACCGTGAACTGCTCGCCGAGAATGCTCCCGTCACCTACGGCATGGTCCGCGCTCATATCGCCACCCTGCGGCCCTCTCCGCCCCAAGCACCGCCTCCACCACCGACAGTGCGGCAGGTGACTGGCTGGCTCACCCGTCATCCCACGTCGTTGAGCGAGGACGACCGCACAGCCTTGAAGGCCGTCCTGGCCCACTGCCCCGAGTTGGACACGGCCGCCGAGCACATCCGCGGCTTCGGCGAGATACTCACCGACCGCCTCGGCGTCACGCTCCCCAGCTGGATCGACACTGCCGAAGCCAGCCAACTGCCCGGCCTCACCGGCTTCGCATGCCACCCGCGCCGAGACCTCGACGCCGTGGCAGCCGGACTCACCCTGGAATGGAGCTCCGGCGGCACCGAGGGCGCCGTGAACCGTATTAAGAAGATCAAGAGACAGCTCTACGGTCGAGCCGGATTCGAACTACTCCGCAAGATGATCCTGCTGCAATAGCCTCCGCGGCAATCAGGCAGCATGAGCCCGGCTCCTCGTCGCGCCACGTGCGGGGCTGGGAACACGGCGGCCCGGCAGGGCCGGCGAGCGGTACCGAAGTGAACGACGGAGGCAAGACATGAAGACAGACGCGGACATCGGTTCGCTCCGCTGGGCGGTGGCCTGGATGTGCGTCACCTTTACCCGCGGCCTGAGCCCAGAGGAAGTCTTCACCCGGTACGGTGCCGACCCGGACCAGGCCCGCCTGCTCGACTGGGACGCGGCCTCGGAGCTGGTCTCGGGCGACTCCGGCGATGGGATGGTCTCCCTGCTGCGGTCCGGAAGGATCGGTGGATGGGCCTTCTGCCTCGAGGAGGAGGGTGGCATCGGCTTTGGGGAGGAATCGCTCGCGGAGTTGTCTCGGGGCACTGAGACGTACAGCCTGGCGACGACCGAGGGAATCGACGTCTTCCAGTACTGGCGTGATGGCGAGTGTGTCGAGTACTTCGAGCCTGGCATGGAGCACACTCGGTCCGAACCGTTCGGCCCCTGGTGGGATCGGGTGGGAGCGGCGCTCGCCGCACACGAAGGCGAGGATGCCGGGATGGCGCCTGCGGTGGCCCTCGTACTGGACCACCTCGGCATCGCCCTGGACGATGCCACCCTCGCCAGGCCCTGGCCCAGCTTGACGCTCGCCGGGGACGACGCGCCGTCCGAGCCACTGGGCGCCACCTATGCGGGCGAGGGACCGGTTCCGCCCGGGACCGTCGAGATCTTGTAAGACCCCGCAGCGGTCCGATCACGACGCTTGGGTTTTAGGATCGACGATCCTAAAACCCAAGCGGCCAGTGGTCACCCTGCGCGTGCGCTCCCCAAGATCTGTGCCAGAACCCCCTAGACATCAACGAAGCCAAGGGCAGTGACCGCGCTCGCCGATCACGGCGCGCAGTACCGACGGATCGCCGCCGCCGGCGTGGTTGGCGCGGCCGGCAGAGATCAGATAGACGGTTCCGTCCTTGGCGATCACGCCGTGGCACAGGGGCCCGGGGAGGCTGGCGTATCCGTCGTGGCACATGCGCACCGAACCATCGGTGCCGCTGCTCGCGGTGTGGTGGATCATCGCGCCGTTGATCGGGCCCCATGCGCCATGGCTGGCGCGGCTGTGGGTGCGCCAAGATCCGTACTCGACGACCGTCGCGCCCTCGGCGCGGAGTGTGGCGAGCAGGCGATCGGGGGTGAGGGGGTTGCCATAGGGGATGTCTCCAGACATGAAAAAGCGCCCCGGCGCGGTCCGCGGGGCGTACGGGAAGGGGGCGGGAGTTGGTCAGCCGAGGGGGGCCCAGTAGCAGGTCTGGCTATCGGCCATGCCGGCGAGCGTGAGCGTGGTCGGCAGGGTGGTGAGGGTCGTCGAGGTGGTCTGTAGCCAGCGGTGAACGCCGTTGACGTCCGCGGCCTTGGCGCCGCTCGTTGTCGAGCTGGGGCCCCAGTTGGTTGCGGCGATGTACGGCACGGTCGTCCCGGTGCCCTTGATCAGGATGGCCACGTAATAGCTGCCGGCGGCGAGGCTGACGGAGGTGGAGAGGTCGAACACAGCCATCTGTCCGCCGGCATTGTGCGTCTCGGGCAGCGCCGCCGTGATGTTCGCAGTCAAGGCGACGCGGGCGAGGTTCTTGTCGTAGATGCCGAGGTAGGCGGCCGTAACGGTCGCGTTGGGCTTGTCGTAGCCCATGACGTGAATGGCCGCTTTGGTGATTGTTGCCGCGGTTCGGAGGGGGACGCCGACGAGGTACAGGCGGCCCGCCTCCGAGGGCATGTCGCCGGGGTGCGGGATGTGGCGCCGAGGTCGTACGCCCACGCGGCGAGACCGTAGTCGTCGGGCATCCACGAGCCGGGCAGCGCGGGCGCGCCGGCGGCCGGGAGCTGCGCGGCGGGTACGTGGCCGGTGGCGTCGAGCTGGGCGACGCCACCCGCGGCGCCCGCGGCGGAGGCCGGGATCGCGCCGACGTCCGCGGCGTCGAGGCGGACCTCGGCAGCGGAGTGGCCGTTGACGGACTGGACCAGGCCGTCGGTACCCGGCGCGCCGTCGGCGCCGGGCGGTCCGGTCTCGCCGTGTTCGCCCCGCAGTCCCTGCTCGCCGCGCGGTCCCGGCGGGCCGATCAGGGAGTCGAGCCAGTCGGCGACGGTGCCCTCGAACCCGGCGGCGAGGGCCACCTCGTACGCGGAGTCACCGCGTACAGCAACGTAGTTGGGCTTGCTCGGATCCGTCGGCGCGATGTCGGCGAGATCCACCGCGGGCGCCTCGGCCGGCAGCAGGATCTGATACGAGCGGCCTGCGGGGATGCCTGACAGGGCCTCGGTCACGGTGTATGACCAGCCGTCGGGGATCATCTCGGGCGCGTCGGTGGCGGGCAGGGTCGCGCTGATCTGGCCCTGTGCGTCGAGCGGTGCGACGACCGGGCCGCCGAGGATCACGTCGGCTGCCGGGAAGGTCAGTTGGGCCGGCGCGCGGAAGGTGACGGACCCGGACAGGGGCCGGCCGTCGGGGGAGAGGTAGCGGCCGGTGACGGTAACGTGCCCCTATGTGTTTGGTCAAGGTCGAGGGCCAGTAGGTTCGTGTGGTCGAGGACGGGGTCGAGCCGTAGGGGTGTGCATGGGTGATAGCCAGGTCACGATCAAGCTCACGAGTGACGAGGCGCTGGTTTTGTCGGACTGGCTGGAGAAGTTGCAGATGACGGACCTGAGCCGGGTTGTCGACGATCCGGCGGTCTGGGCGCCGATCCATCGCATCGCCGGGACGCTGGACAAGTCACTTGCTGGGCTGTTCGCGCCTGACTATGACCAGCGGCTTGAGGCCGCTCGCCGACGGCTTCGGCCGGAGGAGGACTGACCGGTGAGTCCGAACCGTCACCTGGCCCCTGCGGGTTGGGGTTCGTAGAAGGTTCCGTCGCGGAGCATCGCGAAGAGGACGTCGGCCCGGCGCCGGGCGAGACAGAGCAGGGCCTGGGTGTGGTGCTTGCCTTGGGCGATCTTCTTGTCGTAGTAGGCCCGCGAGGCCGGGTCGCCCAGTGCGGCGAACGCGGAGAGGAAGAAAGCCCGTTTGAGCTGCTTGTTTCCTCTCCGGGAGGGCTGTTCGCCGCGGATCGATGAGCCCGAGCTCCGGGTCGCGGGTGCGAGTCCTGCGTAGGCGGCGAGGTGGCCGGCGGTCGGGAAGGTGCTGCCGTCGCCGACCTCGATCAGGATCCGGGCTCCGGTCCTGACGCCGACTCCCGGCATCGAGGTCAGAACCTTCGAAAGAGGGTGGCCCTCCAGCAGTTCCTCGATCCGCCCGGCCAGCAGTTTCCGCTGGTCGAGCACGGCCGTCAGCGAAGCGGCCAGACTGGGGACGATCAGCGCGGCCGCCTCCGTACCCGGGACCGTCAGGTCTGCTCGTCCAGCGCGGCGAATATCTCCTCGACCAGCCGCTCGGCCATCCTCGGCGCCTTCGGCCGCAGCAGGGTGACCAGCCGCCGACGTCCCGCCTTGCGGATCTGAGCCGGTGACCCGAACCGTTCCAGCAGCGTGAGGACGGCCGGGTGCTGCAACCGCGGCCCCAGCACCCGTTCCAGCGACGGATGGATCTGCGTCAACAGGCCGTGCAGCCGGTTGGCGACCCGGGTCGCCTCCCCGGCCAGGTCGTCGTCGAACCCGACGATCATCTCCAGCTCGGCGATCGTCTCGTCCTCGCCGTCGATCGCCCGCAGCGTGTGGGGCATCGCGCGGGCCGCGTCCGCGATGATGAACGCGTCCTTCGCGTCCGTTTTGGCCTCACCGGGGTAGAGGTCGGCGATCCGCCGCATCGTCAGGCCCGGCAGATAGGCGACCGGGCAGCCCATGTCCCTGGCGACCGCCAGCGGCAGGGCGCCGATCGAGGCCGGCTGGTCGACCACGACCAGCACCGTTCCGTGCTTGGCCTTCAGTTTCGCGAACAGCTCGCGGAGCTTGGGTTCGGTGTTGGGCAGCTGCTTGTCGAACGCCTTCTTCCCGGCCGGGGTGACGGCGGTGGCGTGGTGTTCGCCCTTGCCGACGTCCAGGCCGAGGAAGACGTCGATGTCGCCGGTGTCGATCACGTGCAGGCCCCTCCATCACGCTTTCGTCCGGCCTTGCCAGGGCACCGAGCTGCCACATCCACGTTACGGAGAGCTCTTCCGGCTCGGGTGAAGCCGGTGCTCAAGCCCCTCATCAGCGGTCCGTCGATGCCTCCGGGCCCGGTGACACCACCCCCCGGATCATCAACAACAAGGGGGGCAAGTCATGCCGGACCCGAAGGCCGGAGGCCCCATTGCGGAGCCGCGAAAAAGGTAACGGGGGGGGCCGTGCGGGAGCGGATTCGGCTGGAGGCGGTCGGTCGCTTCGAGGGCGGGGAGAAGGGCAGGGAGATTGCTGCCGCGCTTCGGGTGAGCGAGCGGTCGGTGGAACGCTGGCGCCGCCAGTGGAAGGAGCGTGGACCAGACGGCGTCCGGTCTCAGGGGTCACCAGGGCGCCCGAGGCTGAGTGAGGCTCAAATGGTTCGGCTTGAGCGGGAGTTGGAGCGTGGGCCGCTGGTCCGTGGCTGGGAGGATCAGCGGTGGACGCTGGCTCGGGTGAAGGCGTTGATCGGCAGGTTGTTCCACGTCAGCTACACGGTCGAGGGCACGTGGCGGCTGCTCAAACGCCATGGCTGGTCGTGGCAGCAGCCGGCGCGCCGGGCGATCGAGCGTGACGACGAGGCGGTCGAGCTGTGGAAGAAGGAGGTGTGGCCGCGGGTAAAAGCACCGAGGCGGCCCGCGGGGCCTGGATCGTCTGCGAGGACGAGGCCAGTCAGTCGCTGAAGCCGCCACGGGCCAGGACCTGGGGCCGGATCGGCCGGGCACCGGTGATCACAGTGCGCGGTCGGGGCTCCGGACGCGTCTCCATGGCCGGGATGACCTGCTTCAGGGCCGGCGAGCGTTCACGGCTGATCTACAGATTCCGCGTCCATCGGGGTCGCAAGGGGGAGCCCAAGGGCTTCACCTGGCAGGACTACCGCGACCTGATCGTGCGGGCACACATCCAACTCGGTGGCCCCATCGTCCTCGTCTGGGACAACCTGCGTACTCACCTGATGCCGCAGATGAAGGAGTTCATCGCGGCGAGCAAGGACTGGCTGACGGTCTTCCACTTCCCTGCCTACGCACCTGACCTCAACCCGCAGGAAGGCGTCTGGTCCCTGGTGAAACGGACGATCGGCAACCTCGCCGCTGCGAACTGCCATGAGTAGGCGATGGCTTCCTCCTCTTGAAGCTCGACCAGGTCGGCCGCTGTGCGGAACAGGTACCGGAAGTCGAAGTGCTGGTGTGCGTCTTCGCCCTTGTCAGGGTTGGCGCGGATCGGGTGCACATCGATGTGAAGCAGTACCCGGCTTTCCGGCTCGACCTGGTACCCCGGCATCTGTGGTCATGGTGCCGGGGTCGCGTGTGTTGCGAACCGCGCCGCCTCTCGGGGGAGCGGGGCGGCGTGGCCGTCAGGGGGCGAGTAGTTCGATCTTGATCGCGAGGGCGCCGAGCGCTTCTTTCTCGGGCCCGTAGATATTCCGGATGTTGGCGAGCTGCTGCTCGCGGCTCGATGTTGGGTTGATGCTGCTCGGCCCCTCACCGTCGAGCAGGGCCTCGAAGGTCGGGTACTCCGCCACCCGCTTCACGCGGACATCGCACGTCTCGTTGGTGTCCTTGATCCGGAAGCGGATCACGTCGCCCGCGGCGAGGCCGGCGAGTTGCGGGTACTTGACCCGGACCTCGATGGACTTCTCGCCGGCGGCGACGAGGTCGAAGTATCGGCGGTAGAGGTTCAGCTCGTAGAGGCGAGCGGCGGTTTCCGTCATGGGGCGGGAACGCTCCTAGCGTGTGGTGCGGTCATCATGCGGCCGATCTCGGCAGCCGAGTACGAGCGGAAGAAGTGGCGGGGGTCGGACAGCACGACCTCAACCATGCCGAGCAGGCCGTCGATGTACTCGGGCAGCGAACTGGGCCAGTCTCGGGTGTCGAGCATCCAAGGGGTGGCGCCGTCCGGCAAGGGTGTGCGCCCCTCTCGAATGAGGGACTTGGACAGTTTCGCTCCCGTGTCCGTGACGATCTGAGGGCAGAACAGGCGGGCCGGCAACTGCCTCGCGGCAAGGCCGACGGCCTGTAGTGCGTTGTCGACCAGCTGAGAGCCGAATACCCAGTCGCCGCCTTTGACCATTACGTACAGAGTGCCGTGCGTGCCGGCTGCGGCGAGTTCTTTGACGAGATTCCGGTAGAGCGTGGCGAGGTCCAAGTATCCGCCGTTGGTCGGCTCGATGGTGACCTCGTACTCGCCGTGATGGAGGCAGACGGCCGTAACGGTCGCGCGGTCCGCGCTGTGGCTTTGAACTACGGTGCGTTCGGCGTACTTCTCCGCCCATCCGCAGCCGGACTGCGGGCAGGGAACGCGGAGGTGCGCCACGCCCGATGAGGGCGCGAGCCACCAACGGGCGGCGTCCATGCGCGGTAGGACGCGTAGCCACGTACGGCGGAAGCGCTCGGCGGCCTGCTGCTGGCTGTAGGTCTCGACGGTGTACGGCACGTGCAGCCGCTCAGACAGCGCGGTGAACAGGGGGCGGTACAGGTTGTCGATCTGGTCAGCGATGCCCTGCTCGCCGAGGGCGTGCGCGTAAGTGCGCTGGTAGTGGTGGCCCGTCTTGTGGTCGGTGACGACGGCGTACGGCGCGTTGTCGAGGGCGCTGAACAGCACCTCGACGGGCAGCCCGAAGCGGTCACGGAGTCGGGCTGCGGTGGCGAACGTGAGGGACTGCACCAGAGACGTACCGACGTGGGGTGTTCCGTTGATCTGCGTACCCACCACGAACACGATTCGATCGGGCACGGTGGTGAGGATTTGGGGTGTGAGTACGTCTTCAGCGTGCGATAACGCGTTGGCGAGCACGGTGTTCGGTGATACCGGGTAGGTCATCTGTCTTCCCCTCGTTGGCGGGCAGGACTGCGACATGCCGAGGTGATGCGGTTTTGCCAGTGGGCTGCGGTCGTACGGCGGGGGCGGGGGTCACGGGGCGGCGCGCCGGTGGCGCCCTGCCCCCGCCGGGGAGGGAGATTGGCACCCGGCGGGGGCAGGGGTCTGTGGTGAGCGGCGGTCTGCCGGCAGGGGGTATGCCGTGATGGAGTACCGCGCGTCGTAGTCGATGACGCTGAGCAGGAAGGCGTCGCCGGCGGCGAGGGCGCGTAGTGATCGCTCGTACTCGGTGGCGTCGCGGGCCCATGCGCGGAGGTCGCCGGCAGGGTGCGGGGCGGCGGCCGCGACCAGGAGCAGGGGCGCATCTTGAATCTGAGGGGCGGCCGGGGTGGGGTCGAGTAGGTCGGCGAGGTGCTCGGCCTGGCTCCACAGCCAGCGCGCGGCGAGGCGTGGTGTGCCGGCCCGGTAGGTGGCGAGGATGACCGAGCGGGCGCCTCTGCCGAGGGCTGTGGCGGTCGTCTCGCAGCGGAAGGCGAGAGCAGGCTTCGTTGTGGTGCGCCTAGTGGCTGGTGTGGCGAGACTCAGCATGCGCGGTCACCCGCGTGGGGCCGGGGGCGGCGCTGCGGCGCATTCAGCCGGCCGCGCGCGGGGGCGAGCGTGCGCGTGATCTTGACCCGCGCCCCGCCGCCGAGGACGTACGCGTTGCCATCGGCGAACTGGAACCGGCGGCGGCCTCCGACGAGGATCGCGCGCACGTCGACGACGCGGTGCGGGTTACCGCCAACGTCGATGATGTCGCCGATGCGGACTTCGCTGCCGAGGATGGTGAGCACGCGGGCGGTCGTGGTCGTCATGGTCTCACCGGGGTTCCGCGGCGCGGTGCTGCTCCAGCAGCCATTGGCAGTCGCGGGCGAGTTGCGTGACCTGGACGTGCGCGGCCAACGTGCCTTCACCGAGACCTTGTTTGGCCTGTTGCTCAATCGCCTCGATGCGGCTGCGGAGCAGGTACCCGGCGGTGCTGTGGGGGCGCAGGCGCTCGGCCGCGGCACGGAGGCACGGAAGGAGCAGAGCGATGTGCCCGCAGAGCTGCCTTTCGAGGTTGGCGAGCGCGGCCATGGTCAGGGGCACGGTACGCAGCCCCCGCGCCTCGTCGATCGTGCGCTGAATGCTGGCGAGGTCCGTGGGGAGGCGGCTGTTTGGGGCCTCGTTGACGCTGCGCCTATCGATCGGGGTTACCGGGGGGGATGTCGTATCGCTCATCGCTTGCACCTCCAGCATCGCGAGCGTGCGGCTGCAACGACCCTGCGTCGACGCGTAGTTGGCGGACACGCTCAACAGCTCGTGCCATGTTGCGGGCCGCTACATCACTCCGTCAAGCGCCTGTTTGGCAGATTGCCAAACAGGCGCGTGGCTTGGTGGGGATGCCGCGCTACGCTCGACGGAACAAGATGACGGAGGAGAGGGAGGGCGCATGGCTGTTGTCAGCAGCGGGAGTCCGCTCACCGCAAGACGGAAACTCGGAGCTGAGCTGCGAATACTGCGTGACCGAGCAGGGCTCACGACTGAGGAGGTCGGTGCACACCTCAACTGTCACAACTCCAAGGTGAGCCGCATCGAACTCGCCAAACGCATGTGCACCCGCAAGGACTTCGCAGGATTGATGGAGCTGTACGAGGTTGACGACGAGAAGCGCGCGGAACTCACGGACCTGATGACGCGGGCCATGCAACGCATCCCGCCGTGGTGGCAGGCATACGCCGACGTGATCTCAGCCAACTACGCTGAGTTCCTGGCATACGAGGCCGAGGCGTCGCGCTGCTGTGAGTACCAGCCGCTTCTGATTCCTGGCCTGTTGCAGACAGCCGACTACGCGCACGCCGTTACTGGCGTCAGCTTCACAGCACTCGGCCCCGACCAGGTTGAAAGCCTCGTTGAGGTCCGGATGCGGCGGCAGGAGCGGCTACGCGAGGGTGACCCCATAGTTCTTGAGGCTGTGGTAACCGAAGCAGCCCTACACCTGCGCGTCGGCGGCACCGAGGTCATGCGCGGACAGCTTCGGCATCTGCGACAGGTCGCCACCGACAACGACAACGTGACGTTCCGTGTCCTCCCCTTCGAAGCAGGGGAGAAAGCGGCCAGCACGGGAGCGTTCACGCTCTTCGGTATCGGGCAAGATAGTGCTACCGACGTGGCTTTCACCGAGTCCGCCGACAACACGACGAACTTCCGTGACGATCCGCTCGCACTACGACGCATGAGCCGCCTGTTCCAAAGCTTGTCAGCCGCTGCGCTGTCGGAGGAAGATAGCGCCGAGCTGGTCGAACGTATCGAGAAAGAGTTGGTTTGAGATGAACGAGCTGGCCGGCCTGTACGCGGTCGACCTTGTCGGCGCCGTGTGGCGCAAGAGCTCCTACACGGCCGGCAACGGCAACTGCGTCGAGGTCGCTGGCATCCCTGGTGACGCTGGCATCGCCGTGCGTGACTCTAAGAACGTGGACATCCCCGCTGCACGTGTCTCCCGTCAAGCGTGGTCCGCCTTCCTGGGAGCCGTCGACAAGGACACCCTGACCTCCTGATGACATACGCCCATGAGAAAGCGGAGCTGTACGCGCTGGATCTAACCGGGGTGACGTGGCTTAGCGCGCCGGGGAGTGACATGGCCGATCGCCTGGAGGTTGCCAAGCTACCCGGCGGTGCCGTCGCGATGCGCAATCCCGCGGATCCACGCGGAACGGTCCTGAGGTACACCGCTGCTGAGTGGCAAGCCTTCACCCTAGGTGTGCGCGACGGCGAGTTCGACCTGTCGTCGGACGTCTGAAGCACTGGGGAAATAGCAGAATGCGCCCCGCCTCGGCGTAGAGCCGGGGCGGGGGCGTGGTGTTCAGTGGGCGGCGGTGGCCTGCCAGAGGGCGAGCGCGGCGAGGCTGACCAGGGCGGCGAGACTAGGCAGGGGCATCGTCCGCGCTCGACTGCGTCGAGGCGGGTGTCGAGGTCAGCGAGTTGTCTGTCGGTCTGGTCGGATCGCTGTACGAGTAGGGCGAGGGCGCCGTCGACGAGGGTGAACGCAGCCTCGACGGTCCCGCGAAGCCGTTCCAGTTCGAGGGCGACAGCGGACGCGTCGGGATCGGTCACGCGCTACCGGCCCCGTCCTCGGGCCGGGCTGGCGGCATGGTGCGCAGCCATCCGGGCATGAGGGCCTGGACGCCGGGCAGGGCCATCACGCGGGCGAGGCCGCCGGCGACGGCGAGCGGTCCGGCGACCCACGGCAGCGAGGCCGGAATGCCGGAGGCGTCGACGATGGCGGCCAGCATCACGGTGATACCGAGGGCGGTCTGCACGATCGTGCGGGCGGTGTGCTTGGCGGCGTTGGTCATGGTCAGTTCCTCATTTCATGAAGGTGGGGACGACAGCGGAGGGGGCATCAGGCGCGCGGGACCTTCAGCGCGGCCCAGGACTTCGCGCCGGGGATGCCGTCGGCGTCGCGGCCCGTGTAGCCGAGCTTCTTCTGCCACTTCGCGTAGCTCGCGCGGTCCGCGTCGCTCCAGCCCGGGCCCGGCCCGACCTTGTAGGCCGAGCACCCCTCGGCGATCAGGCGGCGGCCCATGGCGGTGATCAGCGCGGAGTGCCGGCCGGTCTTGAAGAGGCTCACGCCCGGGAACGGCGCGTACGCCGGCTTCGGCTTGGGCTTGCTGGCCGGGGCGGACGATCCCGCCCACTTGCGCAGCGCAGCCCGGTCGGCGAACTGGCCGAGGTTCGTGTCGAGGGGCCGGTCGGTGTACTGGTGGAAGGTCCACGCGGCCTTGATCCGCGGGGCGCCCGCGGTGACGTAGTCCGCGATCCACAGGGCGTCGCCGACGTTGCTGGTGGTGTCCCGGGTGAGCCAATAGGACTGGTTGCAGTACAGGACGACGCGGTGCGTAGCGCCGCGCAGGCGCTTGACCTCGGTGAGGAACGCGTCCTTCTGCGCGCAGCTCACGCTTGGGTCCTCCCAACAGCTGGGCCTTCACCCACCGGCAGGTCACCGGCTCCATGGCGAAGACGTCCAGGTCCTGGGTGTCCAGGATCAGATACTCACCCGGTCGCACCGCCCGCAGTCGCCCGTAGGTCCCCGCCGGACGGTCCGCGATCGACCGGCGTCCCTTCGCCGACCCCGACACCGCGTTCGTCCCCCGGCTCAGCTCCGCGAGCACCGCGGCGTCCCAGCGCGGATCCACCAGCCTTCCGCGGCCCCGGCGCCGCCGGTTGTCCACCAACGCGGCCTCGCCGCCTTCGCAGTAGGCCGCCACCCGGCCCTCCACCGACCGGGCCGTCACCGACAACTCCGAGGCTTTCGCGGCGTACTTGTCCTTCAAGGACAGCCCGTCAGCCAACTCCGGACGCGGCTCACCCGGCTCCGCGGCCCCCGCGTACCCGCTGGTGAACCCGGTCAGCACCTCCCGGACATGCCCCGCGCGGGCCGCCACCTGCTTGCGCTCGGCGCCGACAACCCCGCCAGCACCAAGGCCGGATCACCATCATCCGACTCGGCCTCGCCCAGAGCGCGGGCCCGGACGGCGAACTCGGCCAGCGCGACGCTGCGGTAGGAACCGTCCGCCAGGACATGCACCACCACCGAGCGGCCGTCGAACTCGACCACCCGGACCGCATCCCCGTCCAGCAGCAACGAGGCCCCGACACGAACCGTGAGCGTGCGCGGCGTCACCCGGACGCCCCGCCCGCACCAGGGTGCCGCCGTCCAGCGGACGCGACAGGTCCGCCGCCAGCCGCGCGCATCACAGCAGATGCAACACCGCCGCCCGCACCAGCTCACCATGATGGGCCGGCGACAGCGTCCGCTCCAGATCCAGCATGCTGACCGGCGCGATCGCAGCCTCCATCACCAGCGGCACCAGTTCCGGCGAGATCAGTTCCTGGCCGTCGGTAGCCGGCCAGGAACCGCACGTTCTCCAGCAGCACCGCATCTGTCCCCGACCAGACCTCGAACCCCTAGCCCCGCACCTCGCACAACCAGCGCGTCCAACCGAACTGTGCGCCCACCGCAGGATTTTCGAGCCGAGATGCGGCCTTCACATCCACGACCGTCACCGAGCCGTCCGCGCCACCCAGCAGCAGATCAGGCACATGCCACCGCATCCGCTTGCCGTCGTACCACTCCAGCAGCATCGGCTGTGCCGCGATCGCGACCACGTCCGGATCCTGATCGGCCAGCAGAATCCGGGCCAGCTCCAGACGGCTCTCGTAGACCACATGCCCACCCGCCGTCGACGAGCAGTACCAGCCCGAGTAACTTGCCCGCCCCGCGAACCAGCGCACCTCGCGTACCGTCATCCCCGCCAGCACGTCATCGACCGGCAACCGGTCTAACGACGTGTCGACGAACCGACCGTCGCCACCGCGGTACTGCACCACCACCTCACCCGGCCGTACCGAAGAAAGCCGGTCAGCGACCGCAACATTCGACGACTTACCCATGCCGCGACCATCTCCTCCCCGGCCGGTACGAAACGACGGAAAAACCTGCAAACCGCCCCCAACAGTGGAGGGACGCCAAACACCGGCACCTGTGGGACATTGGTGGGACAGGCTGCCCGAGCCGTGACGCCGAATCGCGTACCGACGGGAAGCCCCCCGAAACCGGCTCCGCCCTGACTGCGGTTCTCAACGCAGCTATCTCACCGATTTTTCGGCCCGCGCAGAGTAGGCGAAGAATCTATGAGAAAGCGAAAAGAAAGATGAGACCCTAAAAGGTTCTCATCCGACGCGTCGGATGTCCCACGCGTAGTTCTCCCAGTACCCGGCCAGACTGATGACCTCGACTGATTTGCCGGGTTTGGGTGCGTCGATCATGCGGTTTCCGCCGGCGTAGATCCCCACGTGGCCCCAATTGTGCTTGTTGAAGACGATGAGGTCGCCCGGCTGCATTTCGTCGCGCGGGACGGACACCCCGACGTGGCGCTGCTCCTGTGAGGTGCGCGGCAACTTCACCTTGTGGCCGGTGCCTTGATAGACGGCGTACGACGTCAGCCCGGAGCAGTCGAAGCCTCCGCCGGACTTCCCGTTGATGGTGCCGCCGCCCCATACATAGGGGACACCGAACTGGGAGTACGCGGCCTGCACGATCGCGTTGGAGCCAACGGGAGCGTTCGAGTCGGGCCCACTGGGCTGCGCGGCCGCGTAGGACTTGGCCTGGGCGAGGACCTTTTCCACGTACCAGTCGGCGTGGTTATAGGAGTAGATCGCCTTGTACACCCCCTTGCTTGTGCCGGCCTTGGCGCCGTTGGCACACAGCATCCGCGCCGCGGCATACACCGCGTCGGTCGCGTCCCAGGGCGTCGGCGGGTTGGCACCGCCGGGCGGGACCGGGTACGCGTACCCCTCGAACGTGGACGGCAGGAACTGCATCGGCCCGACCGCCCCCGCGTACGAGCGCATGGTGGGGTGGCGGGCGTGGTCGGTCTCGACCTTGCCGATGGCGGCGAGCACCGACCAGTCCAGCCCGCGGCAGGCCGCCGGCGCCGCCTGCCGGTAGAGCGCCAGCATCTTCGAGGGGATGTCGCCGACCTGGCCGCCCTGCACCGAGATCTGCGACCCAGCTGCGCCCTGCTCCTCCTGGTGGCCGGCGGCGCCGTTGGCGACAGCGGCGATGAACAGCACCAACACGCCGATCAGCGCGAACGCTGCTGTGCCGAGGCCGACGCCGGTAGCAATGGCGGGCTTCTTCACGAACGCCTCCCGGGCCGTGTGGGCCGAGACGGCAGGGACGGGCGGCGCGGCGGTGCGGGTGAAGTGACGGGCTGATGGGCAGCGGCGGCGCGCGTGCGGATGCGGTGGAGACGCTGCTGCAGACTCGCCTGCTGACTGGACACCGGCGGGGCCAACGGCCGCTGCGGCACCATCTGCGGCCGACGGCTACGCCGCGGCGACGCCGCGGGCGACGGGTTGGGCGACGGGTTGGGCGGCCGGCCCGGCGCACGACGTGCCGCAGGGGAGAGGGGACCGGTGGTCCGGCGAGCCGATCGGCCCGCGGGGCGGGAGGGCAGCGGCGGCAGGCCGCGGCGGGCACGGACGCGGTTGCTGATCCAGCGGCCGCCGATGCCGCGCCAGTACTCGTCGGCGAAGTCCCGCACCTGCGGCTCATACGCACTCCGCGCGGCATCGAGGCGGTCTTTGAGCTGGGTAGCCGCAGTGGTGACCTGGCCGGGTACGGCCTGCATGGCGGCCGCCGTGCGACGTGCAGCCCGCGGCCCGTAAACAGGCAGCCCCACTGTGCTTTTCAACCCGACGCGACCTGCCCGCATGCCGGTTCGGGCTCCAGCATGCACCGTCCGCTCGGCGCCCCGCGCGAGTCTCTCCGCGCCCTTGGCCAGACGCCCGGTAAGCGCACGGGCACTGCCCGCCCGGCCCAGGCCACTGCCGACCGCACCAGCGGTGCCGCCAGTAGCAGCCATCATGCCGAGCATCAGCGCGGCCCCGCCGATCTTGCCTAAGGTGCCGCGCCGCCCGCCACCGCCACCGGAGCCGAGGTCGGACGGGGCGGCCGCGCCGCCGAGTTTGGAGGCGCCGACGCGGGTCTTGAGCCGGGCGGCCATCTGGTGCGACTTACGGATCAGGCGCTTGCGGAAGATGAGCGCGCCCACGCACAGGATGTCGACGGTGACGAAGCGGACGACGATGCCACCCGGAATGTCCTTCGGTGCGGCACTGACGACGGCGGTGACCGCGACGACGAAAACGCCGAGCCCCACCACGAGGCCGACAAGCAGGGCCAGGCCGCGGGCGATCGCGGCGCCGCGCGACCACAGCCAGGCCCGGCCGGGGCCCGGCAGGGTGCCGGCTATCAGCGCGCAGCGCAGCAGCATTGCCTCGACGGCGAGCCACACCTGGGCAGCCAGGTAGCCGCCGGCGAGCCCGATGATCAGCACGCAGACCAACAGCGCCGCCAGGAGCATGAAGAAGGCCCCGGCGAGCTTGTCCACGGAGGCCCTCTTCGCCTCCTTGGCGTTGCCGCTGACGCAGGCCTTCTCGAACTTGGCATCGGGCTTGGTCCCGAAGGTGTCCATGCCCCACTGAGTTGCTTTGTCCTTGACGACGTCCTCGATTTTGCCGCCGATCCCGGGCAAGAGGATGTCCCCGGCGCCCGGCATGTCCTTGATGGCTTTGGCCTGCTTGGCGATCTGCTGGTTGACGAACGCTGTCGCGATGCGGGAGGACGTGAACTGCGACGCGCACTTGTCCTTGGTGTCGTCGGTGAACGTCTGGCCGTAGGTGAGCACCTGTGAGGGCTGCACCACGAACGCGTTGACGAGTTCGTCAGTGATCGGTGTCGTGATGCCGGTAACGGCGTCAGCCGAACGTCCGGTGGGGTCTTCGTCGCCCATGACGATGGCGGCCACGGCGACTCCCAGGTCACGTGCCTTGCCCACCGCGCCGTCGGGGCCGAGAAGGCTCTGGGGCGGTGAGGCGAGGCTGGTGACCGCGAGCGCGGAGACCAGCAGGGACGCGGTGAGTTCGCCCCAGCCGCGGGAGCGGTCACCGAAGAAGAAGTGCCACGCCGCGACGGTGCCACTGAAGGCGAGGAACAGGCCAGGCAGGCCAAGCTGGAGCAGAACGCTGTTGTAGAGGGAGTCCGATACCGCGAGGGCCGGCTTGAGGAGCAGCGAGGCCAGCTTGAAACCGAGGGCCCAGGTCAGCAGCCAGCAGGCGAAGGCCACCAGCCACTTGGTGCACATGAACAGCAGGCTGGTCAGCCACTCCTCGACCTTCAGGTCCCAGTCGGACCACTCACCACTCTCGGAGTCCACCTTGAACGCGCTGACGGGGATGCCGTGCTCATCGGTGACGTGGAAGCTGTCCAGCAGGTCGTCCTTGCCGACGCCCATCCGGTGCAGCTTCTTGCGCAGCGACTCCTTGGCCTCCCGCTGCGCCTTCTTCGCGGCCGCCTTGCCCTGCGCGGTGTCTTCGTAGGCCACGCCCGTACGCCCGTCCGGCGCCAGCTTCTGATCCGCCGATCCGGGCGTCTTGGAGCCGGAGGGGGAAGGCTGCGCGCTGGTCGATACGGAAGGCCTGGGCTCGAGGGCCGCGGCCGCATGCGCTGCCAGCCCCGTGGTGAGAACCACCGCGGCGCACAGCACCAGCACCAGCCGCCACGCACCCCGCTGCCCTATGCACGCCGTCCGCCCGGCCAGGCGCAGCCACCTCATGCCGCGAGCGCCGGGTCGGAATGAATGGCGGCAGCCGCTTCGGGGTCGGCCGGGATGACGACCTGCATCCCACCGATCCGCCCGTAGAGGTCGCGGTGCAGGCACTCACCGGCCCGCTGCGCCCGGACTTCGTCGGCTACGTCCATGGGGGACAGACCAGTGGTGACCAGCTCGACCAGGTCCTCGTCGGTCGGGTCGAGGTCGAGGAAGGCGAGTCCGCGCTTGGCGAGGGCGACGTCAGTCTGGCGGAACAAGAACTTCCTGGGAAAGAGCCCGCGGATGACCTGCCCGGTGGCTGACGCCTCCGGGCCGATGTCCTCGCCGTCGTGGGACCCGACCAGGCAGCCGGCGTTGTGCTTGCGGCCGTCGCGGACCAGCTCCAGGAGCAGGGCCATGCCCTCGGGGGAGGAGGTCAGCCACCAGCACTCGTCCCACACTGCCACGCAGAACTCGTGGGGATTGGCGAAGCAGACTTCCCTGCACAGCGCCGCGATGAGGTACAGCGCCGCCCGGCCGAAGACCTTTTCGAACTCCAGCGTCGGGAGCCGGTCGGCCGCCAACTCGTGCTCCTTGGGCAGGGCAAGGTTGGCGGTGGCGAAGACAATCGCGTCGGCGGCCGAGGTGTCCACCACCGGCAGCGTGGGGTCGAAGATGGTGCGGGCCAGGTCCTTGCGGGCCACCGCCGCCAGCTTGCGCGCTACCGCGTTCGAGGTCGCATCGCGCTTGCCGCGTGCCTGCAGTTCGCTGACCAGCCCGGCCATGGACGGCGCCGGTCCGGTCAGCGTTGCCTCGATCGCCTCCGACAGCGCGATGCCCTGGTCGCTCATGGGGCCGATGCCCAGCAGCAGCGTCAGGAATGACTCCGTGCGGCGCTGTGCTTGTGAGCGGTCGCGGATGGTACGCAGTGGATCGAGGGAGACCTGGGCCTGGTCGTCGATGGTGATGACCTGGGTGGTGCCGGGGCACGCCTTGGCGTAGCGGACCCATTCCTGCTGAGGGGTGCGGTCGACGATGACCGCTCGGCCGCGGCTGCCCGGCTGACCCATCTTGCGGCCGGCGGCGAGGATGTCGTAAACGGCGGACTTCATCGCGACGCTCTTGCCGCCGCCGAGCTCACCGATGAACGCCGCGGACGCGGACGCCGACTTACGCGGGCCCAGGGACCAGTCCGTGAGCACGGGCCGGGTGCCGCCACCGGCCAGCTGCAGCCCGTACAGCGGCCCCTTGGCGTCGCCGAGCGCGCTGCCGGCGAATGCACCGGCCATCGCGAAGTCCCGCGCGAGGAGCACCTGCGCGTAGGAGGTCATGACCTTCGGGGCACGGGCGCCCGGAAGCATCCCGTACCAGAGGTTCTCCTGTTCACCGAGCGGGCGGGTGAAGGTGTAGTCGGCGCCCGCGAAGTGCGTTTGCAGGTCGGCTGCGCGGGCCTCGACCTCGGCCGGGGTGGCGCCCCAGACGCACAGTGCACCCATCGCCTGGACCTCAACTTCGGTCTTCGAGCTGGTGATGGCGGTGCGGTACTCGTCCATCCCGTCCGCGGCGTCCAGCACCCGCGACGGAACACCGGCCGTCTCACCCTCGTACTCCCCGCCCTGGCCCGCCAACTCGCGTGCCTGCCGGAGGGCTTTGGCCTCGGCGACATCACCGGGCGTGACCTTGATCCGCATCGCCCAGTCCACGGGAAAGGCGAACTCATCCAAGGCGGCGAGGTACTCACTGCCCGGGAAGACGAACCGCTCGGGCATTTCCGACAGTGCCAGGACCGTCTGGTAGGACTCGCCCCACTCGGTGCTCACCTGCAGCCAGCGCCGCCCGAACCGGCCCCGATGCGCGTCGGCATCGTCGCCGTCCTCGGCGGTGGGAAGGGCACCTTCGGCCAGGACCACCTGGCCCAGGGCCGCTGCGCCGCGGCCGCGCCCTGTGGGCTGCTCCGGGTCAAGCAGGGGCTCCAGCACTCCGCGCCGTGCGCTATGTCCGTAGATCCACAGGATCTCGGCCTCGGTCGCGGGCCGAAGCGCCACGGTCGCCGGCCAGGTCGCTGCGAGATCCTGCGCTTGTCGCAGCCGACGCACTTCCTCGCGGGCGCTGACCGGCGCGGGCAACAGGCCGAGCTGCAGGGCCATCTCCGCCCGGGCCGCATCGATCGCCATGCCAGCTGCCTGCCGCTTGGTGCCGGCGGAGAGTGGGACGGCCAGCCAGTCCGCGCGGCTGGTCAGCTCCAGGCGCTCCAGCTGGTCCCACACTCGTGTCGCCAGCTGCTCGTAGCGCTCGCTCGCGGCCAGATCGACGCCGTCGGTCATCTTGCGCACGACCTCGGCCGGGTCGACCTGCGGGCACAGTGACAGCAGCATCGCCTCGCCGTGCAGCTGCTTGACCAGAGATTCCAGAGCGCGCAGTCGGCGCTCCTTGACGGTGCGGGAGGACTGCGCGTGACCGCTGCCCTCTATCCGCCAGAGTGCCCAGCAGGTTCCGTGGCGGGTCCAGATGACGTTTCCGGCGACGTGCCGTACGGGAATCCGCATTACTGCCCCTGCTCGTTCGTGTTCGTTGTGCTCGCGGCCCGTGCCGCGAGCAGCGCGCCGATGCCGGACACCACCCGCTCCGCCGGGGCGTCGGCCGCGGGCCGGTCGGCGGCCGGCTTGTTCCCCGGGACGGTCGGTGCGGGAGTCGGGCGCCCCGGCTTGGCGAGGGAAAGGGCCTCTGCCAGTGGTGCGGCCGCGCGGCCGAATTCGTTCGGCGGCTGCCAAGTGAGGGTGCAGACGCCCACCAGCGCGCCGCTTCGGCGCTGGCGCACGGGACGGCCGTCCATCCGGCCCGAGCCGCCGCTCGCTGCCAGGCCGAGCACGCTGGCGGCAACAGACAGGGGGTTGCGGCCATCGACACGGATCCGCCCCACGATCAGCGCCAGCGCGTAAGGCACGCCGATCAGCGGCAGGACGTCGACCAGACCGTGGTGCGCCCACAATCCGCGGGTGAGGAAGGCCGCTGCGAAGGTCGCCGCGGCGACGATGATCTGCGGGACCGTGTAGGGGCCGCCCCAGATACGGCCGCCGCCGGGCCAGCGCCCCACCACGAGGGTGTGCCGGCGTGCCTTGGTGAAGCACCGGCCGATCAGCGGCTCGGGCTGAGCGGTGGTGCTCATCGCCGGCCGCCATCCAGCGGATCGATGTGGTCGACGACGCGTACCGCGGCCGGGGCCGCTGTGCCGCCGGAGGGGTTCTTGATATCCTCGCCGATCTTGTCCCGCAGCACGGTCATGTTGACGACGACGGCCAGGACCACCGCACCACCGATGGCCGCGACGCCGGCCTTCAGCACGCTCTTGGTCTGCCCCCACACAAGCGCGATCGAGACGACATACATCAGCCCCAGCACGCCCACGAGGAAGAAGTTCTTGAGCTGGCTGACGAGGCTGTTGGCGTCGGAGATAGCTCCTGCCATCTGCATGAGCTCGTTCATGAGCCCTGTCCTTCCTGAGAGTTCGAGTTCGTGCCGGGCGTCGCGAGGGCGGGCGCGGCTTCGAGCGAGGCGACTTCCCACCGGCCGTCGCGGGCGCGCAGTTCGATCGCGTACGTCATCGGCCGGCTGCTCGTGTGCTTGCCTTCGCCCTCGACGTCGGCCAGGAGCCGACGCTGGACACCGTCGGGCGGCGTCTGGGCTTCAGCGCCTTCGGCAGGACCCTGGCCGTGGTCGGCGATCTGCGTGACGATCACCGTCGTGTACGGAGCAGGCCGCACCGCGTGCAGCGTCGTGCCGGGGGAGAGGTAGCGGTCCAGCTCGCCCCGGCCCGTCAGGTACGCCGCCAAGAAGCCGCGGACCGTCTGCACCGCCGGATCCGAAGCCAGCGGCGCGTGCGACGCGCCGTACGACAGCTCAGGTGCTGCACCCTTCGAGCCGGTCGGGGCCGCGACTTCCGCAGGCAGCGCCGCGGCCGTCCAATCCGAGGCTCCGTGGCTGCCGGCGGCCCGGACCGGGACCTGGAAGTACCGGACGCGGCCGCTGTCGGAGTCCTTCGCCGAGTCGGTGATCCGCGCGGCCACCGTCACCGACCAGTAGCCGGACGAGATCTGCCGCACCTGCACCGCCGACGCCGACTCCGCACGCTCCGCCCCGCCCTGCGCCGACCACGACATCGAACGGGCCGCCGGGTAGAACGCCGCGAGCTCCTCCGCGTCCGCGTCACTGTCGCCGGCCTTCACGTAGGCGGCGACGTACACCTCGGCAAAACCGGCCGGTGCCACCGCATCCGACGACGCCGGCTGCGCCTGCGGCGCCTCGGCCCGCGTGGGCACGGCCACCGGCGTCGTAGCCGAGGCCAGTGCCCAGCCGCCCAGCAGCGGACCGGCCAGCAGCAGGCCCCAGGCGCTCCACCGCACCACGGCCGTCCAGTTTGCCATCGCGCCCGTCGACATTGCCGTGGTGGCCCACCCGGTGTCCGGCTGGGCGGACTCCTCCACTGGCGGGTTCTGCTCATCCTTACGGCGCCACTTCACGACCGCGGCCCCTTCCGCAGCAGATGTCCCCAGGTACCCGTCGGGTCCAGAACCCAGATGCGCCGACCGTCCGCCAGCTGCTTCCTGAGTGCCGCCTTCAGGGCCTGGCTCTTGCCGTAGCCGGCAGGGACGAAGGCCGCCTTCACACCGTCACCTCGCCGTGCACGGTCTTGGACCGGATCGGCTCGGCGATCCGCTCGCGCAGCCGCGCCGGCGGAAGCGCCAGCACCTCCCGCACGAGCACCTGCGCTTCATCGGCGTCCTGCTCCACGTACGATCGCAGCTGCTCGTGGGTGTCGGCCGAGAACGGCTCCGTCACCAACGCGACCGCCAGCTGCGTCGCCCGTCGGCGAATCGCCACCAGCCGCAACTCCTCCGCCTTTAGCTCCACCGCGTCTCCTTCATGTCCCAGCCCCTCGCTCACGTCGGCTCCCTCCGCTGTGTCGGTGCGCGGAATCCCCCCCCGCACACACAGAGAAGGGAGCGGGGTCGGCCCTGATGTGACACAGCGACCGAAAACCTCTGACTGCCTTCACGCCGCCTCGACCCACTGCGGCGCGGCCTGCCGCAGTCGCGCCACAGCACGGCTCCGCCGCCGACGCAGCGCCACCGGGCTCACCCCCCACGCCGACGCCGCCGCGGCATCCTGCGGCGCGCCCTCGCGGTAGTGGTCGCAGATTCCGGACGCCGCCTCCGTCGTGAGGACCTCGCACTTCAGCGCCCACACCAGGAGCGCGACCATTTCGCCGCGGGCCCCCTCCAGCTCCTCCACCGCACTCGCTGCTGCCTGAAGGCCGGAATCCTCGGCGGCCTGCGCGAGCAGCACCGACTCGACAGCGTCCTCAGGCTCGACGCCCCCCGGAAGCGCCGCCGCCCACGTCTCATCCAGATGCTCAGAGAGCGCCAGCTCCCGCTTGAGCTCACGCGAAACCCGGTGCCACAACTCCAGCCGCAGGCCCGCCGCGACCCTCCGGGGCCGCCGCGCAATCGGGTAGGTGCGCACCACCTCCCACAGGGAGGCGATCACCACCTGCGCCACGTCCTCGATGTCCTCGCCGCTGCGCACACAGCCGCGCAGCATGCGACAGGCGAGCGGGAGCATCGCCTGGACCAGCACGCGGGCGGCCAGTTCTGCATCCCGCCCGTCGCCGGCACTCACCCGGCACAGCAGGACACCCATCCAGGCGTCGATGAATCCCGGTTCGTCGTGCTTGGCGCCCTTCCTCAGAAGAGTGCACAGCTCACCCAGATCAGCGGGGGCCTGGTCCTCGTCCAGCACACCGGCACCGAGCATCCAAGAACGCACGCGGTCTGCGCTGCCGCGGTCGGTGCACAGCCACTCCCACTCGGTATTCAGACGTGTGACCAACGTCGGCTGTGTGGCATCCACGGCAGGCTCCTTTCGGATCGACTGCCGTGAACTCTGCTCAGCACCTCTTACCAAACTGCTTGCCCCAAAGGGGGGGAAAGAGCAGGTCAATTGGGGTATCCAGCGGGGTATCCGCACCGCCGGGCACGGGTATCCGCCTGCGGGGCTTTTTGGAGGGCGGTTGGTGAAACCAGGGCGATCCGTGGCTGCACAGTTGGACGGGGAACGTTTCCCGGGCGGTTGCGGCTTCTGGCCGGCCCGCCGAATTGGCCGGTGCCGTTCGGACTGCAGACCGCGCTGCCGTCGACGCGGAGGCCCGGGCTGCGTGGCGTCCGCTGCGCTCGGCCAGAGCTCGGTCCGGCCAGCCTTGTCAGGCGTTGTCTACCCCACCGTCGGTACGCCCGTGCACCTTGTTCTCGGCGCCGTGGCCGATGTTCCAGCGTGTGTCGTCAGCCATGGCCGGTCCGATCCCATGACCGAAGCCGACCGATCGGCCACTGTGACGCCCCAGCAGCAGTGGTGCTGTCCACACCGGTGCCGGGTGCGGTGTGCGCCGTGTGGTTGCTTGTGAAGGTGAGCAGGTCGACGCCATCGCCGGTATGCCCTGATGGCCGGAGGTCCTCTCGGCCATCGCGGCAGCGGGCTGTTCTGCCAGGGAGACTCATGGCCGGTGACCCGAGGCCGGTGGCCGACGGCCGATCTGATGTCGTGGCCGACGCCGGCCAGCCGGCCACGCCGGCTGGCCGAAGGAGCAGCGCACGACGGTGGCAGGTCCTCCTGCTGCAGGAGGACCTGCCACGTTCAATGCGTACGGGAATCTGCGATCACCTGCGGGTGCCTGCCAACCCTCGCCTGTTGGGTAACCGGATACCCAATTGCCTACCCCCGCCATTGACCTGCGGGTAAGCCTCCCTGGACAACGGCTTGAGCGTTTCAGCGTGGCCGGTCGCGAAGCGGGGCATCGTCACGGCGCCGCCTCGGATGCTCCGTACCGGACGTGACTGTGCCGAGGCTATGCCCAACCGGACGTATTCATCATAGTGGTATGTGGCATGTACCATCTTGCCCGTGGTGAAGACACCGAAGCGACAGCCGAACCCTCAGGCGTTGAGTGAAGCGGACCTGAAAGACGGCACCGTGAAGGCGTTCCTGGAGGCCCAGGAGAAGGTCAAGGCGGCCGAGCGGGCGCTGAGGGAGGCGGAGGTGGAGCGGGATGCCGCGGCTCTCGCCACCAAGGAAGCCGATGTCGCGCGAGGGCTTCCGCAGCGCCTGGCCGACCTGTACGGCGTCACGCGGCACGCGATTGAGGACATGCGCCGACGCGGCGCGCTCACGACGTAACAG
The DNA here is from genome assembly GCF_046549095.1 of Streptomyces sp. x-80. NCBI lineage: Bacteria > Bacillati > Actinomycetota > Actinomycetes > Kitasatosporales > Streptomycetaceae > Streptomyces > Streptomyces sp. x-80. The sequence goes on from NZ_JAJPWM010000031.1 coordinate 55,503, forward strand.
CATCTCGAACAACGTCAGCCCCCCCCGGAGGCTGCCCCCAGGGGTCTGCTCGTTGCGCGGGTGCCCTCATTGCCTTCATTGTCTTCGTGCAGTCGCTGGTCGTTTTCGGGGCTGCGGCGGAGCCTCTCGAGGGGTGACTTTCTGTCACTTCACCGCGGAGCGGTCCTGGACCGGTACCACCGTGGGTACCACCGTCGAGACCACGGTGCGTTCCGCCGTGCGTTCCACCGTACGTACTACCCTGCGTACCAGGTCGTTTTGGAACTCAGGCGTATTCATGCAGGTCAGGGCGTAGGGGTATGCGGTCCCCGCTGCTGACACCTCTTCCTCAGGAGGAGGAAGAGGCCGTTTCTCACCGTTCGGGCCCCACCGGGCGGTGCGTAGCTCAGTAGGCACTACGTCAGCTCCCGGTATTCCATGGCCTGGCGCCTGCCGGCCGGTCGGCCGCCATCGAGGCCGGGGTGGCCAGCGCCAGACGCCTTCGTGCTGCTCGTGGCTGAGGTGTGAACGCGATCCACATCACGTACATGCGACATATCAATTCTTTGTATTGGCATGTGGCACGTACTGGAATGGTGGCGTCACCACATGGACGGCGCGGAAGACGGTCAGCAATGAGCTTCGAGGTGATTCAGGGCGAACTTCGGGCGATCCGCCTGGAGATGTCGCCGGCTCGTCCCGCTCAGGCCCCCACCTGCCACCTGCCCGAGATGGACTGGGAGGAGCTGGCCTACGCACTGCGTGTGCTGCGCTCCGACCTGGCCGGAGAGGAACTGGAGGACAGCATCGACGACCTGTTCGGCGACCTGCTCCTGGTCGATGACGCTGCGGACGCCGACATGTGGGCAGGCTGCGATGCCCTCCCTCCGGAGAGCGACGCTGACGCCGCGGTGCGTATCGAGGGGATCACCAGGGTCGCGATCACCCGGTCGGTGAAGACCAGTTGATGGCTGGGTCCGCCGCCTTCGGTACGGGCCAAGGATCGCTTCACAACCATCCCAACCCGTACGGCTCTCCTCACGTTCCCGACCAGCCAGAACCGCTGTCGTACACCACGCCGTAAGCCATGCCTGGTCAGGTCCGCGCAGGTGGGGACCTGACGGTTGTGCTGGCACCGGGGTCTGACAGTTCGGGGCGGCCCGGAGCCGGCCGCCCAGAGTGTGCTGTCAGCCGATGGCGAGTTGGCGGAAGCTGTTGCGGATGCCGGTGAGCGGTTCGCGGTCGCGGGTGAAGTACAACTTGTTGGTCAGCAGCACGGCCCAGGTCCCCAGCTTGGGGGAGATCCACATGCCGGTGCCGGTGAAGCCGTAGTGCACCCAGGTCCGCTCGGTGGGGTCGGTGCCGGGTGCCGGGTGCCAGAACAGGCCGCGGACCGGTTCCATGGAGCCGGTCTGCACGGTCAGGGACTCCTCGGTCCACTCGGGGCCGAAGCCCGGCCGGCGGGCGGCGGTTGTGGGGTCGAGGAGGTAGCGCAGGAAGACGGCGAGGTCGTCCAGGACGGAGAAGACGCCGGCGATGCCGCACACCCCGCCCAGGAGGCGGGCGGAGAAGTCGTGGGCGGTGCCCTTGAGGTGGGCGCCGGTGTCCTGGTCGAGTTCGGTGGGGGCGCTTCGGGTAGCGAGGTCGGCGGGCAGCGGCCCGAAGCGGGTGTCGGTCATGCCGAGCGGTGCCCAGGTTCGGGTCCGGGCGAGCTGGTCCAGGGGTTGGCCGGAGAGGTGTTCGGCGAGGTAGCCGAGGATGAGGGCGGCCCGGTCGGTGTACTCGACGGCTTCGCCGGGCGGCCGGTGCAGGGCCTCGTGGAGGACGCCGGCGCGGATGGCGGCCGGGCCGGTGCCGTAGAGGTTCTTCAGCTGGGCCCGCAGGGGGACGCCGGCGGTGTGGGTGAGCAGGTTGCGGGCGGTGACCTGGCCCAGGGGGAATGCCCACGTCGCTGTCCATCGTTCCGGCTCGCCGGGGTAGCGGTCGACGCTGATCCGGATCAGGTAGCGGGTGATCGGCTCGCTGCCGGTGTTCCGCAGCAGCCGGCGCATCGTGAGCCGCGGCCGAACAGTTCGGACTGGAGGCGCCGGGGGAGGCGGCTGCGGCGGTGCTGCGGGAGCGGCTGACGCTGCAGGGCGGAAATGCGGACCGACCGTACGAGGAGTAGGCCTCCGACGACGCAGCGAGGCGCCGTAGCTGTCGTCGCGCGCCAGCCGAGGATTACGGGATAGCCCTTGGGCTGGACGGTCGAGCAGACGGTGGGCACGTGCCTGTGCGATCACGGGCACGGCGGCTGCACGGTCGGCTTCCGCGCCCCCGACGGCCACCGCGTCGACTACTCCAACCTCAGACGGAACTGCCAGCGCAATGACGCACCTTCAAGAATCAATAGCCATGCGCGGTGCCGCTGATGACGACCTGGGCGCGGCGCGGCGGGTGTGTTTATGCTCTTTGACGCGGGGTGGATCTCGGGGGCGCGGATGCACGTCTGCCTGTTCGGCCGCCCCGTCCTGATGTCCCTGGCGCCCGCGCCACACACCGCGTATCTATGGAGATTACGCACCTGCGTAGAAAGAGGCCCCATGCACGAGCGGGACAATGCCAAGCCGACCGCCGCGGGGCATAGCCGTGCACCGGCCCGCACATCCGCGGCCGACGCCCCGACACGCCAGCTCGGACCGACGTCGCCGCAGGGCCTCCTCGCACTGCAACGCACTGCGGGCAATGCCACCGTCGTCCAGATGCTCCGGCAGGCCGGGCACCTCCAGGATCAGCATCAGCACGGCGCGGGCTGCGGCCACCAAGCGGCCGGGCAGCCCCAGGTCCAGCGCTCCGCCGTCCATGATGTCCTGCGTAGCGGTGGCCAGCCTCTCAGCGGCACCACCCGCGCCGACATGGAGATCCGGCTCGGAGCCGACTTCTCCGACGTCCGCATCCACAACGATAGCGCCGCCAAAGCCTCAGCCGCCGAGATGGGCGCCCGCGCCTATACCTCCGGCAGCCACATTGTGATCGGTGACGGCGGCGCGGACCGCCACACCCTCGCGCACGAGCTGACCCACGTCATTCAGCAGCGCCAAGGCCCGGTGGCGGGCGCCGAC
>NZ_JAJPWM010000032.1:0-57929 GCF_046549095.1 Streptomyces sp. x-80
CGTGGCGAGGCCGCACGAAGACCAGCGGCTAAGCCCTGCGGAGACCCGTGGCGAGGCCGCACGAAGACCAGCGGCTAAGCCCTGCGGAGACCCGTGGCGAGGCCGCACGAAGACCAGCGGCTAAGCCGTGCGGAGACCCGTGGCGAGGCCGCACGAAGACCAGCGGCTGAGCCGTGCGGAGACCCGTGGCGAGGCCGCGCGAAGACCAGCGGCTGAGCCGTGCGGAGACCGGTGGCGAGGCCCTGCGAAGTCCGGTGGGGAGCGGCGTCCGTACGCGTCCGCGCGCCCGCACCCGGCCGGTGTCCGGAGCAGCCCCGGTCGGCTCCGGTCAGCCCCGGTCAGCTCGTGCAGCCGCAGGACTGCCGGACGACCAGCCGCGACGGGAACTGCCGCAGCCGCTCGCGGCGCGAGCCGACGACCCGCAGTCCGTCGTCCAGCACCAGATCGACCGCCGCCCGCGCCATCGCCTGACGGTCCGAGGCGACCGTGGTCAGCGGCGGGTCGGTCAGCGCCGCTTCCTTCACATCGTCGAAGCCCGCCACGGCCAGCTCGCCCGGCACGTCTATGCGCAGCTCGCGGGCGGCCCGCAGCACCCCGATCGCCTGGTCGTCGGTCGCGCACATGATGGCCGGCGGCCGGTCGGGGCCGGCCAGCAGCTTCAGCGCCACCTGGTAGGCGTCGTAGCGGTTGTAGGGCGCCTGGAAGTACCGCCCGGTCAGCGGCTTCCCGGACTCCTGCATGGCCCGCCGCCAGCCCTCGACGTGGTCGGTGACCGGGTCGCCGGACTTCGGGGTCTCTTCCGTACCGCCGAGGAAGGCGACGTAGGGGTGGCCGTGCTCCAGCAGATGCCGGGTCGCCAGCTGCGCGCCCCAGACGTCGTCCGTCATGACGGCGACGTCGTCGATCGCGTCCGGCCTGCGGTGCAGCAGCACCACCCGGGCGTCCCACGCGTCGATCTCGGCGGCGGCGTGCTCGCTCGGCCCCTGGCTGATCAGGATCAGCCCGGACACCCGCATCCCGAGGAACGCGCGCAGGTAGTGGACCTCGCGCTCGTCGAGGTAGTCGGCGTTGCCGACCAGCACCATCTTGCCCCGCTCGGAGGCGGCCTGTTCGACGGCGTGCGCCATCTCCGCGAAGAACGGCTGCCGGGTGTCCGGGACGATCAGCCCTATGAGGTCGGTACGCCGGGACGCCATCGCCTGCGCCACCCGGTCCGGCCGGTAGCCCAGCTCGTTGATGGCGGCCAGCACCCGCTCGCGCGTGGCCGGGGCGACCGGCCTCGGTCCGTTGTTGATGACGTAACTGACCACCGCGGTGGACGTACCCGCAAGTCTTGCCACATCATCCCGCGTCACCTTGGCCACGCGCGGCAGTCTACGCGGGTGGCACTACCGCTGGGCAGGCCGTACGGAGGCGGATTCGGCGGCCGCGCCGGTGCTGCCGCCGCCGGACCTCGCCGCCTTCGCGGCGTTCTCCTGCGCCTTCGCCTCCGCCGCCCGCTCCACCTTCTCGGGCGTCACGAAGCGGTAGCCGACATTGCGGACCGTGCCGATCAGCGACTCATGCTCGGGGCCGAGCTTCGCGCGCAGCCGTCGGACGTGCACATCGACCGTCCGCGTCCCGCCGAAGTAGTCGTAGCCCCACACCTCCTGGAGGAGCTGGGCACGGGTGAACACCCGGCCGGGGTGCTGCGCCAGGTACTTCAGCAGCTCGAACTCCTTGAAGGTCAGGTCCAGGACCCGGCCCTTGAGCTTCGCGCTGTAGGTCGCCTCGTCCACGCTGAGATCGCCGGTGCGGATCTCCATCGGGGAGTCGTCGGTGGTGATCTGCTGGCGGCCCGTCACCAGCCGCAGCCGCGCCTCGACCTCGGCGGGGCCCGCGGTGTCCAGCAGGACGTCGTCGACGCCCCAGTCCGCGGTGACGGCGGCGAGCCCGCCCTCCGTCACGATCAGGATCAGCGGACAGCCCGGTCCGGTGGAGTGCAGCAGCTGGCAGAGCGACCGCACCTGGGGAAGGTCGCGACGGCCGTCGATCAGTATGACGTCGGCCCCCGGGGTGTCGATGAGGGCCGGGCCCTCGGCCGGGGCCACCCGCACGCTGTGCAGCAGCAGGCCGAGCGCGGGGAGCACCTCCGTCGACGGCTGGAGTGCGTTGGTCAGCAGCAGCAGCGAACTCATCTGCGACCACCTGCCCGGTCCCCCGGGTGCTGCGTCCTGTCCGGCTCGTCGGCCGGCTCGTCGTCCTGCTCGCTTCGCTCGCCCATGACGTCTGGTTCCTCCTCGGTCCCTGCGACGGGGGCACCTCCCGGCCGGAGCCGGGGGAGTCTGCGGCACTGCTTCGTACGGTTCTCCCGGCCGCGCGGGACACGGTCGAAAGCACAAAAGGATCCGGGGGCAACGCTGCCCGGATCCTTCTCGCCCAGCAGAATAGCTCACATGAGTTGCACACCGGCGGCCGATTTTGCACCTTCTTGTGTTCCGTCGATCACTTCGAGTGGTCATCGTGTCGTCCTGTTGACGGATGACGGCGTCCGGATCGAGGCCGCCTACACCCCCCGTACGGGCCCGCCGACGAACCCCGACGCCACCTCCGCCGCCGCTGCCGACGGCCCCGGCGCGGGCCCCGGCGATCTCGTCATGGTCCTCGCGCACGGCTTCACCGGCGCCCTGGACCGCCCCGCGCTCCGGCGCGCCGCCGCCGTCTTCGCCCAGCGAGCGGCCGTGGTGACGTTCTCCTTCCGCGGCCACGGCGGCTCCGGCGGCCGCTCCACCGTCGGCGACCGCGAGGTCCGCGATCTCGCCGCCGCGGTCCGCTGGGCCCGCTCGCTGGGCCACCGCCGGGTCGCCACCGTCGGCTTCTCCATGGGCGGTTCGGTCGTGCTGCGGCATGCGGCGCTTTACGGCCAGGAGAAGCACGAGGGGCGCACCGGTGCGCACGCCGACACGGTGGTCTCGGTCAGCTCCCCCGCCCGCTGGTACTACCGCGGCACCGCGCCCATGCGGCGGCTCCACTGGGCCGTCACCCGCCCCGCCGGCCGCCTCGTCGCCCGCCTCGGTCTGCACACCCGTGTCCACCCCGAGGACTGGGACCCGGTCCCGCTCTCCCCCACGGACGCCGTCCCCCTGATCGCCCCGGCCCCGCTCCTGATCGTCCACGGCGACCAGGACCCGTACTTCCCCCTCGACCATCCCCGGATGCTCGCCGCGGCCGCCGACCCCTCGTCCACGGACCTGTGGATCGAGGCGGGCTTCGGCCACGCCGAGAACGCCGCGGACGAGAACCTGCTCGCCCGGATCGCCCACTGGGCCGCCGCGGCCCGCACCCCCTGAAGCGGGCCACCGCGGACCGGACTACGCGGCGGGCTTCCCGATCAGACCGATCAGGCTGGTGAAGCTCTGCTCGCCGTATCCCGCGGCCACCCCCCGGTGGAAGAGGGCGGCGAGGGCGGCGGGCACCTCGGTGTCCAGACCGGCGTCCCGCAGCGTGTGCACCACGTGGTCGGCGCTCGCCGCCTCCATGGCGAGCCGGTCCGCGCCGCCGCCGTGCCGCCCCTCGTCCAGCTGCGCGCCCATCACCCCGATGAAATACGCCAGGTCGGCCGCCTTCAGGGCGTCCGGCTCGAACTCCTTGGCCGTGACGCCGTGCGCGCCGAGCAGCGCCGCGGCGTGCAGATAGCCGGTCATCCCCGTCCAGAAGATGGTCATCAGCGCCTGGTAGTAGACCTGGGCGAGGCCGGGGTCGGTACCGCGGTAGTCGGCCGAGGTGAGCACCTCCAGCGTCGCCCGGTGGGTCTCGAAGACCTCCCGCGGGCCGCTGTAGAAGGTCGCGGAACCCGGCTGCCCGATGAGCGGCGGCGGGACCTGTACGCCGCCGGTGAGGTACCGGGCGCCGTGCCGGTTCGCCCAGGCGGCGCCCGCGCGGGCCCGCTCCGGGGTGTCCGAGGTCAGGTTGACCAGGGTGCGGCCGGACAGCGCGTCGGCGGCCGGTGCGAGGACGGCGTGGCACGCGTCGTAGTCGGTCATGCTCAGCACCACCAGCTCATGGGCGGTGAGCGCCTCGGCGACCGTCCGGGCCCGCACCGCTCCCCTGGCCACCAGCTCGTCCGCCTTGCTCGCGGTGCGGTTCCACACCGTCACCGGGTGCCCGGCCGCCAGGAACGCCCCCGCCATGGCCTGCCCCATCGGCCCGAGCCCGATGACCGTCACGGCCTGCTTGCCGCCCCCGTCCTGACGCATGCCGTTCCCGTCACCGCTGTTGCTCATGAGACACCCTTCGGAAAACACCTGGATGGATCGGAAAACACCTGGACCGCGGAGAGCGCGGGGATGCCCCGGAACCCTCTAGAACGAACGCTCTATCCAGTACGGGGAACGTAGCACAACTCTGGAACGAACGCTCTACTCAGTTAGGGTGGGGCCATGCAGACGCCCCAGGACGGCACCGGGCACCCCTCGCCCGCCGACGCCACCGCCGCACTCGGCACCCGTGACCGCATCCTCGCCACCACCGCCCGGCTGCTCCAGCACCAGGGCTACGAGGGCACCGGCATCAAGCAGATCGCCCGCGAGGCCAAGGCCACCCTCGGTTCCGTGTACCACTTCTTCCCCGGCGGGAAGCAGGAGCTGGCGATGGCGGCGCTCCAGCACGGCGACCGGGAGTTCGCCGAGCTGCTGCGCACCGTCCTGGCCACCGTGGCGGACCCGGCCGACGCCGTGCTCGCCGCCGTCGACGCGTTCGCCGACGCCCTGCGCGCCTCCGGCTGGACCGACGGCTGCCCGGTCACCACCACCGCCCTGGAGACCACCGGGACCAGCCCCGAGATCCAGCGGGTCTGCGCCGCGGCGTTCCGGAGCTGGCAGGACGCGGTCCACGACAAGCTGCGCACCGCCGGCATCCCCGAGCCGGACGCCCGCGAACTGGCCGTCACGGTCATCAACACCCTGGGCGGCGCCGAGATCACCGCCCAGGTCTTCCGCGACGACGCGCCCCTGCGGATCGCCGGCCGCCATCTGGCCCGCCTGATCCGGACCTACCGCTGACCACCGGCCGGCAGCGGCCGGACCACGGGACGGCGGGCCCGTAGGGCATGCGGGCGGCAGGACGTACGGCCCGTACGGCGAAGGTCCGGTGGGGTGCTCCCCACCGGACCTTCGGTATCCGGACCCTGATCTGACGGCGGCCGCCGTCAGCCGTCAGCCCGTCTCCGCGACCGCCTCCGCGAACTGGGCCGCGTACAGGCGCGCATACGCCCCGTCCGCCGCCAGCAGCGACTCGTGCGTGCCCTGTTCGACGATCGCGCCGGACTCCATCACCAGGATGAGGTCCGCATCGCGGATCGTGGACAGGCGGTGGGCGATGACGAAGCTCGTCCGGCCGGTGCGCAGCCGGGCCATCGCGTGCTGGATCAGGACCTCGGTGCGGGTGTCGACCGAGCTGGTGGCCTCGTCGAGGACGAGGATCGCGGGCTCGGCCAGGAAGGCGCGGGCGATGGTGATCAGCTGCTTCTCGCCGACCGAGACATTGCCGCCCTCGTCGTCGATGACGCTGTCGTAGCCGTCGGGGAGGGTGCGCACGAAGCGGTCGACGTGGGTGGCCTTGGCGGCCTCGACGACCTTCTCCAGCGAGGTGCCCTCGGGGGCGCCGTAGGCGATGTTCTCGGCGATGGTGCCGCCGAAGAGCCAGGTGTCCTGGAGGACCATGCCGATGTGCGAGCGGAGTTCCTCGCGGGACATCTCGGCGATGTCGACGCCGTCGAGGGTGATCCGGCCGCCGCGCACCTCGTAGAACCGCATCAGGAGGTTGACGAGCGTGGTCTTGCCGGCGCCGGTCGGGCCGACGATCGCCACGGTCTGGCCGGGGCGCACACTCAGCGACAGACCGTCGATGAGCGGCTTCGCCTCCTCGTAGCGGAACGAGACCCGCTCGAACTCGACGCGGCCGGTGAGGTGTTCGGGGCGGGCGGGCCGCTCGGCGTCCGGCTCCTGCTCCTCGGCGTCGAGGAGTTCGAAGACCCGCTCGGCAGAGGCGACACCGGACTGGACGAGGTTGGCCATCGAGGCGACCTGGGTGAGCGGCTGGCTGAACTGCCGGGAGTACTGGATGAACGCCTGGACGTCGCCGATGGACAGGGCGCCGGAGGCCACCCGCAGCCCGCCGACGACCGCGACCAGGACGTAGTTCAGGTTGCCGATGAACATCATCGCGGGCTGGATGATCCCGGAGATGAACTGCGCCTTGAACCCCGCGGCGTACAGGGCCTCGTTCTGCTCGCGGAACAGCTCGGCGGACTCCTTCTGGCGGCCGAAGACCTTCACCAGGGAGTGGCCGGTGTACATCTCCTCGATGTGCGCGTTGAGCTTGCCGGTCGTCTTCCACTGCTGGACGAACTGGGGCTGGGCCCGCTTGCCGATCTTGGCGGCGACGACGATCGAGACGGGGACGGTCAGCAGGGCGACCAGCGCCAGCAGCGGCGAGATCCAGAACATCATCACCAGGACGCCGACGATGGTCAGCAGCGAGGCCACTATCTGGCTGAGGGTCTGCTGCAACGTCTGCTGGATGTTGTCGATGTCGTTGGTCGCCCGGGAGAGCACCTCACCGCGCTGCTGCTTGTCGAAGTAGCTCAGCGGCAGCCGGGCCAGCTTCTCCTCGACCTGCTCGCGCATCCGGAAGACGGTGCGCTGGACGACGGTGGTGGCGATCCTGGCCTGTACGAAGCCGAACGCCGAGGCGCCGATGTAGATCAGCAGGACCCACATCAGGACGGTGCCGACGGCGCCGAAGTCGATGCCCTGGCCGGGGACGACCGGCATCGCGCCGAGCATGTCGGCGAGCCCGCCCTGGCCGTGCGCCCGCAGCTGCTCCATGGCCTGCGCCTTGCTGAGCCCGGCGGGCAGCTGGCGGCCGATGATGCCGGACATGATCAGGTCGGTGGCGTGCCCGAGGACCTTGGGCCCCAGGACGGACATCGCCACGCTCACCACGCCCAGCGCCAGCGCGACCGAGATGATGCCGCGCTCGGGCCGCATCTGGCCCAGCAGCCGCTTGCCCGACCCCTTGAAGTCCATCGACTTCTCGACCGGGCCGCCCATCATCCGGCCCGCCGGTCCCTGCGCCGGTGCCGGGCCCCGGCGCGGCGCCGCCTGGGCGGGCACCTCGGAGCCGGCCCCGGCGTCCGCTTTCTTGTCCGCGGTGGTCACGCCGCCTCCTGCTCGGTGAGCTGGGAGAGCACGATCTCCCGGTAGGTCTCGTTCTCCGCCATCAGCTCGGCGTGCGTGCCGGTGCCGACGACCCGGCCCTCGTCCAGGACGACGATCCGGTCCGCGCCGCGGATGGTGGAGACCCGCTGCGCGACGATCACGACCGTCGCCCGGCCGGTCTCGCGGGAGAGCGCGCTGCGCAGCGCCGCGTCCGTCGCGTAGTCCAGCGCGGAGAACGAGTCGTCGAAGAGGTAGATCTCCGGCCGGCGCACCAGCGCCCGCGCGATGGCCAGCCGCTGCCGCTGACCGCCGGAGACATTGCCGCCGCCCTGCGCGATGGGGGCGTCCAGACCGCCCTCCATCCGCTCGACGAAGTCACGCGCCTGCGCGGTCTCCAGGGCGTGCCACAGCTCCTCGTCGGTCGCGTCGGGGTTGCCGTAGCGCAGGTTCGTCGCGACGGTTCCGGAGAAGAGGTAGGGCTTCTGCGGGACCAGGCCGATGGTGGTGGCCAGCGTCTCCTGGTCGAGGGTGCGGACGTCCTCGCCGTCCACCAGGACCGTGCCGCCGGTCGCGTCGAAGAGCCGCGGTACGAGCCCGAGGAGCGTCGACTTGCCGCTGCCGGTCGAGCCGATGACGGCGGTGGTCTCACCGGGGCGGGCGACCAGGGAGATGTCCCGCAGCACCGGCTGCTCGGCGCCCGGGAAGCGGAACTCGACGCCGCGCAGCTCCAGTTCGCCGTGGCGCCGCAGCTCGGTGACGGGGTGCTCGGGCGGGATGACGCTGGACTCGGTGGCCAGCACCTCCTGGATGCGCTCGGCGCAGACCTCGGCGCGCGGCAGCATCATCACCATGAACGTCGCCATCATGATCGACATGAAGATGTACATGAGATAGCTGAGGAAGGCGGTCAGCGCGCCGATCTGCATCGCGCCGCTGTCGATGCGCTGCCCGCCGAACCAGACGACGGCCACGCTGGAGAGGTTCACGATCAGCATGACCAGCGGGAACATCATCGACATCAGCCGGCCGGCGCGCACCGACACGTCGTACAGATCGGTGTTGGCCGCGCCGAACCGCTCGCGCTCGTGCCGGTCCCGGACGAAGGCGCGGATGACACGGATACCGGTGATCTGCTCGCGCAGCACGCGGTTGACGGTGTCGATGCGCTCCTGCACCCCGCGGAACAGCGGGCGCATCCGGCGCACGATCAGCGAGACGAGAATCCCGAGGACCGGGACGATGACCAGGAGGAGGCCGGAGAGCGGCACATCCTGGTTGAGCGCCATGACGACGCCGCCGACGCACATGATCGGCGCCGCGACCATCATCGTGAACGTCATCAGCACCAGCATCTGGACCTGCTGGACGTCATTGGTGGTGCGGGTGATCAGCGAGGGTGCGCCGAAGGTGCCCACTTCCCGGGCGGAGAAGGACTGCACCCGGTCGAAGACGGCGGCGCGGATGTCGCGGCCCAGTGCCATGGCCGTCCGGGCGCCGAAGAAGACGGCGCCGATGGCGCAGACGATCTGCAACAGGGTGACGGCGATCATGACGCCGCCCAGGCGGAAGATGTAGCCCGTATCGCCCTTGACGACTCCGCCGTCGATGATGTCTGCGTTCAGCGTGGGCAGGTAGAGAGTCGCCAGCGTCTGTATCAGCTGGAGCAGCACGATCAGGGATATCGAGCGCCTGTGGGGCCGCAGATGCGCCCGCGCGAGTTGGACCAACACCCGTCGAGCCTATGCGAACACTTGCCCACGGCAACCGAGTATCGCCATCGCCCCAGGAGGGCCCGGCAGACTTTGCCAGAACTTGCCCGGAACCGGTCCGGCCGTCGCGTACGCCATCATGGAGGCGGCAACGACGGGACGTCCCCGCCAACGGACGCCCGCACCGGACCTCCCACGACCGACACGATGAAGAGGCCGCCGTGACAACAACTGGCACCGTGCGCTACTGGGCCGCGGCCAAGGCCGCCGCCGGCACGGCAGAGGAACCGTACGCGGCGGTGACGCTCGCCGAGGCGCTGGACGCGGCGCGCGCCGCGCATACCGGGAACCCCGAGTTCGCCCGCGTCCTGCTGCGCTGCTCCTTCCTGGTGGACGGCGCTCCGGTCGGCACCCGCGACCATGCGACGGTGCCGCTGTCCCAGGGCGGCACCGTCGAGGTCCTGCCGCCCTTCGCGGGAGGGTGAGCACACGACCATGAGCGACCACCAGCCGCACCCGCCGCAGCACCCCGGCGGCCCCGCCGGGCACCCGCAGGAACCGCACGAGCCCTACCCGGCCCCCGCCCCGTATGCGCCCCCGCAGGACCCGTACGCGCAGCCGAACCCCTACGCCCAGCCGGGCGCCTACGCACCACAGGACCCGTACGCGGCACCCGCCCCGCACGACCCGCGGACGGCGGCGCACGACCCGCAGGCGCCGTACGGCGGTTCCTATGGGTCCCATGAGTCCCACGGGTCCCATGGGTCTTACGGTTCCCACGATTCCTACGGACAGCAGCAGACCGGTTCCTACGGGCAGCAGCAGGCGCAGCCGTACGCCCCGCACGACCCCTATATGCAGCAGCAGCCGCAGACACCGCAGCCCCAGCAGCACGCACAACAGCCGCAGCCCCAGCAGCAGCCGCAACAGCCGCAGTCCACGGTGTGGCCGGTGGCCGGCGGCCAGCAGGTTCAGCAGGGACAGCAGATCCAGCAAGGCCAGCAGATCCAGCAGGGCCAGCAGTACGGACACCCCGGGCAGCACCGCCGGCCCGGCAACGAGCAGCCCGGATACGACGCCTACGGCCGGCCGGCGGCGTCCGGGCAGGACGCGTACGGCTCACCGCAGCCGTCCGCCCACGCCGCCCCGCAGCCCCCGCCGGGCCAGCCCGCGTCGACCGGCCACACCCAGACCTGGAGCGCCCTGACCTGGGAGACCGGCGTCCAGCCACCGGTCCCGGCGGCGTCGGACGCCGAGGAGACCGCGTATCTCCCCGCCCAGCCCCCCACCCACCAGCAGGCCGCGCACCAGGCCGCGTTGCCGCCCGAGAAGCCGGCCGCCCGGCAGCACCCGTACCCCCGGCAGACCGGGCCCGCCGCCCCGGCCGGCGCCGCCGCGCCCGCCGCTTCCCCGGCGCCGGCCGCCGCCCCCGTCTCCACCGCGCACCTCGCGCCCAACCAGCGCGCCCGCGCCGAGGGCCGGTCGCCGATCATCCCGCCCGGACGGCAGCCGGCCCTGCTGACCGCGGGACTCGCCGTGCTGCTCGCGCTGACCGCGCTGGCCGGCCGGCCCGTGCTGGCCGTACCGGTGGTGCTGCTGCAAGCCGTCACCGCGGCGGGCTGGTTCCGGCTCAACGGCATGTGGCCCGCCCGCCAGGGCATCGCGCTCGCCTTCCTGGCGGGTCTGACCACCGATATCGCGCTGCTGGCCGCCGACCGCGACAGCGCGCCCCTGGTGGCCATCGGCACGCTCGGGGTGTGGTGCCTGTTCGTCCTCGTCCTCCAGCTGCGCAACCGCGGCAGCGCGGACGAGCGGATGTACGCGCTGACCGCGGGCCTGGCCTCGACCGCCCTCGCGGTGCTCGCCGCCGGCCAGCTCGCCGCCGCCCCGCACGCGGTGGTGGTCGGTGCCGTCGCGGTGGCCGTGGCCACGCTCGCCCGCGCGCTGCCGCTGCGGTCCGCCGCCGCTGTCGCCCTCCCCCTGGCGGTCGCCACCGGCGCCGGTGCCGCGGCCGGTCTGCTGACCGATCTCGGGGCCGCCGGCGCCCTGCTGGGCCTGGCCGCCGGGGGCTGCGCCCTGATCGGCCTGCGGGTGGCCAGCTACGACTACCCGTCCCGCTTCGTCCATCTGACGGCCGGGGTGGCGCTGCCCCTCGCGCTCGCCGCCCCCGCCGTGTACGTCCTGGGCCGCGCGCTGGTCTGAGGGCCGTCGGCGGCCGGCGGGCACCGCCCCCGGCCGCCGGGCACGCACGGGATCGCTCCTTCCGGCGGCCGACGGCCGCGGTCGCCGGAGCCGGTCGTCTAGGCTCGCCGATGCGCAGGCGGGGGCCTGTGCGGAAGAGAACGCCGGATCTCCGGCTCATGTGTGGGGGAAGTGGTCCGATGCGTGCACTACGGGTGCTGCTGTTCGTTGTCGTCATCTTCGGCGCGCTGTTCGTCGGCGCCGACCGCCTCGCGGTCAACTTCGCCGAGAACAAGGCCGCGGACAAGATCCGCAGCAGCCAGGGGCTCGACGAGCCGCCGAACGTCACCATCAAGGGCTTCCCGTTCCTGACCCAGGTCGCCGGCCGCACCCTGGAAGAAGTGGACGCCGACCTCGGCGGCATCCAGGCCCGCGCCGAAGGCCGCGCACTGCGGCTGGACCAGCTGACCGCCGAGTTCCGCGATGTGGAACTGACCAGCGACTACACCTCCATCAAGAGCGCCGCACGGGCCACCGGCGACGCCCGGATCACCTACGCCGACCTGACCAAGGCCGCCGGCGGCGGCGTCACGGTCTCCTACGGCGGGGAGAAGAACGGCAGCAGCCAGGTCAAGATCTCGCCGAAGGTCGCGATCCTCAGCTCGCTGGAGGTGACCGGCACGATCTCCGCCGTCAACGGCAACACGGTCCGGCTGCGGGTCGACAAGATCCCGACGGTGTGTGCCGCGCTCCCGGGCTGCGCGGCGAAGGTGCGGGCCCAGACGGACCACGACTGGAAGCTGGACCAGCTGCCCCGCAACCTCAAGCTGGAGCGGGTGGTGACCTCGCCGGACGGCATAGCGATCAGCGCCTCCGGCCGGGACGTCGCGCTCCCCGGCAGCTGACCCGGCCCCCGCGGACCGGCCGACGGGCCCGCCGACCCGCCGGCCCGTCCACCCGCTGAGACGCCGCAGTCCGTCCACCAGACCTCTCCCCGGCACACCGGCGCCGGACGGCCGCGCGGGGCGGCCCGGCACCCCCGCGCATCCCACATCGCGGACAATCGCATCTCGTCATCCGACACACCGGTGACATGCCCCGCTTCCCGTCCCTACGATCGGTGGCATGCAGAGCTCTTTGAGCGGTCTCCGTCCGCGGGGACAGGCGGTACTCACGAAGCGCCGGGCAGTCGACCTGTGCCGCATCGCCGCCATGCTCTGTCGCTCTGTCTGACAGGCCCCTTCCGCTCCCGTCTGCACGGTCCCTGCCACAGCGGCCTCCCCGTAACCCTCGTACGTCCGCGCGCGCCGCCGCGCGCCTTCGGCCTCCCCGGACACGTTCCGGGAACCCTGGGCGCGCACCCGGCGTACCCGCGTGCACCACCGCAACCGCCCCGCAACGCCCGGAGGAGAAGAACATGAGCCGTAGCGACGTCCTGGTGGACGCCGACTGGGTCGAGGCCCACATCGACGACCCCAAGGTGGTCATCGTCGAGGTAGACGAGGACACCTCCGCGTACGAGAAGAACCACATCAAGAACGCGATCCGCATCGACTGGCAGAAGGACCTCCAGGACCCGGTGCGCCGCGACTTCGTCGACCAGGCGGGCTTCGAGGCGCTGCTCTCGGCGCGGGGCATCGCCAACGACGACACCGTCATCCTCTACGGCGGCAACAACAACTGGTTCGCGTCCTACGCCTACTGGTACTTCAAGCTCTACGGCCACGACAGCGTGAAGCTGCTCGACGGCGGCCGCAAGAAGTGGGAGCTGGACTCGCGCGACCTGGTCGCGGCCGTGCCCACCCGCACCGCGACCACCTACCGGGCGAAGGCGCAGGACGTCTCCATCCGTG
Organism: Streptomyces sp. x-80; assembly: GCF_046549095.1. Taxonomy (NCBI): domain Bacteria; kingdom Bacillati; phylum Actinomycetota; class Actinomycetes; order Kitasatosporales; family Streptomycetaceae; genus Streptomyces; species Streptomyces sp. x-80. Next base: position 12,943 of record NZ_JAJPWM010000032.1, read on the forward strand.
CCTTCCGCGACGAGGTCCTCGCCGCCGGCGGCGCCACGAACCTGGTGGACGTCCGCGGCCCCGACGAGTTCAGCGGCAAGCTGCTCGCCCCGGCGCACCTCCCGCAGGAGCAGTCGCAGCGCCCCGGCCACGTGCCCGGCGCCCGCAACATCCCGTGGTCGAAGAACGCGAACGACGACGGCACCTTCAAGTCGGACGACGAACTGACGGCGCTCTACGAGAACGAGGCCGTCGACCTGGCCAAGGACACCATCGCGTACTGCCGCATCGGGGAGCGCTCCGCGCTCACCTGGTTCGTGCTGCACGAGCTGCTCGGCCAGTCCAATGTCAAGAACTACGACGGTTCCTGGACCGAGTACGGCTCGCTGGTCGGTGTCCCGATCGAGCTCGGTGCCGCCAAGTAAGCAAGCTTCTCCCCGAATCCCTCAAGGAAGTACCTATGTGTGGAGCACAGCCCGGCGGCCCGGACGCCTCGACCATCAAGCCCGGTGAGACGACGATCCAGGGCAGCGTGACCCGCGACGGCCAGCCCGTCACCGGTTACGTCCGCCTGCTGGACAGCACCGGCGAGTTCACCGCCGAGGTCCCCACCTCGGCGACCGGACAGTTCCGCTTCTACGCGGCCGAGGGCACCTGGACGCTGCGCGCGCTCGTCCCGGGCGGCACCGCGGATCGCACCGTCGTCGCCCAGCGGGGCGGCCTGGCGGAGGTCGCCATCGCCGTCTGACGGCGCCGGTCACGGACCTCGCCCGCTGACGGAGGGCCGCACCCCAGGGGTTTGGACGCCTTGGCCGGGGTGCGGCCCTCCGCGCTGCGCGGCCCCGCCCGGCGGGCCCGCCGGAACCGGTCGCACACCGGCGTCCGTCCGGGCTTCTCTCCCGCCCCGCGCGGACTTACCGTGGACTTATGTACGCGCACCGTCGGCTGCCCGCGCAACGGCGTCATCGCAGGTATTTCGTCATGATGGCCGTGTGCATCACGCTGTTCGTCCTGGCGTGGAGCGTGGTCCGGCTCTGGTCGGTGCCGGCGGCGGTGGGCATGTGCGTGGTCGCCATGGTCATCCCACCCATCGCGGCGATCATCGGCAATCGCAGGGAGCCGGATGAGCGCTGGTGGGACGAGTCCGGCGACCCGGAGTCCGACCGCTGGTGGCGCGAGCTCGACGAACAGGACGACAAGCACTCGCAGTAGAGCGGCCGCCCCGGTGACGGGGCGCGCCGCAGTACCCGCGGGCGCTCAGTACACGAGTGCCTGGACGCCCTCCGGCATGATCTCGCTGACGAAGAGCTGGGCCCCGGCGATACCCGCCCCGTCGATCAGGTCCTGCTGCTCGACACCGCGGCGCGCGGCGCACTGCGTGCAGACGGTGATCGCACCGCCGCCCGCGAGGATCCCGTCGATCAGCTCCGGCAGGGGCGCCGCGTGCGGCAGCTCGAACTCGGCCGCCCGCCCCGGCAGCGCGAACCACACCGACTCCCCGGTCAGCCACAACGACACCTCGACACCGCTGGCCACCGCCACGGCCGCCACCGTGAACGCCTGCGAGCACCGCTCGGGCGCGTCGGCGCCCGCCGTCACCTTGATCACGAGCTTCTTCGCCATGGGGCAAGAGTAGGGCCGCCGCCGGGGACGGACCTCACAGTGCCGCCGGTGGCACCGCCGACTAGACTCGCTTCCGGTCCCGTAACACCTCACTCCGTCCTGGGAGCGCGCTCGTGCTTGAGGCAGTCTTCACCACCCTGCTCGTCCTGGTCGCCGTCGGCGTCGTCGCCTTCGCGGGTCTGACCTGGAAGAAGCTGTACCAGGGCCAGCGCTGAGAACCCCCTCCTCCCTCTCTACAGATCGCCTGAGCTCATGATCGAGATCCCGTCCGACCTGAACCCGGCCCTGGTGCCGCTCGCCTTCCTCCTCGGCAACTGGGAGGGCGCGGGCGTCGCGGACTTCCCGGGCGCCGAGAAGTGCAACTTCGGGCAGGAGGTCACCTTCACCCACGACGGCCGTGACTTCCTCGAATACACCTCGCACAGCTGGGTGCTCGACGGCGAGGGCAAGAAGGTCCGCCCGCTGGAGACCGAGAGCGGCTACTGGCGGGTCGGCGCGGACCGCAAGGTCGAGGTCGTGATGGTCCGCGACCAGGGCGTGGTGGAGATCTGGTACGGCGAGCTCGCCGACCGGAAGCCGCAGATCGACCTGGCCACCGACGCCGTCGCGCGCACCGTGGCCGCCGGCCCGTACAGCGGCGGCAAGCGGCTCTACGGCTATGTCAACGGCGACCTGATGTGGGTCGGTGAGAAGGCCACCCCCGAGGTGGCGCTGCGCCCCTACATGTCCGCGCATCTGAAGAAGGTCGTCGACCCCAGCGAATGGGCCAAGGACCTCAAGGACCTGCCCGACGACGGGATCGCCTTCTTCCGGTAGGCCGTCCGGCGGACCGGCCGGGCGCATCCCGCCCGGCGACCGGTCCGTGCCGCACCACCGCACAACTTCATACGCGCCCCGCGGGGGAAGTCCGGTGAGAGTCCGGCGCTGACCCGCAACGGTAAGCGGAACACCCTTCCGTGAGCCCGATCACCCGTGGCGGCGCCAGCTCCAGACAACTCGCCGTGGACTGCGAGGGGACGCCTCCGCCGCCACGGGCGCCGGGCCGTGTCTTCCTCCGTTCGGACACGGTCCGACGGAAGGCACCCCCCGTGGCGACCACCGCCCAGGCCGCGCCCCGCGCCCCGGCCCCGCACGACGGGCCGGCGCCACCGCCGCGGCGCCTGCCCGTACCGCCGCTGGTGGCCGCCCTCTCCGTGGTGCTGCTCGGTTCCCTGCTGTGCGGGATCGGCCTCGGCTCGGCCGGGGTGAGCTGGTCGCAGGTGGTGCGCTATCTGGGCGCCGGGCTGACCGGCGGCACCATCCGCCCCGACGAGGTCGCCACCTACACCATCGTGTGGGAGCTGCGCTTCCCACGGGCCGTACTGGCCGCCGTCGTCGGCGCCGGGCTCTCCGCCGTCGGCGTCGCCGTCCAGGCGCTGGTGCGCAACGCGCTCGCCGATCCCTTCGTGCTCGGCATCTCCTCCGGCGCCGCGGTCGGCGCCAACGCCGTGCTGCTCTTCGGCGCGCTGGGCGCGCTCGGGGTCTGGGCGCTGTCGGTGTCCGCGTTCGTCTCCGCGCTGCTCGCGATGGCCCTGGTCTACGCGGCGGCCCGCACCGCCCACGGGCTCACCCCGCTGCGGCTGGTGCTGACCGGCACCGCGATGTACTACGGCTTCTCCGCGATCACCACCCTGATGGTGTTCACCGCCGACCGCGGCGAGGCGGCCCGCTCGGCGATGATGTGGCTGCTCGGCAGCCTGAGCGGGGCCGGCTGGGGTTCGGTGCCGATCGCCGCGGCCGCGGTCCTGGCGGCACTGGCCCATCTGCTGCTCTCCGCGGGCCGGCTCAACGCGCTGGCCATGGGCGACGAGACGGCCGCCGCCCTCGGGATCGACGCCGAGCGGCTGCGCCGCGAACTGTTCGTGGTCGCCGCCGCCGTCACCGGCGCCGTGGTCGCGGTCAGCGGTGCGATCGGCTTCGTCGGCCTGATGGTGCCGCATGTGACGCGGATGCTGGTCGGCGCCGACCACCGGCGGGTGCTGGCCGTCGCGCCGCTGCTGGGCGCGGTGCTGCTGGTGTGGGTGGATCTGCTCTCGCGGGTGGTGCTGGCGCCCGTGGAACTGCCGGTCGGCGTGGTCACCGCCGTCATCGGGGTGCCCTGTTTCGTGCTGCTGATGCGGCGGCGCGGCTACACCTTCGGAGGCGGCGCCTGATGCGGATCGACATCACGGACCTGTCGGTGGAGGTGGCCGGCCACCGGCTGGTCCACGACATCGCCCTGACGGCGGAGAGCGGCCGCCTCGTCGGACTCGTCGGGCCGAACGGCAGCGGCAAGTCGACCCTGCTGCGCTGCGTCTACCGCGCGCTGCGCCCGGTCGTCGGCACGGTACGGCTGGACGGTACGGATCTGCACGCCATGGACGCCCGGGAGGGCGCCCGGCTGCTGGCCGCGCTGCCCCAGGAGGCGAGCACCGAGTTCGACTTCACGGTGGCCGAGGTCGTCGCGATGGGCCGGCTGCCGCATCAGCGCGGCTCGGGCCGGGCGAGCGCCGCCGACACCGAGGTGTGTACGCGCGCACTGGCCCGGGTCGGCGCGGACCATCTGGCCGGACGCGGCTTTCTGAGCCTGTCCGGCGGGGAGAAGCAGCGGGTGCTGATCGCCCGCGCACTGGCCCAGGAACCGAAGGTGCTGGTCCTCGACGAGCCGACCAACCACCTGGACATCGCCCAGCAGCTGGAGGTGCTGGCCCTGGTACGGGACAGCCGGCTGACGGTGCTGACCGCGCTGCACGACCTCAACCTGGCCGCCGTGCACTGCGACGAGCTGTACGTCATCGCGGGCGGCCGGATCGTCGCCGCCGGGGCGCCGCACGACGTGCTCACCCCGGACCTGCTGGCCGAGGTCTTCGGCGTGCGCGCGCACCGCGTACGGCACCCCGAATCCGGCGCGGTCCAGCTGCTGTTCGACCGGCTGGCCCCGGCCGACGCCCCGTCGGACGCCCCCGCCGACGGCGCCCCCGTCACCGCCCCGACCGCACCGTGAGGACCCGCTCCATGCTCCCGGCCCACCGCCGTACCGCCCGCCGCCCCGTCCGCCGTTACGCCGCTCCGCTGGCCCTCACCCTGGCGCTCACCGCCACCGGCTGCGGCGCGCGGATATCCGCCGACGGCGAGAACGGCAAGGACAGCGAGACCGGCAAGAGCTCCGCCGCTCCCGCCGGCCACTACCCCGTCACCATCGAGAACTGCGGCACCCGCACCACGTACGACAAGGCCCCGCAGCGGGTGGTCACGAACGACGTCGGCATCACCGAGATCATGTTCGCGCTCGGCCTGGAGAACCGGATGGCGGGCTATGTGATGCCCGACGACAAGGGCGATATCGACGCGGTGCCCTGGAAGGCCGCGTACGACAAGGTCCCCTGGCTCTCCAAGAAGGCGATCACCAAGGAGATGGCCCTGGACGCCAAGACCGATCTGGTCTTCGCGGGCTGGAACTACGGCTTCGGCGAGGACAACGCGCTGACCCCCGACTCCCTCAAGAAGCTCGGCATCGGCAGCTATGTGCTGACCGAGTCCTGCCGTAAGGGCCCGAACGGCAGCGCCCGCGGTGTCATGCCGCCGCTGGAGGCGCTCTACACCGACCTGACGACGCTCGGGAAGATCTTCGACGTCGAGGACCGCGCCGCCGCCCTGGTCGAGAAGTACCGGCAGCAGGTCGCCGACGCCCAGGCCAAGGCGCCCGCACCGGCCGACCGGCCCTCCGTCTTCCTCTACGACGACGGCCGCGACAAGCCGCTGACCGCGGGGGAGTACGCCGGCCCGCACGACATCATCACCAAGGCCGGCGGCGACCACATCATGAAGGACCTCAAGGACTCCTGGGTGACGGTCGGCTGGGAGACCGTCGTCGCCCGCGATCCGGACGTCATCGTGATCAACAACTACGGCGACACCTCCGCCGACCAGAAGAAGGCGTTCCTGAAGTCCTATCCGCCGCTCGCCAACGTCTCGGCGATCAAGCACGACCGGATCTACGTCATGGACTACGCCGACCTCGTCGAGAGCCCCCGCAACCCGGCCGCGATCAGCGGTCTCGCCCGTTATCTCCGCGGCGTACACACCGGGTGACGCCGCGGGCATACGCACCCGCCCGCCGTCCTCCTACACTGGCTGTGTGGTGAGCACCGACTGGCAGAGCGACCTCCGCAGGCGCGGGTACCGCCTGACTCCGCAGCGCCAGCTCGTCCTGGAGGCTGTGGACAGGCTGGAACACGCCACCCCCGACGACATCCTCACCGAGGTGCGCAAGACGGCGGGCGGCGTGAACATCTCCACGGTCTACCGCACCCTGGAGCTGCTGGAGGAGCTCGGCCTGGTCAGCCACGCGCACCTGGGACACGGCGCGCCGACGTACCACCTCGCCGACCGCCATCACCACATCCACATGGTGTGCCGGGACTGCACGAACGTCATCGAGGCGGACCTGTCGGTGGTCGAGCCGTTCACGGCGCAGCTGCGGGAACGGTTCGGCTTCGACACGGACATGAAGCATTTCGCCATCTTCGGACGCTGTGCGGCCTGCACCACCAAGGCCGCTCGGAGCGAGCCGTAGCCGGGTCGTAGGCTGGCAGCATGCTGCGACATTCGAAAGTCAGCCCGCTGCTGTCGCTGCCCGGCGCCGTCCCCGCCGAGGCCCCCGACGAAGGCGTCGCCGCGCACTACGGCGATCTCTTCCGGGAGCAACGCGCCCTCGCCGACGGCTCCGGTTTCGTGGACCTCTCGCACCGCGGCGTGGTCACCGTCACCGGCCCCGAGCGGCTGAGCTGGCTGCATCTGCTGCTCACCCAGCACGTCAGCGATCTCGCGCCGGGCGTGGCGACCGAGGCGCTGATCCTCTCCGCGCACGGCCATGTCGAGCACGCGCTCTATCTCGTCGACGACGGCGAGACGACCTGGCTGCACGCCGAACCGGGCACCCAGGAGGCGCTGATCGCCTATCTGGAGAGCATGAAGTTCTTCTACCGCGTCGAGGTCGCCGACCGCACCGCCGAGTTCGCCGTGGTGTACCTCCCGGCCGGCTCCATCGCCGAGGTGCCGGACCGCACCGTCGTACGCGAGACCGCGTACGGCCGTGAGCTCTTCCTGCCGCGCGGCGGCCTGGAGCCGTTCGCCGCGGCGCACGGCCCGGCGATCGGCGTGCTGGCCCTGGAGGCGCTCCGCGTCGAGGCGCACCGCCCGCGGCTGGGCATGGAGACCGACCACCGCACCATTCCGCACGAGCTGGGCTGGATCGGCACCGCCGTGCACCTCCAGAAGGGCTGCTACCGCGGCCAGGAGACGGTCGCCCGGGTGCAGAACCTGGGCAAGCCGCCGCGCCGGCTGGTCTTCCTGCACCTGGACGGCAGCGAGGTGCACCTGCCGCCGCACGGCGCGCCCGTCCGGCTGGCCGCGGACGGCGAGGAGGGCCGGCAGCTCGGCTTCATCACCACCTCGGCCCGCCACCACGAGCTGGGACCCATCGCGCTGGCCCTGGTCAAGCGCAATGTGCCGGTGGACGCGCAGCTCAGCGCGGCCGGTACGGCGGCGGCGCAGGAGGTCGTGGTCGAGCCGTAGCGCGGCGGTCAGTGGACTACGGACGGGCCGGCCCCCACCGTCGGGGGCCGGCCCGCCTCACACCTCCACGAGCACCGTGAACGGCCCGTCGTTCGTCAGCGACACCTTCATCTCGGCGCCGAACCGCCCGGTCTCCACCCGGGCGCCGAGCGCCCGCAGCTGCGCGACGACCTCGTCGACCAGCGGCTCCGCGACCGGGCCGGGGGCCGCCGCGTTCCAGGTGGGGCGGCGGCCCTTGCGGGCGTCACCGTAGAGAGTGAACTGGCTGATCACCAGCAGCGGCGCCCCGGTGTCCGAGCAGGACTTCTCGCCCTGGAGGATGCGCACCGACCACAGCTTGCGGGCGAGCTGCGCCGCCTGCTGCGCGGTGTCGCCGTGGGTGACCCCCACCAGCACGCACAGCCCTTCGCCGACGATCTCGCCGACCGTCGCGCCCGCCACCTCGACGCGTGCGCCGTCCACCCTCTGCACCACAGCTCGCATACCGGCCATCATGCCGGGCGGCGGACAGGGCCCGGACAGCAGTACCCCGCAGGGGCCGTTCGGGTGCCATCGCACTGCGCGCGGACCGCCCAGAGTGGCACGATGCGTGCACCCGGTGCGTTTCACGGACAACATGCCCTGGATGCCGCACCGGACGAGGGGACGGAACGACTCATGAGCACTGCCGGATCCGGGCAGACACCCGGTCCCGTACCACCCGCCCGTACGGCGCCGGCCGCCCGTACGACGACCACGACAACGGCTCGCGTCGAGCCCGCCCGCACCGAGGATGGCTCCATGCCCCAGGCAGGCCAGGCGCGGCCCCCCCGCCCGCCGCAGCAACGCGACGGCAGCCGCCCGGCCGCACACCCCGGTCTGTCCGGTCTGGGCCTGCCCGAGCTGCGGATGGTGCGGCGTGACTCCCAGCGGGAGGAGGCCGATCTGAGCTATCTGCGGCGGCTGCTCCAGGGCCGGATCGACATTCTGCGGGCCGAGACCGCCCGCCGGGCGACCCCGCTCACGCCCCTGCTGGAGCGCCTGCCGGAGATCCTGACGGACCTGCCGTCGCGGCACCGTTCCTCGGCCCGGCATGTGACGCTCGGGACGCCGCAGAGCGCGGAGTACCGCAAGCTGGCCGAGGAGATGCTCGGCGATGTCGAGCTCTCCGATCTCACCGCCCGTACGGACCGGGAACTGCACGACGCGATGCGCCGGCTGATCCGCTACGAGCGGCAGGTCTCCCAGCGCCGTCAGTCCTTGCAGCGGACGGCCGACGATTGCAGCGGCGAGATTGCCCGCAGGTACCGTGAAGGCGAAGCACAAGTAGACGACCTGCTGTCCTGACCTGCCACAAGCTCTCGGGGCCTGGTCAGGATCCCGGAAGGCCGCCGATGACCTCGCCCACCCCGATACCCGAGCCGTCCCCGGACGCCGCCCCGCCCGCCCCGGGCCCCGCGGCGTCCCCCGTTCTCGCCGAGGTCGTCCGGTCCGGCTTCGTCGAGGGGCGGCACCGCGGCTCGCTGGTGGTGCTGGCGGCCGACGGCTCCGTGGAGTGGGCGCTGGGTGACGTCACCGCCCCGGTCTTCCCCCGGTCGGCGAACAAGCCGATGCAGGCCGCGGCCGTGCTGCGGGCGGGCCTGGAGCTGTCCGGCGAGCGGCTGGCGCTGGCCGCCGCGAGCCACTCCGGTGAGCCCTTCCATCTCGCTCTCGTACGGACCATGCTGACCGAGTACGGCCTGCCCGCCGACCGGCTCCAGACACCGCCCGACCTGCCGCTGGACCCGCAGGAGGCGGAGCGCTACCTGGCGTCCGGCCAGGTGCGCGACCGGCTCGCGATGAACTGCTCCGGCAAGCACACCGCCATGCTGGCCGCCTGTGCCCGCAACGGCTGGCCGCTCGACTCCTATCTCGACCGGGACCACCCGCTCCAGCGGCTGGTCCTGGAGGACGTCCGCGCGGCGAGCGGCGAGGAGGTCGCGCACATCGGTACGGACGGCTGCGGGGCGCCGCTGATGTCGCTGTCGCTGACCGGTCTCGCCCGCGCCTTCCGGCACTTCGTCCTGGCGGCGCCGGGCACGCCGGAGCGGCGGGTCGCGGACGCGATGCGCGCCCACCCCGAGTACGTCGCCGGCACCCGCCGCCCCGACACCTGGCTGATGCAGGAGCTGCCCGGCACCCTGTCGAAGATGGGCGCCGAGGCCGTACAGGCCCTGGCGCTGCCGGACGGCCGGGCGCTGGCCTTCAAGATCGATGACGGTGCGACCCGCGCCCTCGGCCCGGTCCTGGGCCGCGTCCTGCGCACGATGGGGATCGACGCCCCCGTCCTGTCCAGGATCGAGGACGCCCCGCTGACGGGCGGCGCCGAACGGGTCGGCGAGATCCGCGCGGTGTTCTGACCACCGCCCCGCCCGGCGTTCCGGCACCGCTCCGAGGGGCGTTCCCGACGGCGTTCGGAGCAGCGGCCGGAGCGGCGCCGGAGCGGTGCCGGAGCGGTGAAAACACCACGGCGCCCCGCCAGTTGGCCGGATACCGTACGGAAATGAGCCTTGAGATCCGTACCGTGCACGACGACGACATACCCGGCTGGATTCTGGCCCTGTCGACGGGGCTGCTGCGCCCGCCGGTGGTCTCCGCGGAGGAGATCGCCTACCGCCGCGCGGACTACGAGCCGGAGCGGACCCAGGGGGCGTTCGACCGCGGCCGCTGCGTCGCCACCTTCCGCAGCTTCGCCCAGGAGCTGACGGTGGTGGGCGGCGCGCGGCTGGTCTCGGACGCCGTCTCGAACGTGACCGTCTCCCCCACCCACCGGCGGCGCGGCGTGCTCAGCCGGATGATGGAGCGCGATCTGCGGGCCGCCAAGGAGCGCGGCGACGCGGTCTCCTCCCTCATCGCCGCCGAGTACCCGATCTACGGGCGGTTCGGCTACGGCCCGGCGGCCTGGACCACCTCCTGGCGGATCGACGTCCGCCGGGCCGGGATCGACCCCCGCCACGCCGGCCCGGAGAGCGGCGGCCGGATCGACTTCGCCTCCGCCGAGGAGGTCTGCGCGCTCGGCCCGGCGCTGCACGACCGGTTCCGCGCCCTGACGCCGGGCGCGGTCTCCCGTCCCGGCCAGTGGTGGGAGCGGGCGACCGGCCTCGTCCGCTTCCCGAACCACCCCTCGCCGGAGCGCCAGCACGTCGTCTACCGCTCCCCCTCCGGCGAGGTCGAGGGCCTGGCCGACTACGTCATCAAGGAACGCTGGGAGGCCAAGCAGCCGCAGAACACCGCGCAGGTCCACCGGCTGATCACCACCACGCCAGCCGCCGAGCGCGCCCTGTGGCGCTTCCTGTGCTCCATCGACTGGGTGCTGCACGTCGACACCGGCCGCCGCGCCCCCGACGATCTGCTCCCGCACCACCTGGGCGACCCGCGGGCGGCGGCCGTCCAGGAACACGCCGACTATCTCTGGCTGCGCCCGCTGGACGTGCCGCGCCTCCTGGAAGCCCGTGCCTATCCGGTGTCCGGCTCGCTCGTCCTGGAGGTCGAGGACCGGGCCGGCCTGGCCGGCGGCCGCTTCCTGCTCGACGCCGGACCGGACGGCGCCACCTGCGCCCCCACCACCCGCTCCGCCGATCTCACCCTGGACGTGGGCGAGTTGGCCGCCCTCTACCTGGGCGACACCCCCGCCTCCCGCCTGGCCGCACTGGGCCGCGTCCACGAGGAACGCCCCGGCGCCCTCCGCACCGCCGACACCCTGCTGCACACCGCACGGCGCCCGTGGTGCCCGGACATCTTCTGAGGCGCGGGCGCCCCCGTACGCGTGCCCCGTACACGTGCCCGTACGCATGTCATGCCCGCGCAGAGGCCCCACGGCGGGAAAGCCACCCACCCCGGCCGGCCGGAGGGGACGCACCGGGGTGTCCCCGCGGGGACGGGCGCAAATGCCTGGGTACCTCCGCGCACGTACCCAGGTGCGCACCGCCCGTGGGGGCACCCCCGGCTGGCGGCTGGGGGGAGCGATACCCCGGTGCGTCCCCTCCGGTCCCACCCACCCCGCGAACGCCCCGCCCGAGCCGAGCGGCGGCCCGCCGGTCGCCGCGTTCCGGCACGCTCCGACAGACACCGGCCATCCCTCGCCGCGCACCGTGCCCCCGCGGCCATGGCCTGCATAAGGTGGCGACGACACCGTGCACCACCCACGGCACACCACTTACCACCCATCACAGCAGGAGGCCGGCGACCATGAGCGATGCGAAGAGCGAGCCGCAGGGGCCCGAGGCGATCGAGCACGCACACGACCCCGAGGTGCTACAGCTCGCGGCCAAGGTGTTCGACCTGGCGCGGCACGGCGACACCGACACCGTCGCCGCCTACGTCGACGCGGGCGTACCCGCCAACCTGACGAACGACAGTGGTGACTCCCTGGTGATGCTCGCCGCCTACCACGGCCACGCCACCACCGTGGAGGCGCTGCTGCGGCGCGGCGGTGACGCCGACCGCGCCAACGACCGGGGTCAGACACCGCTCGCCGGTGCGGTCTTCAAGGGCGAGGACGAGGTCATCCGGATCCTGCTCGCCCACGGCGCGGACCCGACGGCCGGGACGCCGTCGGCGGTCGACACCGCCCGGATGTTCCAGAAGACGGAGCTGCTGGCGCTGTTCGGCGCCGAGTGACCGACGGCAGGGCCCCTGGCATACGGCGGACGACGGACGCTTGACCTCAACAAAACTTGAGGTCTTAGCGTCGGCATCGACGGCAACACCGCCGCTCACCCGCAGCCGCGCACCCGCGCCCCGCGCTCAGCCACCGGCGCGCTCACCACGGCGCGTCCGCGGTCACCCGCGCACGCGGTCACGCGCGCACGCCACGAAGGGCCCCCGATGTCCGAGCACCGCTACACCCTCGCAGTGATCGTCGGCAGCACCCGGGAAGGCCGGTTCGCGCCGGTCATCACGGACTGGTTCACCCAGCACACCGCGAACCACCCGGGCATCGACGTCGATGTCATCGACCTGGACACCGTCCGTCCGTACGAACTCCGCCACGGCAGCGAGGAGTACGACGCCTTCGCCGGGCGGGTCGCGGCAGCGGACGCGTTCGTCGTGATCACCCCGGAGTACAACCACTCGTTCCCGGCCCCGCTCAAGCACGCGATCGACCTGCTGCGCGCGCAGTGGCAGGCCAAGCCGGTGGGCTTCGTCTCGTACGGCGGGATCTCCGGCGGGCTGCGCGCCGTCGAGCAACTGCGCCTGGTGTTCGCCGAGTTGCACGCGATGACGGTGCGCGAAACGGTGAGCTTCGCACTCGCCGGGAACCTCTTCGACGACGACGGCCGCCTGCACGACCCCGCCCCCGCGCACCAGGCCGCCGACGCCCTGCTCCACCAGCTCGGCTGGTGGGCGCTGGCCCTCCGCGACGCCCGCGCGGCCCGCCCCTACGGCGCCTGACGCCCCACCCCCTACCCCTCCGGCGGCCCGATCGTCCGCTCGACCAGGGCGGCGATCAGCCCGTCGGTCTCCTCGGCCGGCACCACCCCTGGCAGCGTCAGCTGCTCCAGCATCAGCCCGGTCATCGCGAGATAGGTCAGCAGCACAGCGGTGCGGTCACCCGGCAGCCCGCCCTCCTCATGGAAGCGGAGGTCGTCGTCGAGCGTCTCGCGAATGACCCGGGTCAGCTCCTCCTGGAGCTCGGGCCGCCGCGTCGCCTCCAGGCGCAGCTCCAGCATCGCCAGATAGCCGGTGCGCTGCGCCGCCACCCGGCGGTTGATCCACCCCATCAGCTCGACCACCAGCGCCCGGCTCGGCGGGGCCTTCATGACCTCGGCGACCTCCGCCGGGTCGGGCGCGATCCGCTGGTGGATCTGGCCGGTGACCTGCGCCAGCAGCGCGTCCCGGCCGGCGAAGTAGTTGGATGCGGTGCCGTTGGGCACCCCGGCGGCCACGTCGACGGCGCGGAAGGTCAGCCCCCGCGCACCGTCCCGCGCCAGCACCTCGATCGCGGCGTCCACCAACGCCGTACGCCGCTCAGGGTTACGCGCCATCCGACCCGTCTCCTTCCACACCGAATGTCACTCCGCGAACCGAACCGGCCCGAACCGGCCCGATCCGGAACCGGCCCGCGAAGCCGATCCCCGAATCTTCCCGGATCTTCCCGAATCCACTTGCAACCACTACAGAAAGAGTACTACAACTGGAGTGGTTAGCCCGGATCGCGGCGCACCCAGCAGCCCGCGGCAACGGAGAACGGAAAGAGAGCCCGTATGCGCTTCGCCAAGATCGGCACCGCCCTGCTCACCGACGACGTCGCCGCCAGCACGCGCTTCTACGTCGACCACTTCGGCTTCCGCACCCTCGCGGACCTGGGCTGGTACACCACGCTCCAGCACCCCCAACACCCGGACTTCACCCTGGACTTCGTCCAGCGCGGGCACGCCTCCATGCCCGCGGACTTCCGCGCCCAGGAGGCCGGCGGCGTCCTGCTCGGCTTCCTCGTGGCGGACGCCGAGGCCGAGGAGGCCACCCTGCGCGCGGCCGACGTCCCCATCGCGGAACCCCTGCGCGACGAGCCCTGGGGCCAGCGCCGCTTCAACGTCTGGAGCCCCGAGGGCGCCCTGATCGAGGTGCTCCAGACCATCGACCCCGACCCGGACTGGATGGCCGCGCATGGACTGTGACCCCGGCAGCCGGTGGCCGTCCGCCGGCGGGCGGCAAAGGGGATGCCCCTCCGGCCACGGCGCTGGCCTCCCGCCATGACCTGGGACGAAGGACGGCTGCTGGCCCTGGAAGTCGACGCGATCCACGGACCCACCCCGGCCTCGGGCGACCGTACGGCGACCGTGCGGGACAGGACGGTGCGGGCGGTACGGGCCTGGTCGCCCCGCGCACGGCACTGGCCCTGGCGCCGGACGTCGACGCTCCCGCTGTCCTCGCCGACCGCGAGCAGGAGTACGCACCGGGCGAGCCGCCACGCGCACTCGCCGCTCTGGCCGCGGCCCTTGACGACCGGACGGCATCGGTGGCGGGCGGCCCCTGTTTCGTCCTCCCGGAGCGGCTCGCCGTCCACGCCCCGGCCCCGCTGCCCCTCCTCGTCGCGGACACCGAAGGGCGGTACGCGGCACAGCGCCTGAACCGTCCCGACAACTGGCAGCCCGGAGTGGGCCGAGCTGATCCACGGGGAGACGGGCGAGTGGGCGATGGCCGTGCACGACAACTCGCCGGTCTCCATCTGCCACTCCCCGGCATCGAACGACACCGCGGCGGAGGCGGGCATCTGGACCCGGGCCGACTTCCGCGGTCGCCGCCTCGCCCCCGCCGTCGTAGCGGCCTGGTCGCGGCGCGAACGCCGCAACAAGGAGGTGCTCCTCTACAGCACCACGGCCGCCAATCACGCCTCCCGGTCGGTCGCGCGCACCCTCGGGCTGACGCCACTGGGCCGGATCTGGACGGTCCGCACCTGACGGCACCCCGGCCCCGGGCCCCGGGCCCCGGGGAACATCGGACGGGCGACCACCGTTGTCCCGTATCGCGGCCACCGGCACAGCCGGCGCCCATCGTGGACCGCCGGACCGAACGACATCGCGCGACGACGCGACGGCAGCACGACGACAGCGCGACGGCAGACGAACGACAGACAGGGGACACATCTCATGGGTGCACGCAACGGTCCGTACACCTGCGGTGTGGACGCGGCCGTGGACGTCATCGGCGGGAAGTGGAAGGTCCTGCTGCTGTGGGCGCTGGCCGAGCAGCCGCGACGGTTCGGCGAGCTGAAGCGGGAACTGCCGAAGATCAGCGAGAAGGTGCTCAGCCAGCAGCTGCGCGAACTGGAGGCGGACGCCATCGTGCACCGCGAGGTCTACGCGCAGATCCCGCCGAAGGTCGAGTACTCCCTCACCGACCTCGGCGCTTCGCTCAACGAAGCCCTGTCGCCGCTCGGCGCCTGGGGCCGCGCCCATATGGCACACCTGGAGGCCACCTACCCGCAGCGTCACCCCGCTTGAGGTCCGCCCCTCCCCGCACCCGGTCCGCCACCCCGCCGTCCGCGACACCGCGTTCACGACACCGTGTCCGCGCGCGGCGACCGGCGCGCAGGGCGAGCCCGCACGCCGATCGCCGCCGTCTCATCCCCGGCGCACCGTCGCGACATGCACCCGCATCGCGCACGGAATCCGGCCGTCCGGCAGCGCCGTCGCCGCCGACTCCGCCTCGAACCGGGCCCGGAGCTCGGCCGTGGCCCCGGCGCCGAACAGGCCGAGATCGTAGATGCCGCTCACCGTCTCCCACACCTGTTCCGGCGAACCGGTCAGATCGATCACCACGGTCTCCCACTCCGCCGGGCCGAACCCGGCGGGCCCGAAGACCTCGTCGAACCCTTCGCGGCTACGGAGTCGCCGGTCCCCCAGGAGCGGAATCCGCTTCGCCGCCGGCGCCGCGTCGAACAGCGGCCGCGCCAGCCGCAGAAACCTCTCGTATGCCTCGTCGCCACCGGGCCCGCCGCCCAGGACCGCGGCCAGTACGCCGCCCGGCTCCAGCACCCGCGCCAGTTCCGCCGCCACCTGCTCGGCGTCGCTCATCAGCATCAGCGCCATATGAGACACACAGCCGTCGAACTGTCCATCCGCGAAGGGGAGTTGCTGCGCCCGTCCGACGCGCAGATCGGCTCGCCCGACGCCCGGACGGCGGCGCGCCAGAACCAACTCCTCGGCAGAGAGATCCAGTCCGGCAAGCGCCCGCCCGCGACCGTCGCGCCCCCGTTCGCTCCCGCCGCTCCCCCGCTCCTCTCCCGCCTCGGCCAGCAGCTCCAGCAACAGCCCGTCGCCGCAGGCGAGATCCAGCACCCGGTCGCGGCCGGCCATCCGGTCCCGCAGGATCGCGTAGCTGGACCGGCCGTCCGCCGCCCGGCCGCGGGACATCGCCCGCGCGGTCACCGCCGGATGCGAGGCGTGGAACGTCCGCAGAAACACTTCCTGTTCCGTCGTCATCCGCCGATCCTAGGAGGCCACCGTTCCCGCCGACCGGCGTTCGCCCGCTTCCCCGTCGCCCCTCCGGAGACGGGACGGGACATCGCCGCGGCGGCCCCGCCCACCCCGGGAGCACACGATGACCATCACCCTCAACCACACCATCGTCCCCGCCACCGACCACCGCGCCGCCGCCCAGTTCTTCGCCTCGGTGATGGGACTGCCGGAACTCCCGCCGGACGGCCGCGACGGGCACTTCGCCCCCGTCCGCGTGAACGAAACGCTCACCCTCGACTTCATGACGGTCGACGTACCGGCCGACGGGCCTGCCGTGGGCCATCACCTGGCCTTCGACGTCGACCCCGGGACGTTCGACGCGATCCGCACCCGCCTCCGGGCGGCCGGCGTCCCGTACGGCGACGACCCCGCCCGGCCGGACAACGGCCGTACCGACCACCCGCTGTGCGCCCGCGGCCTGTACTTCACCGACGACGCCCACAACCTCTACGAGGTCATGTCCCCGGCGTAGTACGCGATCCGGTCACCGGCGCACGGGCCCTCGGCGGTTCGGCCGTACGGCGCGGGCGCCGGGGTTCTCCTCCAGGTACGCCCGGGTACGCCGGCCGCCAGCCGCCAGCCGCCGGGTGCCGGGTGCCGGGATCGGCGCCCCAACGCCCACCCGACCGGAGGCACGGTGAAGAGATCCGCCGCCATCCGCCCCTACGCGTCCGCGACATCGCCTCCCGCGATCGCCCGCAAGGCGTCGCAGTGGGCGGCGAAGGCGGCGCGGCCGTCCGCGGTGAGTGCGAGCCAGGTACGCGGGCGTTTGCCCACGTACCCCTTGGTGACCGCGACATAGCCGGCCTTCTCCAGGGTGGCCACCTGCCGCGACAGCACCGAATCGCTCACCTCGACGGTGTCCCGGACGAAGGCGAACTCGGCCTTGTCGGCGGCCGCCAGGGTCGCCATGACCGAGAACCGGACCGGCGCGTGAATCACCTCGTCGAGCCCGTGGCGCGGATGGGTGCCGGGCCCCGGACGCGTCACCGCCGGGCCGCCAGGAAGCCGCCGACCAGACCGGGCAGCGCCACGGCCACCGCGCCCGGCACCCACCAGGCCACGACGCCCGGGAACCAGATCACGCCGCCGGTCAGTACCCCGCCGTACAGCAGCCCCCAGGTGGCGATCAGACCGCCGTGCCGCAGCGCGAACCCGCGGCCGACGACGCGCTGCCTGGCCGAATAGACCGACAGCCCCGCGATCACCACGACCCAGAACCCGACGCCGAGCGCCACGCCGTACGGATGGCGCAGCAGCCCGATGGCGAGCACGCAGATGGCGGCCGCGCAACCGAAGATCACTTGATAGCGGACATACCACCGCCCGCCACCGCGCACGCTGGAGCCCAGTTCCCGCGCACGGGCCAGTGCGTCCGACGCATCCTTCGCCGCGTACTCGGACATGCCTGCCTCCCCTGTCAGATGACGATGGTTCAACAATGCCAAGTACTTTCCAAATTGACAAGTACCTTCCATCGCCACAACTGCGCATCGGCGGGCCGCACCACACCGCATCGCACCGGAGCGACCACACCGCGCGGCGCGGCGCCGCCTCACGGCATCACCCACCCCGTCTCGGCGGCCCACCGCTCCGCCGCGCCCATCAGGACATCCGTGGCGGGGGCCTTGATCTGCCCGTAGTCCAGCAGGTCGGGCACGCTGATCGACAGGCGCCGCTTGAACGCGCCCCACGCCCGCCGCGCGTCCGCGTCGGCCCGCAGATAGTCGCGGAAGAGCAGCGCGTAACGGGAGTTGGGCCCACCGCTCTCCCGTAGGTGCACATTGCAGGGGCGCTCCCCGGCCGGTGGCGCGAAGACGAGCTTGGCGCAGCGCCGTCCGGCGGTGATCTCCGTACGGTTCCACGGCTCGGGCCGGCAGCGGAAGCCGATCGCGGCGAGCAGCGGAACGTCCCGGGCCGCATCGACCGACCGCATCCGGACCTGCACATCGACGCAGTCCTTCGCCGGCAGCCCGGGAACCGACGTCGATCCCACATGGTCGACCGCCACCGCGAGATCCCCCAGCGCGGCCCGCAGCCGCCCGGCCAGCCGCTCGAACTCCTCGGCCCACGCCGCCTGGTACGCCACCACGGCGACCGGCCGCCGCTCATCGGGAAAAGGCATGCCCGGACGCTACCGGCTACCGGCTACCGGCTACCGGCTACCGGCTACCGGCTACCGGCTACCGGCTACCGGCTACCGGCTACCGGCGCGGACAACGCCCGAGCGGTCCCACCGGACGAGGCCCGGCAGCGTGGCAGGGGAGCAGGGCGGCAGCGCGTACGGCGGTACGGCGGCAGCGCGGTACGGCGACCGTCAGGCGGCGGGCGGTGATGAAGTCCGTACGGCCGCGGGAGCGACGCGGGCGGCGGTCAGCCGAGCCACCAGGCGAGCAGACCGCAGAGGGCGAGCAGACCGCAGACGGTGAAGTTGACGGGCTTGTGCTGGAGGAAGACCGCGACGAATTCGCGGATGGTCGCGCTCGGCCAGAAGTACGCGGCCGTCGGCGAGCCCACCACCTGGCCGTTGACACCGGTCTTCCGGGCCATCAGGGCGGCCCGGAAGGCATGGAAGTTGTTGGTGACGATCACGCATGAGTAGTCCGGCCCGGCCGCCGACATGATCGCCTTGCTGTACTCCAGATTCTCCTCGGTGGTGCGGGACTTGTCCTCGCGCGTTATGTGCTCGGCGGGGAAACCGCGCCCGGTGAGGTAGTCGGCCATGGCATGGGACTCGGGGAGCCGCTCGTCCGGGCCCTGGCCGCCGGAGGTGATGAGCACCGGCGGGTTGCCGCGCGCCGCCTGCGCCTCATGCACCTTGCGCGCGCGTTCGAGGCGGCTGGCGAGCAGCGGCGGAACCTTTGTGCCGCCGATCAGACCGGAGCCGAGCACCACCACGAAGTCGATGTCGCGGCGCGGCTGCATCCGGCCGTACAGGAAGGCGTACCCGACGAAGCAGAAGAAGAGGAACGACACATAGCCGACGATCAGCAGAAGGGTGCCGGCGACGACCGCCAGCCCGCGGGAGTGCGTGACGGCGGCCGTGACCAGCAGTCCCATGAGGCCGAAGATGCCGAGACCGGCGAGAAAGGAAAGCAGGTTCGCCGGGCGCCGCCCCTCCTTGCGGATCATCTTCACGCCGTTGGCCAGGAGGAACACCGGCAGGACGAGAGCGCCGAGGAAGGGGACGGCCAGGAGGACCGCGACCACCAGCAGCGCCAGGACCGGATGACCGCTGTCGCCGGCACTGGCGAGCACCGGCAGCAGGGCGAACATCAGGCAGATGACGGCGAGCCCCAGATAGACGGCGTTGCTGAAGCGCCGGCGGTCCCGCAGAACGCCGAAGCCGAAAAGAACGAGAAACAAGGCCGCAGGGGCAAAGGCGATCACGCCCGCATCGTACGCAACACGGGCACCACCACCTCAGCCGCCGACGGCACCGGCCCCTCCGCACACCAGCGGGCGCGCGGTTCCGGCTCCTGCTCCTGCTCCTGCTCCTGCTCCTGCTCCACTGTCCGTTCCAGATAGATCTGGCGAAGGCCAGCAGCCCTGATCTGCGCCGACCAGTACCCACCGCACCAGTTGCCCTGCCCTCGGAAAGCCGGGACCCGGCGCTGGGACCGTACCGACTCGAACCGCACCGACCGGAGACGTCCCTGTCCGGTCTCGCTGAAGGTGAGGCGGGCTAACGCGCTGACCTGGGGTGCCTCATGTTGAGCGAGACACAGCAGCAAATGCCCGAGACTGAGCGAGACGTGCCACCGGATGCCTAACGAAGACCGGGACTGCCTCAACTTCGCAGAGACGGGTCAGTCCCGAAGACCCCCGCCCACGTGTCCCCCACCACTTTTGCTAGCACCTGCTTGCAATAGTTAGCAATCATGGCGCACCATCGGGGCATGGCCTCACTCAACGTCGGCAATCTCGGCGAGTTCCTGCGGGAGCAGCGGCGCACGGCGCAGCTGAGTCTGCGGCAGCTCGCGGATGCCGCCGGGGTGTCCAACCCGTACCTCAGCCAGATCGAGCGCGGTCTGCGCAAGCCGAGTGCGGACATCCTCCAGCAGCTGGCCAAGGCGCTGCGGATATCCGCGGAGACCCTGTACGTCCAGGCCGGGATCCTCGACGAGCGGCGGGGGCTGGACGGGGTCGAGGTACAGAGCGCGATCCTGACCGACCCGTCCCTGACCGAGAAGCAGAAGCAGGCCCTGCTCCAGATCTACGAGTCATTCCGCAAGGAGAACGGGCTCGGGAGCGAGAGTAGGGGCACCAGGACCGGCAGAAGCACCGAAGGCGCTGAAGGTACCGACAGCGCTCACAGTGCCGAAGACAACGGCGGCGGCGAGGGTGCCAAGGGCGGTGCCGCCGGCGGGCAATGAGGGTGCGGGCGGCGCGGACTCCCGTGAGGCGGCGGCCGAGGGCGGCCCGTACACCACCTGAGCGACCGATTTCGATTCCAGGAGGAACCACGTCATGGCCATCACCGATGACCTTCGTAAGACGCTGACCGACGCGACCCCGCTGTACGCCCTGGCCGGCACCGCCGACCTGGCGGCCGAGAAGCTCGGCGAGGTGCCGGCGCTGGTCGAGAAGATCCGGGTCGAGGCGCCCAAGCGCTTCGAGGCCGTCCGCGGCGCCGACCCGAAGGACGTTCAGGACCGGTTCACCAAGCAGGCGAAGGACGCCCAGGACAAGCTGACCGAGCTGCTGGGCTCGCTCGACACCGATCTGAAGAAGATCCGCGAGCAGGCGCAGGACCTCGCGTTGCAGGGCGTGGGCCGGGCCGCCGAGTACGCCGTCAAGGCGCGCGAGACGTATGACGAGCTGGCCGAGCGCGGTCGCGGCGCCGTGCAGTCCTGGCGTGGCGAGGCCGCCGACCAGGTCGAGGAGCTCGCGGTCGTCATCGAGCCGGAGCCGGTGGTCACGCCCGCGGCCGGCAACGGGGCCAACGCCAAGCCGGCCGCCGTGAAGAAGCCCGTGCCGCGCAAGCCGGCGGCGAAGAAGCCCACCCCGCCGACCGCGGAGTGAGCTCGCTCACCGTTCGCCGCCCGCCGGGCGGGCGGGTGGCGGGGCGGACGGGTAGCGGAGCGGGCGCGCGCCACGGCGGCGTGCACCGGATCCATGGGGCGGGCCGGGCACACTTCACGTGTCCGGCCCGTTCTCCGGGTACGGTGGGGCCGCGTAAGGCCGAGACGAACCGGATGAACGGACGGTGGGCAGCGTGTTGATCTACGGGTTCCAGAACGTCCTGGACTGGCTCCAGCTCGTTCTGGGCGTCTACGCGGCCGTGATGCTGATCGACGCGGCCGTGCGCCGTGAGGACGCCTATCGCGCCGCGGACAAGCAGTCCAAGGGCATGTGGCTGATTTTCCTCGTGATCGCCACCGCGCTGCTCTTCCTGCTCCCCCTGATGTCGTTCCTGCCGATCATGGGCGTCATCGCCGTGATCGTCTACACCGTCGACGTACGCCCGGCGATCAAGCAGGTCGCCGGCGGCGGCCCGCGGCGCGGCGGCTCCAGCTCGGACGGGCCCTACGGCCCCTACAACGGCGGTCGGTGAGCACAGACCGTACGGCCCCGCCGCTCCCGGGCGGGGCAGGGGCCGTTCGGCCCGGCGCCGCCCCGGCCGGCCGCCCCCGCTGCGCACCGCGCACTACTCCGTGCGGCCCTTCTCCCGCCGGTCCAGCAGCAGGACCGCCACATCGTCGGTCAGTTCCTCGCCATTGAGGGCGCGGACCTCCGTGACCGCCGCGTCGAGCAACTCCTCGCCCCGGAGACCGGACGCCATCTGACGGCTCACGAGGTCGGTCATCCCCTCCTGGCCGAGGCGCTGGTTGCCCTCCCCCGTCCGGCCCTCGATCAGACCGTCCGTGTACATCATCAGGCTCCAGGCGCCGCCCAGCTCGATCCGCCGGCGCGGCCAGCGGGCGTGCGGCAGCAGCCCGAGCGCCGGGCCGCCGGACTCGTAGGGCAGCAGCTGCGGCGGCCGTCCGGCGCGGGCCAGCAGGGGTGCGGGGTGGCCGGCCAGGCACAGGCCGGCGTGCCGGCCGTCCGGGGAGATGTCGACGGTGCACAGCGTCGCGAAGATCTCGTCGTCGGCGCGCTCGTGCTCCAGCACCTTCTGGAGCGTGGCGAGCAGTTCGTCACCGCACAGCCCGGCGAAGGTCAGCGCCCGCCAGGCGATACGCAGTTCGACGCCGAGCGCGGCCTCGTCCGGGCCGTGGCCGCAGACGTCGCCGATCATCGCGTGGACGGTGCCGTCCGGGGTGCGGACGGTGTCGTAGAAGTCGCCGCCGAGCAGCGCGCGGCTGCGGCCGGGGCGGTAGCGGGCCGCGAACCGCAGACCGGAGCCTTCGAGCAGGGGTGTGGGCAGCAGACCGCGCTCCAGGCGCGCGTTCTCCTGAGCCAGCATCCGGGACTCGGTGAGCTGGCGTTGCGCGCGGTCGGCGCGCTTGCGCTCGACCGCGTAGCGCACCGCGCGGCTCAGCACGGCGCCGTCCAGTTCGTCGCGGAAGAGGTAGTCCTGGGCGCCGACGCGGACGGCGGCGGCGGCCCGCTCGGCGTCCGTCTGGGAGGTCAGCACGAGGACGGCGTGCGCGGGCGCCATCCGCAGCACCTCGCGCAGTGCGTCCAGCTCGTCGCCGGGGCCGCATCCCTCCCCGGGACCGCGGGCGTCCCCGCGGCCGCGTACGTCGCCGGGATCGCACGCGTCGCCGGGGCCCCGCTCGTCGCTCGCCGCCCGCGCCGTCCGGCTCTCGCGCTCCGCCCGCGCCTCCCGGATGTCCCGGCTGTCGCGCTCCGGCGGGGCCAGGTCGAGCAGGATGCAGTGCACATCGTCGGTGAGCAGCCGCTCGGCCTCGGTGAGGTTCCGGGCGGTCCGCAGCCGGACCTTGTGGTCCGCACCGTCCCACAGTTCGGGGACGGGGCTGTTGGGGTCCGCGCCGATGAGGAGCAGGGTCAGGTCCTGCGGGAACGCGCCGTGGCCGGGCCGGTCCCCAGGGGTGTCGGGGGTGTCGGGGGTGGCGTCGCCGGCGGCCGGGTGAGCGGCCGCCGCCCCGTCCGTTCCGTCCGCCTGTTCCCGCCCGGCCGCCGGGTCCGCCGCCGGTGCACCCGCCGGGCGCGCGGCCGCCTTCGCCGGTCCGGCCGGGGCCCACGCCGCGTCCGCGCAGCCGTCGTCGTCCACCGGTCCTGCCTGGTGCGGCAGTACGACCGTCCGCCGGTCCGGCACGGGTACGGGCATTCCTCTGCTTCCTTCCCTCCCCAGAGGGTGCGGTGGTGCGCCGACGGCGCGCCACCGTGCCCGGTTCCACGCCGCTCGTCGTCACAGGAGCGAGGCGCCACCGGGCACTGAAAGGCGACCATAGCGTCAGTGCCGAGGGCGAGGGAATGACCGATGGCAATCGACCATCGTCATATGCCGTACCCCATAAGGGAAATGGCCTGGACAGGGCCCGGGAAGGCGGAAAAGGGAATGACGAAAATCACCCTGCCCGACCACATTCAGCCGCAGCCGGGCAACCCTCTGATAACGATCAATCCGGTCATTTAACGATCAATTCAACTACTTATCGGGCCGTACGATGCCCAGGATCGGCATCGAGCCGGCCCCGGTGATCGTGACCTGCCGGCCGGGCCGCGGGGCGTGCACGATCGCGCCGTCGCCGAGGTACATCCCGACGTGGCTGGCGTCCGCGAAATAGATGATCAGGTCACCGGGCCGCATGTCCTTGAGGGCAACCCTGGGCAGCTGGTGCCACTGCTCCTGCGAGGTCCGCGGGATCGTCTCGCCGCCGGCCTGCCAGGCCCGCAGGGTCAGCCCCGAGCAGTCGAAGGTGTCCGGCCCGGCCGCGCCCCACACATAGTTCTTGCCGATCTGTGACGTGGCGAACGAGATCGCTTTCTTGCCCTGTTCGGACGCTTTGCCGCTGATCTCTTTCAGCGCTCCGGAGTCGAGCCATTTCTGCTGCTTCAGGAATGCCTGATCCTCCTCCAGCTTCTTCAGCCGGTCTTTCTCCTTGGCGGCCAGCCGGGATTCCAGATCTTTCGCCGCATCGATCTTTTTCTTGATGTCCTGCTGCGCGCTCTCCTTCTTCTTGCGGTTCGCCTCCAGCACCTTCCAGCGTTCCGTGGCGGCCTTCGAATAGCCCTCCAAATCGCCCTTCGTCCGAGCGAGTTGGCTGATCACACCCTTGACCGCCTGCTGTCCTTTACGGACCAGCGTGGCATCGTCGAGAAAGCCCTCGGGATCGTCGCCCAGCATCAGCCGGGCCTCGGGGGGAAGGCCGCCGTCGCGGTACTGGGCACTGGCCAGCGCGCCCGCCCGGCGCTTGAGGACGGCCAGCTTCTGCTGTGTCGAATCGATGTTCCGCGCCAGCTTGACGATCTCTTTCTGCTGGAGCTCGACCTGCTCCCTGGCCCCGTTGAAGGCGTCGGTGGCCTGCTCCGCCTTGCGGTAGAGGTCCTCGATCTCCTTGCGGACGTCTTCCAGGCGCTTGTCCTCCGCGGCCGCCGGACCACCGCCCGGCGCGCCGCCACCGCTCTTGGCGTCACCGCCGGCGTCCCGGCCCGCTCCGCTCCCCGGTCCCGGATCCGCGTACGCGGCCGTCGCCGTCCCGCCGAGCAGCCCCATCGCGCACAGCACGACGGCCGTGCACGCCAGCACCCGGCCCCGCGTCCCGTGGCCGCCGACCCGCCCCCGGACTCTCCGTATGTCCGGCGCACCGAGCGCACCTCGTACGGCCCCTGTGTCCCGAACGCCCTGCCGTGTCCCCTGGCTCCCCACCAGTCACCTCCGGTCGTTCCGCACCGATTCGCGTGGTCCATCTCGCGCGGATGCTGCCATACCGGCTGGTAATTCGACAGGGTGACGGGCCGTTTCCCGCTGACTGCCGCCCACTTCCCGCAGCGCACCCACCTGACGGCCGAGGTTCACTCTGCGTTCACTCTCCTCCATCGGCGGCTTCACCTCTTCTGCCTAATTTCGGCCGTACCGAGTGAGCGGCAGGCCCTCAGGGCACTCGCGAACCGGCCGGCTGGCACCGCGGAGCGGCGACAGCCGCGAACGCGTCATCATCACGTCACCACCCCGCACGCCGAGCAGCGGCGCGCCCCAGGAAGGAACTCTCGACAGTGAAGCTTCAGCGCAAGAACCGGGTTCGCGCCCTCGCCGTTGGCGCTCTCGCCGTCTCCGGTGCCCTGGCCCTGACGGCGTGCGGCTCCGACGACGCCAGCGGCTCCAGCGGCAGCGGCACGTCCGCGAAGTCCGCCAGCATCAAGTGCGACGGCAAGGGCAAGCTGCTCGCGTCCGGCTCGTCCGCGCAGAAGAACGCCATGGACGTCTGGGTGCAGAACTACTCGGGCGCCTGCAAGGACACCGAGATCAACTACCAGGCCCCCGGATCCGGCGCCGGTATCACCACCTTCCTCCAGGGCCAGACCGCGTTCGCGGGCTCCGACTCGCCGCTCAAGCCCGAAGAGGTCGAGAAGTCCAAGAAGGTCTGCAAGGACGGCGGCCAGGCGATCAACCTCCCGATGGTCGGCGGTCCGATCGCGATCGGTTACCACATCCCCGGCGTCGAGAACCTGGTGCTGGACGCCCCGGCCCTCGCCAAGATCTTCGACTCGGAGATCACCAACTGGAACGACGCCGAGATCAAGAAGCTCAACCCGGACGCCAAGCTGCCGGACCTCAAGATCCAGGCGTTCCACCGCTCCGACGACTCGGGCACCACCGACAACCTCACCAAGTACCTCAAGGGCGCGGCCCCCGACGCCTGGAAGCACGAGCCGGCGAAGACCTGGGAGGGCAAGGGCGGCCAGGCGGCCTCCGGCTCGTCCGGTGTCGCCGCGCAGGTCAAGCAGAACGCCGGCGCCATCTCGTACTTCGAGCTGTCGTACGCGACGGCCGGCAAGATCCCGACCGTCAAGCTGAACACCGGTGCCAAGGCGCCGGTCGAGGCCAACGTCGACAACGCCTCCAAGGCGATCGCCGAGGCCAAGCAGGTCGGCAAGGGCAACGACCTCGCGCTGAAGCTCAACTACACCACCAAGGCCGAGGGCGCCTACCCCCTCACCCTGGTCACGTACGAGATCGCCTGCGACAAGGGCAACAAGGCCGAGACGCTGCCCGCGACCAAGTCCTTCCTGACCTACGCCGCCAGCGCGGACGGCCAGAACGCCCTCAAGGCGCTGGGTTACGCCCCGATCCCCACCGAGATCGTCGAGAAGGTCCGCAAGACCGTCGCCACGCTCTCCTGACCCACCGGGCGGCGGCCCCCACGACGCCGTACGGCCCCCGGGCCCGCCTCCCCGGCCCCGGACCGTACGGCCCCCGGGCCCGCCGCCGCCCGTCCGGTGCACCGCCGCGCCAGGAGCCCCGCCGGCTCCGCAGACCGGAGAAACCATGACTTCAGCAACCCCGACAGCCGACATCCCCCCACCACCGCGGACCGACGCGCCCTCCACCGTCTCCGGCAGGGCCGTCCGCCCCGGTGACCGGATCTTCCTCGGGCTCTCCCGCGGCTCCGGTATCGCCCTCCTGGTGATCATGGGCGCCATCACGGTGTTCCTCACCTACCGGTCGGTGATCGCCCTCTCCGGCGACCACGCGAACTTCTTCACCACCTTCGACTGGAACGCCACCGGCACGGAGCCGAAGTTCGGCATCGCGGTGCTCGCCTTCGGCACCGTCGTCAGCTCGGTGATCGCGATGGTCATCGCCGTCCCGGTCGCGGTCGGCATCGCGCTGTTCATCTCGCACTACGCGCCGCGCAAGCTGGCCTCGCCACTGGGCTACGTCATCGACCTGCTCGCCGCGGTGCCCAGCATCATCTACGGCCTGTGGGGCGCGCTCTTCCTCGTCCCGCACCTGAGCGGCCTCTACAGCTGGCTGGACGACTACCTCGGCTGGACGGGCATCTTCCGGTACGGCGACGGCGCGGCCCGGTCGCTCTTCACCGTCGGCATCCTGCTCGCGATCATGATCCTGCCGATCGTCACCAGCGTCAGCCGCGAGGTCTTCCTCCAGGTGCCGCGGATGCACGAGGAGGCTGCCCTGGCACTCGGCGCCACCCGGTGGGAAGTCATCCGGATGTCGGTGCTCCCCTTCGGCCGCTCCGGCATCATCAGCGCCTCGATGCTGGGCCTGGGCCGCGCGCTCGGCGAGACGATGGCCGTCGCCACGGTCCTCTCCCCCAGCTTCCTCATCAGCGCGAGCCTGCTGGACCCGGGCGGCGGCACCTTCGCCCAGAACATCGCGAGCAAGTTCAACGAGGCCGACGACTTCGGCCGGGACGCCCTGATCGCCTCCGGCCTCGTCCTCTTCGTGATCACGTTGCTCGTCAACGGCGCGGCCCGGCTGATCATCGCCCGCCGCAAGGAGTACTCGGGAGCCGCATCATGAGCGACGTCATGACCGACCGCCGCCCGCTCACCGAGCAGCCCGACGGCACCCCGCTCCCGGTCTCCCTCCGCCAGGCCCGGCTGCCCCGCTGGACCCCGGCCGCGCTCGCGCTGGTCTCGGCCGCCCTGGGCACCGGCATCGGTCTCGTCGGGGGCCTGGACAGCAGGATCCAGTGGGGCCTGATCGCCGCCCTGCTCTTCATCGCCGGTACGTTCGCGCTGGCCGCCGGCGTCGAGGGCGCCCGGCAGGCCAAGGACCGGCTGGCCACCAGCCTGGTCTGGATCGCCTTCCTGCTCGCCGTCGTCCCGCTCGCCTCCCTGCTCTGGGAGACGGTCGCCCGCGGCACCACGGTCCTGGACGGTTTCTTCCTGTCCCACTCGATGGGCACCCTCCCGGACGCGCTGCCCGGCGGCGGTATCTACCACGCGATCATCGGCACCCTGGAGCAGGTGGGCCTGGCGACCCTGATCGCCGCACCGCTCGGGCTGCTGACCGCGGTCTACCTCGTCGAGTACGGGCGCGGCAGGCTCGCCAAGGTCGTCACCTTCTTCGTCGACGTGATGACCGGTATCCCCTCGATCGTGGCCGGTCTGTTCGTCCTCTCCGTCTGGATCCTGATCCTCGGCTTCGGCCCGTCCGGCTTCGCCGGCTCGATGGCCCTGGCGATCCTGATGATGCCGGTCGTCGTCCGCTCCACCGAGGAGATGCTCAAGCTCGTCCCCAACGAGCTGCGCGAGGCGTCCCTCGCCCTCGGTGTCCCGAAGTGGCGCACCATCCTCAAGGTCGTCCTGCCGACGTCGATCGGCGGCATCACCACCGGTCTGATGCTCGCCGTCGCCCGCATCACCGGTGAGACCGCCCCGGTGCTGCTCCTGGTGTGGGGCGCGAAGACGATCAACAGCAACCCCTTCGAAGGCGCCCAGCAGTCGCTCCCGCTGTATGTGTTCCAGCAGTGGCAGCAGGGCTCCGATGCCTCGTACGACCGCGCCTGGTCCGCGGCGCTCGTCCTCATCGCCTTCGTCATGATCCTGAATCTGGTGGCCCGCGGCATCGCCCGCTGGAAGGCCCCCAGGACCGGCCGCTAAGACGTCAGTCCGCGGCCTCGCCGCGTGGCTACCCGTACGAAAGAAGTAGTGATCCCCATGGCCAAGCGCATCGACGTCAGCGGCCTCTCCGCGTACTACGGCGGCCACAAGGCCATCGACGACATATCCATGACCGTCGAGCCGCGTTCCGTGACCGCCTTCATCGGCCCGTCCGGCTGCGGCAAGTCCACCTTCCTGCGCACCCTGAACCGGATGCACGAGGTCACCCCGGGCGGCCGCGTCGAGGGCAAGGTGCTGCTGGACGACGAGAATCTGTACGGCTCCGGCGTCGACCCGGTCGCCGTCCGCCGCACCGTCGGCATGGTCTTCCAGCGCCCCAACCCGTTCCCCACGATGTCGATCTTCGACAATGTCGCGGCCGGTCTGCGGCTGAACGGCACGCACAAGAAGAACGAGCTCAAGGACATCGTCGAGAAGTCCCTCAAGGGCGCCAACCTCTGGAACGAGGTCAAGGACCGCCTGGGCAAGCCCGGCTCCGGCCTCTCCGGCGGCCAACAGCAGCGGCTGTGCATCGCCCGCGCCATCGCGGTCGAACCGCAGGTCCTGCTGATGGACGAGCCGTGCTCGGCGCTCGACCCGATCTCCACCCTCGCCATCGAGGACCTGATCGGCGAGCTGAAGGAGCGCTTCACGATCGTCATCGTGACGCACAACATGCAGCAGGCCGCGCGGGTCTCGGACCGTACGGCCTTCTTCAACCTCGCGGCCGTCGGGCAGCCCGGCAAGCTGGTCGAGATCGACGAGACCGAGCGGATCTTCTCCAACCCGTCGGTCCAGGCCACCGAGGACTACATCTCCGGCCGCTTCGGCTAGAGCTGCCCGGCCGGGCCGGCCCCAGCACGTCCTGCGGTGCTGCATGGCGGTGCCACCGCATGACGAAGGGCCCGCCCCTCCTTCCCGGGGGGCGGGCCCGTCCTCGTACGCACTGCCGGCGCCGGCCGCTAGCCGAACGCCCCCTTGACGATCCAGTACGCCAGCGCCGCGACCAGCGCCGCCGCCGGCATCGTGATGAACCAGCCCATCACGATGTTCTTGGCGACCCCCCAGCGCACCGCGCGCGAGCCCTTGGTCGAGCCCACACCCATGATCGCGGAGGTGATGACATGCGTCGTGGAGATCGGCGCGTGGAACATGAACGACGCGGTGTACATGACCGACGCGGCCGTGGTCTCCGCGGCGAAGCCCTGCGGCGGGTCCAGTTCGATGATCCGCCGGCCGAGCGTGCGCATGATGCGCCAGCCGCCCGCGTACGTACCGAGCGAGAGGGTGATCGCGCAGGCCAGCTTGACCCAGATCGGGATCGCGTCGTTCTCGCCCTCGACATCGGCGATGACCAGGGCCATCACCACGACGCCCATGGTCTTCTGCGCGTCCTGGAGGCCGTGGCCGAGCGCCATGCCCGCGGCCGAGACCGTCTGGGCGATCCGGAAGCCGCGCTTGGCCTTGTGCGGGTTCGCCTTCCGGAACATCCACAGGATCACGACCATCACCAGATAGCCGAGTACCAGGCCGATGATCGGCGAGATGAACATCGGCAGCACGACCTTCTCGATCACCCCGCTCCAGATCACCTCCGTGCCGCCCGCCAGCGCCGCACCGACCATGCCGCCGAACAGGGCGTGCGAGGACGACGACGGCAGCCCGAAGTACCAGGTGACGAGGTTCCACACCACCGCGCCGAGCAGCGCGGCGAAGAGGATGCCCATCCCCTTGTTGCCCTGCGGCGTGGAGATCAGCCCTTCGCTGACCGTCTTGGCGACCCCGCTGCCCAGGAAGGCACCGGCGAGGTTCATCACCGCGGCCATCGCCAGCGCCGCCCGCGGGGTCAGCGCCCGCGTCGAGACCGAGGTGGCGATGGCGTTCGCGGAGTCGTGAAAGCCGTTCGTATATGTGAAACCGAGTGCGACCGCAATGGTCACGATGAGCGCGAAGGTGTCCATGGCCGGGGCTCAGGACTCCTTGACAGCGATGGTCTCGACCGTGTTGGCGACGTGCTCGAACGCGTCCGCCGCCTCCTCCAGGATGTCCACGATCTGCTTCAGCTTGAGCACCTCGATGGCGTCGTACTTGCCGTTGAAGAGATGCGCGAGCAGCTTGCGGTGGATCTGGTCGGCCTGGTTCTCCAGGCGGTTGACCTCGATCCAGTACTCGGTGAGGTTTGACATGGTGCGCAGATTCGGCATCGCCTCGGCGGTCAATTCCGCCGCCCGCGCCAGCACCTCGATCTGCTGGTCGACGCCCTTCGGCAGCTCCTCGACCTTGTAGAGGACGACCAGGTCGACGGCCTCTTCCATGAAGTCCATGATGTCGTCGAGCGACGAGGCGAGGTTGTAGATGTCCTCGCGGTCGAACGGCGTGATGAAGGAGGAGTTCAGCTGGTGGAAGACCGCGTGGGTAGCGTCGTCTCCCGCGTGCTCCGCCGCCCGCATCCTTTCGGCGATCTCTGCCCGCGCGGAGGCGTCCGCCCCGAGCAGTTCCATCAGGAGCTTGGAGCCCGTGACGATGTTGTCCGCGGAGGCGGCGAACATGTCGTAGAAGCTCGTCTCCCTGGGGGTCAGACGAAAGCGCACGTGAAATCCTCGGGGTGCATCGGATTCGGTCGGGTTGATGCTAGGCGCATCATCCAGCCACAGCTAACCGGCATTCCTTCAGTGTCGCCCATCGGACAGCATGCTCTGCACGGGGTACCGCCGGTGCCCGCGAAATTCGCTAACATATACCCACCAGGGGTATATGCACCGCCTAGATACCACGGGAGACGGCCATGACGACCACGGACGCCGACACCAACGGCCCCGCCGCAGCCGCCGCGGCCCCGCACACGCCGCAGCCGAAAACCGACCGTCAAGGCGACCCGAACGCCGTGACCAATCACGATCTGGGCATTCACGGCTACGCTCAGCAAAAGGACGCCCATCTCAAGCGGCTGCGCCGTATCGAGGGCCAGATCCGCGGCCTCCAGCGGATGCTCGAAGAGGACGTCTACTGCATCGACATACTCACCCAGGTCTCGGCGAGTACGAAGGGCTTGCAGTCCTTCGGCCTCCAGCTCTTGGAGGAGCATCTGCGGCACTGCGTCGCGGACGCCGCCGTCAAGGGACCTGACGCCATCGACGAGAAGGTCAAAGAGGCGACGAAGGCGATCGAACGGATGCTGCGCACCTGACGCTAGGGCGCCGGGACGCGGCCCCCGCCTAACGCGGGCGCCGTCCCGCCGGACCGGGCCGCCGCGGCAGCCGCTCCGCACGGCGCCCGGCCGGTCCGCCGTCCCCGCGCCCGCCCACGTCCAGCACCTCGTCGATACGGTCCGGACTGAGCCGATCCTCACTCGCGGACGCCGCCGCGATCATCAGCTCACCGGTCAGGTCGATCTCGACGAGGGCTACGTGGTCCGGCCCCGTCGCATGGCAGTGCGCGGCCACGTACCGCACCTCCTCCTCCGAGCGCCGTCCCACACCCCTGGTGGCTCCCGCCCAGCGTAGGGACGGGCGTACGCTCCGCGCATGGCACGGATGGACCATTTCCGCCCCCGGGCACACGTCCCCGGTCACCTCCCCGGCACGGGGGCGCACACGACCACCGGCCGGACTCGCGATACTCCGCGCCAGGGACGACGGGGCCCGACGGCGGCGGTGCGACGGCAGCGGGCAGATGACGGGACACGTACGGGACCAGGTACGGAACCGCCCCACAGCCATCGCCCCACAGTCACCGGACCGCGCCCAGCGCCTCCGCGCTACGACGCCGCGGAGGCGATCTCCCCGGCGTAGATGTCCCCCGCGGCCGGCAGTCGCACCGCCGCCTTCGCCCCGAACGAGTACAGCTCCGTCGTCGAGATCACCGACGCACCCCCGGGCGCACCGTTGGCGAAGCGGAACCGCTCCCGTACCCGGCGCAGCCGACCGGTCTCGTCCAGATACACGTCGAACGGCACGGCACTGGTGGTGAACCCTTTCTCCGCCGCCCGCAGCACGGACTTCACCCGCCCCGACGCCACGGCGGCCGCCGCCCCGATGTCCGTCGTCCCGCTGTAGTGCCGGACCGGCACCCCGCCCAGCCGCTGCTCCCCCCGGTACGTCACCTCCCGCGCCCCGCGCAGCAGTTCGGCGGCGACCAGCGGATCCGTCACGCCACCGGTGACCAGATTCCCGTCGGCCAGCGAGGCGATGTCCACCCGCACCCACTTGTCGGCCGGCACTCCCGCACCGCGGTTCTTCATGAAGAGCGCACCGGGCGCCAGAATCTCCGTGACCGGCGGATGCCCGCCGCCGTGCCCACCCGCCGGACCGGGCAGCACGACCCGCAGCTGACCGCTGCTCGTCCGGAAGTCGTAGCCGCCGGCGCCGCGGATGACCACGCGGGTGCCGCCGCTGGCGGTCTCCATCGCCGTACGGACCCTGGCGGAGCCGGCCCGGACCAGCGCGTCGGCGCTGCTGCGGACATCCTGGGCGGCCACCGCGGTCCGGCCGGACACCACCTGTTCACCGGCCGCGGCACCGCCCGGGGAACAACCCGTCGTCAGCAGCCCGGCCGTCAGCCCCGTCCCGCACGCCACGGCCACCGCGCCCGCGACCGCGCCGCCACTCCGTCTGTCCTGCACCACCATCGCGTACGAGCCCCCTCGGCCGCTGTGTTCGTGTTCCGGACGGTCATTTCTGCCGGTCCGGGCCGGCCGTGCCAGGTGGCCGGGCTGATCCCTGCGGGCTGATCCAGCCGACAGACCGTTCCCCCGGCCGCCGACCGGGCGTTTTGTCCACCGCTCCGTTCAACGACCGTTCCGGGGGCCCGTCACGCCCGGCCACCCCGGGCGCGTAGCGTGGCCGGGTGCCCGACCGAGCCCCCCAGGATCCGCCGCCAGGTCCCGCCCCCGTCCCCCACCACACCCCGGATTCCGCCCCGGCCGCACGGCCGGCCGACCCGGATCACGCCCCCGCGCGACAGCATCACGTCTCCACCACCGAACGCGGTTCCTTCTGCCTGGCCCGCTGCGACTGCGGCTGGTCGGGCCCGGCCCGCCGCGCCCGCTCCCAGGCCCGTACGGATGCCACCCGCCATCTGACCGACCACCACACACCCGCCGAACACCCCCCGGAGTAGCCCGGCCCGCGTGCCTCCACGTGGCCTCGCCCCGGCCTCCCGACGCCGCCCTCGCCGATCGCCCAGTGCCCCACCGGCCACCGAAGCCCGGAGAACGCCGACGGCCCGGCCCCCGTGAAAGGGGCCGGGCCGTCCGAACCGTCCGCGCCGTCAGACCTTTCAGTTCTCCCGGATCCCTCAGTTCTCCCGGATCTCCCGGATCCCTCAGGTCTCCCGGATCTCCCGGATCCTCAGGCCGCCAGGTCCTTGTCCCGTCCGTCGTGCCGGGGCGGCAGCGGTGGCCCGGTGGTCACGAACCGGCCGCCGGCGGCGTCCTGGCCCGCGCGGCCGCCCGCGCCCGCCTCGGCCGCCGCCCGTGCCGCCGCGCCCGGGGCCTGCACCAGCCACCCGGCCCGCGACCGGCCGACCGTCGTCGCCAGCGGTACCAGCAGCGCCTGCGCGAGCGGCGCCAGCAGCAGCGCGACGGCGGTGCCCAGCGCGAACCCGCCGACCACATCGGTCGGATAGTGCACACCCATGTACACCCGGCAGAAGCCTTCCAGCAGCGCCAGCCCGATCCCGATCAGGCCGTAGGCGCGATGGACGATGAACAGCCCGGCGGCGACCGCCATGGTCAGCGTCGCGTGGTCGCTCACGAACGAGAAGTCGGTCTTCCCCTGGATCAGGACCGTCATCTCGGCGTGGTCGTTGAACGGCCGAGGTCGCGAGACGAACGCGCGGATCGGGATATTGGCGAGCAGCGCGAGCCCGGCGGCCAGCGGCGCCCAGACCAGCCCCGCGACGGCGGCCGGCGCGTCCTGTTTGCGGCGTGCGGACCACCAGGCGATCAGACACAGCACCGCGAGGCCGGCGATGATGCCGTACTCGCCGATGAACTCCATCGCACGGTTGACCCAGTGCGGGGCACCTTTCGCGAGACCGTTGATGCCGTCGAGCACATCGACATCGGGGTTCGGTCCCTCCAGTGCGAGTCCAGCCATCTGCCGCGGCCCCTTATCTTTCGCGCGCGCGAGCGCCTAGGTCTTGCTGCCCACCCCCGTGGTCGTCGAGCATCTGCCGCACCGGTCGCGGCCACGTCCGCACGCCCGTCGCCACGCCCTGTGCCACGTCCCCGCCAAGAAAACGCGATGCCTGGTCCTGGCGTTCCACTCTCCACCGGATGATCACCAGGACGTTATCGAAGCTTGATTCATCGCCGCAGTTCAGGGCCCTATATTCACCCGGCGTTCGCAGTCGGGAGCGCTTTTGCGCCATCCGCTGTGACCCTGGTCGCACCGATGTAGTCCGGCGCATCGATCTTGTCGAAACGGATCACCGCACCGGTATGCGGCGCATTGATCATGTACCCGCCTCCCACATAGATCCCCACATGGTGAATCGTCCGCGGGTCCCTCAGGTTGTGCGCGAAGAACACCAGGTCGCCCGGGAGCAACTCGTCCCGCTGCGGATGCGGACCGGCGTTCCACTGATCGTTCGCCACCCGCGGCAGACCGATGTCCACCGAGTTGTAGGCGGCCTTGGTGAGCCCCGAACAGTCGAACCGGCCGTTCTGATCGGCGGTGCCGTTCCCACCCCACAAATAGGGCGTACCGAGCTTTCCCTGTGCGTAATAGATGGCAGCGGCCGCCTGCTTCGAGGGCGCCACCCGTCCCACCGGCGCCTCGAAACTCTTCGCCAGCGTCGTAATCGTCTTCACGTAATTCTGCGTCTCACGGTACGGCGGCACACCGTTGTACTGAATCACCCGATACGCCCCCGCGTTGTACGCGGCGAGCATGTTGCTGGTGGCGTCACCCGGCGCGTCCTTCACATATTTCGCGAGGTCGCAGTCGTACGAGGCCGCCGACGGAATCGCGTCCTCCGGATCCCAGACGTCCTTCTTGCCGTCGCCGTTGGCGTCGATACCGTGCTCCGCCCAGGTCCCCGGGATGAACTGCGCGATGCCCTGCGCGGCCGCGGGGCTCTGCGCCCTCGGGTTCCAGCCGCTCTCCTGATAGAGCTGCGCGGCGAGCAGCGCGGGACTTATCGCCGGGCAGAGGTTGCCCCACTTCTGCACCAGTCCCTGGTATGCGGCCGGTACGGCTCCCTTGGCCAGCCCGACGGAGCGCCCCCCGGCCGCGCCCGCCACCCCCGCGGCAGCGGCGAACGTCCCGGCCACGAGCAGCCCGACGAGGCAGAGCAGCAGCCCCGCCCCCAGCCCACTGGCAATCCAGAATTTCCGCACCCCCCAACCCTCCCTCATTCAGCCCCGATTCACACCCCTTCCCCCCCACCCGACCGCCAGTTATCGCCGTCTGACGGAGCACCACACGGCGCAGGGGAGCACCAGGGGCGGCCGACCCCTGCCACGCGGACGCCCTGCCCCGGCCGCCTCGGCCGCTTCATCGGGTTCACCGGGTTCACCGGGTTCACCGGACCCTTTGGGCACCGAATCGACTCAGCGGCCGGACTCCGAATGGCGGGGCGCGACAGCCCGGCCCGCGCCTCTCGCCAATGATCATTGCTCAGAGTGATCAGCCGTGATACACAAAGTGAGACTAATGGGCCCGGTGGACGATTCACGGACCCGCGCACACGCCACCCCCACCGGATCCGTCAAAGAAAGCCGCCAAGTCGACATCTGATGGCGTCTTTGTCGGCGAAGATAGAGACTGACCTGCACCGCATGGCGCAGGCGTACAACTACCCATAAGGGGCGGTGAGTTCATTTATGTTCATGGCAGCCGAAAAGGGCGATATCACCACCATCATCGGCGGAATCGCCCCGGACTGGGGACCGTTCGGGACCCTGGGCAACGAGGCCCGTGTGATGGTCGAGGTCATCATGGCGATCGCGATCCTGCTCTGTCTCGGCATCGCGATCTGGGGCGCCGCCAAACAGCGCATCGGCGCCACCGCGCTCCGCGACACCTTCAGCGCCGAACAGGGCAAGGGCCTGATCGTGGCCGGCCTGACCGGCGTCTTCATCATCGGCTCCCTGGGGACGCTCTTCACCATCGTCTACGGCATGGCCGTCTAGCCCCGCGCGCCGCCCCGTACGCACGCTCCACACCAGCCCGCCCCGGCGCCGCCCCCTTGCCCCGCCCCCCGTGCGCCCCCGTCCCCCCTCTCTCCGCCGCCCCGTGCCCCCTCCTGCTCCCCCACTGGCCCCACCTCCCCTCCCGAGGCCACATGCTGACGCCCGCTCACCCCGGCCCGGCGGACCCCGCACCGCGCCTTCGCCACCCCCTCCACCAGCGGACCGGTTGGGCTGCCCGCTGCGCGGGGACTGGAGGAACCGTAGGGAAGGAGGCGGGGGCGGACACGGGCCGCACCGCGGGGACAAACCCCCCGGAGTCCCCCATTCGCCTCCGCCGCACCGCACCTGAGGACCCGTCACGGTGAGAAGTACGCGTACCACGTCACCCGAGCCGCCGCCCACGCGGCTACGGTCATATGAAGGCGGCACAACTACGGCGGAGACGGCGACGTCGGTTGAGGGGGCACCAGCACGATGAGTCTCAGCGATGACGGCGACTACGGCGGCCCCCGGACGGGCCAGACCCGTACGAGACTCCCCGAGGGCGGGGGCGACTCCTACGGACCGGCGAGGCGGCCCCGGACCGGCATGTCCAGCCGCAACCTCGTCACCATCGTCGGCGTGGTGGTCCTGCTGATCGCGGCCATCGCCTTCGCCAACCGGGGCGGGAGCGGCAACAACGAGTCCGCGCCGGGCGGTGCCGCCAAGACCGCGGACGACCGGCCGACCGCCCCCACCGGCACCAAGCCGGTCACCGGCAAGAACGGCGATATCGCCGCGGGCTTCGCGAAGACGGAGCAGGGTGCGCAGTCGGCGGCGACGAACTACACGGTGGCGCTGGGGTCGTCCGAGATGTTCCACCGCGACCAGCGGCACCGGATCGTCCGCACCGTCATGGCCCCGTCCGCCGTCGACGGCTACCAGAACACCCTCGACAAGGTGTACACGGCGGACTTCTTCAAGAGCGCCGGACTGAAGACGGACGGCACCGCGCCCCAGGGCATGACCTTCGTCTCGCGCACCATCCCGATCGGCACCAAGGTCAAGGAGTTCTCCGGCGACCGGGCGACCGTCGAGGTCTGGTGCACGGGCCTGCTCGGCCTGGCCGGCGAGGGATCCGTCAGGCCGGTCACCACGAGCTGGTTCACCACCACGATGAAGCTCGTCTGGACCGATGGCGACTGGAAGACGCTGACCAACTCCCAGCAGAACGGCCCGGCCCCGGTCAGCGGGGACGTACCCGCCTCCGGGGCGAAGGAGATCGCCGGAGCGGTCGAAGGGTACGGAGGTTTCACCTATGCCCGGTAAGCCCACGCGCCGCCGCGCGGCCTCCGTCGTCGCCGCGCTGGCCGCCGTACAGACCTTCGTCTTCATGCTGGCGACCCGTGCTCTGGCCGCGCCGGGCCCGACGCCGTCACCGGGCGACGAACGGTGCAGCCTCCTCAACGGCCCCACCAAGGACCTCTGCGAACAGCGCAACAGCACCGGCGTCACCACACCCTCGACCAACCCCCTCGACAACAACCCGCTGGACCCCCTCGGCTCCCTGGCCAAGGGCTGTGCCAACGCCGCCTCGTGGATCATCACCAAGCTCTCCGACGCGGTGAAGGCCACCTCGCAGATCGACTTCACCAACGCCGCCTTCCTCCGCCAGTACGCCGTCGTCTTCGCCGCCTCGACGGTCCTCACACTGGTGCTGTGGCTGCTCGCCGTCGCCAAGCGCGCCGTCCGCGGCACCCGGCTGACCGAGGCGATCGGCGAGGCGATCGGATTCCTCTGGCTCACGGTCCTGGCGTCCGCCTTCACCCCGCTCATCCTCTACACGATCGTCTCCGCCACCGACGGCGTCACCGAGATCATCGCGAAGGGGACCGGCGCCCAGACCGACACGTTCTTCGGCGCGTTCTCGCAGGCGCTCACCAAGGGCACGGACATCGGCGGCGGCCCGATCATGCTGATCGTGGTGTCGCTGGTGTCGGTGCTGGCCGCCGGTGTGCTCTGGCTGGAACTGGTGATCCGGGCCGCGCTGCTGTACGTCGGCGCGCTGCTGGGGACCGTCGTCTACGCCGGGCTCGTCGACAAGAACATGTGGGGCCATGTCCGCCGCTGGGCAGGCATCATGATCGCCGTGATCATGGTCAAACCCGTCATCGTGATCGTGCTCGGCATCGCCGGCGCGCTCTCCCACGACAAGGGCCCCAACGCCTTCTCCGCCGTCGTCTCCGGCCTCGCGATCATCGTCCTCGCCATCTTCGCCAGCGCCGTGATCTACCGCTTCGTCCCCGGCTTCGGCGACGAGATGGTCTCGGCGCGGACGAACAAGGGCCGGGCCACCGACGGCAGCCAGGCCGCCGCCATGATCTCCTCACCCGCCGCACTGGTCTCCCAGGGCATCAAGACCCACAGCGCCCGCAGGTCCGGCGGCGACGGGGGCGGGGCCCAGGGCGGACAGTCCCGGCCCGCCGACTCCGTGGCCGGCGGCGTCGCCGCGCACAGCACCCGCTCCGGCGGCGGCCGCACCACGCCCCCCGCGCCCCGTTCGAACCCCCATCCCGGCCCGAGCAGCGGCTCCGGCGGCAGCGCCCGCACCGGCAAGACAGCAGGAGGTGATGGGCGGTGAGCACCCAGTCCCATCCGATCGCGCCCCGTCGCACGTATCTGATCGGCCGCGCGCGGCCCAACGCCATCGTCGGCAAGAACCGCGAGACCGGCGAGATCGCGCTGATCATCGCCGGCGCGTTCATCGGCATGATGTGCGGACTCGTGGTGCCGGTGCTCCCGTTGCGGATACTCGCTCTCACCGGCTTCCCGGTACTGGGGCTCGCCGCCGTCTACGTCCCGTACAAGGGCCGCACGTTCTACAAGTGGTTCGAGATCAACCGCAGCTACCGCCGCGCGCTCCGCCGCGGCACGGCCTACCGCTCCGGCGCCGCCGAGGCCGGCATCACGCTGGACGGCCGGGAGGTCGAGGTCGGCCCGCCGCCGGGCATCGGCCGGATCAACTGGCTCTCCGCCCCGTTCGGACCGGACGAGATCGCCGTACTCCTGCACGCCGACCGCAAGACCGTCACGGCCGCCATCGAGATCGAGGGCCCCGGCGTCGGCCTGCGCGACAGCGAGGACCAGGAGGCGCTGGTCGACCGCTTCGGGACGCTGCTCAAGCATGTGGCCAACGGCGACGGTTTCGTGACGCGCCTTCAGATCCTCGCCCGTACGCTCCCCGCCGACCCGGACGCGCACGCCAAGGATGTCGCCCAGCGCGGCGACCGCTCCTCCCCCGCCTGGCTCCAGGAGTCCTACGACCAGCTCCAGTCGATGGTCTCCACCTCCTCCGAGCAGCACCGCGCCTACCTCGTCGCGTGCATGCACTACACCCGCGAACTGGCCGCCGAGGCACACACCATGGCCCGCGCCGCGCACGCCCACCGCGGCGGCCTCGTCCGGCAGCGGCTGGACCGCGACGCCGGCCTGGCCGTCGTCATGGCCCGTGAGCTGACCGATATCTGCGCCCGGCTCGCCGAGGCCGACATCCGCGTCCGCCAGCCCCTCGGCGAGGGCCGGCTCGGCTCCCTCGTGCACTCGATGTACGACCCGGACCACCCCATCGACCACATCCAGGCGATGAGCCAGCGCAACGCCTGGCCGGCCGAACTGGACGCGATGGAGCCGACCTACCTCCAGGCCAAGACCCGCGAATCGACCACCCGCGCCCCCTGGTGCCACTCCACCGCCTGGGTCAAGGAGTGGCCGCTGACCCCGGTGGGCGTCAACTTCCTCGCGCCCCTCCTGGTGCACACGCCGGACGTGATCCGTACGGTCGCGGTCTGCATGGACCTGGAACCCACCGAGATCGCCATCGAACGCATGCTGACGGAGAAGACCAACGACGACGCCGAGGCCAGCCGCGCCGCCAAGATGAACCGCGTGGTCGACCCGCGCGACGTCGCCCACCACGGCCGGGTCGACCAGCGCGGCGAGGACCTGGCATCCGGCGCCGCGGGCGTCAACCTCGTCGGCTACATCACGGTCTCCTCCCGCTCCCCCGAGGCGCTCGCCCGCGACAAGCGGACCATCCGCGCCTCGGCCGGCAAGTCCTACCTCAAACTGGAATGGTGCGACCGCGAGCATCACCGGGCCTTCGTCAACACCCTTCCTTTCGCGACCGGGATCCGCCGCTAAAGCCGCTGGGAGGCGCGTACGTCATGGCCATGCTCGATCCGCTCGCCGCGTTCACCGACGCGTTCACCAGCTTCCTGTTCGGGAAGGTGGAGACGACACGGCTGCCCGTACGCACCTCCACCGGCCAGGCCCAGGCCGTCTACCTGCCCACCGCGGCCCCCGGTCTCGGCGACTCCGGCGTGATCATCGGCCGCGAGGTCTACAGCGGCAAGGGCTACATCTACGACCCCTTCCGGCTCTACGGCCAGCAGCTGCCGGCCCCCCACTGGCTGGTCCTCGGCGAATCCGGCAACGGCAAGTCCGCGCTGGAGAAGACCTACGTCCTGCGCCAGCTCCGCTTCCGCGACCGGCAGGTCGTCGTCCTGGACGCCCAGGGCGAGGACGGCGTCGGCGAATGGAACCTCATCGCCCAGGAGCTGGGGATAACCCCCATCCGCCTGGACCCGACCGCCGCCCTCAACGGCGGCATCCGCCTCAACCCCCTCGACCCGTCGATCACCACCACCGGCCAGCTGGCCCTGCTCCGTACGATCATCGAGGTCGCGATGGGCCGCGGCCTGGACGAACGATCCGGCTTCGCCCTCAAGGTCGCGCACGCCTACGTCAACGAGACCATCACCGACCGGCAGCCCGTCCTGACCGACATCGTCGAGCAGCTGCGCCACCCGGAGGCGGACTCGGCCGAGGCGATGAACGTCGATATAGACGATGTCCGCGCCTGGGGTCTGGATGTCGCGCTGGTCCTGGACCGCCTCGTCGACGGTGACCTGCGCGGCATGTTCGACGGCCCGACCAGCGCCGGCATCGACCTCGACTCGCCACTGATCGTCTTCGACCTCTCGCACATCGACCGCAACTCCATCGCGATGCCGATCCTGATGGCGATCGTCGGCGTCTGGCTGGAGCACACCTGGATCCGCCCGGACCGCAAGAAGCGCATCTTCCTGGTGGAGGAGGCGTGGCACATCATCAATTCGCCGTTCGTGGCCCAGCTCTTCCAGCGGCTGCTGAAGTTCGGCCGGCGGCTCGGCCTGTCCTTCGTCGCGGTCGTCCACCACCTCAGCGACGTGGTCGACGGCGCGGCCGCACGGGAGGCCGCGGCGATCCTCAAGATGGCCTCCACCCGGACGATCTACGCCCAGAAGGCCGACGAGGCGCGCGCCACCGGGCGGGTACTCGGCCTGCCCCGCTGGGCGGTCGAGATCATCCCGACGCTGACCCCCGGCATCGCGGTCTGGGACGTCAACGGCAACGTCCAGGTCGTCAAACACCTCATCACCGAGGCGGAACGACCGCTGGTCTACACCGACCGGGCGATGACCGAGGCGTCCTCGATGCTGACGGACGAGGCGCTCGCCATCGAACGGGCGGCCAACGCCGAGGCCGAGGAACGGGCCGAAGCCCTCGCCATGGAACGGCAGTTGAGAGACGAGTCGAGCGAGACGGTGGCGTGACCCGAGGATACGAACGGGGCCGGGACGGCCGGGACACCTACGGCGGCCGGGGGCGCGGCATCCCCGACTCCCTGCTGATCGGGCTGCTCGCCTTCCTCCTCGGCCTGACCCTGCTGGTCTGGACGGCGACCGGCCTCGCCGCCCTGTTCACACACGGCGCCTGGCCCGACGGCGTCGGCTATCCCGGTACGCCGATGGCCCTGCGGCACCTCGTCACCGAACCGCACGACCTGGCCGCCGCCTGGCCGCACACGCCCAAGGACCAGCTCTCCGGCTACGGCCTGTTCTGGGGCATCCTGATCGGCGAACTGATGGTCCTGCTGGTCCTGACGATCTTCGTCATGGGGACGGTCACCCGCTACCGCGCCGTCCGCGCCACCCAGCGGGAAACGGCCCGCGACACCCACGAAGCGGCCCGGGACGCGGCGGTACGGCGGGAGTCCACGGCCCCCGCCGATACGGCCCCCACCCGCCCGGCACCCCCGGCCACGCCACTGACGGCCGACCCGGCCCCGCCACTGGCCGCAGCCATCCCCACTCCCCCGCTCCTCGGCAAGGACCCCGTCGAAGACCTCACCGGCGGCCCGCTCCCCGAACAGCGCACCGCGCCCCCGGCCGCACCCCGCGACGAACTGTCGCTCCCCCGCGTCCGGTTCGGCGCCGACCGCGCCACCGCGCGCGCCGCCGCGACGGCCGCCATCGCCACCGCCGAGGGCCCGCTGATCGTCGCCACCAGCGACCCCACCCTCTGGTCCGAGACCAAGGACACCCGGGCCAAGCTCGGCCCGCTGCTCACCTACGACCCGACGCACCGCGTCGACACCCCGGCCCGGCTGCGCTGGTCACCGACCGCGGGCTGCGAGGACATCGCCACCGCCACCGCCCGCGCCACCGCCCTGCTGGCCCCCGTACGCCCCGCGAACACGCTGGACACGGCCGTGGCCGAGACCGCCCAGACCCTGCTGCGCTGCTGGCTGCACGCCGCCGCGGTGGACGGCCGGCCGTTCCGCCAGCTGCACCGCTGGGCACACACCACCGGCGCCGCCCAGGAACCCGTACGCATCCTGCGCACCCACGCCAAGGCGTCCACCGGCCAGGCCGGCGAACTGGAGTCCGTGCTGACCGCGCACGCCGAACGCCGGGAAGCCGCCCAGCAGTTGCTCGGCCGCGCGCTGGCCGCCCTCTCCTCGATCCACATCCGCGACTCCAGCAATCCGCATCGACCGGATTCGCTCGTTCTCGAATCATTCGTCAACGAGG
This sequence comes from Streptomyces sp. x-80, assembly GCF_046549095.1. Taxonomy (NCBI): domain Bacteria; kingdom Bacillati; phylum Actinomycetota; class Actinomycetes; order Kitasatosporales; family Streptomycetaceae; genus Streptomyces; species Streptomyces sp. x-80. The sequence continues at coordinate 56,634 of NZ_JAJPWM010000032.1, forward strand.
GGGGAACGCTCTACCTGGTGGGCGAATCCATCGAGGATCCGCGTACCAACCCGGGTGCGATGCCCTTGCTCACCGCACTCCTCTCGCACGTGGTCGAGCACGGCCGCCGCATGGCCGAACGGTCATCTGACGGTCGGCTCGACCCACCACTCACCCTCGTCCTGGACGACATCGCGGCGCTCGCACCACTGCCCGCGCTCCCCACCCTCCTCGAAACGGGCCGCGCCCGCGGTCTGCTGACGCTGGCCACCATGCGCTCCCAGGAACAGGCCCGCGCCCGCTGGCCCCACCACTCCCTGCCCGTCTGACCCCGGACACGCCGTCCGCCCCGCCGCTCCTCCTGCCACCGCCGGACCGCGGCTATCCGCGCGACAGCGTCATCTCCCGCTCCACGGCATCCGCGTTCTTCGGATCGGCCATCGTCCGCCCCGTCATCACAAAGCCCAGCGAACGGTAGAGCGCCTCGGCCCGCTCGTTCTCCTCGTGCACCCACAGCCGTACGCGTTCCACCACCGGCTCCGCGAGGCCCCACGACCACGCGATCGCCGCCTCGAACAACTCCCGGGCCAGCCCCGTCCCCCGGTGCTCGGGCCGTACGAAGACCCCGACGACAAGCGTCTGCGGGTCCCCCTCGTCCTCCTCGACGAGCACCACGACCATCCCGCCCCAGCTGCCGTCCTCGTCCTCCCCGACGAAGGTCAGCGCCGCACGCCCCTCATCGCTGCGCTGCGCCCGCCGCTGCCAGAACGCGTCCGGCCGGCCGGCTGCCGCCTCAAAGGTCTCGTGGAATGCCACCCGAGCCACCGGATCGGCCAACGCCGCCAGCCTCAGCTCCTTGAGCCGCTTCCACTCATCCGCCTTCACTGGTCTGATCAAATACCCCATTGCCTCAGCATCGCAGCGCCCGCAGCCGCTGACCAGAGCCTCAGCCGCCTCGGAACGCAAAAATGCCTCGTTCCCCGAGACAAAACTCGGGGAACGAGGCATTTTTTCAAAATTTGTTCGGCGGCGTCCTACTCTCCCACAGAGTCCCCTCTGCAGTACCATCGGCGCTGAAAGGCTTAGCTTCCGGGTTCGAAATGTAACCGGGCGTTTCCCTAACGCAATGACCACCGAAACACTATGAAGTTAACCAACCCGGCAACACACAGGTCGTTACTTCAGAACCTACACAGTGGACGCGAGCAACTGAGGACAAGCCCTCGGCCTATTAGTACCAGTCAACTCCAACCGTTACCGGTCTTCCATATCTGGCCTATCAACCCAGTCGTCTACTGGGAGCCTTACCCCATCAAG
>NZ_JAJPWM010000033.1:0-56848 GCF_046549095.1 Streptomyces sp. x-80
CCGCCGGTGGTCGACACGACGGCGGCAGGGCCGCGCAGGAGAGCGGCGGCGGCTTCGGGACCGAGGGCGCCGCAGATCAGTACGGCGCCCTCCGGCGCCGGGTCGGGCCCGAGGTGGACGGCGGGGCTGCCGTCGTAGCGGGTGCCCTGGGCCTGGCAGGCGTCCTCGAGCAGCCGCAGATCGCGGTCGGCGCAGTACGCGGTCAGGCGCGCCAGGTCGGCACACCGGCCGGCCAGGGCCGGCTCCGCTAGCCAACAGGGCCGGCCAGGGTCTGGAACAGCAGCTTGAGCGGTCGTGCACCCAGGCGGCGACGGGCCCGGACAAGAGAATTGGTGGCGAGCCGCCCCAGATCCTGTTTGGCCCGCACCGCCCGCAGCAGATCCCTGGCATAGCCGTCGCCGATACCGGCGGCCCTGTGCCACCGCTTGACGAATTCGGCCACGTTGTCCCGGCTCATGGGCGCCAGATCGAGCTCGGCGAAATCGTCCCCGACCAGCCAGTCCTCCCGCACGGCCGACGGCCGGGAGGTGACCAGCCAGCGATTGCCGGGGTAGGCGCCGACCAGGTCCTGTAGCCAGCGGCGTGCCTCCTGGCGTTCGTTCTCCGGGATCTCGTCGATCCCGTCGATCAGGACCAGCCCGCGCCCCGACCGCAGCACCCGGTCGAACCAGCCCGTCGGCTGGACATCGCTGATGGGGCAGCCCACCGCGGCGAGGAAGCCGTCGGGGGTGGGGAGTTCGGCGCCGCCCCGGGTCAGGGTGCGCAGGGGCAGGACGAACGGCACCAGGCCGTAGAGATACAGCAGACGTTCGTCGAGCTCCTTCCGCGCCGTGGAGACCGCCAGCCACTGCACGAGCGTCGTCTTCCCGGAACCGGCCACACCGCGCAGCAGAACGCGGGTACGTCCGGCCAGCACATGGTCGGCGGGGAGGAGCAGGGGCATCGGATTCGTGGTGTCGCCCACGGCGTCCAGGCTCAGGTAGGCGGCATCGAGGGGCCAGGTCTCCGGTGATGCGGAGAGATCGAGTCCGAAGATGGTCAGCTTGCCGTGCTTGGCCGCGATGTACTGGGCGTAGCGCTCCTCGAAGGGGCCATCGGCCGGCGACGGCGTACGCGAGATCAGCGAATCGATCCTGAGCGACAGCTCCTCGATCCGGCGGCTCTGCTCAACCAGCGTACGCGCCACGAAAGTTGATCTCTGGGTGAAGAACTGGAGGATGTGGAGGCAGGCGGTGTCGAGCACGTTCGCATGGAGCAGGACGGCGTCACTGGACAGGCCGAGGGTCGCCGACCGGCTCTGCGATCTCAGGTGCCGGGAGAGGGCCAGGTGGCCGAGCTGTACGGCCTGCATATCGTCCATGTCGATGTAGCCCATGGCGCGCAGGGAGTCGGCGACGGCATGCGCCACGGCGCGCTGTTCGTATGTGGGCAGCCGTTCCTCTATACCGGTCGACTGAGCGGCGCGGCCGACCAGTTCCTCGGCGATCTTGTGCAGATCCTCGTCGGACAGGACGCGCTTCTCGCCTTTGAACGACACGAGCTTCGCCACGCGCACGGGCTTGTCGACCAGGCCCGCCCCGGGACCATCGGCCACGAATAGCTTCTTGACCAGCGGCGCGACCACGCTTGAGGCGAGACGAGCGCCAATGGCGGCGGGTTCCATCTGCTCCCCGGTGGGTGTGTGGACGGCGGCCAACCGTCGGGCTGGCAGCAGCCTAGGACACGGGGGGACGGCGCGACTGAAGGATGAGCCAAGTGGGCGTCCCTGTACCGAAGTTGCGTGTCGTGTGGTCGTGGAGTGGCGCGGGTGCGCGTACACGCGGACCCCGCAGGCGCGCGGGCGGCGCTCTCCGCCGCGGGCCGGACGCGCAGGGTGACCGTCAGGTGGTCGATGCCCACGCGGTGCTGTCGGCTCGGTCGCTGAGGCGGAGGGACAGCGCGGCCTCCACCACCCGCTCGTCCACGTACGGCGCGTGCCAGGACACCCCGAGCGCGGAGGTGAGCCGGGCGACCGGCCGCATGGTGCTGCCGCATTCGCGGGCGAAAACTCCAGCACCATGTGCCGACCAGGCTGCGGCTCCGGGGCTCGGCTCCGGCGGCCTCCCGTATCAGGCCCCGAACCGCCCCGACGGCGTCCCGGGTCGCGCAGGGAGGCATCCTCGGACGCACCTCCAGCCGAAGTCGGGCCGGGAGGCCGGCGGCGGGGCGGTGGTGAGCGTTTCGGACGACGCGGCGAGCCACTGGCCGTACGGGCGGTTGTCTGCGAGTGCGCGCAGTGTGGGGAGGGGGTTCCAGCGGTGGAGGGCGCTGTCCGCTTTCACCGTGTGGAGAGACCTGAACGGGCGGGACCGGCCAGCGCCCGCGGAAGCGTCGGCATCGCGCAGAACAGCTCGTCCCCGCCGTGACCGGTCAGCTGCCGGGTGGACCCTCGCTCGGCAACCTGTCGTACCTGTGCGAGCTGCTGGGTCCTGGTACGTATCCAGGGGAACGGGGCCTCGGTGCCGGTGCCCGGTTCCCCGACGTCCGCGAACCACATGACGCTCTCGCCGCGAGCGGTCACCCGATGTCCGGCATCGGGCAGCACCGCTGCGGCTCTCCGCGCCCACTCCCAGTCGTCGTGCGCGGGATCCTCGGCCTCCCAGCTGCTCGTCACCGGACGCGGCTCGGTCCGCTCCCCGAGGAGGAAGCACAGGCTGGTGGAGTCCATGCCCCCGGCCAGGTCCGCGCCGACGGTGCCGCCGCCGCTCGTACCAGCACATGAACTCCACCCGCCACCGAGCTGCCCCGAGCCTCGCTGCATTCCCGCACAGACCGCGCGTGCCGTGTGTCCGTGCGTCCATGCGGGGCGCCCCGGTGGACACCTCAGCCGACGGGTACGGAGGTCTCCGGCACCGGAAACGTCCTTGTGCGCAGCGCCCACCGGGTGAGCGGCCGGGTGGCGAGGCCGCAGAGCGCGAGGACCACGCCGAGTACCACCCAGCCGGGCCTGCCCCATTGGAGGCAGAGCGCTGTGAGGACGACCGGTGACGCTGCCCGCACCAAGCCGTCTGCCAGGTTGAAGGTGCCCTGGTACTGCCCCTGGGCGTGTTCCGGGGCCAGCCCGAAGCTGATTTCGAACGCCCCTGCGGCCAGGCCGAGTTCCCCCGACGTCAGGAGGAGTACGCCGATGAGCAGCAGGGTCGCGGCGACGGGGGCGGAGACTCCGGCGGCGAAAGCGAGGACGGTACAGCCGGCGAGGGAGAGGAATCCCGCTCCGCGGAGCGCGGTGGCAGCGGCCAAGGGGCCCCTCACCCCGCGGGTGGCCCTGACCTGGAAGAGAACGACCACCGCCGTGTTCACCACCAGCAGTGCGGAAAGCCACCACCGGGGCGCCGCGGTGTGCGACACCAGCCAGAGCGGCAGGACCAGCGAGACCACGTCGTACTGGAACGCGATGACCCCGCACAGCAGCGACAGCGCGAGGTACGGCCTGTCCCGCATGGCCTCCATGCTCCGCGCACCTGGGGGGCGCGGCACCGGCTCCACGGAGGGGATCAGGAGCAGCAGCCCGGCCGCCGCCAGGAAGCTCAGCCCGTTCGCCAGAATGAGCAGGGTGTAGCCCGCCGTCGAGTCGAGTTGGAGCGCGAGGCCGGCTGCGGCGGCACCGATGCCGAGCCCGAGGTTGGTGACGGCGCGGAGATAGCCCCGGACCCGGGTGCGTTGACCGGGCTCGCTGATCCGCGCGATCAGGGCGCCGCTGACCGCCTGAGCGCCCCGTTGGCCGATGGCGGCGACGGTGACCAGTGTGAGAAAGCCGGCGAAGGAGTGTGTCGTCGGGAACAGGAACATTGCCACGGCCTGGATGCCCTGGGTGGCGACGTACAGCCCCCGGGGCCCGACGCGGTCGGCCACGGCGCCGAGGGGAAGGCCCGACAGGAGGCCGACGAACGTCGAGACGGCGAGGCCGGTGCTCACGGCCGCCACACTCAGTCCGACGACGCGGGTGAAGAACAGCATGCTGCCGGCAAGATAGAGCCCGCTGCCGACAGTGGTGACGAAACTGGCGATCGTCAGGGTACGTACGGGGCCGCGGGGTATGCCGGTCTTCATATGCGCCTCCGTGGGGCGCTGTTGGTCTCCTGCTCGCACACGTCGCTTTCCTTCGAACCGGGTGGGGAGCTCCGCACAAGGGCTGTGCGCGCTGCCGGGACCGCGCCCCGCAGCGCGGAGCGGACAGCGGCCGGCACTGAGGGCGGTCCGCCGCTGTGGACCGCCGGTGTGCCCGTGCGCGGACCTCGGCAGAGTGGGTCGTTGATCTCGCGCGAGCCGCTACCGGCGGGCCAGTTCCTCACGCAGGGCCGCCAGGCACTCGGCCCGGTAAGCCTCCAGTCCTGGTACGGCCGCACGCTTCCTGTGGTTGAACTCGCCGGTGTTCACCCAGGTGACGATCAGATCCGCCAGGGACGGGATGCCGCTGTACCGTTCTGTCATTCCGTTCGTACAGTCGCTCAACGGGTAGAACGCCGGCAGGAGCGCGGGGGTACCGAACCGGACCATGTCGTTGATGTTGCCCGTGACGCAGGTCCGGCCGCGGGTCTCGGTGATGCCGTTACGCGTGAGGTACTCGGCGACGGGCAAAATGAGGAAGTCCGCCTCCGCGAGAGTCTGGTCGAATTCGCCCTGGGCGACGTAACCAGGGTGATCTCGCAGTTCGACCGAGGGAGATACCGCCTTCGTCGCCGCGTCGACGGCAGCCTTGGACTCCTCAGTGGCGTGCTCTCCCAAGAAATCGATCCGCAGCCGCTTCGTCAACCGTGGGGAGGCGAGTTCCAGCGCGGACAGGACCTCGGCGTGGTCCCTGCCCCCGTAGATCCGCCCTGGGATACAGCACCGCACCTCGTCCCGCGCGAACACGGTGGGCGGACGCTGCGGGTAGGCGATATTGATCGCGCGATCCCGCAGCGGGGCGCCGGATTCCATGAGCCGGAGATCCGGGAGAACGACACGCGCCGCGCCCTGGAGAACGAGCTTCGCGATGGCAGCGCTCGGCCGGTTGCCGTCCGACGAGGTGAACGTGTTGAGGTTGTGGACCAGGCAGTGATAGGCGGGTGTTGTCGCGCTCCCATCGGACAGCAGACCACACAGGGAATCGACTGGAGTGACGATGAATACGTGATCCTGTGAACCGATCGAAGGTCTGCAATTCTCGATGAATTCGGCGTACGGCACACTCGACGGACACACCTGCCACTCAACTTCCGCCGAGGCAGCGGCGGCCAAGGATTCGGCGCAGAACGAGTTGGTGTAGACGGTCGGTCTCCCGCCGAGGTCGACGGTTTGCCGTATGAGACTGTCGAGGACCTCGCTGTGTGCGCTGAGCTCGATCAGACCGATATTCATCGAGTGATCTTCCATCAGTGGTGAGCGTCCCGCGGGGGCGGACCCGTAAGAGGGGTGGGACCAGTGTCATGGTTCCGGGAATTCCGGACCGTCTGTCTGCCGTGCCGGCCGTCGGGCGGGGTGCCTGGCGATGCTCAGCCCACGTGGGGAACCTCTTCCCTGTGGGAAACCTCTTCCAGGAGGACTCCCTCCTCGACGAGCAGCCGCAGCAGCGGGGCGACGTCTTCGGCCGGGTCGAATGCGGGGGCCCATCCGACAGCTTCCTCAAGGGTGAACGTCTCGTGGCGGAAGAGATTGTCGATCAGTTCCGCGGGGGCGCCGTCAAGTGTGATCTTCCTCGTGCCGAACAGAATCTGGTGCTGTTCGGACTCGGCATCGTAATCAATCGTGACGGGGTTGAATTTGGCCCGCCGCAGACGCGTGTCGCCCTTCACGGAGAGCGGATGGAAGCCCGACTGGCTCGGTAGGCCGACCTCCCGGTGGCGACTGTCCTGTGAGGTCAGATGGTTGGCGATATATGCCTTCACCAGCCGCTCGTCGTCGGCCAGCGTGGCGAGCCTGCCCAGCAGCCCGCGGACATGGCCGGCGAGTTCAGCCGTGTCACCCCGGACGACGGGCGGCAGGTTGCGTCGCCACTCCGCCTCGTCCATCAGCTCGTCCGCGAGCCACTTCAACCAGTAGATGCCGGTGCGGCACGTCACCCCCAGCGTCAGGTGCAGAGAGGGTTCGTCACCGGCCACCGCGTAGTGCCAGTGTCCCCGCGGAATGTAGAGCACGTCCCCAGGGTGGAGTTCGGTCTCGATGTAAGGAGGTCCCTTGGGTTCGCCCGTGTCGTCGGAGACGTTGTTGTATTTGTCGAGCGGGTATTTGTACGTCTCCTCGGAGACGACCCAGCGTTTCGTCCCCTCGATCTGCAGGATGAAGACCTCGTGGTCGTCGTGGTGCTGGTCGAACCCTTGCTGCTCGGGCCAGGAGCAGTACATGTTGACCTGACTCCGGTGGCCGACCGCACGCTCGATCGACGATGCCAGTTCGGCGATCGCGGGAAGCCGCGCCTGCAACTGGTTGATGATGAGGGTGTAGCCGTCCTGGCAGTGTTTGATCCACTCCTCGGGCGTCTCAGGCTTTTCGGTGAGCTTTCTGCCTATCGCGGCGAGGCGGATCTCTTCACCGAAACGGAGACGGTGGAAATTGAGGAGGTGGTTGAGCTGATCCCATGAGAAGAGCGGACGGAAGCGGTCCGGATCCTGCCCGCGAAAGACGACGCCCCGGGTTGTCCAGTTCTCGCGAAGGAATTGATCGAGCGGCATCGGGTCAAGCAGGGATTCGAGATCGAACACGCTGGTCCTCACGCTTCAGGTGTGGTGCCCGGTGACTCTTGGAGCCACCGGGCGGGTCAGGTCCTGGAAGGGCCCTTCCCTTACACGTCCTTCTGGTCGACTTCGAGGTTCGGCACGCCCTTGACCTGGGCCGACTTCACCGTCTCCACGGAGAACCCGATCCTCTTCGGCTGACGGTCCGCGTGGACCTCGGACTTGGGTGCAGGAATCTTGGCCATTGATGACTCCTCGACTAAGGGGCTTGTCCGTTCATCTTCTTTCTTGCTACCGACACCCGCAGGAAAAACGTGTGAAAGATCACGCACAAGCCGCAAACCGCGGTTGTCAAAGCACTTGAAAAGCCTTGACGGTCGTGTAGTCGTGAGGAGGATGAGCCCAACTGGCGGGTGAAACGGAAGCGGGAAGTCCTCGCGCAGTCCGGCGGTTCCTGTCTCGGTGATCGCAGAGTATTTCGCGGGCGAGAAACGCTGGTGAGCAGCGGGAGTTTCCTCTGGCGCGTGGACGCTTCGGATGAATTGGACACCGGATCGCGAGGATCCGGGCGACGGGCGGGATGAAGAACACGACGGCCGGCGCCGGCGGCGAGAGCCGGGCGACGGTGACGGCAGATCCGGTGGTCCGACGACGTACGCGTCGGCCACCGGATGGCCTCGGGTGGGCGTGTCACGGGCCTGGGCCGGCCTCCGGTGCGGGATGTTTTCCCGGACGACCGGCGAGTGCGCGGAGGTGTCCCGATGGAGGCGAGCGACGGCAAGCGGAATCAGCCCGAGCGCACATCCCGACCGCCTTCGAAGCCGCCGAAGCGGCCGGGTCCGCTGACCCGCCTGCTGGCTGCCGTGGATTCCGCCGTCGCATCGGGGCCCCCGCCGGGACCGGCGCGTCCGGAGTTCTGGCGCAGCCCGCTGCGGGGGCCGTGGCTGACCGCCGTGCTCGGACTCGTCCTGCTGGTCGGAGTCACGCTGTTGTTCGTGACGGGCCTGCTGTCGTACGCGGCGTACAACCCGGACCTGGCGCCGGTCAACGACCAGACGCCCGACAAGGGGTGGTTCGGCTTCTATCTGTTCTCCTGGCCGACCTCGCCGTACTGGCTCTACCGGGTGAGCCAGGGCGTGCATGTGGTGCTGGGAGTCGTCCTCGTGCCGGTGCTGCTGGCGAAGCTGTGGTCGGTCATCCCCAAGCTGTTCGCGTGGCCGCCCGTGCGGTCGGTCAGCCACGGCGTCGAGCGCCTGTCCCTGCTCCTGCTGGTGGGCGGCGCCGGCTTCGAGTTCGTCACCGGCATCCTCAACGTGCAGCTGCACTACATCTTCCCGGGCTCCTTCTACGTCCTGCACTTCTACGGGGCATGGGTGTTCATCGGCGCCTTCGTCGTGCACGTGGCTTTCCGGCTGCCGCGAGCCCTCCGTGCGGTGAGGTACGGGAGCGCGCAGCCGGAGGCCGGTACGGAGGAGGCGGCCGGACTGGTCTCGCCTCGGCCGGCGCCCCCGACCATCTCACGCCGGGGCGCCCTGGGCATGGTCGGACTGGGGGCCTTCGCGCTCTTCGCGGTGACGGCCGGACAGAGCGTGGGCGGCTGGTGGCGCCGGACCGCGCTGCTCGCCCCGCACGGCAAGGATCCCGGCTCAGGACCCAACGGCTTCCAGATCAACAAGGCCGCGGCATCCGTCGGGATCCGGCCCAGCGACATCGGCCCCGCCTGGCGGCTGACCGTACGGGGCGCAGACCGTCAAGTGGTCCTCACCAGGGATCAGCTGCTGGCCATGCGGCAGCACGAAGCGGCCCTGCCCATCGCGTGCGTGGAAGGCTGGTCGACCCCCGACCAGCTGTGGGGCGGCGTACGGCTCACCGACTTGGCCGCACTGGTCGGACTGGGCACGGACACCCCGCACGCCCTGGTGGAATCGGTACAGCGGGGAGGGGCGTTCAGCTCCGTCGTCCTGAGGGACAACCAGGTACGCGACCCTCGCTCACTCCTGGCCGTACGTGTCAACGGGGCAGTCCTCTCGCGCGACCACGGCTACCCCGCCCGCGTGATCGTCCCCGGAGCTCCCGGGGTCCACAACACCAAATGGGTCACCCGCGTCATCTTCGGAGAGCCGGCATGAGCAGCAGGACCGTCTTCCGCCGCCGCTACGGAGCCTCCCCGCTCCACCTGCTCCTCGTACTCGCCTCCTTCGCCCTCGCCGCCTACGCCGGCGTGCGACTGCTCAAGGGAGACACCCTGGGCGTGGCTCTGTGGTTCGTCGGAGCGGCGCTCCTCCACGACCTCGTGCTGCTCCCCTTGTACGCGGTGACCGACAGGGCCGCGCAGCGCCTGTTCGGGCGGAGGGAAGGCGGCGTGGGGGAGGCGCAGCCGAGGCCGAGCGTCAACTACGTCCGTGTTCCGCTCTTCGTCTCGGGACTTCTGCTGCTGGTCTGGTGGCCGCTGGTCCTGCGTCAGGTGGGCCACTACACCGCGGTCACGGGGCTCCCGGCCGACCGGTTCCTGGGGCGCTGGCTGCTGATCACAGCCGCCCTCCTCGTCGCGTCGGCAGCGACCCTCCTCGCCCGCAGGTGGCATGCGTCGGGGCCTCGACGACGTGCGGCACGAGACCGGCGGCGGGCCCGCAACGCCACGAAATGACAGCGCTCGCCGATGGTCCACCCTCGGTAAAAAGGGCGCCGCCGATGCCGATGCCCCCGCGACGAGAGGGCCGTTCCCCACGCTCCCGCACGGTGGGCCCCGGACTCGCCGCACGCCACAACGGCGGACTCGGCGGCGTCCTGGCCCTCGATGCCGAAGACGCCCGCATCACGGCGATCAGGTGACGGCCGGCCGACGTCCTCTCCCGCACGGCGCGCCGTCGGGGCGTGCGGCCGAGAGGGTTCCATGACGTACGACGAAGGCCCGGCCCAGCGGATCAGGGAGCGGCTCGGCGAGCGGCCGGGCCGCACCGAGAAGCGTACGTGCGCAGGCCCGGCCTTCCCGCGGGGCGGGAACACGACCGTGGGCATGATCGGCGACGAACTCGTCGCCCGGGGTGGGCCCGGAGCGCGCCGAGGAGGCCCCGGACCGCTCGCAGGCGCGCCCGATGGACTCCACCGGCAAGCCGGACGCGCGGCCGGGTGACCGTCGGCGGCCCCACGCTCACGGAGGACTCAGCTCCTCGGCCACTGGATCACCACGGCCGAGGGCACCCCTGCTGCGCTCGCTCCACCGCGGGACTGCCTTCCCCGTATGCGTGCGCCGCGCCTGCCGAACGCCGGCGGCACTACGCCGGGCGGCTCACAGCCGGGGGCGAGGGGGGTGCCCCGGGCCCTGATGTCTGGATCGAGAAGTCCTCGGGCCGACGCGTGCCGGTTCCGCGACGCCGGCGCACAGCGGTGGCCGCGAGGACGAGGAGAGCCGCGAGACCGTACGCGATCGCGGCCATCGTCTCCCGGCTGTCGAACGCCCGGCCGAGGACGTAGACGGCTGGGCCCGCGAGGGCGAGGCCCAGCCATTCCCAGCGTCCGTCCAGCGCCACGAGGGCCACCAGGAGAAGGGCGTACCAGGAGTAGCCGGGCGTGAGGAGGGCGAACGCCCAGCCGGTGACCAGGAGTGCGCCGCTCCACGGGCGGTGCGGGCTGCCGCGCCACATCACGTACAGGGACACGCCCGCCATGACGACGACGAGTACCGGCAGTGCCCAGCTGTCGGGGAGGACCGTCCGGAGCAGCGCGTACCGGGGTCCGGCAGCGGGGTCGTCGTAGCCTTCCTCCGCCACGTATCCGCCGAGGTAGCCGAAGACGGAGCCGTGCGAGAGGAGGGCGTACGGCAGGTAGGCGAACGCGGTGAACGCGGCGGCGGGCAGCAGCACGGCGGCCCCGTCGCGGACGCGACGGACTCCGGACAGCGCACCCGGCATGACGACGGCGGGCATGAGTTTGGCGGCGATGGCGGCGCCGAGGACCAGTCCGCCGGCCGACCGGCGGCCCGGAAGGACGGCGACGAGTCCGAGGCCGATCACGGCCAGCAGCGCGCCGAGGACGTCCACGTGCGCGTTGTTCACCGCCTCGATCGGTACGACGGGGCACCACGCCCAGTACGCGGCCCGGCGCGGGTCCGTGCCCCGGCGGCGCAGGATCAGCAGCACCGCACCGGTCACACCCAGAGAGATCAGGCCGGCGCCGGTCTGGAGCGGCTTGTGCCGCGCTCCCTCCGGGGAGAGCCTGTCGACAGCGAGGAAGTACGCCTCGGCGACGGGCGGGTAGATGGTGTGCACGGTAGGCCGGTTGAGGAGCGTGCAGTGCGGTGCCGGCCCGGCATGGGGAACGCGGGCACGGTCCGGGACGGTGCAGGCCGCGCCTGTCGGAAAGAGCCACGGGTCGCGCAGCCGGACCAGCTCCGGGTCCTGCGGAGCATGGTCGTAGGGGGAGATGCCGGCCGACTGCACGCGGCCGTCCCAGGCGTATCGGTACGAGTCCGTGCTGGTCCGGGGCGGCGCGACCAGCCCGGTCACCGTCACGGCGACCGCCCCGGCCACGAGCAGGGGCACGACATGGGAGGCCGGGACCCGGCGCAGCGCGAGCAGCGCGCCGGCGAACAGCACCCAGCACGCCGCGTACCACCAGAACAGCCCGGCGGGATCGGTGAAGTAGCCGTCGTACCGGACGGTGAGCACGAGGACGGCGGTGAGGGCGGCGAGGACCGTGGCGGTGAGGGCGGTGCGCGGGTTCACGTCTGCAGCGTTCCAGGAACGGTCGTGGAAGTGTGGTGAGGCGCCCCGCACGTCCGTGTTTCGTAAGGTGTTCCGGCCACCCGTGCGGGCCCTGCCGGGGGTGTCATGGGCTCATGCGCATCACTCCACTCCCCGGACCGCCGGTCACCTTCACGGCGCGTCTGCACGATGCCCGTACCGCGACCGCGATCGGCCGCCTGCTCGGGCTCGCCATCGCCGTCTGCTGTGTGACCGGCGTACTCAGCCACTACCTCCAGCACCCGCCCACCTGGCTTGCCGACCGGCTGCCGAGCCGTCCGTACTGGGGCTATCGGCTCACCCAGGGGCTGCACGTGGCCGCGGGCATCGCCGCGATCCCGCTGCTGCTGGCCAAGTTGTGGGCGGTCTACCCACGGCTCTTCGCGTGGCCGCCGGTCCGGTCGGTCCGGCACGCCCTGGAACGCCTCTCGGTGGCGGTACTCGTCGCCGCCGGGATCTTCGAGCTGTTCACCGGGCTGCTGAACACCTTCCAGTGGTACCCCTGGCCGTTCTCGTTCGTGCCTGTGCACTACGCCGTCGCCTGGCTCCTGCTGGGAGCGCTGCTGCTCCACGTCGCCGTTCAATGGCCCCGGATCCGCGACCACTTCACCCGTCGCTCACCCGGCACCCTTGCCCTTCCCGCAGCCGACGGGCCGGACCGCCGCCGGCTGCTGGCGGCCGTCGTGGCAGGGGCGGGCGCCGCCACGCTGACGACCGTCGGCCAGTCCGTCACCGCACTCGGTCCGCTGGAGCTGTTCGCTCCGCGCAGCCCGGCCCACGGACCACAGGGGCTGCCGGTCAACCGCACGGCCGCCGCGGCACGCGTCACCGGGGCGTCGCTGACCGACTGGCGCCTGACCGTCGCCGGGCCCCGCCCGTACAGCCTCACGCTGGAGGAGCTGCGCGCGATGCCCCAGCACGAGGTGGCCTTGCCGCTCGCGTGTGTGGAGGGCTGGAGCAAGTCCGCCCGGTGGACGGGGGTACGGGTGCGCGACCTGCTCGACCGGGCGGGCGGTGGCCCGGACGCACGGTGCCGGGTGGTGTCACTGGAGGCGGCGGGCGCGTACCGGGTGATGGAGATGGGCCGCCGGTACGCCCAGGACCCGCTCACCCTCCTGGCGCTGGGCCTGAACGGCGAGGTGCTGTCCCTGGACCACGGCTACCCGGCGCGGATCATGGCCCCGAACCGGCCCGGAGTGCTCCAGACCAAGTGGGTCGGCCGACTGGAGGTGGCGTGATGACCCACCGGTACGTGGTGGGCGGCTGCGGGATCGTCCTGATGGCCTTCGGGGGTTCCCTGCTGGTGGAGCAACCCGAGCCGTGGCGGGTCGTCCTGTGGCTCGCGGGTGGGGTCCTCGTACACGACGGGCTGCTCGCACCGCTGGTGATCGCGATCGCCGCACTCGCCGCGGCGGCCGGTGTGCGCCTGCACGGCGTTCCGCGAGCCGCGCTGATCGTCGCGGGCTCGCTGACGGTGATCGCCCTGCCGCCGCTCCTGCGCCCCGGAGGCGTGGCCAACGCGACGGTGCTGCCGCTGGACTACCCGCGGAACTGGCTGGTGGCGATGGCGGCCGTCGTGGTGATCACGGCCGGGTACGTCGGAGTGCGCGCGTGCGTGCGACGGGCGGCCCGGAGGCGGCCGGGCCGGGGGTGACGCACGAGGGACTGACGCACGAGGGGGCTGATGCGTGTCCGGCATCAGCCCCCGCCGCGTGGTCCGCGTGGTCCGGTCAGCGTCGCAGGTCCACGAAGCTGCGGCCCGCGGCCTGCCAGGTGAGGGACGGGGTCCAGCCGGCTCCCGTGGCTTCGGCGCAGAGCGCCCGGGTGCCGAGCCGGGCCCACCGGAAGGGCGCTCCACGGCCGCCGCGGCCGTCGTCGATGTGGACCTCGACGCGTTCGTCGACGTCCGCGGTGGCCACCTCGACCAGCAGGGAGCCGACCGGTGAGGCCAGCCGGGCGGCGCGGCGCAGCAGGGCGGCCGGGTCGCCACCGATGCCGATGTTGCCGTCGATGAGCAGCACGGTGCCCCAGCGGCCCTCACGGGGCAACGGATCGAAGACCGACCGGCACAGTGCGCTGCCGCCGGCGCGCACCGTGCGGGCCACCGCCTCGGGGGTGACGTCCACACCCAGGGCACGGTGCCCGCGTGCGGCGAGGGCCGCGACGAGGCGGCCCGGTCCGCAGCCGATGTCCAGGACGGGCCCCGTACAGCGGTCGAGGACGGTGGCATCGGCCGTGTCGGGTTCGGCGCACCATCGCTCGACCTCCAGGGGCAGCAGCCAGCCGTCGCCGCGGCGCAGGTAGAGCGGGCCCTGGCCGACGCGGAGCGCCTCGGCGTACGGGTTGGCCCGCCAGGCGACGGCGGGCTCGGTCAGCTGGGTGGTCATCGCGTCACCGCGCACAACGCGCCGTGGAGGGCGGCGAAGCGAGTGCCGGGTACAGCGGCCGCGACCTGTGCCGCGTCGGCCGCGGTGTCCACGTCGCACAGCTCGGGCAGGTCCCGTACCGCGCGTCCGGATTCGGTCAGCCGCCGGCGTTGCTCCCGCCCCGTGTGCGGAACGGACATGGGGACGCCGAGGACCAGCGCCGGATCGGGCTCGGCCAGGCCGAGCGCCCAGAACCCACCGTCGTCGGCCGGGCCGAACCAGGCGTCGGTCTCGCCGAAGTCGAGGCCCTGGGCGAGGAGACCGGGGGTGACCTGCGGAGTGTCCATGCCGATGAGCAGGGCCGGTCCGTCGACGCGGGAGAAGGCCGCGGACAGCCGGGCGTCGAGCCCGCCCGCGCACTGCGGAACGACCTCGATGCCCTCGGGCACCCAGGGCCCCGGTCGCCCGTCCAGGACCAGTACACGGCGCCCGGCCGGGGTGGCGAGCACGGCCGTGAGCGTGTCCTGGAGCGCGGCGCGTGCCAGATCGGCGGCCTGCTCCGAGGTGAAGTGCGGGGTGAGACGCGTCTTGACCCGGCCCGCGACGGGCGCCTTGGCGATGACGAGAAGGGTGCTCATACCGAGCCCTCCCTGTCCGCGACGGACCGTGCAGCCGAGGGTGGGGTTGAGTGCCCCGGGCCGGAGACCTCCCCCTCCGCGGCGGACCGGGTGCCCGGCGGCTCCGCCAGTACCCGGCGCATGTCGCGTACGGCGTGCCAGGTGCCCCGCCAGGTCCCGGTGACCTTGGACTTCCCCGAGCGGGGCAGGTACGGGACGTCCGTCTCGGCGACGTGCCAGCCCGCGTCGGCCGCCCTGACGACCATCTGGAGCGGGTAGCCGCTGCGCCGGTCGGTCAGTCCCAGGCCGAGCAGGGCCTCTCGGCGCGCCACCCGCATCGGTCCGAGGTCGTGCAGCCGCAGTCCGGTGCGGTGGCGCAGTATCCGGGCGAGGGCGAAGTTTCCGGCGCGGGCGTGCGCGGGCCAGGCACCCCGTCCCTGCGGGCGCCGCCGCCCCAGCAGCAGATCGGCCTCGCCCGATGCCACCCGTGCGGCCATGGGGGCGAGCAGCCCGGGGTCCATGGAGGCGTCGCAGTCACAGAAGCAGACCAGGTCGGCGCGCGCCGCGAGCAGCCCGGCGTGGCAGGCCGCACCGAAACCACGCCGGCTCTCGTGCACGACGGTCGCACCGAGGCCGCGGGCGATGTCCGCGGAGCCGTCGGCCGACCCGTTGTCGACGACGACGGCCCGCCACCCGGAGGGCACCCGCGCCAACACCCAGGGGAGCGCTTCGGCCTCGTCGAGGCACGGCAGTACGAGGTCCGCGCGAGGCGGTGCGCAAGCAGATGAAGTCACCCTCCACACCGTAGGAATCAGAAACCGGGAAAGGGCGCTTCCAGACCTTACGAAACGCGGACACCATCCTGGACGAGGGGTACGTCCGCTGCGGCCGGGGCCGGACGGGTGACAACCTGGGGCCATGGCAGTGAGCTATGCGGAGAGTGCGTACGAGGGGCACCGCGCCGGCGGCACCGATGAGGCCGGTGCCCTGGGCAACGTTCTGGTCGTGGACGACGATCCGACCGTCTCGGAGGTCGTGGCCGGGTACCTGGAGCGGGCCGGTTTCGCCGTGCGGCTGGCGGCCGACGGCCCCGCCGCGCTGCGCGCCGCCGAGGAGCTCCGGCCCGACCTCATGGTGCTCGACCTGATGCTGCCGGGTATGGACGGGCTGGAGGTCTGCCGTCGGGTGCGCGAACGGGAGAACGGCACCCGGCCTGTCCCGGTCATCATGCTCACCGCGCGCGGCGACGAGGACGACCGGATCCTGGGCCTGGAGGTGGGCGCGGACGACTACGTGACCAAGCCCTTCAGCCCGCGAGAGCTCGTCCTGCGGGTGCGGTCGGTCCTGCGCCGCGCGACGGCCGCCGCTCCGGCCGGTGGGCAACGCCTCGCCGCGGCGGGTCTGTCGTTGGACCCGGCGGCCCGCCGGGCCAGCAAGAACGGCAACGAGCTTGCCCTCACCCTGAGGGAGTTCGATCTCCTCGCCTACTTCCTGCGGCACCCGGGGCAGGTCTGTGACCGGGAGCGGCTGATGCGCGAGGTCTGGGGCTGGGACTTCGGAGACCTGTCCACCGTGACCGTCCACGTCCGCCGGCTCCGCAGCAAGGTCGAGGACGATCCGGCGAGCCCGCGGCTGGTCCGGACCGTCTGGGGTGTCGGCTACCGCTTCGAGGCGGGCCCGGACACGGCGGCCGCACCGGCCGCCCGGACGGCGGCCGACCGTGCGTGACCTGCTGCTGATCGCCCTGTACGCCTTCCTCGGCGCGGGCGCCGCCGGCCTGCTGGGAGCCCTGGCGCTGCGGATCCTGCGCCGCCGGAGTGTCGCGGTGTCCCTCGCCGTCGTCGCTGCCGTCGCCGTGTCCGCGATGCTCGCCGGGACGCTCGCGGTGGCGTGGGCGATGTTCCTGTCCTCCCACGACCTGGCTGTCGTGACCATGGTCGTCGCGATGGCGGCCGCCGTGTCGCTCGCCACCGCGCTGCTCCTGGGCCGCCAGATCGTACGGCGATGCCGGGAACTCGTGGGTGCGGCTCGCAGCTTCGGCGAGCGGGGCACCTTCACGGCACCGCTCGTTCCCGCTCCCGCCGAATTCGCAGCCCTGAGCAGTGAGCTGGCCCTCACCAGCGAACGGCTGGCCGCCTCCCGCGGACGCGAGCGGGCCCTGGAGACCTCCCGGCGCGAGCTCGTGGCCTGGATCTCGCACGATCTGCGTACCCCCCTGGCCGGGCTGCGTGCCATGTCGGAGGCGCTGGAGGACGGCGTGGTGGCCGACCCCGCCCGCTACCACCGCCAGATGTGCACCGAGGTCGACCGCCTCAACTCCATGGTCGGCGACCTCTTCGAGCTCTCCCGCATCCACGCGGGCGCGCTGTCCCTCAGCCCCGCCCGGATGTCCCTCCACGACCTGGTGGGAGACGCCCTGGCCGGCGCCGACGCCCTCGCCCGGGAACACGGTGTGCGCCTGGCGGGCGAGAACGTCGCAGCGCTCCCGGTGGAGGTGGACGGCAAGGAGATGACCCGAGTGCTCTCCAACCTCCTCGTGAACGCCATCCGCCACACCCCTGCCGACGGCACGGTCGCGATCGCCGCCGAACGGCGCGCGGACTCCGTGGTGCTCTCGGTCACCGACGCCTGCGGAGGCATCCCGGAGGAAGACCTCCCGCGCGTATTCGACACCGGCTGGCGTGGCACCGCGGCCCGCACGCCTCCCTCGGGGGCCGGCCTCGGCCTGGCGATCGTCCGGGGCATCGTCGAGGCCCACGCGGGCCGAGCCGACGTCCGCAATGTCTCCGGCGGCTGCCGCTTCGAACTGACCCTGCCCGCACCGGCGGGCTGAGGGCTGTCCCGCCGGGTATGACGGGACAGCCCTTCAGGGCAGATCCCCCGCCAGGCGGAGTTCTACGGATGCGGGGCGAGCCCGGCCTCCTGCAAAGCCGGGCCTGCGGCGCCGGCCGCGAGCTCGGCCATCCCGGTGGCGAACGGCACCGCCGGACGCCAGCCCAGCTCGCGGCGGAGCCGCGCCGAGTCGGCGGTGATGTGCCGGACGTCGCCCAGCCGGTACTCGCCGGTGACGACCGGGGCCGGGCCCCCGCACGCGGCGGCGAGTGCCTCGGCCATGTCACCGACGGTCCTCGGATCGCCACTGCCGACGTTGTACGCCCTGAAGCCCGGCCCGTCCGCCAGGGCGTCCAGCGCCACCGCGTTGGCCGACGCCACGTCCCGTACGTGGACGAAGTCCCGCCGCTGTCCCCCGTCCTCGAAGACGCGCGGCGCGTCGCCCCGGGCGAGCGCGGACCGGAACAGGGCGGCCACTCCCGCGTATGGCGTGTCGCGCGGCATCCCCGGACCGTAGACGTTGTGGTAGCGCAGCGAGATCACGCGTCCGCCGGTCGCGCGGGCCCACGAGGCCGCGAGGTGCTCTTGAGCGAGCTTGGTGGTGGCGTAGACGTTCCGGGGGTCCATCGGAGCGTCCTCCGCGACCAGACCCGGTGCCAGGTCGGCGCCGCAGTCCGGGCAGCGCGGCTCGAACCGGCCGGCCTTCAGATCGGTCTCGGCACGCGGGCCGGGCCGGATCACGCCGTGTGCGGCACACTCGTACCGCCCCTCGCCGTAGACGACCATCGACCCGGCGAGCAGCAGCCGCGACACCCCCGCCTCCGTCATCCCGGCCAGCAGGACCGCCGTACCGAGATCATTGGCCGACACATAGCCGGGTGCGTCCCCGAAGTCCTTGCCCAGGCCCACCTTGGCCGCCTGGTGACAGACCGCGCCGACCCCGGCCAGGGCCTCCCGCACCGCCGCCGGGTCCCGTACGTCCCGGCTGTCCTCGGCCAGGTCGAAGACCACCGGGTCGTGCCCGCCCTCGACCAGCTCGGCGACGATGTGCGAGCCGATGAAGCCCGCTCCTCCAGTCACAAGTACGCGCATGCCCCCGAAGCTATGCCGCCCCGACCCCGGCGAGGCACCGGACAGGCCGCATGTCACGGATCCGTAAGAAGATCTCCGGTCGGCCGACGGCGGTGAGTCCGCCACTCAGGGGCTTGTGCGGGCGGCCACCGGGTTCGTCCCGTCCCGTGATCTCGACGCTCTCGCCGCGCTGTGCGTACCGGGTGGTCGACCGCCTCGCCGCGGACGGCGAACAGCGCGAGCCCGTGGTCCGGCCGGAGCGAGACCAGCGTGTCCACAGGCCCCGGCGTGCGGTGCGCGAGACCGGTGCCCCAGGTGTGGAGGCCGTCGTCGAAGTGCGTCAGTGGGCGGCCGCGGCGGCGGTCGGACGCCGGGCCGGGAACCAGGACCAGGGCCGGGGCCAGGACGAGGCCGAGACCTTCGGCTGAGGCGGCCCGCCTCTCCCGGCAATTCCCCCCCCGGGACTCCGTATTCCGCAAGGCGATTCCCTGCCCATACTCGCTGAATTGAGCCAAGTCAGGGAGAGCGGATTCCAAGTAGGGCCAACTGCTGTGGTGTTGGCTGAATTCGCGGTGTGCCCGGCGCGATCGGACGAGTGCGAGCCGGTTGCTGCGGGGCGTCTCTTGAGATGTCAACGTCACGCTACTGAGCGGTAATCGCGGGAAAGCGCGAGGAGGGCAGTGGTGGCAGGAAATGCCCCGCCACCGTGTTCTTCCGTGTGAACCGGCCAAGGGTGCCGGGCCGGGGTCCATCTCTGCGTGCGGGCGCACACACGAAGACACCGCGGATCGACACCAGGCGCTCCTTCACGGTTCGCCCCCACCTCGACCGATCGTCCTGCCGTGGATTCACGGTCAGTGAAGCACGAAGACGCGGACCGGCTCCATGTAATCCATGTCACTTTGCATTCGTCTTGAACCGCCCGGGGGATCAAAGCTAAAGATGCATCAGCAACATGATCGGCAGCCAACTGGCCTGCCAAAACGCCGGATTCATCACTGCCGCCCTGTGGTACACATGAATGAATCCGCGAGGCAAAGGGACCGACTCGAACCTGTCCGGCCACGGTACGTGTGGCATGACCCGCCCCGATCCCGGTGGCACGACCTCCGATTCCCCGCCGATACCTACGTCTCCTCCGGGACCTGGCCGGACACCACGAGCCCTCTCATTGACGCATGTGCGCATGATGCAGCCGCGAACCACCCCCACCCACCGACATCATCGACAGTGAGGGAAGTACCGTGCCGGCACACCAGAAGCTCTACCTTCGCCCGTCCGTGGTCGCTCAGCCTCTGCTGCACCGCTGGTACGCGTGGCCCTATCTCCTGGCGCCCCACACGGGTGCCCTCAATCTGAGGGACCGCCTGCTGCCCATCGTGGACAGCTACTTGAAGGCGCCTCATATCCACGAGTCGGTCACCTCGGATCCCCACCGCTACGGCGCCCCCTTCCTCGACCCCCAAAGCGCCACCCACGACGACGTTCAGGCGGCGCGCGAGTCCATGGCGAAGGCAGGCCAGGCCAGACTCCAACTCGCCGACGACATCGATGAACTCCGTGCCCTGCTCCAGGAGAAGGCACTCGGCGGGCCGATGGAACCCCTCTACCCCTTGGTCCCCGACTCGCTCCGGGGCCGGGTCGAGCTCGTCTACGACACCGCCCACCGGCCCAGCTTCCGCTTCTTCGAATCGCTGATGTACAGCTCCCCGGCATACGAGCGCCACGGTCAGTGCATCTCGCTCACCGCCGTACCGAGCCCCCAGCCCTTCGTGTACAGCAGCCCCGTTCTCCCGAGCCCCGAGCGCCTGGACATCGACCTGCCCTTCGACTCACCGCTGTGGGACGAGCTGTTCGCGGCGCGCCTGGAGCCCGTCGACGTCCCGCACCTCGCGCAACGCCTCGGAGTGGCCGACGGCGACCTTCCGGCGTTCACCGCGCTCTTCCACGACGCGCCTCCGGCGCCACACACGCCTCCCCCGGCCGGGGACGTCCGGATGCGGTACCTCAACCACGCGTCCGTGCTCATCGAGACCGGCACCACCTCCGTCCTCCTCGACCCCCTCATCGGCTACACCGGCGACGGGTACGAGCACTACACGCTCGAAGACCTTCCCCGGCACATAGACGCCGTCGTCATCAGTCACTTCCACTCCGACCACTTCTCGCTCGAAACGCTGCTCCAGCTCCGCACCCGCATCGGCACGATCCTCGTCCCGCGTGCCTCCGGCGGATCGCTGCCCGATCCCAGCCTCAAGACCATGCTCCAGGCCCTCGGCTTCTCCAACGTCCAGGAGCTGGCCGAACTCGAAACCCACCGCGTGGCCGACGGTGTCGAGGTCACTGCCCTTCCCTTCGTCGGCGAGCACGCCGACCTCGACATCCGTACCAAGGTGGTGCCCCTCGTCCAGGCCGGCGGCCGCAGGCTCCTGTTCGCCACCGACATCACGCCGCTCGAGCCCGCGCTGTACAACAACATTCCCGGCCTCGCCGAGACGCCGCTCGACGCGCTGTTCATCGGCCTTGAGTGCGTCGGAGCACCCCTCAACTGGTTGTACGGGCCCCTGCTGGAAGGGAAGCTCTCCCGCGAGCACAACGCCGGGCGACGGCTCAAGGGCAGCAACGCCGCCCAGGCCGACGAGCTGGCCCAGCAGCTCAACGCCCGGCACGTCTACGCCTATGCCATGGGCCTCGAACCCTGGCTCAAGCACCTCACCGGCTCCGACTACGACCCCGAAGCCGAGCCCGTGCAGCAGGCCGCCGTCCTCACGCAGCTGAGCGCCGAACGGGGCATCACCGCCGAGCTCCTGCGCAACCGGGGCGAGCGCACCTGGTCCGCCGTCGACCCGACGAAGTCGTAGGCCGCAGTAGTGGTCCGTCCCGCTGTGCTCCTCGTCGATCCTCTTGGGTGGTGCGTACATGCAGAGCAACGCCGGGCCCGGCAGCGCGCCTCTGCGCCGCTTCGACCCGCCGAGTACGAGTCCGACCGCGCAGCACAGTCCGAGTGATACGGGC
The DNA here is from genome assembly GCF_046549095.1 of Streptomyces sp. x-80. Taxonomy (NCBI): domain Bacteria; kingdom Bacillati; phylum Actinomycetota; class Actinomycetes; order Kitasatosporales; family Streptomycetaceae; genus Streptomyces; species Streptomyces sp. x-80. The sequence goes on from NZ_JAJPWM010000033.1 coordinate 21,336, forward strand.
CGCTCCGCCCTGGTCTGCTTTCCGTGTGCGGGCGGGGGAGCGACCGGCTTCGCACCGTGGCGGCGGCTGCTCCCCGACTGGCTCGACCTGTATGGCCATGTCGGGCCCGGACGGGAAGAGCGCGGGCGGGAGGCGCCGTTGAGTTCGGTGGACGAGCTGGTCGACGAGGTGCTGCCGGACGTGCTGGCGCTCCCGGTCCCGCTGGTCCTGGTCGGGCACAGCTTCGGTGCGGCCCTGGCCTACGAACTGACGCACCGGCTGACCCTGGCCGGCCGGCCGCCACAGCGGCTGGTCGTCATGGCGGCGGTCGCTCCCGGGGCGACGACGCTGGAGCCGCCCAGCGGCGATCACGAGATCGAACTGCTCTGGAAGCAGCTCGGCGCGAACACCGCCGGTCTCAGCCGCCCCGGGTACCGTGAATGGCTCTTCCCCGTGCTCCGGGCCGACTTCACCGCGCAGGCGGCCTACCGGCCGCCGGCCCGTCGCTCGCACATCACCACGCCGGTCACGGTGATGTACGGAGACGAGGACCCGGTCGTGACGGCCGAGGAGGCGGCGATCTGGCGGACTCTGTGTGCGGGCCCGTTCGAGGTCGTACCCATACCAGGGGGCCACTTCTTTCCGCAGACGGAGCGAGCCGCGACGACCGGCGCACTCCACCGCGCTCTTGAGTTCTAAGGGCTGTCCCGTCATACCTGGTGGATCAGCGCGCGGCGTCAGATGCGGTGCATCGCACGGCGGAGGAGCGTCCGCATACTGGGTGTATGTGGACGTTCCGACAACGCGGCGAGGTGCCGTAGCTGTCGTCGCGCGCCCGCCAGGTATGACGGGACAGCCCTTAGGGCGCGTCGGCCCGGTTTATTTTCGGAGTCGGCCGGCAGATCGCAGGGGTGCCGCATAACTGATGAAAGCCCCTCTTGATCACCTGATCGGTGAGGGCTAGGCTGCTGGAGTCGAGAATTCGCGATAATCCCGCAGGGGGACGTTTGTCGATGAACTGTGACGATCCGAGGACCCTGACTTTCCTTTTCGAGGAATGTGCCCAAAAGCTGTCGGAGAATATCGCCCTGGAATTTGAAGGCGAATTCTGGAGCTATGGCGAGCTGAATCGCCGGGCCAATAGACTGGCGCATCATCTGCGGGACACGGCGGGGATCCGCCCCGGTGACCGGGTGGCGATCCTGGTCCGGCATCCGCCGGACGTGATCGTCGCCATGCTGGCCGTGCTGAAGGCGGGCGGCGCCTACGTTCCGCTGGACCCCGACAATCCGCCCGGGGTGACGCAGCGGATCGTGGAGGACGTGGCGCCGAGGGCCATGGTGATCGAGTCCTCGGTGGCGGCGGGGGCCGTCTTCTTCGACGGCGAGTTGTTCGTGCAGGACGTCATGAGCGCCTCCCTGGGCACCCCGGACACCGACCCCGAGCCGGTGGTGGCGCCTGCCGACCTGGCGTACGTGATCTACACCTCGGGCACGACCGGGACGCCCAAGGGCATAGCCGTTGAGCACCGGGCGATCGTCAATACGCTGACGTGGCGGAATTCGTATTACGGATTCGGTCCCGAGGATGTCACGCTGGCGATTCCGAGGCCATCGTTCGACAGCTCCATTGCGGACACCTTTTGTGCTCTCACCTCCGGTGTGCGGCTGCTTCTTCCGCGCCGGGACCGCATTACCGACCGGCGTTATCTGACCGGCCTCATAAAAGATCGCGGCGTCACTCACTTTCTCATCACGCCGGCCCTGTACAAGCGACTCCTGGGCGGAATGGACGCGCGGACGGCACCTTCTCTGCGCAGCGTCACGATCGCGGGCGAGTGGTTCACGGCGAAGCTGACCCAGGAACATTTCCTGCGACTGCCGGATGTGGACCTCTTCAATGAGTACGGCCCGTCCGAGAACGCGGTCTGCGCCACCGTGCACCGGCTCTCGGCGACTGATTCGAGCGTGCTCATCGGCAGGCCGATCGACAATGTCGAGGCGTTCGTGCTGGACGAGGACGGCGCGCCGGTGGAACCGGGCGGGATCGGCGAGCTCCACCTGGCCGGAGCGAGCCTGGCGCGCGGGTACCTGGGCAATCCGGAGCTGACGGCGGAGAAGTTCTTCACCCCGACGACGTCCGCGGCCGCCGGGAAGCGCGTCTACCGGACCGGGGACATCGTCCGGGTGTGTGCGGGCGGCGATCTCCAGTTCATTGAACGCAGGGACGGCCAGGTGAAGATCCGGGGCCGCCGCGTCGAGCTGGGCCACGTGGCCGATGTCCTCTCGCAGAATGCCGCGGTCGACCACGTCCACCTCCTGCGTCACCGCACGGAGTCCGGGACACCGCTGCTCCTCGCGTTCCTCCAGGGCCCCACGGTCCACGACCTCGACCGGCTGCGCGAGTCGGCACGGGAGGGGTTACCTGAGTACATGGTGCCGTCGGCGTTCATCCCCGTCGATGCCTTGCCGTTGACGAGTCACGGCAAGGTCGACGAGACGGCGCTCGCGGCTCTGTACGCGGCCTCCGTCGGTCACGGCGGTGCGGGCCCGGCGCCGGCCTCGGAAGTGGAGGCGGAGCTTCTGAAGATCTGGCAGAAGCTGTTCGCGCCGCTGCGGATCGGTCTGGACGACGACTTCTTCGAGCTCGGCGGGGACTCGCTGAGCGTGATGGATCTGCTGGCGGGTGTGGAGGCACGGCTGGGAGTGCGGCTGGACAACTCCGCCCCGTATACGGACCGGAGCATCCGGTGCCTCGCCCGAATGATCGAGAACCGACGCGATGACAAGGTGGGTACGAAGTGAGCGGGCAGACCGGTACTGATTCCGTGTTCAGGGGTGTCGACTACGACGTGGTCATCGCGGGCGGTGGTCTGGCCGGCCTCTGTCTGGCCAAGCAGCTCAAGGACGCCCGGCCCGGCCTCTCCGTCCTTGTCTGCGAGCGGGAGCGATCACCCATCCCCTTGTCCGCGTTCAAGGTCGGTGAGTCGTCGGTCGAGGTGGGTGCGTACTACTTCGCCGAAGTGATCGGGCTGCGGGACTACCTGGAGGAGAAGCAGCTGGAGAAGCTGGGGCTGCGCTACTTCTACGGTGGTGGCTCGGGTCTTCAGGAGGAGGCCGAGTTCGGTGTGAACCGTTTTCTGCCGGCGAAGTCCTATCAGCTCAACCGCGGTTCCCTGGAGGAGCATCTGCGGTTGGTGGCGATGGGCGCGGGGGCGGAACTGACGCAGGGCGTCAAGGTCCTCGACATCGAGCTCGGTGAGGGAGACGCCGCGCACCGCGTGACGTATCAGCCGGTCGATGACGCCGGTGCGGAACCCACCGTCGTCACGTGCCGGTGGGTGGTGGACGCGTCGGGCCGCCACCGGTTGTTGCAGCGCAAGCTCGATCTGACCAAGCGGTATCCCAGGCCGCACAACTCGGTGTGGTTCCGCCTGGCGGGGAAGCTCGACACCGACAAGGCGGTGGCCGGTGAGCACACCGACTGGCACGAGCGGATCAGTGAGCCGCGGTGGAACTCGACGAACCACTTCATGTTCGAGGGCGGCTGGGTGTGGGCGATCCCGCTCGCCCCTGATCACACCAGTGTCGGGATCGTGGTGTCGGACGATCTGCATCCGGTGACCAAGTTCAACCGGATCGAGAAGGCGATCGACTTCGTCGTCGAGCGTGTCCCGGCCTTTGACCCGGCCATCCGCGAGCTGGAGGTTCTGGACTTCCGGGTGCTCAAGAACTACAGCCACTCCTCGCAACAGGTCTTCTCGCACGACCGGTGGGCGTGTGTGGGTGACGCGGCGGTGTTCGCGGACCCGTACTACTCCGTGGGTTCCAACCTGATCGGCTACGCCAACAGTTTCGTGACCGAGATGGTCGGCCGGGACGCGGCGGAGACCTTCGACGAGGGCTTCGTCCGGTACGCGAACCGGTGGTTCCTCTCGTTGGCCGAGGGCCTGACGATGAACATCCAGGGTTCCTACGTCTTCCATGACAACGCTGTGATCATGTCGTTGAAGACGATCTGGGACTACTACGTGGGATGGGCGTTCTCCGACCCGCAGTTCTACGGGAGGACGTTCCTGGACGAGCCGGCGAGCACGACGCTCAGTTCGCTGGGCGCGCATGCGGTGGCGACCCAGGGCACGATGATGAGTCTCTTCCAGGCGTGGGCGCGGAGTTATCGGGGGGTGTTCTCCTTCGACTACATCGACTACTACGACGACCTGCCCACCCTGGCCCGGCTCTTCGTACAGAACCTGCCCGGTGACGGGATACCCGCCTTCGGCACCGTGCTGACGAGTGTGCGGGAGGGCCTGGAGCGGATCGAGGAGCTGGCCCACGTCATCTTCTACCTCGCACTTGAGGACGCTCTGCCCGAGCGCCTTGAGGAGATCCGTTCGCGGGGCTGGCTCAACGTGTCCGCGGTGAGCCTGGACCCGCAACGCTGGGAAGCGGACGGCCTGTTCACCCCCAAGAGCCGTCCGCGCCTGGACCAGGTCAAGGCCCTCGAAGAAGAACTGCGGGCACTGTTCCGCACCACGGCGACCGTCGCGCGATAGACCGGCGCCCACTCACCCGGGCGGCTCCCGGGTGAGTGGGCGAGCACCATCTCGCGGACGCCGCGAGGCGTGAGCCGGGAAGGAAGGGCGGAGGGGCTTGTGCCCCTCCGCCCTTCGCCGTGGGTCACGGCAGTAAGTGTCCGGCTGTCACAGGCTCGCCGGCACCGGCCCGCGTACCGCTCGGGCCGTCGGCGGGGTGGTCCTTCTTCCAGATGCGCTGGACCAGTACCAGCAGCGGCTGAGTGAGCAGCGTGGTGGCGATGGCCATCAGGACCAGCACGGTGTACAGCGGACCGCTCAGCAGCCCAGCCTCGAAACCGGCGTTGAGAGCGATCAGTTCCGTGAGCCCGCGGGTACTGAGCAGGACACCGATCGTCATCGACGTCCCGGTGTCCAGCTTGGACAAGCGGGCCGCCAGCGCGCCGGAGCCGACCTTGGCGACGACAGCGAGCGTGGTGACGCCCGCCAGGACGGCCAGCGCGGTGCCGTCCAGAGCGCCGATGGACACACTGCGCCCCGAGATCACGAAGAAGAACGGCAGCAGCAGCGAGCCGATGCTGTCCAGCGAGCGCACCAGCTCCGGGCTGAGGGTGCCGTCCGGCTCGCGCGGGGTGACCACCCCGGCCAGCAGCGCACCGAAGATCACGTGCAGACCGAGCGCGCTGGTGGCGCAGGCGGCGGCGAACGCGAAGCCGATCAGCACCGCGAGGCGGGACCGGGTCGAGACGGCCGGGGAGCGCATGAGCCGGCGCAGCAGCAGGCGGGCCGGCCAGACCATCACCACGACGGTCACGGCCAGCAGGACCAGCCGCACCGGGAGGGACATCGCCGCCCCCTTGCCGCTGTCCATGATGGTGCCGAGCAGGACCGCCCACCCCACCACGTCGATCAGCCCGGCGGCCGAGACGGCGAGGACGCCGGGCACGGTGCCGGCCAGCCCGTTCTCCCGCACCACGACGATCAGGACGGGCACGGCCGTGATCGACAGGGAGACGGCCAGGAAGACGACCGAGCGCGCCGAGGCGTCGTGCGGCAGGCCGAGTTTCTCCAGCGTCCCGTGGAAGAGGAGCGCGGCGCCCGCGCCCAGCAGCATCGGCACCGCGAACGCCGCCACCGCGATCGTCAGAGTGGACCGGGACCGGCCGCGCAGCAGACCGAGGTGCAGTTCGTAGCCGACGAAGTACAGGAACAGGACGAGCGAGACCTGGCCCAGCGCGGTGAGCATCGGCGCGATCTCGGCCGGAAACAGTGTCTTGCCCACGGAGGGCGGGAGTTGGGACAGCAGGCTGGGACCGAGGGCGATGCCGGCTATCAACTGGCCGACGATGGAAGGTTGTCCTAGTTTGCGTGCCAGCATGCCGGCTCCATGGGCGGCCGCCAGGATGACGGCGGTGGCTCCCATGAGATGAGTGATGGTCTCGTCCGGACTCAAAGAATCCCCCTGAGATCGGTTCCCGCAGATGTGGGGTGAAGTGCGGTGGACCGGGCGCCGGATGACCCTCGACCAGATGCGGGGGCGCCCGTACTGACGTGGGTAATTGCCCCCGGCGAGCAGAAACTCGTGGCAGATGCGCGGGGGAGTGTGTGCCGACTCTAACCGAGGATGATCTCCACCGACAGGAAGTCGCTCGCATGATCGGAAGTTCAAGCCGATTACCCGGGAAAGGTGTTGCGGGCCGGTCGGTGCTGTCGTAGCGTCAAGCGCATTCGATCCACGGTGCGCCGGAGGCAGCCGAGCCGGGGCGACGTTCAGATCGCCCCAGCTGCGCCCCGCAGAGCAGCCACCCCTCCCTCCTATGTCCAGCAGCCGGTGCAACCCGACTTGCGTCAGCCGGCCGGAAACGCCTCCCGAAGGGCTCATCGCGTTGCGTCACTCATCGACATCGGCCGATTCGATCTACCCGCGGCCGCTGGAGGCCTACGGATGGTCCCCTGAGCTCGACGATCACTTCGCCTCCGTTGCCGACGCCTCGTGGGTGCCCGGCCGGGTCATTCGGGTCGACCGGGGCCGCTGCGACGTCGCGATCGCCGACGGCGACACCGAGGTGACCGTCGTCCACGCCGACACCGGTCCGGTCGCGGACCCCGACCCGACGAAGATGCCCTGCACGGGCGACTGGGCCGCGGTCTCGGTCGGCGCCGCCGGCACGTACGTCCAGGCGTTGTTGCCGCGTCGCACGGCCATGGTCCGCTCCAGCGCCTCCCAGCGTTCCGAGGGCCAGGTGCTCGCCTCCAACATCGACACCATCGGCGTCGTCGTACCCCTGGACACCGAGCCGGACCTCGGCCGGATCGAGCGGTTCCTCGCCCTTGCGTGGGAGAGCGGAGCGCAGCCGGTGCTGATCCTCACCAAGTCCGACCTCGCGGAGAACGCGGAGAGCGTCCGCGAGACGGTCGAGCAGTCCGCGCCAGGGGTGGACGTCCTGGTCGTCAGCGCTACCACCGACGACGGTATGGACATCCTCGCGGCCATGCTGGCGGGCACGAGCGTCCTGGTCGGGCAGTCGGGCGCGGGCAAGTCCACCATCGCCAACGCCCTGCTGGGCCGCTCCGCGATGGAGGTGCAGCAGACCAGGAGCGACGGCAAGGGCCGCCACACCACGACGACGCGAGAACTGATGCCCCTGCCGGGCGGCGGGGTGCTGATCGACACCCCCGGAATTCGCGGTGTGGGCATGTACGACGCGTCCGACGGGTTGCAGCAGACGTTCTCGGAGATCGAGCAGCTCGCCGAGGAATGCCGGTTCCGGGACTGCGAGCACGTCGAGGAGCCCGGTTGTGCGGTGCGCGAGGCCATCGAGGACGGCATGCTGCAACAGCGCCGCCTGGACAGCTATCACAAGCTGCTCCGTGAGAACGAGTGGATCGCCTCGCGGAGCGACGCCCGCCTGCGTCAGGATCGCCTCAAGGCGCTGAAGGCGCAGGGCAAGCAAGGCATGGCCAACATGATCGCGAAGCGCGGCTGACGCGAGGCGACGGCCTGGGGCGGAGCGCTGGGCGGGCGAGTTGTGGGCCGCCCGGCGCTGTGACCCGACAAGTGGATAGGCGCCCGGTGGTGTCAGCGTTGATCCGCGTACCGGCTCGGCCATGACTCCGCGGTACGCGATCCGTTCGCGTCCCGCCCCGGCGAGGGGTGCGCCCGCACGTGCCCTTCGCGATGTTCGAAGCCGATGACGACTCACGCGCTGTGCAGACCGCCGCGGGCCAACGGGAAGTTTTCTTCATCGGTCCCCGAGCAAGGGAATGTGCCCATGACGTCAGACTCTGCTGTGCCCGCCACCACGATCCGCCCCCGGCGCACGGGTTCCGCGCAGTCCGCGCGGGCCCACGCCCGGCTTGAGCTCACCGAGTCCGCGGCCGCCGGCCTGGCCAAGGTCTCCGGCGGCCGCCCCCTGGAGGAACTGGTCGCCCTCACCGCGGCGACGGCGGTGGTCGTCGGTGCGGCGGAGCACACCGATGAGCCGGTGGTGGCCGTGTCCGGCCCGGCCGGGCCGGTGCTGTCCGGGATCGGGCTCACCACCCAGGTCACCGTCGCCGATCTGGTCCGGTCCGTCGACTCGGCTCTGCGGTCGGCGCCGGTGGTGGCCGACGAGGAGACGGCGCTCGCCGGCGCGGTGCTGGTCCGCTCGGCCCGGGTGGGCGCCGGGCCCGCCGCTCAGCGGGATGTCATCGGGCTGACGCTGACCGAGTCCGGCGCGGACGGTGTGCGTGAACTCGTGGCCGACGCCGGACCGGACCGGGCCGAGGCATGGTTCCTGACGGTCCTGCTGCGGTCGGTGTGCCGCGTCCTGACGGGATTCGCCGATCCGCACAGCCCGGCCGCCGCACTGGCGTCGGCGGAAGCGGACGATGTGGCGGCGGCGACCGCGTTCGGCCGGCGCGGCTTCGCACCGGATGCCATCAGCACGACGCTGACGGCGCCGATCGAGGAGACGGTGCGCTCGCACCAGGACCGTACGGCCGTCGTCGCCGGTGCCGAGACCCTGACGTATCGCGAGTTCTGGCAAGCCGCGCAGGCCGTGGCGGGCCGGCTGCACGCGTCGGGCATCGGGCGTGGGCACCGGGTGGGCGTGCTCACCGGCAAGTCGGTCCACGCGGTGTCGGCGATCACGGGCGTCCTGCTGGCGGGCGCGGCCTATGTCCCGCTCGACCCCAGGTCACCGGCCTCGCGGCTGGCCGAGATCCTCGACGACGCCGAGTGCGGAGCCGTCCTCGCCGCGCCGGACCAGCTCACCGCGCTGCCCGTCGGCCTCTCCGCCCCGGTGATCGACATCCAGGCCGCGGTCGGCGGCCCCGCCATCGCGCCCGAGGCCGACTGCCCCGGGCCGCTCCCGGACGACCTCGCGTACGTGGTGTACACCTCGGGCTCGACCGGCAGACCCAAGGGCGTCGAGATCCGCCATCGTGCCATCGCGAGCTATGTGCACTGGAAGGTGCGCAACCACGGGCTGGACCTCGACACCAGGCTGCTCCAACTGCCGTCGCTGGCCTTCGACAGCTCGGTCGCCGACCTGTTCCCGTGCCTGGCCGCCGGCGGGCGCCTCGTCCTCGCGGACACGCACCAGTTGCTGCCGCGTCAGCTGGCCGAGTTGGCGCGACAGCACCGCATCACGCATCTCACGACCGTTCCGAGCCTCTACGCGGTCCTGGTGGGTGACCTCGCGGGTGCCGCGACCGCACTGCGCGCCGTCACCGTCGCCGGCGAGGCCACGACACACGATCTGGTGCGCCGCCATCACGAACTCCTGCCGGGCGTCCGGCTGATCAACGAGTACGGCCCGACGGAGAGCTCGGTGGGCGCCACCGCGTTCGACCACGACACGGATGCCGGGCCCGGCCTGCCGATCGGGTGGCCCATCCGCAACACCTTCGCCACCGTGACGGGCGCCGACGGCCGCCTCCTGCCGATCGGCTTCGTCGGAGAACTCAGGCTGGCGGGACACGGCCTCGCGGACGGCTACCGAAACCGGCCGGAGCTGACGGCGGCGGCCTTCGTGGCTGACGCCGAGGCGCCCGGGGGACGGAGCTACCGCACCGGGGACCTCGTCTGGTGGCGTCCCGACGGCATGCTGGAGTTCACCGGGCGGGCCGACGACCAGGTGAAGATCCGCGGCCACCGGGTGGAGCCCGGTGAAGTGGAGAGCGTGCTGGGGCTGTTGCCGGGGGTCCGGCAGGCGGTGGTCGCGGTGGTGAGCGGCCCCGACGGTGCGCCGGCGCTGGCGGCCTGGCTGGAGGCCGCGGGCACCACGGTGGAGGAGATCAGGGCGCGCGCCGGTGCGGCACTGCCGCCCGCGATGGTGCCGACCTCCATCGCGCTGATCGGCGAACTGCCCCGTATGGTGAGCGGCAAGATCGACCGGGGCGCCCTGGTGCGTCTCGCCGAGACCGCCACCGCCCCGGCACCGCCGTCCGCACCGGCACCGACGGGGGCGGGCGGCGAAGAGGTGGAGGCTACGGTCGGGGCCATCTTCGAGGAGGTCCTCGCCTCCGGCCCGATCGGTCCCGACGGTGACTTCTTCGATGAGGGCGGGCACAGTCTGCTCGCGATCTCCGTCCTCGTCGCCATCGAGCAGCAGCTGGGCGTGAGCATCGACCTGGGCGACTTCTTCCTCACGCCCACGGTCCGAGAGGTCTCCCGACTGGTCCGCGAGGCGAAGCCCGACACCGAGGACTGACCCCGGCGCCACGTCGTACGGCCCCGGCCCACAAGGGCCGGGGCCGTACGACGCCGGGCGGCGCGGGGCTCCGGGTCAGCCGATCAGGCGGGAGCCGACGGACCGGCGCATGGCACGGGACTTGCGGAGGTCGTGGGTGACGTTGACCCGCTTGAGCCAGCGGTCCGTGCCGTCGTAGCGCGCCTCGAAGGCACTACGGCTGTGCACCACCCGGTGGTTGTTCATGACGACACAACTGCCCGCCTCCAGAGCGCAGTCGGTCAGGCCGGCATCGAGCAGCTCCGACGCCGCCGCGAAGGCCCGTACGGCCTCGGGGTCCTCCCGCGGCGCCGACATGTGCGTCGCGTCGAAGCACAGCAGCGGATGCGACCGGGAGCCGGTCAGCATCGGCACCGGGCCGAGGCCCTCGATGAGGCGCGCGATGTTCTCGAAGACCAGCCGGTCCTCGTCGCTGCGCACCGTGTTGTTCTCCGGCAGATGTGACTTGTCGGGAATGATGTGGAACCGGCTCTGGAACAGGACGTCGAGGACGTCGTCGGGCAGCACCGAGAAATCCGCCTCCGCGACCGTCACGGGCACGGCGTCCGGGTTGCGCAGCGCCGACAGGAGGATGTAGTCGGCCCGGTAGGGGTGGAAGGCGTCCTCCGTGTGCAGGGTCAGCGGCGTCTTGCTGCCCGTGCCGAGCAGTTCGCGCTCGTACTGGCGGATCGGGAACACGTCGTTGACCAGGTGCCCGTCCTGTTGGGTGGCCCAGCCGAACGGTTCCCCGAGGAGCGCACCGTAGAGGAGGACGAGGATCTCCTCGGGCAGTTCGTGGTGGATACGCGTCTCGTCCTTCCAGTGCACGGGCGTGGGTCCGATGCGCTCGTCGTCGACGAGATGCCCGCTGACCGCACAGAAGCCGTGGGCCTGGTCGAGGGAGAAGGTACGCAGAAACCGCCGGACCCGGCCGGGCAGTCCGTCGGTGAGCAACGGCAGGTCCTGGAGCAGGCGCTCGTCGTCGGCCGCCGGGTACTGCTCGGCCAGGCGCAGCGTCAGTTCGGACACCTGCCGGGCCTCGGCCGCGGTCAGCCGCAGCTCCGTCCCGGTCTGGGGCCTGATGGACGTCGTCATGGTTCAACTCCTCATGGGCAGGGGCAAAGGGACCGGATCAGGCGTCGAACCGGAAGCCGCCGAAGGACCGTGTCGCGGGCGCCGCCTCCGGCCCGGGTTCCGCGGGGTCCCGCAGGAGGCGAGCCACCTCGTCGGCTAGGCGCTGGACCATCCGCTCCGCGGTGTCCGCGGCGTAGCGCGCGGTGTCGTACTGGAGCAACAGCCGCATTCCGTCCGGGTGTTCCACGAACTGGAAGGACAGCTCGAACATGCCGACGCGCAGGGGCACCGGCCCGCCGCGCAGGGCGATGCCGTCCGGCGGGCGTGGGCCGGTCTCGATGTGCGGGTACAGGGCCACCCACACATCGAAGAACGGCATCCGTCCGGGGGCGCGCGGGGGAGCGAGCGCCGCCACGAGCGTGTCGAAGGCCACCTCGCTGTGGTCCACCGCGTCCACCGTGCGCTGCGCGACCTGATGTACGAGGTCGTCCGCCGACATGTCCTCGCGGACCTCCAGCCGCAGCGGGACGGTCGCGATGTGGAAGCCGACCGCCTCGTGCGCTCCGAGCCGGGCCCGGCGGTCCACCGGAGTGCCCAGACAGATGTCCGTGCTGCCCGTGATCCCGGCCAGCGTGCGCGAGACGGCGGCGGTCAGCGGGACGAACGGGCCCGCGTGGTGCCGCCTGCCCAGGTGTGTCAGTTGTCGCAGCACATCCGGGCCGATCTCCCGTACGGCTGTGCCGGTGGTGCTGCCGGCCCGCTCCGTGCGCGGGCCGCGCACCGGAAGGGGAAGCGGGGCCGGCGGCGGCAGGAGCACACGGCGCCAGTGGTTGAGGGAGGCCGCTGGGTCCGGCGAGCGGTGAGCGGCCGGTTCCGTCGGCGGCTCGGCGGCCGCCGGATCCGCGTAGGCCGCCACGAGTTGCCTGGCGAGGATCTCCAGACTGCGTCCGTCGCACACCAGATGGTCCGCGAGCAGCAGGAGCGACCACCGGCCGCCGGGGCGCAGGAACAAGGTGGTCCGCGCGAGGGGGCCGGTCGACGGGTCGAACGGCACGGTGAGGCGCTCGTCCACCAGGGCGCCGAGCCCGGCGTCACCCGCCTCGTCCCCGGTCAGGTCGACTGTCTCCAGCGGGGGTATGCCGTCGGTGACCACCGCCCGCGGTTCGCCCTGGGCCTCGACGAAGACGGTCCGCAGCGCCGGGTGACGCCGGGCCAGGACGGACAGCGCGGCCGTCAGCCGGTCGACGTCCACGGCACCCTCGCCGTCCAGCAGACAGGGAACCGTGTAGGCCATCAGGCCGACGTCCCCGCGCTGCCGTTCGAGCCACAGCCAGCGCGTGGCTTCGGCGACTTCGGTGCCGGGCAGCGCGGCGGCGGGCCGTTGGGGCGGGACGGCGGGTTCGGTGGTCCCGGGGGCGAGGCCGGCGAGCCGGGCCGCGAGGAGTTCGGGCGAGGCGGCGTCGAAGACGTCCCGCACCCGGACCCGTACGCCGAATGCCTCCTCCACCGCCACGGCGAGGGCCAGCGCGGACAGGCTGTGTCCGCCGGCGAGGAAGAAGTCGGTGTCCGCGGTGACGTCGTCCAATTCGAGTGCCGTGGCGAACAGTTCGCACAGCCGCTGTGTCGGATCGAGTTCAGTCATGGTCGCCCCATCCCCAGCGCCGGAGCCGGTGTCAGAAGTCATAGTGTGTGTCGCCCCAAACCGAGCCGGGTGCGGACGGGGCGGGAGCCGGCGGGCCGGTGGTCGGCGTGATCCGACCGGTCGCCACATTCCGTAGGGCGTCGGCGACATGATCGACGTAGCTCGCGGCCTCGGCCTCGTCGAGGAGGTTGTCGTCGTAGGTGAGGTCGAGATGGAGCGCGTCGCCCCTGACCCGTGCGTACAGCCAGAGGTCGCTGGTGGCGGGCAGATCGTTCACCAGCAGGTCCTCGACCACCTGGCTCTCGGGGCGCAGCCCGGCGTTCTCCCAGCTCACGCCCAGGTCGAGCAACAGGCTGCGGCCCCGTGCCGCGCGCAGGCCCAGCCGTTCCGCGAGCACGTCGAAGGGCAGCCGGGAGTGCTCGTACGCCTCGACGATGCCGCTCTGGACCCGGGTCAGCAGCTCCCTCCCGGTCGCCGCGCCGTCCAGCGTGACCCGTAGGGGCACCGCGTTGACCAGATAGCCGATCAGCGCGTCGGCCTGGGGCCGGTGCCGGAGCCCCGCGGCGAAGCCGACGACGAGGTCGGTGGCTCGGGTGCGCTGGTGCACCGTGCGGGCGAAAGCGGTGACGACCTGTGCGAACGGGGTCGCGGGGGCGTCGCCGAGCACCGCCGCGGGAAGGGACCTGTGGACCAGTCCGGTCCGGCCCCGGCGGCTGCGGCGGCGGGCCGGGTCCACCGGGTCGGGCCCTGCCACGACGCCGCGCAGCCGCTCCCGCCAGAACTCCACCTCCCGCTCGGCCTCGGGCCCGGCCAGCCACTCCTGTTCCTCGCGCACCCACTCCTGGTAGCTGTAGGTGAGCCGGGGCAGGTGCGGGGGTTCGCCCGCGACGGCCCGCTCGTACGCGGTGAAGAGGTCGCGCAGCAGCACGTCGACGCTCGCGCCGTCGTAGATCAGGTGGTGTGCGGTGACGGTGAGCAGATCACCGCCGACGGGCCCCGCGAGCAGCCGCAACTCGAACAGCGGCGCCCTGGTGAGGTCGAAGCCGACCCGGCGGGCGTCGTGCAGCGCGGCTGCGACCTCCGGGCCCGAGGGGTCCGCGCCGGGCAGATCCACCACGACCAGCGGTGCGCCGTTCGGCAATCGGTCCAGCACCGTGAGCTCCGCCTCGGTCCCCCGGGGCAGGACCTGGGCGCGCAGCATGTCCTGGCGCTCGACGACGGCTTCGAGGGCGCTGCGCAGCGCGTCGGCGTCGATCCTGCGTCCCAGCCGTACGAGGTCGGAGATGAGGAAAGTGTCCGAGCCCGCCAACCGTGAGGTCAGCCAGACACGGCGCTGCGCCCGGGACAGCGGCAGAGGTCCGCTGCGCGGGCCGGGCCCGGAGGCCGGGTCCCGCTCCGCCGCCACGTCTGCCGACCGGTCGGCCAGGGCCGCGGTGAGCGTGGCCACGCTCTGGAAGGTGAAGACGGTGTGCACCTTGACGTGCAGGGCATGCGCGATGCGCGCGGCGGTCAGACTGTGGCCGCCCAGCTCGAAGAGGTTCGCGTCCGGGTCCGTGACGGGACGCTCCAGGATCTGCGTCCACACGTCGGCGACGTGCTGCTCGGCCGTGGTGAACGGTCGGGTGTCGGCGGGGAGTTCCGCGGCTGCCAGGGCCTCTTCGGGGGCGGGCAGCGCCCGGCGGTCGAGTTTGCCGCCCGCGGCCACCGGGAGCGCGGGCAGGCGCACGAAGGCGGCGGGCATCATGTAGGGAGGCAGCCGTCGCGCGAGGTACCGGCGGAGCGCCGCCGGATCCGCCTCCCCGACCACATAGGCGACGAGGCGTGGATCGCCGTCGGCGCCGGTCGCCGGGAGCACCGCGGCGTTGCGCAGCCCGGGGGCTTCGGCGAGGACCACGGCCACCTCGTTCGGTTCGACCCGGTTGCCCCGGATCTTGAGCTGGTCGTCGGCCCGGCCCAGGTATTCCAGGCGTCCGTCGGGCAGCCGGCGGGCCAGGTCGCCGGTGCGGTACATGCGCTCTCCCGGGCGTACCCGGCTGGTCACGAAGCGGGCGGCGGTCAACTCCGCGTCGCCGAGGTAGCCGCGGGCCAGGCCCGCTCCGCCGACGCACAGTTCGCCCGGCGCGCCCAGCGGCACCAACTGGCCCCGTTCGTCGAGCAGGTCCACCCACTTGCCCGGCAGCGGGCGCCCGATCGAGGCGTCGCCGGAGGACGTCCGGGACCGCGTGTCCGGCGTGCCGGGCGGCCGGGCCGTGTCCACCGGCTCCACCGTGGTCACCACGCTGTCCTCGGCCGGGCCGTACTCGTTGAACAGCCTCACCCCGGGCAGGAGTGCGGCATGGCGGGCGGCGAGCGCCCGCGTGACCCGCTCCCCGCCGAGCACGATCTCCCGCACCTCGCGGAACGCCGGGCCGACCTCGTCGAGCAGCATCTGGTACAGACTCGGCACGAGCAGCACATGGCGGATCGGGTGCTGCCGCACGACCGCGGCCACCTCCTCGGGTGTGAGCAGCTGATCCCGGGTGACCACCACCATGGGCGCGCCCGAACCGAGCGCACTGAACACGTCGGCGATACCCGCGTCGGCATGGATCGGATCGACCTGGAGCACCGCCCCGCCGGCGTCGAGGCCGTAGTGGTCGATCCGGAAGCGGACGGAGCTGACAATCCCGCGGTGCTCCACCATGACGCCCTTGGGCGTTCCGGTGGAGCCGGAGGTGTAGACGACGTAGGCGAGGTCGGCGGGCCCGGCGGGACGCGGCGGCTGTGGCTCGGCCCGGACAGGAGCGGCCTCGGACGTGTCGCCGACGGTCACCGTGGGCAGGCCCGCGTCGGCCGTGATCCGGGTGTGGCCGGCCGATGCCACGGCGGCGACGGCGCCGCTGTCGTGGAGCACCCCCACCAGCCGGGCCGTCGACTGCTGCGGATCGAGGGGAAGGAATGCCGAACCGGTCCTGAGGACGGCGAGCAACGCGACCGGCATCCACTCGGAGCGCTCGCACAGGACCGCGACCACCCGGTCGGGGCCGGTCGGTGCCACCGCCGCGATCCGCGCGGCCAGAACATCGGCCCGGCGGTCCAGTTCGCGGTAGGTCAGGACACGGTCGCCGCAGACGACGGCCCGGCTCTCGGGCGCGCGCCGCACCTGCGCGAGTACGAGGTCGAGAAGCGTGCCCGCCGTGCGCGCGGCGGCGGGGCTCTCCCCGGTACCGGCCGCGAGGAGCGCGGCGCGCTGTTCACCGGGCAGCAGGGGGGCCGTACCCACGGGGGCCGAAGGGGCGTCCGCCAGAGCGGTCAGGAGATGGTCCAGCTGGCCGGCGAGCCGGTGCGCCGTCTCCGCGTCCAGTACGTCCTCGCGGTAGGTGATCGCCACCTCGATCGGAAGGCCCGCGCCGGGCTCGCTGAAACTGAAAGCGAGGTCGAACCCTTCCGCGCCGCTGTCCAGGCGGATGTGCTCGGCCGCCGGCCCCTCCTCGCTGCCGAGCGGGTTCGTACCGGAGAGGGCGGCCTCGACCAGCACGTCGAAGAGCGGATTGCGTCCCGTGATCCGTTCGAGCTCCATCGCCTCCACGAGGCTCTCGAAGGGGTACTCCTCGTGGGCCCGGACGTCCCGCGCGTGCGCCGCCACCGCCGCCACCAGATCGGCGAAGCCGCGGTCCGGATCGACCGCGGTGCGCAGCGCCACGGTGTTGACGAACAGCCCTACCGAGTCGGCCAGTTCGGGCCGGTCGCGCCCCGAGACCACCGTGCCGAGCACGATGTCCTCGGCCCCGGTCCAGCGCAGCAGCAGGACCCGGACGGCGGCCACCATCGCCGTGAACGCAGTGGTGCCGAGCGCTCGGCAGAGCTCCTGTACGGACCGGGTCGTGCCGTCGCCGAGCGTCAGCCGGACGGTGCCCGCCGCCGAACCGCGCTCCGCCGGCCGGTGGCGGTCGAGCGGCAGATCGACGCTCGGCGCGCCGTCCAGCGTGCGCCGCCAGAACGCACTGCTGTGCGCGTCGTCGGGGCGGGTCCGCTGCCCGAGCGCGTACGCACCGTACTGCGTGGGCTCCGAGACCTGTTCCCGGCCGTCCAGGAACCGTTGGAGGTCGCGCAGGATCACCGCGAACGACCAGCCGTCGCAGACGCTGTGGTGGACGGACAGCAGGAGTGTGCCGCCGGGGCGGCCGTCCTCCATCAGCCAGTGGGCACGCAGCAGGGGGCCCTCGGCCGGATCGAACACCTGGCGCTGCTCCACATCGGCGACGCGCCGCAGCAGGGCGGCGGTGCCTCCGCTGCCGGCCCGGTGGACCAGCAGTTCGGGCCGGGCCCGCTCGGGAGGCAGCACGATCTGGCGCAGGTCTTCGGCGTCGGCGCGGAACACGGTGCGCAGGGCCTGGTGCCGGTGCACCGTCCGTTCCAGCGCGGCCGCCACGTCGGCCGCCTCGGGGGCGCCGGGCAGCCGGAATGCCTCCACCATGTTGTACGGGCGCAGTTCCCCGCCCTCGTACTGTTCGAGGAACCACATCCGGCGTTGGGCGTTGCTCGCGGGGACGGGGCCCGGGGTCTCGGGCCACGGTGCCCGGGTGGCGGGGTCCGGACGTCCGCCGGTGGCGGCACGGCGCAGCAGGGCGCCGAGCCCTTCGGGGGTGCGCGCGGTGAACACGTCGCGGACGGTGATCACGCCGCCGTCGGCGGCCGCGCCGAGGCGGCCCGCCAGGACGGCGGCGGTGAGGCTGTGGCCGCCCGCCGCGAACAGGTCCTCGTCCGCGGCGCGCGGCGGGGCGCCGAGCACATCGGCCCAGATCCGGGCGGCGGTGCGGTCGGCTTCGTCCGCCGGCTGCCAGACCTGCCTGTCCAGGCCCGCCACATGGGCCAGGATGGCCACGCGGTCGATCTTGCCGTGCAGGGTGACGGGCAATTCGTCGAGTCGCAGGATGCGGGCCGGGACCATGTAGCCGGGCAGGCGCAGCTCCAACTGGCGGCGTACCCGGGCCGGTTCGGTCTCCGGGTCGTCCGAGGTGTAGACGGCCACGAGGGTGGGCGGCCCCGAGGCGGCGGTGAAGGGAAGCACCGTGCCGGCGACGATGCCCGCGACCGCGCTGAGGGACGCCTCCACCTCGCCGAGTTCGACCCGGTTGCCGTGGATCTGGATCTGGTTGTCCCGGCGGCCCAGGAAGACCAGCTCGCCCTGGTGGTTCCAGCGGCCGAAGTCGCCGGTCCGGAAGGCCCGCACGCCGGGGTGCGCGGGGAGCTCGCAGAACCGGCCCGGACCGGTCGGTTCGTCGTCGAGGTAGCCCCGGGCCACACCCGCCCCGAGCACATGGATCTCGCCGGGGATGCCGGGCGGTGCGTGCTCCCCGTGGGGGGTCAGCACCAGTACGCCGAAGCCCTCGGACGGTCTGCCGACCGGGACGGTGGTCAGCTCGGGGAAGGCCGACCCCGGGCAGGTGAAGGTGGCCGCCTCGATGGTGGCCTCGGTGGGCCCGTACAGGTTGGCGAAGGTACCCACGCGCAGCCGGTCCGCCAGCCGGGGCAGGAGGCCCGCCGGGATCTCGTCGCCGCCCAGCAGGCAGATGCGGATCTCCTCGGCCGCTCCCGCGGGCAGCCCTTCGGCCATCACGGCGAGCAGGGACGGAACACAGTTGAGGACGTTCACGCGACGGCGCCGCATCGTCGTCCAGAACTCCGCGGGCGCGAGCGTCTGGGGCGAGCCCATGACCACCACGCAGCCGCCGGCGGCGAGCGTGGTGAATATCTGGTAGGTCAGGGCGTCGGAGGTCACCGCCGACAGGAGGGCGCAGCGGCTCTCCTCGTCGAAGCCGACGAGCCGCCCCGAGGCGAGGGTCTTGTGGGCGAGCTGACGGTGGGTGAGTGCCACCGGGCGGGGGAGTCCGGTCGATCCGGAGGTGAAGAAGAGGATGGCTTCGTCGTCGGGACCCGGTTCGGCCACCACCTGCGTGCCGCCGTCGGCCGCGGTGGTCAGGGCCTGCGGGGACACCACCGGGACGGGCGTCTCCCCGGGCAGCTCGTCCTGCGCGGAGATGACGCAGACGGCCCCGCTCAGGCGCAGCTGACGGGCGACCCGGGCCGGCGGGTGCGAGGGGTCGAGAGGCACGAACGAGGCGCCCGCCCGCAGCACCGCCAGCACCGCGAGGACCAGTTCGGGGCTCTTGGGCAGCAGCAGGGCGACCCGGTCGCCGGGCTTCACGCCGTGGTCGAGGGTGAGGGCCCGCGCGGCGTGCGACGATCGCAGCGCCAGCTCCCGGTGACTCCACCCCAGCGTGTCGTCGGATACCGCCTCGCGATCCGGGAAGCGGGCGGCGGCGTCGTCGACGATGCCGGTGAGGGTCGCGTCGGCGAATTCCGCCACGACGGGCAGGCCCGACCATCGCTCCAGTTCGGCACGTTGCGCGGGACCGAGGACGTCCAGCTCCGTGACCGCTCGCCGAGGAGAGCGGCCGAGCTCCGCGAGGGCGGCCGCCGTGCACCGCAGAAGGGCCGCCGCGGCCACCGGCAACTCGCCGCCCGCCTCGGCGGTCAGGGTCAGCCGGCCGCCGGAGCGACGCAGCGTCAAGCACAGGCCGACCGGTTGCAGCAGCCTGCCGCCCGCCTCCTCGCACACGACGCCGAGCCGGCCGAGGGCGTGGCCCACGGGCGCACCGGCGAGCCGCAGCCGGGCGGCGACCGTCTCCCGGTCGGGCCAGGCGAGGGGCAGCGCGGATTCGAATTCGGTGTGCAGCGCCGTCAGGAAGGCGGCGGCCGGTGCCGCGCGGTCGAGGGGAGCGCAGAGCGCGAGTTCGCGTGGCGCCGCGTCCGTGTCGGTCCCCGTGGCGCCCCCGGGCGACGGGGTGGGGGCGGGCACCAGGACCACATGCCGTGCTTCTTCGTCGAGGGCGGCCAGCGCGAGCCGCGCGGCCGCGACGGTCAGGAGCAGGAGGCCGGTCGCGTCGCCACCCGCCAGGGCGTCCAGCCGCTCGGTGACCGTGGATTCCAGGACGCATTCCTGTGTGTCACCTGCCGGGGATACGACATCCAGGAAGGGAACTCCGTGGCCGGCCGCCAAACGGGCGAGCCAGGATTCGGTCAGGGCATTGTCACTCAGCATTTCGCACGCTCACCCAATACCTTCGATGGTCTGACGAACATGACGGCACCGTAAGATCCTGCGCAAGAGAAATAGATCTTGTCAATAATGAATCCGATGTCCGCGGTCGGCCATTGCCCTCCCTTCCGTCAGCCGTTACGCTGGCCGATCATCGGCGTCCGGCGCCACCGTGCGCTCATTAACCGACGGGATCTCGCATGCTCAAGTCGCAAAGGCTCGCCACGCTTCCGATCGATTCCTACGACTTTACCGAAGAGCTGTCGATCATCGATGCCAACGATGCCGGGGGTGAGTACGACGCGTTCACCTTCGGCTCCTGGTCGGCGCATGTTCTCGCCAACTCCGGGGGGAGCGACGAGGACACGTCCTTCCGGCCCTACGAGGGGCAGCTCGCCCTGACGGAGCTGGGCAGGAAGCTTCCCAACATCATGTCGATCGTCACCGACAACTTCCCCCTCGAAAGGTTGCAGTGGGTACGCATATTCAGCTTGAGCGAGGGAATTCTGGCGCCACACGTAGATTTTCTGGAATTCGCCGAGCCGGGTACGCGGGTTCAGATACCGCTGCGCACGGACGAGGAGTCCCTGCATTCCGAGAATGACATCGTCTATCACCTCCGTCGTGGCGAAGTCTGGAAAATTCACACAACGGTTCCGCACTCGGCCCGGAGTGTCTCGCCGGTCGCCAGGCTTTCTCTCTGTCTTGATTTTGCGGACGCCGAAGACCCGATTGAAATCAAGAACGCCATTCCGTCGGAGCTGCCCGTCCGTATCATTTCGCGCCCGCCGGTATCGGACGCCGAACTGGCGGAACTGCTGTCCTCGGCGGCCGATATGAACGCGGACAGTATGCGCGCCTCCTTCCGGAAGTTCGCGGAGGTGCCCTTCGTGCGCCGGGCCGATGCGACGGCGGCGTTCGACTGGTTCGTCGAGGCCGCCGTGCGCACCGGGAACAACGCACTGGTGGAGAAGGCCAAGGCGTTCCGGACGTACTGCATCGAGAAGCGCGGTTACTGCGAGGCGTTCGAGTGGTGAGGCACCAGGGACAGGGGCTGCGCCCCGGGGCCGGGCAATGCCTTGCGGTCCAGCTTGCCGTTGGGTGAGACCGGCAGTCCCTCCACCAGCCACCAGCGCACCGGCACCATGTAGTCGGGCAGGACCGCGAGCAGCGCCCGGCGCAGTTCCGGGGCCGGCGGCGGAGTACCGGTGAGAGCGGCGTGCAACTCCACCGCCCCGTCGGCCCGCACCACCGCGAACGCCGCGGCGTCCCGGACCCCGGGGAAGTCCGCCAGCCGCGCCTCCACCTCCCGGGGTTCCACGGCATTGCCCCGTACCTTGATCAGGTCGTCCATCCGGCCCAGCAACTGGAGTGTCCGGTCGGCCCGCCACACCCCCCGGTCCCGGGTGCGGTACAGCCGGGCGCCCGGACGGAACGGATCGGGCACGAACGCGGTGCCGCTCAGCTCGGGATCGGTGTACCCCAGGGCCACCCCCACGCCGCCGATGTAGACCTCCCCGACCTCCCCGTCGGGCACCGGCGCGCCCTGCTCGTCCAGCAGATAGATGTAGGTGTTCCACACCAGCGACCCGACCGGTGGCCTCGGTTCGAGATTGCGGTCACCCGCCCTCATCGAGTGGCTGGCCACCATGTGGTTCTCGGCGGGCCCGTAGTGGTTGTGCAGGGTGATCTCCGGCCGGCGCGTCAGCAACCCCTCAAGCGCCGGTGTGACCCGGACCGTCTCGCCCGCGCTGATGATGTGGCGCAGGTCCGCGGCGTGCTCGAAGTTCGTCGGCAGCGTCATGACCACGTCGATGAGCGACTGCGGGAAGTCCACGACCTCGATGCGTTCGGCGATGACGAAATCCATCAAATCCCGTGGATCGCGCCGCACATGAGTCTCCGGGACATGGAGACACCCGCCCGAGGCGAGCGTGTAGAACATCTCCTGGACCGACACGTCGAAGGTCAGCGGAGCCACCTGTAGGACCCGCCGTCCGCGCCCGAGTCCGGAGCCGTCCACCTGCCAGGCGATGAAGTTGGCCAGGCAGCGATGGGTCTGGACGATGCCCTTGGGGACGCCCGTGGAACCCGAGGAGAAGATGACATAGGCGGGGTCCTCCGGCGCCGGCGGCCGGCGGACCGCCGCCGGCACCGGGTCGCCCGCGGAATCCGGTGCCACCAGACACGCCAGATCGGTCACCCGCGTGCCCGGTGCGCTGGTGGTGTCCAGCGCACCGGGATCGGCCAGGACCAGCAGTCCCGCGCTGCTCGCCCGCAGGATCTGCTCGATGCGCTCGGGCGGATACGCCGTGTCCACGGGCAGATAGGCGGCCCCGGCCCGCAGCGTGCCCAGGACCGCCGCGGTGAAGTCGGCTCCCGCCCGCGCCGCGATGAGCACCGTGTCACCGCGCGCGATGCCGAACTCCCGCTCGAGCCGGGCCGCGACGCCGTCCGCGAGACGGTCGAGTTCCGCGTACGTCGTCTCCCGGCCCGGCTCGCGCACCGCGGGCGCCCCCGGGCGCGCGGCCACCTCGCGGTCGATCAGGTCCAGGACCGTCGACACGCCGGTGTCCACCACCGGCCCGGCGTGCCCCGGGGGAGGGGGCCCCGCGGTCATCGCCGGGCCCCGGGCTGCCCGTCCCAGGACCTGGTGACCGCTCCCGGCAAGAAGGAGTAGGGATCCTGCGGGTCGTCGGCGGTGGCCTCGATGGCGATGCGATGGCCGACCCCGAGGTCCCGCGCCAGCTCCTCGAACACCTCGACCATGACGAGGTCCTGGAGCGCCAGGCCCGTCGAGTCGTACACGGTGGTGACCGGGGACAGTCTCTCGTGGGCCTCCGGGTCCTGGAGGAGCTCGGCGAGCGGGCGCCCGATCTCCTCGGGGGTGAGCTGCTGGCAGTCGCCCTCCGCCCTCGCCTGTGCCACATGATCCGGGCAGACGACGGCCTTGCGCAGCAGTTCCAGCGGCAGCTCCGTCTTGCCCGGCATGTCGGAGCCGATGGCGTTGATGTGCACCCAGGGCTTGAGCGCGGTGCCCCGGATGACGGGGCCCTCGTGGGGCGCGACCGAGGTGGCGGTGCACAGCACGTCGGCCCGCTCCTCCACCTCCGCCAACGGCGCGATCCGGACGGCGCCTTCGGGCAGCCGGGACCTGGCCGCGAAGGAGTTCTCCGCCCGCACGTCCTTGTCGCACACCAGGATCTCGGAGAACGTGAAGACCCGTGACAGGGCGTGCAGTTGCGTCACGGACTGCGCGCCACAGCCCACGAGACCGAGTACCGACGAGTCCGGACGTGCCAGCACCCGGCTGGCCAGTGCCGACGCCGCGCCCGTACGGACGGCGGTGGGAAACGTCCCGTCGACGACCGTGCGCAGGTGGCCGTTGTCCGCATCGAAGGCGCACAGGGTGGACAAAATGGTGGGCAGCTGATTCTTGACCGGGTTGTGCGGGTTGTAGCCGACCATCTTCATGGACACCGTGGCGCCGTGCCGGAGCGCCGGCATCCACTCCAGCAGGCCCAACTGCGGCGACTCGATGAGGAATCCGTCCCGCTGCTTCATCTCCACCGGCGCGTCGGGGCCACCGACGGTTTCCAGACGGGCGATCGTCAGATCGTAGAGTTGCCCCAGTCCCACCTTCGCGACGATGGTGGCGATGGCTTCGGCGTCGACTATGAGTGTGCGCTCGGCTTGCAAGGCTCTCTCCTGGTGCTCAGTGTTCGGGCTGGTCCACAGGATGCGAAGAAACAGAGGATGGAGCAGGGGCCGAAGGACCGCGCCCGTGCCAGGACTCCCACAGTCCCGCGTAGGCGCCCCCCGCCGAGACGAGGTCGTCATGGGCCCCCTGCTCGATGATGCGGCCCGCCTCCATCACGACGACACGGTCCGCGTCGTGCGCGGTGTGCAGCCGGTGGGCGATGGCGATGACGGTGCGCCCGCGCAGCACGCCGGCGAGCGAACGTTCGAGGTCGCGGGCGGCTCGCGGGTCGAGCAGCGAGGTGGCCTCGTCCAGCACCAGGGTGTGCGGATCGGCCAGGACGAGCCGGGCCAGGGCCAGTTGCTGGGCCTGACCGGGCGACACCGGGTTCTCGTCGGTGCCCAGCTCGGTGTCGAGGCCGTCCGGCAGCGCCTGGAGCCAGTCCTCGGCGGCCACGGCGGCCAGGGCCGCCGTCACCTGCTCGTCGGTGGCGTCCGGTGCGGCCAGGGCGACGTTCTCGCGCACGGTTCCCAGGAACACGTGGTGTTCCTGGGTGACCAGCGCGACATGGCTGCGCAGTTCCTCCAACGGCAGTTCGTGAACCGGAACGCCGCCCAGCGTGACCGATCCGGTACGCGGCTCGTGAATGCCCGCGAGGATGCGGCCGAGGGTCGACTTCCCGGCCCCCGAGGGACCGACGATGGCGACGCGCTCACCGGCTCCGGTGCTCAGGCTGACGTCCTCGATCACGTCGTGACCGGCGCGGTAGGCATAGGCGATGCCTGACGCGGCGAGCTGGTCGCCTTCGGGCCGCCGACCGGAGCCGCTCTCCGGTCCCGCGCCGGCCTCGACGCCGATCAGGCGGGCCAGGGACGCGTCGCCGACCTGCAACTCATCCAGCCAGCCGAGGAGTTCGTCCAGCGGGTCGATCACGGCCCGGGTGTAGAGGGTCGCGGCGGTCACCTCGCCGAGGGTCACCCAGCCCTGGACGTAGAAGAGGCCGCCGAACAGCAGCGTGGCCGCGACCGGCAGCACATAGCCGAAGTCCATCAGCGGGAACCAGACGCTGCGCAGGAACAGAGTGCGCCGCTCCGCGCCGTTCGCGCGCTCGACGTCCTCGTCCGTGCGGCGGACGCGCGGGGCGGACCGGCGCAGCGACTCCACGGTGCGGGCACCGCTCACCGTCTCGGAGAGCCCCTGGGTGAGGTCGGAGTAGCTGGCCGCCTCGGTCAGGTAGGCATCCCGGGCACGGGCCAGGTACCAGCGGGTCGACCAGACGATGAACGGGACGGCGACGAGGCACGGCAGGACCATGATCGGGCTGGTCACGATCAGGGCCACCAGCGTCAGCGCCACCGACAGGCTCGCCACCAGGATCGACGGCGCCCCCATGCGTACGGCGTTGGAGAGCGAATCCACGTCGCGGGTGCTGCGGGTCAGCAGATCGCCGGCCCCGGCCTTCTCCACCGTTTGCAGGGGCAGTGTCAGGACCCGCCGGACGAACCCCTCGCGGATGTCGGCCAGGATCAGTTCACCGAGCCGGGCCCCCTCGAAGCGGGCGGTGCGCGTGAACACGCCCTGGAGCAGCAGGAGTCCGGCGATCGTCAGCACCATGACATCGACCTGGCCGGTGGTGATGCCCTTCTCCACCTGCCCGACCAGATGGCCCAGGAGGGCCGGCACGACCAGGCCGCAGACCGTGGCGAAAACGAACCAGAGCACGGTTCGCGTCAGCAGGCCCCTATGGCTGCGCACCAGACCTCGTACGTGACGGCGAACCGTCTTCGCGTCGACGACCGGAAGACTCACTGGGCACTCCTCTGAGGGCGGCTGTCGGAAGGGCGGGGGACGGTCACGGTCACGTCTCCTCCCGCATGACGACGGCGGCGTACTGGGAAGCACCGGTGGCGAGTTCACGGTGTGTCCCGGTCACGACGACCTTGCCGTCCTCCACATAGGCGACCTCGTCGGCCTGGTCGAGCAACAGCGGGCTGTTGCTCACGACCACGGTCGTGAGCTCCGCCCTGGACGTGTGGAGCCGTTCGGCGATGACCGATTCGGTGTGCGCGTCCACGGCACTGGTGGGATCCACGAGGACGAGTACCGTGGGTCGCGCCGCCAGCGCGCGGGCGAGCCGCAGGCGCTGCTGCTGGCCGCCCGAGAAGGTGGAGCCCCCCTCGGTGACGACGGTGGCCAGGCCGTCCGGCAGGGCCTCGACGATGTCTTCCGCGTTGGCGTCGTGCAGGGCCCGCGCCCGTACCTGGTCGGAGCGTCCCCCCAGATCCTCGGCCAGGACGCCGGAGAAGAGGGTGTCGTCGTTGCGGGCCACCAGGATGAGGTCCCGCGCCTGCTCCAGCGGCAGCGACTCCAGGGGTACACCGTCGACGGTCACCTCACCCGGGGCGTAGCGCCCGAGCCGTTCGGCGATCTCGGCGCCCTGCTCCGGAGTGGAGGCGGCGATCGCGGTCATCAGCCCCGGCCGGACCAGCAGCCCCGATGCCGCGTCGTACAGGGCGGGCGCCTCGGAGAGGTCGGCCTGTGCCGTACCGGAGGTGGCGTCGGGTTCGAGAGCCAGTACGCGCACGACCCGCTGCGCCGCCACATCGGCGCCGGCGAGCGAGCGCACCGCCGAAGTCACCGTGCGCATCGGCAGCATGAGGAACGCGGCGTATCCGTAGGCCGCGACGAGATCACCGGCCGAGAGGCTGCCTCCGACGGCGAGGCGGGCACCGATCCAGACGACCGCGACCACGAAGATCCCGGGGAGCAGCACCTCGGCGGCGGGCAGCACCGATTCGACCTTCGCCACGTGGACACCGGCCTGCCGCAGCCGCTGCGAGTCCTTGCGGTAGCGCTCGCCGAAGGCGGCCTCGCCGCCGATGCCGCGCAGCACCCGCAGACCGGACACGATGTCACCGGCCCGGTTCGTCAGGTCGCCCTGTAGGTCGCGGTAGCTGCCGATCCGCTTGTGCAGCGGGCTGAGCAGCGGTCCCGTGCCCGCGAGCAGCGCGGGGACGCCGACCAGGACGAGCAGGCCGAGGGTGACCGAGGTGGAGAGCAGCACCACGGCGACGAGCACGACGGTGACCGCGCTGCCGATGCCGCGGGCGACGGCCCCGGGCAGGGCGCCGATGCGGGAGATGTCCGCCGTGCCGATGGCGACGACCTCGCCGGCGGAGATCCGCTTGGGCAGGGTGGCGCCCAGCCGTACGGCCTGCGCGGCGACGAGACGGAATGTCAGGTAGTTGGCCTTGAGCCGGCCGATCGTGTCACAGCGGTGGCGCAGCACGCTGCCGGCGGTGGTCACCAGGGCGAGCCCGATGATGACGCCGGTCCAGACCAGCAGCCGGTCGGTGTCCTTCTCCGACATGGCGTCGATGGCCCGGCCGATGGCGAAGGGGGTCAGGCCCATGCTGGCCATCCACAGGCACCCCCAGAACACCCCGAGGAACAGTGTGCTCGACTGCCTGCCGATCAGCCATCGAAGATAGCTCCGGGGTGACCGGAGGTCCGGATCTCCCAGCTCGGGCAGCGGATTGTTGCTTGGCAATGCGAATTCCTTCGGGGTTGTCCCGTCCCGGCCGGCCGGGACGGTCAGGGGACGGAGAGGTACGGAGATGTCCTGCGGATCGGGGGAACGGATCGGGGGGACGCCCGGGAGCGTCCTCGGTCAGCCGTGGGGTGACAGCAGATCGAGGGTGAACTGCCGTAATTCCTGGATCACGTGATGGGGATCGCTGAGGTGATAGAAGTGGTCCCCGGGGAAGGTCCGTACGGTGCTGGCCCCGGTGGACCAGGCGCTCCACCTGCGGATGTGGTCGGCCGTGACGCCTGCGTCCTCCTGCCCCCGCCACGCACCGAGCGGACAGGGCAGCAGCGTGTCCCCGCCGGGTGGTGTGTAGGAGTCGCAGATGGCGTTGTCGCCGCGCAACGGTCGCGCCACCGCCGCGGCCAGACGACTGTCGGCGCCCACGGCCGCGGGCACGGCGCCTTCCGCGATCAGTTCGGCGACGAGCTGGTCATCGCTCAGCCGAGGTGTGCCGGAGGGCTCACCCTGATCGTCCGGGGCCCGGGAGGCCGAGGCGACGAACCCGCGCGGCCACCGGCCGCGCTCCCGGCCCAGGGCGCGGGCGAGCTCGTACCCCACCAGCGCTCCCATGCTGTGGCCGAACACCAGGTAGGGCAGGTCGATCCGGGCCACGAGCGCCGGCACCAACTCGTCGAGCACCTGCGCCATGCGGGTCGAGGGCTCCTCGCGCCACCGGTTCTCGCGGCCGGGCAGCTGTACGGCCAGCAGCGCGATGTCCGGGCCGAGCGGTTCCTGCCAGGTACGGAACTGATAGGCACCGGAACCCGCGTGGGGCAGGCACAGCAGTACCGCCTTCGCGGTGCGGGGCGGACCCCACTCCATCAATGGCCCCGGCTTCGCCTTCACCGCCGCCCCCGCACATCGTCGGCGAGTGCGCAGAGCATCTCGGGCAGCGCGCTCTCGGCGTAGAAGTGCCCGCCGCGATGACGGCGTACCCGGAAGGCGGCCGTGGTCTCCGCGCGCCAGGCTTCGAGACCGGCGGCTCCGACGTGCGGATCGGCTTCGCCCGCCAGAGCGGTGATCGGACAGGCAAGTGGTGGGGCGGGCCGGTAAACGTGGTTTTCCAGCCATCCGCAGTCGGCGCGCAGGAGGGGCAGCGCCAGTTCCCGCATCTGTGGCTCCGCCGCCACCCAGGCGGGCATCCCACCGAGGGCCACGGCCCAAGCGAGTAACTCCGCGTCGGGGAGGGCGGCCAGGAGCGGGCCGGTGCGGGGCGCCGCGGTGGGGTGGTCCGATCCGGAGACGAACAGCCAGGCGGGCGCCGTGCGGTCGTCCCGTGCGAGCAGCCTGGCGACCTCGAAGGCGAGCAGTGCTCCCATGCTGTGCCCGAACAGTACGACGGACCGGTCCGGCCGCTCGCTCAGGTCGGCCGCGACAGCCGCCGCCGTGGCCTCGGGAGAGATCACGGCGGGCTCGGCTAACCGGTTCTCGCGGCCCGGCAATTGGACCGCCACCACCTCCAGCCAGCCGGGCAGGTGCTGGGACCAGTCGCGGTACGCGGAAGCGGCACCGCCCGCGTGGGGCAGGCAGTACAGGGCGGTGTGCGCGTCCGGCCGCGGGGTGGTGCGCAGCATCGCGCGGGGGCCGTCCGTCGTCCGTGCGTGGGAGGCAGCCATGGGCGCGGGTCTCAGAACCACACGCGCTCGGACCGGTGGCGCGCGGCGCCGCCCGGCCGGCAACTGCATGGCAGCGGCCGGGTCACGACGGGCAGGTGAATGTGTCGTTTCTGAAGGGCAGACACACTGTTTCCCTTGTCAGTCGAAGGTGACGTTCAGTGGTCGGGAACGGCCTGTACTGGCGGCCGGAAATGACATCAACGGCGGACTTGCTGAGGGAAGTGGCTGGGACGGAAGACAGGAAATTCCTCGTGAGTGGGGCTCGATTCGGAAATGCGCATGGCCCCTGGCCCATCGCCGACATTCCTATCATGGGGTGGACGTGGAGTGTCAACAGATAAATAGCGATCGTCCGTTGTGTCCGTCGCCAAGTCGAAGGAGTTGCTGCCGCTGCCCGGTGGCGGATCACTTTTGGGTCCCACCAGGGCAATGACGGCTTTCGAGACGCACGCCGTCGGGCGAGGCGGGGCGGTGTGGTCCGGTGATTCGGTCGCTCGGTGCGGGTGTCGGGCCGAGTGTCACGACCGCCCACATCAAGTTCCGGGCGGGCAAGGGAGCGGGGTGTGAGGGCAGGACGTGAGTGCCGCACTGTCAGGTCATGGTGACTCCTCCGTGAGCGCGGATGCTCAACCACTCGCATTGTGAGTCCTGTTGCCCGGCCACGCGCCCCACCTCCGGTCGGCCGAGTGGCGAATTGGGAA
This sequence comes from Streptomyces sp. x-80, assembly GCF_046549095.1. Taxonomy (NCBI): domain Bacteria; kingdom Bacillati; phylum Actinomycetota; class Actinomycetes; order Kitasatosporales; family Streptomycetaceae; genus Streptomyces; species Streptomyces sp. x-80. The sequence goes on from NZ_JAJPWM010000033.1 coordinate 50,966, forward strand.
TAGTTTCGCCATCCATCAGCGCCCACAATCTGTGTTGTACGTCACATGGTTGAGCCGCGTCGGCCCATGATTCACTGGCCAGGAATTCGCGGTCAGAGGTTGGCCGACCGGGGGCCCTGCCGACGAGGTGTTCGGTGTGAGGAAGAAGTGCCTCTGGCCGGCCGGCGCGCAATGGAGACCCCGATGCCGCTGATCAGGTGTCCAGAACTCCGCCCCGACCGGGGTGTGGGATGAGCACGTGAAGTCCTCGTAGCGATACAGCGCAACGGGGGCTGAGGGGATGTGTGCATGGCGCAGGGCGAACGTGGCGTGGCCGTGGTTACTGGTGCGTCTTCGGGATTCGGCGAGAGAATTGCGCAGCTGTTATCCCGTCGGGGTTATTCGGTAGTGGCTCTGGCCCGCAGAGCGGACCGGCTGAAGACGTTGGCGGACGAGAACTCCACCGGGTCGATTCTGCCGGTGGTGGCCGACGTCCGTGACCAAGAGGGGCTGACCCGGGCCCTGGACGAGCTGCCGCCGGACTTCCGTGACATCTCGGTGCTCATCAACAACGCGGGCCTCTCGCGCGGGTTCGGTCCCCTTCAGTCGGGCAGCGGCGAGTCCTGGCGCGAGATGATCGACACGAACATATCCGGTCTGCTGAACGTCAGCGGCCTGGTGCTTCCCCGGCTCGTCTCCCGCGGCTCCGGGCATGTGGTGAATATCGGCTCCATCGCGGCGAGTTACCCGTACATGGGTGGGAACGTCTATGCCGCCACCAAGGCTTTTGTGCATCAACTGTCGCTGAATATGCGTGTCGACCTCCAGGGCACCGGCGTCAGGGTGAGCTGTGTGGCACCGGGTATGGCGAAGACCGAGTTCGCGAAGGTGCGGTACGACGGGGACGAGCAGCGCGCCGACGCGTTGTACCAGGGCCTTGAGCCGCTCGCGGCCGACGATGTGGCCGAGGCGGTGGCCTGGTGTCTTGCGCAGCCTCCCCGCGTCAATGTCAACATGATCGAACTGATGCCGTCGGAGCAGCACTTCGGGCTCGGCTTCGCCGGTGGTCCAACCGCCCCGCCGGGTGGCGCGGATGACGCGTGAGTCGGTACGAGCAGGCTCCCGGCGCGTGGCCACGCCGGATGTGCTCGTCGCACGACCCGCGCGCCCGGGGGAGGCGGAACAGATCGCTTCGCTCTCCGCCCCCTTCGTCGAGAATGGCCTTTTGATCGCTCGTCCACTGGCCGAACTGACCGAGCGTACAAAGGAATTCGTGGTCGCCTGCGCCGGGGGCCGGCTGGTCGGCTGTGCCGGGGTGGCGCCATCCGGGGAGAGCCTGGTGGTCTACAACCTGTGCATTGCGGCCGACTGGCAGGGCAGGGGTATCGGCCGGCATTTGGTCGGTGTTGCCGAGACCATCGGCAGAGAACAGGGATACAGCTCCCTGCTGGCCCTGACCCGATACGGCGGGGAATGGTTCGGGAAGCTGGGGTTCTCGAAAGTCCCGGCGAGTGAGGCCCGTGACGAATGGCGCGTCCTTTTCCGCCCCGGCCGAGAATCAAGCCTCTATCGATTGAGACTCACCTCCGAGCAGTCCGGAGACTGAAGCACGCCCGTGTGCCGACTCAAGCAGACCTATGGAGTGACACAGTTGATAATCTGCGGGTTGAAACTCACGCATGATGGTGCCGTTGCCCTGCTCGACGACGACCGTCTCGTTTTCAGCGTTGAGATGGAGAAACTGGGAAACGGTCTGCGGTACAGCACCGTTGCCGACTTCAGCCTGATCCCCGGAATCCTCTCCGATTTCGGCTACAAGCCTGAGGACGTCGAACAGTGGGTCGTCGACGGCTGGGACGGAGATGTTTCCGGAACAGTGGCCCTGCTCGACCAGGGGGAGCCCACGGAGATCGTGGTCGGTCCCTACCGGGAGTCGGCGGCGTGCCCGGCGCTCGATGCGCCCAGTGTCTCGGGCACGTTCCCGATGGACGGCCGGACCTACCCCTACACCAGTTACCCGCACGCCGCGGGACACGTGGCCAGCGCCTATGTTTCCAGTCCCTTCGCGCAGCGCGACGAAGGCTCCTTCGTCCTGGTCTGGGACGGCGGTCTCTTCCCCCGCCTCTACTGGGCGGACCCGCGCGGCGGCGTGCAGAACCTGGGCGAACTCTTCCCCCTCATCGGCCATGCGTACGCCATCGCGGGACACCACTTCGGGCCCTTCCGTAAAACCGTCCAGTCACCCACGGTCGACGACCTCTCGGTCGCCGGCAAGCTCATGGCGTACATCGCGCTGGGGCGGGCGGACGAGAGTGTCGTCACGGTTCTGCGCGAGGAGTTCCACCGGGTCTTCGAGAGCGATGAGCCGGCCGCCGTGGAGTACCGCGCGACGGTCGGCGGGTACGGCAGCCTCTTCGAGCGGTCCGTGGCCCCCGTGCACGAGTTCTTCTCCGCGGTCCGCGACCGGGTGTCGCGGACCGGGGTCAGTGACGAGGACGTGCTGGCGAGCGTGCACGCCTTCTTCGAGGACCTCCTCGTCGAGCGCATCACCGCCAAGGTCCGCGCCGCCAAGGGCGAGGGCCCCTGGAACCTGTGCTTCGCCGGTGGCTGTGCGCTGAACATCAAGTGGAACAGCGCGCTGCGCGAGGCACCGGACTTCCGTGACGTGTGGGTCCCGCCGTTCCCCAACGACTCCGGCTCCGCCATCGGAGCGGCCGTTCTGGGCCGGGCGCAGCGCGACGGCCTGGCAGCGCTCGACTGGAACCCCCGCCTTGGTCCGGCCCTGACGCCGTCACCCGAATTGCCCGCCGGCTGGTCGACGTCGGCGTGCACCGCGGAGGAACTCGCGGCGATCCTCCATGAGTCCGGGGAGCCCGTGGTGGTGCTGCACGGACGGGCCGAACTCGGTCCTCGCGCACTCGGCGGCCGCAGCATCCTGGCGGCCCCCGTCAGCGCGTCGATGAAGGACGAGCTGAACCGGGTGAAGGACCGCGAACCGTACCGGCCGGTGGCCCCCATCTGCCTGGAGACGGAGGCGCCGGGGATCTTCGCCCCCGGCACACCGGACCCGCACATGCTCTTCGACCACGAGGTACGGGCGGACTGGGTGGACCGGATCCCCGCGGTCATCCACCTCGACGGCACCGCGCGGCTCCAGACGGTCGGCCCGGCGGACGACGACCTGCTCTTCACCGTGCTGTCCGCCTATCACCGGCTCAGCGGCGTTCCCGTGCTCTGCAACACCAGCGCCAACCTCAATGGGCACGGCTTCTTCCCTGATGTGGCCTCCGCCGCCAAGTGGGGCAGGGTCGCCCGGATCTGGAGTGACGGGACGCTGTATCAGCGGACCGACGGCCCAGCCGAGGCGTGATAACGGAGGTACACCCCGACCCGGCCGCCCAGGACACGGCCGAGGCCCTCGTCGCCGCCCTGCCCCGGATCAGGGCACTGCACGGCCGGACCGTGGTCGTGGTGGCCGGGCACCACGTGCTCGCAGACGAGGAACTGCGGTATGCGTTCTGCGGTGACATCGGGTTCCTGCGGTACAGCGGGGTGAGGACCGTCGTGGTGCACGACGGCGGCCCTCACCTCCCGGCCTGGGTGGACGACGACCCGGCCGCGCTGCGCAGCCATGTCGCGGGACATGTACAGCGAGAACTGGTGGGAGGCATCAACGACCACACCACGCTGGCGGTCGGCCTCACAGGTGAGGACGGCCGCACGCTGGTGGTCCGTGACGGAGAGGACGTACTGGTCGATCCGGGGGTACTGCGCGTGTTCCTCGACAGTGGCCGCATCCCGGTGGTGTCGAGCATCGCGTACGGCAAGGACGGCGGCATTCACCACCTCGCCGCGATACCGGCGGCCACCGCTCTCGCCCGAGCGCTCGACGGCACCCTGCTGTTGCCGGCCGAAGCCGGAGGGGCGCGGCCGGGAGCCGCGGCCTTCGTCGACATGGCTGTACCGCACGCCGTGCTGAGGCATCTCCATCGCCTGGGATGACGGCGTTGCGGTACCGGGACCGGGGCGCTAGGAGCGGGGTGCTCGCCGCAGGAGCAGGGTGACGAAGCCGAGCGTGCCCCGGTAGCCGTGGAGCCAGGCGTCGCGATGCCCGGCCGCGGCTCCCAGCGCCTGGCCCCGGTCCGGGTGCTGCGGGTTGTCGAGAGCCCAGCGGGAGAGCGATCCGGTCCAGGACCACTCGTAGTCGTCCCACTCCCGGAGGGTGCTGACGTGCCCGTAGAGCGGCACCCAGCCGTCGGCCATGATGCGGTCGACCGTTGTCGCCAGGCAGTCGTAGTCCTCGACGGCGAAACCGGCGTCGAGGGTCCGCTGGCCGGGTTCCCGCTCCCAGAAGCACTCACCGAGGAGAACGCTCCCGCCCGGGGCGAGATGGCTTTCGGCGGCCTTCAAGGCAGGGGCGAGACCGCCGAAGGCGTGGGCGGCACCGATGCTGAGAACCAGATCGTATGCGTGCGACGAACTGAACTGGGCGGCGTCCTGGACGTGGAAGGCGATCCGGTCACCGAGCCCCGCCTCGTCGCAGCCGCGAACGGCGGCGGCCACGGCCTCCGCGTCATTGTCGACGCCGTCGGCGCGCAGACCCGGGCGAGCCGCCAGTGCGCGCATCAGCCAGGTGCCCGAGCCGCATCCGAGGTCGAGCAGCCGGGCCTCGCCGCTCGGCAGGGACCGGTCGAGGAGCGTATGCACGGAATCGTCGCTCAGCGGCGCGGCGATGGGATGGTCGGTATGCGCGAGGGAACTGATCTGTCGGCGGTGCATGACCGGCATCCTGCCTCCCACCCGCCCCAAAGCCCTTGAGGCTCTCCGACAAATGTCCGGAACACGCGGTGGCCCGCGTTCGAACGCCATGAACGGTGAAGGCGACCCCGCACCGCTCCTCCGGTCACAGTGACGGTGGCCCCGCGCGGCTTCCGACAGGCGTTGCCTGGGCTGGCGTCGGCGTCGGCGCCGCGGAGGCCCTGAAGGCCACCTCGGAGCGCGTTCACGAGGACGGTGGGGTAAGCCCGTCCAGAGATCGGCTTCCTGTTCCGCCTGTTCCGCGGCGGCCTGGACGAGTGCGGTGGCTTCCGGCGGAAGCGCCAACACATACGTCTTTGTTGAGCTCTCCGGAAAGGCACCGCTCCGTACCGGTCAGAAAGACGTACGACGTGCACCACCTCATGCAACCTCCCCCAAGCACGACGCTGCGCAGAACCAGATCTGGCCGGGGATCGTCTCCCTCGTGCTCGACCTGCTGACCTGGCCGGCGACGCTTGTCCTGGCTGACGACACCCACCGCTGGGAGCCCACGACGCTCCTCCTCCATCCGCCGCCGCGCACGCTGTGAGCACCAGTCGCCGCCACTGGGCTCCGCCTGCCGGCCCGATGGCCCTGGACCGATCACCACCTACGCGATCGACAGGCCCCACGTGCTGCCGAACCCCGGCTGACGAGCCACTTCGACCGTTCGACGACCCTCGCCACCACACCGACAGCGGAACCCGCCGCCCAACCGACGCGACGGCCAGGCCCGCAACCCGTCCCAGCGCCGAAAAGACCCGGCCACACAAACGCAGAGCCCCCGCCGGCGAGCAGCGGAGGCTCAGGAACGATCGAGGCCGGTGGTCCGAGACAGCTCGAACCACCGCGGACGTGGCCCCCCAGTCGTGCTGCACCCATGGGATCGTGTAAGTTCTTCGAGTTGCCGCGGAACCGTCAGGTTCCACGGTGGCCATCCCGCCGCTTCAGCGGCACACCACTACTGCACGGTCCCTCAACGGGAAGAATTCCGGCATGCCGGAATTCGGACCGGGACTCGATTATGAGCCGCCGAGGAATTCCGCTAAAGTAGTGATCACGCCGAAAGGCGAAACCCCGTCCGACGGGTAATCGGAACCGAATTCG
>NZ_JAJPWM010000034.1:0-56158 GCF_046549095.1 Streptomyces sp. x-80
GGCTCTCCAGCCTCCCGCTGGATCGAGGCACAGGTGTGCCGCAGCACATGGAAGCCGTCCTTCGGGGCCGCCGCCCACTGCCAGGCTTTCGCCCCCTCGGATCGCGCCGGGATGACACCGGCCTTGGCCAATGCAGGCTTCCAGGTGCGGGTGTTCCAGGTGTTCACCGCGACGGCATTGTCGAGTCGTCGCTCCTGCGGCGCCTTGGGCCACCGCTCGGACTTCGTCCGCATGCCGGGACGGGTACCGGCGGGGAGTGCCGCCGGCGCCGCCGGCGCCGCTCGGTGAGATCATCCGTGGCGCGTCGGAGCGGCTGCTCACCTCGCAGTTGCGGCACTGAGCCGGCCGGGACGCCACGCCCCCACCGCGAGCGAACCGCCTGCTTGCCGGGCGGCAGCAGCTACACCGGGCAAGGTCAGCCGGCCAGTATGCGTGGAACTGTTTACTCCGTTTTGGGCGTCGATCAGTCGAATCGTCGTCCATGGGGGACTCCGGCTGTCCTTGACCACGGGCGAACCGCCGAATGCCCAATCCCGAGGGAAGTCCATGCGCACCACTCCTCACCCCGCCCCCGGCCCCTTCGAACCGGTACCGGCCGCGGGCGACGGCGCCTCGCCGTCCGCGTGTTCCCGTACCCGTGTCCGTGGTTGCTCGTCCCGGCAGACAACTGCCGTGCTGCTGCTGGTCTTCGGGGGATTTCTGCTGCCTGTCGTCGGCTGGCTGCTCGGCCTGGCCCTGTGGATACCGGCCCGTGGATGGAGCGTGCGCGCCAAAACGGCAGGGGTCCTGGTATGGCCTGTCACCGCTCTGGGCCTGACGGTCACCAGCGCCGCCACGTACTGGCTCATCCTGCCCCTGGGCGACCCGCTGTCGGCCATCGCCACCTCGTTGTTCCTCCTCGTCCCCAGCAGCTGGTTCCTGCTGCTGCTCCTGGCGGCCTGGACACTTCTCGGCGCCTGTGACAGGAGGACGCGCCGATGATCAGCCGCAGGACCGTCACCACGTTTCTCGGCACGAGCCTGCTGCTCTCCGGCTGCGCACCCCGCGACGCACCTGACCCCGTCGGCCGTTCCGTCCCCCGCACTCCCAAGGCTCCGTCGATCGCCCTGGAGGCGGTTGTCGGCAAACCTCTGCCCGCGGTGTCGCCGACCCCGCAGCAGATCCGCCGCACCGGCCCGGACCTGCCCGTGCCCCGCCTGGTGGACGTCCTCACCGCTGAAGGGGCGGACCCCCGCTGTGCCGACATCGTCGGTCAGGCACTGCGACGCGCAGGCGCCGCCGACGTCCGCATCAGCCCCGCAGGATCCGCCCCGCGCTCCCCTCGCCCGCTGACCATCGTCCTCGGCAACGCCACGGCCCCGCCCATAGCTGGCATGCTCCAGCGCAGCAGAGCCTTCACCGCCAGGTCCCTGCCACCGGAGGGTTACCAGATCACCGCCGGCAGCCTCGACGGCCGCACCGGAGTCCTGCTGGCCGGGGCCGACGGTGACGGCGTCTTCTACGCCGCCCAGACTTTTGCCCAGCTGGCCGGCGACCGCCGCATCGCGGGTGCCACGGTCGTCGACCATCCCGCGATGCCCCTGCGCGGTGTCGTGGAAGGCTTCTACGGCAAACCCTGGACCCATCAGCAGCGCAAGGACCAGATCGCGTTCTTCGGTTCCGTCAAGCTCAACACCTACCTCTACGCGCCCAAGGACGACCCGTACGAACGGGATCGCTGGCGCGAGCGTTATCCCGCGCGCCAGGCACGAGAGCTGGCCGGGCTCGCCCGCCACGCGGCCGCCCATCACGTGCGCTTCACGTACGTCCTCTCCCCGGGCAAGTCCATCGGCTACAACGACGCCGGCGACCGCAAGGCCCTGACGGGCAAACTCCAGTTCCTGTACGACCTCGGGATCAAGGACTTCGCCCTCGCCTTCGACGACATCCATCCCCTCCCCGTATGGAACAGCGCCGCGGACCTGGCCCGCTACGGCACCGTCTCCGAACAGTCTGCCGCCGCCGCCCAGAGCGACCTGACCAACCGCGTCCAGCGCGAGTTCGCCGACCGCCATCCCGGCGTACGGCCACTGCAGTTCGTCCCCACCCAGTACAGCGACCTCGCGGACTCCCCCTACAAGAAGACCCTGCGCCGCACCCTGGACAGCCGGGTGAAGGTGTGGTGGACCGGCGCCGACGTGGTACCCACCTCCCTCACCAGCGGCCAGGCACGCCGGGGGGCCGACGTGTGGGGCCATGACGTGCTGCTGTGGGACAACTACCCCACCAACGACTACGACCGCGCCGCTGGACGCCTCCTGCTCGCTCCCTACGACAAACGCACCCCCGAGCTCGGCAAGCACCTCGGCGGCCTCGCCCTGAACCCGATGAACCAGGCATCGGCCAGCAAGATCGCCGAATTCACCGGCGCCGACTACGCCTGGAACCCCCGCGCCTACCGCCCCGCCGATTCCTGGCACGCGGCCGCCGCGTATCTCACCGGCAACAACCAGCAGGCCACCCGGGCCCTGCTGGTGTTCCTCGACACCCAGCACCTGGCACCTAGCTGGTCGGACGCCCCGTGGCAGCCACCCGCCCCGGCCCTCGAAGCCCGGCTTGACGCCGTCGAACTCTCCTGGCGAGCGGGCAGGAAGGACCGAGCGGTCACCGCCCTGCGGGCACAGGCCGATTCGCTCGCGCAGGCCCCCGACCGGATCCGCAGTGGAGTCACCGATCCCGGCTTCGTCACCGAGGTCAAGCCCTGGCTGGATGCCCTCACGCTGTGGGCCCAAGCGCTCCGGCACACCTGCGAAGCACTCGAATTCCGCAGCAACGGCCACCATACCCGAGCGACCCGCTCCTTCACCGCCGCCGCCGACCTCGCACGCCAGGCATCCGAAATCCGCACCATCCCCGGTGCCACCAGGCCACAGGGAACAGTCAAGATCGCCGACGGCGTCCTCGACACCTTCATCCACCGCGCCCCCCAACTCACCTGAGACAGCCGACCGCACGGACCGGCCCCGGCACGCAGACATCACCGCCCTCGCCGACGAACCCCTTCTCCCGCCTCCGGCGCCAAGAGCGCGCCTGAAAGATCCCGCAAGTCCGTGATGCGACAGGCTGCCCGGGGCTCTTGCCCAGTAGGGCTTGGTCAGTGGACCGCCCCAGGTTCGCCGGGGCGGTCCACCCGTGGACCTGTCGGCGGTGACCAGCAACAACCGGGCCCCACGGCGAGCGGCTCGCTCGCGCCTGGCCGGGCCCAGGACGAGAGCGGCGGCGAGCAGAGCCGGACGGCCGAGCGCGACACCCCGGACAGCGCCCCGTCCGCCGCACGGCAGAGCGACGTCGGACCGTGCCAGGGGTCCGGGCCCCCCAGTTCCCCGTCACGTACCGGCACGCGGCGGTCGAGTTGCCCGGCGAGCGCCTCGGCCGCGTCAGGTGTCCGCCGTTTGCGGGCTCGTCCAGCGGATGCGGGTGCTGCACAGGGCCACGACGAGCGCGGAGGCGGCGACGGCGCCCAGGCCCCACACCAGGCTGCTGGCGTTCGCTATGAAGCCGATGACCGGTGGTCCGGCCAGCAGGCCCGTGGTGCCCATGGCGGCGACCAGGGTCAGCGCGTCCGAGCCCTGTCCCGCCGCGGCCACGTAGACGCACGGGGTCACGGCGGCGATCCCCAGACCGACGCAGGCGAACCCGATCAGGGCCGGTACCACGCCGCCGCTCAGCAGGGCGAGCGCCAGCCCCGCGCCGGCCAGTACGCTGCCGACCAGGACGATGCGCCCGTCGCCCCAGCGGCTGCGCCAGCCGTCGGCGAAAAGGCGGGCCAATACCATCATTCCCGAGACGACGGCGATGCCCATGGGCGCCAGTTCCGCCGACGCCTCGGCGATGTCTTTGAGATAGAGGGCCGACCAGTCGTTCATGGCGCCTTCGGTCACGGTGCCGAACGCCATGGCGCAGCACATCCACAACGTCATGCGGGACGGCATGGTCCGGCCGCGGCGGTTCTTCTTCTCCTTTTCCGCGGCCGGCTGGTCCTCCGTCAGCAGTCCCGGTCCGGCACAGGCGACCAGCAGCAGAACAAGAATGGCCGCCACGCCGAAATGCACGGCCACGGTCGAGGTGACCGCGTTCATGGCCGACGCGAGGACCGCGGCGCACAGGGACCCGCCACTGAACGTCGCGTGCAGTTTCGCCATGGCGTTTCGCCGGTGCTTGACTTCGAGCGCGGCGCCCTGGGCATTCATGGCGACATTCAGGCACCCCACAAGGATTCCGTCGGCACACATGATCACCAGAGCGATCGGATAGTTCGGTGCCGCGGCCAGGGCGAGGAGCAGTACGGCCAGGCAGAGCGCCGACACCAACGCGAGGCGTCGGGAGCCCAGCCGTTTCATCAGCAATGCCACCAGCGGGAAGGACACTGCCGCGCCCACACCGGCGGCCATCAGCAGGAGGCCCACTTCCGCCGCGGTGAGGCCGAGGTCCGTCTTGAGTGTGGGGAGTCGCGACGCCCAGGTGGCGTACTGGAAACCGAGAGAACAGAACAGGGCGGCGATCGCCAACTGTGCTCTGCGGAACGGATCGTGAACGCGGAACACGTGCATCAGCCCACTTCGAATTGCGATGAGGAAACCCCCGGCACCAGGCCGGCCGGCTCCGGGTTCCCGGCCCGGCCGGTCCGCACCGCCCGGAACATGTACACGGCGTTCGCGCCGTAGCTTTCCGCGGGCACGGCCTCGTCATGGGCGACGAATCCGTTCGCCGCCCAGAAGGCCGCGCTGCCGGCGACGGCGACCAAGGAGATCTGCTCGTACCCCTCTGCGCCCGCCGTCGCCGTGACGTGGTGCAGGAGATGCTGTGCCAGCCCCCTGCCGCGGAGGTTCTCCGCGATGACGAGATCGTGCAGATGCAGATTGCGCGAGGAGAAGACGGACTCTTCCGTCCGGGTCAGATCCGGATACCGGAACGCCGGATAGGGCAGGGCCAACAGGTAACCCGCCAGCTGCTGTCCGGTTTCCAGCACGAAGCATGTGGACGGCGACGCGTGAACCCGGGACTCCAGCACGGCCCGCTCCTCCGACAGCCCGAGGGCGGCATAGGTACGGGATTCCAGTGCGACGATGCCGCCCCAGTCGCCGTCGGAGATATGCCGTATACGCACGTCGTGGCTCATTTACGGGCGCCTTCCAGGGGAGTGCCGGCACCGGGTTGCGGGCCATGGTGCCGCGGGCCGTGTCGCCCACCGCCCTCGTCCGGTACGCAGGTGTACGGAAGCGGAGTGAAGCCGTTGAAGCCCTGGGTCATATAGCTGGTGGCGTAGGCGCCGCAGGAGAGCACCCAGACCGGATCTCCCGAGGCGGCCGCCCGGGGCACCTGGACGAGACCGTGCTCATGCGCATAGGCGTCATCGCTGTCGCAGGTGGGGCCCGCGACAACGGCCGGCACAGAAGCGGCATCCGGGTGCGAGGGAAAGACGAGCCGGTACTGCAACTCGTCCATCTCGTACAGACCGTTGAACTTCCCGCAGCTCAGGTACAGCCAGTACTGACGTTCACCGTTCAGTTTCTGTCGCGCGGAGAGCCGGGAGACATGTGCCCGGATGGCACCGTGGTCGGCGACGAGATAACGGCCCGGTTCCGCAAGGAAATCCAGCTGGTGCCCGGGTATCTCCCTGAGCTGCTGCATGCCCTCTCGGAGCACGGCGAATATCTTGTCCGTCGGCGGGTCCAGCGGTCTGCCCCGCTTGTCGAGATATCCGAGAGCCGGCAGGCCACCGCCGAGATTGACATGGTCCAGCGATATCCCTCGCCGGTTCAGGGCTTCGAGGACGTCCGCCAGGCATTCGACGGCGCTGCGCCAGGCTTCGGCCGTCATCTGCTGCGAACCGACGTGCACGGACAGTCCCGACGGTGTCAGCCCCGTTTCGCGGGCCGTTTCCAGCACGCGCACCGCATCCGCGGGCGAGCAGCCGAATTTGTTGCCGAGTCCCCAGAGCGCCCCGTCCCCCTCGGTGGCCAGTCGGCAGAACACCCGGGCACCGGGGGCGTGGCGGGCGATCGCCGTCACGTCCTCCAGGCTGTCGGTCGCGAAATCCCGGATGCCGAGGCGATATGCCTCGATGATGTTCCGGTCGGATTTCACGGTATTGCCGTAGTGGATTCTCTCGACCGGCACACCGGTCCGGAGCGCCTGCACGATCTCCTGGGGGCTTGCCGCGTCGAACCCGGCGCCCTTGTCCGCCAGACAGGAGAGCACCTCGTCCACCGGGCAGGCTTTCATCGCGAAGCGGACGGATAATCCCGGCAGCTCCCTCAGCAGGGTGTCGTAGCAGTCCTCGATTCCGGCGAGATCGAAGATGATCCGGTCCTCGGCGGCGGCCGCCAGGGCGGCGAACAGGGACGTGTTCTCGTACCTCATCGGCGGTCGCGGCCTCGCTGCCTCGGGATGTGGTAGAGGCTGGTGGCTCCGCTCGCGCTCATCATCGCTTCCCACACCTCGATGAGCAGGGCGAAGTCCTCCATGTCATGCCGGGCTTCGTCGAGCAGCCGCTCGCGGCGCGACGCCAGGAGGCCGGCGAACTCGGCATATCTGCCGCCCAGTTTCCGGTAGGAGACATCGAGGACGTCCAGCCGCCGGACGTTCTCCGCCCGCTCCAGCCCGGTGCTTTCCCGGACCATCTCGGCGACCACGGAGGCGCGCACCTGATGCCGGTCGTCGAGCAGCGACTCGCCGGCCTGCGCCATCCTCTCGTAGAGGAAATTGAAGTAGAGCATGGACAGGAAGAACTTCACGAACCGCATCTGGTACGCCAGGAACCCCGGACCGGTTCTGCGCTCCCCGGTGTAGAAATTCTCGATGTTGCGGTTGTGCAGCACACCGGGCAGTGCGGCGTCGTGGACCAGGTGCATGAGGAAGTAGTCGCTGCCGATGGTGTCGGTCGCGGGCGGCAGCGGCACACGTTCGTGCACCTGATGGAAACTGATGTTGCACATGTCCACCCGCATGGGATCGACGAGGGCCAGGACCGAGTGGTCCTGGGTGAACGGCTCGGAGCCGGCTCCCCGGAAGGACTCGTCGACGAGCTGCTTTTTCTCCTCGTCGGACCATTCGGCGGGCGCCCATAGGCCGACCATGTCGGTATAGACGTCACGGTCGAGCTGATAGATCTCGCCGATGTCCACGGAAAGCTCACCCACGAAGGAACTGCCCGCCATCGTCACCGGTTTGTCCGCGTGCCGCGGATCCAGCGTGGTCTCGGACACGTCGTGCACCGCGTCGCTCGCGCGTTTTCCGAGGGACCTGAGCTCGTGGTGGACGGGAAAGACGGGCGCCCCGTTCACGACCTGGTAGCGGCTGTCCGAATCCCTGCGGTGGATGGACCGGCAGCCGAGCGCGGCACCGATCAGGAACGCACGATTGGTGCAGGCGCCGTAGGAGACATCGGCCGGGAGCATGAGATCAAGCACCAGTTCGGGCTTCATGACGTCGGCGCGGTGGATGACCCGTTGCAGAAAGTCCCGCTGCTCCGCTTCGCCGAGATGGTGCACGACCACCCCTGGCACCCCGCGCAATTCCTGGACGGCTCGCGCGTGCCCGGCGAGCACGGGTGTGTCGGAGGAGTCCAGGATCAGCAGATGAACCTCGACGTCGAAATGCTCGGCCGCGTACACGGCCTCCTCGTTGACGGCCGCTATCGTCGCGGCGCACTCCCTGTTGGTGGGCAGCGTCAGACAGATTTTGCGCATACCCGTTCCCCGGTCGACTCTTCGCTTTCCCGCCCGTGCCACGATTCGAGGCCCAGCAGTCTGGCGCCCAGCTCGTTCAGGTTGGCGGTGCCGTACCTCAGGGATTCATGCCGTGTGGCGTCACCGAGCAGCGTCTTGTTCCAGTCCGGTGTACTGAGCCGGCGCCAGGAGTCGACCCGGGAACGCCGCAGTTCCTCATGCGACTCCAGCGCGGGCATCATGGAGAGGTACTGGACGGCCCGCACCCCGTTCTCCGAGGTGTTGGGCGCCACGCCGTGCGCCAGCGCGCCATTCCAGATCAGCAGGTCGCCGGCCTGGAGTTCCGGCCGGACCACGGGCATCTCCGCCCGGTCGAACGTGGGCCGGATCGGGTCCCGGTCCGCCGGCTGAAGGGCCTTCCACCCGTCGAACCGACGGAACAGCTCGGGCGCGCACTGGAAACCGCCGTGATCCGGCTGGGTGGCGTTCAGCGCGATGATCCCCTGAACTCGCTGCGGCAGCACGCCGAGCGAGGTGTCGATATCCCAGTGGAGCTCGATGTCGAACCCGCGCTCCGTGGCCGGGATGAGCGCGCGGTCGCGGTTCTTGATGTTGGGCGGGTTCAGGTTGAGCCGGTCCAGGGTCACCCAGAGTTCTTCGCAGTCCCATACGTCGACGAATGCGTCGTAAACCCGCTGTGCCTGGCGACTGTCCCAGAGGAGCTGGTGGTGGTACGCCTCGACAAACCCGTAGATATGCAGTTCCCGGTCCAGATCCGACCGGAACTCACGGTCCTCGTACCACGTCTCCGGCCGCTCCGGATCGAGTCCCTGGAAGTCCCAGGCGAAATCCAGCAGGCGTTTCGCCGCCGAGGCGGGTATCGCCTGCTTCACCACGACGTAACCGTAGGTTTGCCAGAAAGTGAAGTCCTCCTCGGACAGCACGCGGAGCCGCCTCGATTTCCGGAGGTCCCGCAGCGGTGTCTGCGCGAGATACGTGTCGCCGTCCGAGCTGAAATAGGGGACGTCCGAAGGGGCTCGGGACAGATGGCGTTCAGATGTCAGCATGCAGTCGCTCCAGGGCTTGAATTTTCCGTATGGCCGAGCGGATCGCTCCCGGACTGATCGCGTGCCGGGAAACGCCGGGTGGGTGGCGTATACGCGGTCGTCCACCCGGTCGTATACGCGGTCGTATACACAGTCAGCGCCGAGAACGGCCTCGGTACGGCCGTCGGCGCCGAATGCCGCGGCAGCGCGCGGCGCGGCCGGCGCCGTTCGTCGGCGAGGACGTTGACGCGCGCAGCGGAAGAAGTCGTTTCGGGCAGGAAAGGACAGGGGTGGAAGGTCAGGAGAGGGATGAGCAGGGGGCAGAAAGGATCAGCGCGGCGAGACCCGGAAGGCGCGCACCACCGCGCCGACCGGCCGCTCCGCAGAAGTCGTGGTTCTCGGCGAAACAGCACCAGCTTCCCGCACCGTTACGCCGTGTACGTGGTGCCCTTCACGGGCCATGGACGAAGTGTCCTCATGATGTCGGCCGGCCGCATTCCCCCGCCGCGGGCCGGCACGCAACATCCATCACTTGCTGCGCTTGCGCCCCACTAAAATGGACTAGACCAACTTCCGGTGTCAATACCGAAATCCGGAACGACCGACGACTTCCCTGCGCGAAACGGCCACCTCGCGCACGACGCCGGACCGGCCGGGAACACCGACCGGAGAGACCACCCACGCGCCCCCGCACGGCGCTCCCCACTCAGCACCCCCGCACAGCATCCCCATCCGACGCTCCCCGCGCGGCGTTTCCCGCGCCCCACTCGACACCCCTCCGCACCCCGCACCCGTTCCGCCACAAGGCGGCCCGGCCCGGACACCCGGGACCGAAGCGGGGTGAACGGCACTCTTGACACTGCGGATTGGACTAGGCCAATATTCGTTGGCCTGTACCAATGCCCGTCGCTGTGATCAATGCGTGCGCACTACCCGGAAGGCCCAGCCGATGTCCTCCAGCAAGCACAGCAAGGAGTTGCGGCGACTCGCGCTCTCCGTCCTGCAACCGGGTTTCGTGGGCACCGAGGCACCGGAGTGGGTACTGCGCGCCATCCGTGACGGGCTGTCGTCCGTCGTGCTCTTCACGCGCAACATCGCCTCCCCCGAACAGCTCGCCCGGCTGACCACGCAACTCCGCGCCGAGAACCCGGCGTTGATCATCGCGATCGACGAGGAGGCGGGCGATGTCACCCGGATCGAGTCCGCGACCGGCTCCACCCGCCCCGGCAACTTCGCCCTCGGTGCCGTCGACGACCCCGAGCTGACCGAGTCCGTCGCCCGCGACCTGGGCCGTCAGCTGCACGCCGCCGGGGTGAGCCTTGACTACGCGCCCAGCGTGGACGTCAACTCCAACCCCGACAACCCCATCATCGGGGTCAGGTCGTTCGGCATCGACTCCACCCTGGTGTCCCGCCACACCACCGCATGGGTACGGGGACTCCAGTCCGCCGGTGTCGCCGCCTGCGCCAAGCACTTCCCCGGCCACGGGGACGTCGCCGTCGACTCCCACCACGGCCTGCCCAGCTACGACGCCGGTCTCGACCAGATCGCCGCACAGGCGCTGCCCCCCTTCCGGGCCGCCCTGGACGCGGGCGTGCGCGCGGTCATGAGCGGCCACCTCCTGGTACCGGCCTACGACCCGGACCGGCCGGCCACCCTCAGCCACCGCATCCTCAACGGCCTGCTCCGCGAAGAACTCGGATTCGACGGCCTGATCGTCACCGACGCCATAGAGATGGGCGCCGTCACCCACCGCTACGGCATCGACGGCGCCACAGTACAGGCCATCGCCGCCGGCGCCGACGCCATCTGCGTCGGCGGGGAGAACGCGGAAGAGGCGACCGCCGAACTCCTCGCCGGCGCCCTCGTCGATGCCGTGTCCTGCGGAGAACTCGCCGAAGCGCGGCTCGCGGAGGCGGCCGGCCGCGTCCGGGCGTTCGCCGACTGGTCGATCGACCTGGGCCGGGCCGTCCCGGTCAACCCCATCAGCGGCGACATCGGCTTCACCGCCGCCCGGCGCGCCGTCCGGCTGAGCGGCTCCGTGCACGACGCCCTCCCCCTGGCCGCCCCGCCGCACGTGGTGGAGCTGGTGCCCGCCACCAACCTGGCCATCGGCAAGGAGACGCCGTGGGGCGTCGCCGCGCCACTGCGCGAGCGCCTGCCCGGCACCACCTTCGTGCGCGTCCACCACCAGGAGCTGACCGCTCGCTCCGCCGTCCTGGAGGACTACGCGCTGGCCCCCGCCGCGGGACGGCCGATGGTCGTCGTCGTCCGGGACGCCTCCCGGCACGCCTGGATGGGCCGTGCCCTCGCCGACCTCGCCAAGGCGCGCCCCGACGCGATCGTGGTGGAGATGGGCCTGCCGGGTGGCCCCGCCCTCGGAGCGGTCCAGATCTTCACCCACGGTGCCACCGCGGCCGCCGGTGTCGCCGCCGCGGAGGTCCTGGTCGGCGCCCGATAGGCCGTCACCACGCCCCGGTGTCCGCACCGGCGACGGCGTCCCGCGCAAGTGGATCGCGCATGCGGATCGCGCCGGCTGCCGGCAGACTTCGGAGCCGTCCACCGCGGCGGCGTACGGAACGCCGTTGCCACCAGGAAAAAGACCGCCTCGCGCAGGCCGTCGCCCGAATCGGGGCGGCGGCCTCGTGGGCGTCGGCCACCAGCTCCGTGGCACCGGCCACGCTCCGCTCGGCCGCTCCCTTTCCGCTGCCGGGCCGGCCGAAGCGCCCGCCCACCGCACCGCGCGGCCCCGCTCCACGTACAGGGCCGTATACCAGCCATGACCGCACGTCGGCCGTGACCGTCTGCCGGCCGTGACCGTGCGCCGGCTCCCTTGCCCGCCCCGCTCACCATCCGTCGAAAGCCCCACTCGGCGACCCCGGCCCGGCGCGTTCATGATATAAGTACGCAGGTTCGTCGGCCCGACGATTTCCGGGAACGATCCGCTCTCATCCGAGGCATGCCGGAGCGCGCCACGGGAACCCGGACCGTCAGCCCCCCGGACGACGCGGTGGCGGCCACTTCCCCGGTCGTTTCTCACCCGGTCATGTATCAGCCTTTTGTCCCGGTCACGTACCGGCCCTTCGTGCTGCCCGCGTACCGTACGGGCAGCCGCTGGACGACAGCATTCTGGAGGACAGCGCCATGGACCACTCGACGCACCACCCGACCGACCACCCCACGGACCACCATCCTGTCAACGCGGCGGACTTCCCCCGCCAGTTCGCGCGCACCCGCCGCTTCTCCCTCGGGGTGCCACGGCACTTCACCGTCTCCCCGGACGGCCACCGGATTCTCTTCGTCCGTACCGGATCGGGCACCGACCCGGTGGGCCGGCTCTGGCAGTACGCGGACGGTGCCGAACATCTGCTGGCCGATCCTGCGCTCCTGGTGGGGGACGGTCCTGCGGCCGTTCCGGAGGAGGAGCGGCTGCGCCGGGAGCGGGCCCGCGAGCGGTCCGTGGGCGTGGTGAGCTACGCGACCGACACCGCGGCCCGCCTCGTGGCCTTCGCCCTGTCCGGTGCGCTGTGGGCGGTGCGTACGGACGGCGGTGCGCCGTTCTCCGTCCCGGCGGCCGGGCCGGTCGTCGATCCCCGGCCCTCCCCCGACGGCCGGTACATCGCGTATGTCAGCCGCCGTTCGTTCCACGTCGTCGAGCCGGCCGGGGCCGACCGGCAGTTGGCCCGCGCCGAAGGGCCGGAGATCTCCTACGGGCTCGCCGAGTACACGGCCGCCGAGTCGATGGGCCGGCCGCGCGGCTACTGGTGGGCGCCGGACAGTCGCCGCCTCCTGGTGGCCCGGGTCGACACCTCTCCGGTGGAACGGCGTTACCTGAGCGATCCGGCCGACCCGGCGCAGCCGCCGCGGGTCATCCGCTATCCGGCGGCGGGCACCGCCAACGCCGAGGTCACCTTGCAGCTGCTGTCCCTGGAGGGGGAACGCACCGAGGTGACCTGGGACCGGCAGGCGTACGAGTACCTGGTCGACGCCGGCTGGGACGCGCACGGGCCCCTCATCGCCGTCCAGAGCCGCGACCAGCGCACCCTGCGCACACTCGCGGTCGACCCGGCGACCGGCGCCACCGAGGTACTGCACGAGCGGACCGATCCCGCGTGGGTGGAGATCGTGCCCGGTACGCCGGCCCGTACCGCCTCCGGCGCTCTCGTACTGCCCGAGGACGCGGGCGACACCCGGTATCTGACCGTCGGCGGCCGGCGGGTCACACCGGACGGGCTCCAGTTGCGCGAGGTCCTGGGGGTCGAGGGCGAGCGGGTGCTGTTCACGGCGAGCGAGGACCCGACGCAGACGCATGTGTGGCGCCACGAACCCGGCCGGGGCAACCGCCGGCTGACCCGCGATCCCGGTGTGTACGGGGGGACTTCGCGCGGCGGCACGGCCGTACTGGCCGGGATGACGCCACGGGGCACCGAGGTGAGCGTGGTGCGGGACACCGGGGCGGGCACCGGGCCCGGTGCCCCCGCGCCGTACGGTGTCATCGCCGCACACGCCGAGGAGCCGGCTGTCGCCCCGCGCCCCCGCCATCTCACGCTGGGCGAACGGGAGTTGCGCGGTGCGCTCTACCTTCCGTCGTGGTACGAGGAGGGCGCCGGCAGACTGCCGGTGCTGCTCGATCCGTACGGGGGTCCGTCCATGCAGCTCGCGGTGCGGGCCCGGGGCTGGTTCGCGTGCGTGTCGCAGTGGTTCGCGGAGCAGGGGTTCGCGGTGCTCGTGGTGGACGGGCGCGGGACACCTGGGCGCGGCCCGGCCTGGGAGAAGGCCATTCTGGGCGATCAGCTCGGGCCGGCGCTGACGGATCAGGTGGACGCGCTGCACGCGGCCGCGGAGCGGTTCCCCGACCTGGACCGGACGCGGGTGGCGATCCGCGGCTGGTCGTTCGGCGGGTTCCTGGCGGCGGCCGCGGTGCTGCACCGGCCGGACGTCTTCCACGCCGCGGTAGCCGGCGCCCCGCCCACCGACCAGCGGCTGTACGACACCCACTGGAAGGAGCGTTTTCTGGGCCACCCGGAGGAGAAGCCGGAGAACTACACGCGCTCCTCCCTGGCCGGGCACGGCCATCTGCTGCGCCGTCCGCTGCTGCTCGTCCACGGGCTGGCGGACGACAACGTCGCGGTCGCGCACACCCTGCGCTTCTCGGCGGAACTGCTCGCGGCGGGCAGACCGCACACCGTGCTGCCGCTGCCCGGCGCCACACATCTGCCGGCCGACGACAGGGTCAACGAGAACCTGCTGCGCTTCCAGCGCGACTTCCTGCTCGATGCCCTGAGGGAGCGCGCCGCCGAGGGGTGAGGCGCGCCCGGAGCGGCAGGCGGGGCCCGGCCCCGGTCAGCGGGTGCCGGGCGGTCGTCGCCAGCAGGCCAGGACGTCATCGGTGCGGGTGACGGTGGCGACCAGGGCGAGCGTGTGGCGGACCAGCGCCGGGGTGTAGTCGGCGGGCACCCCGGCGATGGCATCCGCGGGCACCACGGCCGTATAGCCGAGGTTGACCGCGTCGAACACGGCGTTGGGGATCGCCACATTCGCCGACACCCCGGTGACGACGAGCGTCCGGCAGCCGAAGTTGCGCAGCAGGGCGTCCACCTCGGTGCCCGCGATCGGCGAGAGACCGTGGAGGCGGCGCACCACCAGGTCGTCGGCCGAGACCGGTATCGGGTCGGCGATCCGTACCGCGGGGGATCCGGTGGTCTGCCGGACCGGCAGGCGCCCGGCGGCCCTGAAGAGGCGGGCGTTGCGGCTGGCGCCGCGGCCGTCGGGGCGGCGCTCGGCGACCGCGTGCAGCACCTGGACCCCGGCGTGGTGGGCGGCCGCGACGAGCCGGGCGACGTTCGCCAGCGCGCCCGATCCGCGGGCCTCCTCGGCGAGTTCGGGCAGCGCGCTGTCCGGGCCGACCACACCGCGCTGGCACTCGACGGTGAGCAGCACCGTCGACGCCGGGTCCAGCTGCCCGGCCGGTCGGGCGTCCGAAGGCATCGCATCCCCCTCTGTGGCGCGTTCGCGGCCCCGTTCCGGACCGGTCCACGGCGCTGCCGGAGGTGCGCGAGGCTATCGGCCATTGCGCCCGACAGGAAGAGCCCGCATGCTTTCTGACACTCAGTCAGGTCAGATGGCGAGGGCGGCCGGCGGTCGGGTGAGGGAGCCTGCGTGAGTCGTTCCCGGGCCGGCCGGCGGCCCCCGTACAGCGGGAGGCGATGACGGATGGCCGGTACACGGCCCGGAGACGGTGCACAGCGGCGCGGGCGCCGGATCATGATGACGCGGGACGAGCGCGACGCGTTCCTGGCGGCGCAGCGGACCTGCCGGATCGCGACGGTCGGCAGGGACGGCGCACCCCACCTCGGTGCGCTGTGGTTCGTCTGGGACGGGACGGCGCTGTGGCTGTACTCGATCACCCGCAGCAAGCGGTGGGCCCAGGTACGCACGGACCCGCGGGTCGCGGTGGTCGTCGACGACGGGCACGCGTACGGGGAACTGCGCGGGGTCGAACTGACCGGCCGCGCCACCCTCGTCGGCGAGGCGCCGCGTACCGGCGAGCCGTGCCCCGAACTGGCCGTTCCGGAGCGGCTGTTCGCGGCGAAGTACTTCGGCACGGCCGAGATGCCGCACGACGGCCGGCATGCCTGGCTGCGGCTGACCCCGGAGTCCGCGGTCTCCTGGGACTTCCGCAAGCTCCCGGGGTGAGGGGCGGGGGCGGGGCGGCCGACCGGGTCGAGTGCGGCGAGGCACTGGCCGGGTACGCCGAGCAGCGGGACGGCACGGTCGTGGCCCGCTTCTCCGACGGCGGCACCGCGGTCGGCGATCTGCTCGTGGGGCGGACGGAGTGGGCTCGGCGGTCCGCCGCCGGCTGCTGCCCGCCGCGGAGGTGGTCACCGTCCCCGGCAACGCCCTGCTCGGGCGCACACCGCCGACCGCGCGGTGCGCCGCTCTGCTGCCGGGCTTCGGCACGATCGCGCACGAGCCCGGGGTGCGCATGCCGCTGGGCCGGATGGAGTTCCGCCGGCCGCCCAAGGGCTGTCCCGTCATACCTGGTGGATCAGCGCGCGGCGTCAGATGCGGTGCATCGCAAGGCGGAGGAGCGTCCGCATACTGGTTGTATGTGGACGTTCCGACAACGCGGCGAGGTGCCGTAGCTGTCGTCGCGCGCCCGCCAGGTATGACGGGACAGCCCTTAGGCTCGCGGCAGCCGAGCCGGCCCCGGAGGTCGAACTGCCGGACCGGACACCGGCAGTTGTCTGCGCCGGGTGGTGATGCTGCCCGACTCCCTCTCCTCCGCACCGGCGCCTCGACGCCGGACGGCTGGGCGGCCGCTTCGGCCCGCCGAGACCACGCGGGTATCCCGGTCCGTCCACCCGGGAGGGCGGGTCAGCCGTCGGGGTGGAGGGCGGCCCAGCCGTGTTCGAGCAGGGCGAAGGACTCCTCGGCGGCGCGCCGCGGGTCGGTGTGCCGCTGGACGAGGACGCGGGCTTCCAGCGCGAACCGGGCCAGGGCGGCGCAGGCGACGTCGTCTTCGGGCGCACCGGCCTCCGCGGCGATGACCCGCGCCAGGGCCGCTTCGTGACGCGTCCACATGCGGTGGGCGTAGTCGCGCAGCGCCGGGGTGTCCGCCACCATGCGCGTGAAGGCGGCGAACCGCGGGTCCGCGGTGCGGACGGCGAACCGAGTCTGCCCCAGCAGGATGTGCTCACGCAGTGCTTGCGGGATCGACCGGCCGGGGGCGCGTTCCCGTACGGCGGCGACGAGCGCCGCCTCCAGGTCGTCGTCCTGGTCGAAGACCAGCGCTTCCTTGCTGGGGAAGTACTTGAACAGGGTGGTCACCGACACGTCGGCGGCGTCGGCGACGTCCTTGACGCCGACCTGGTCGTAGCCGCGGTCGAGGAAGAGCTGGAGTGCGGCATCGGCCAGGGACTGGCGGGTCCGTGCCTTCTTGCGCTCGCGGCGCCCGGTCGGTTCGGTCACCGGCACACCATATCCCAAGCTGAACCCACTATGAAAGTGAAGTCATTGCACTTTCTTAGTGACTATGTTTTCTTGGTCGTGCGCCGGTTCTCCCGGCAACTCACCCACCATTCGAGGAGACAGCCCCATGAACTCCGCTCCTGCCCCCCGCATCGCGGTCGTCGGAGCCGGCCTCGGCGGCCTCGCCTGCGCCCGTGTCCTCCAGCTTCACGGGCGCTCCGTCACCGTCTTCGAACGTGAGGCTTCCACCGGCGCCCGCTCCCAGGGCGGCAGCCTCGACATCCATGCCGACACCGGTCAGACCGCCCTGCGCGCGGCGGGTCTGCTCGACCGGTTCCGCACCCTGTCCCGCCCCGAAGGACAGGAGTGGCGCGTGCTCGACCCCGCCACCGCCACCGCCCTCCCCTTCCCGGGGCCCGTCCACGACGAGGACAGCCCGGAGATCGACCGCGGCCAGCTGCGCGGCCTGCTCCTGGAATCCCTCGCCGAGGGCACCGTCCGGTGGGGCCGCGCCGTCACCGGGGTCACCCCGCTCGGGGACGGCACCTGGCGCCTGCTCCTCGACGACGGCACCACCGAGGACGCCGACCTGGTGGTCGGCGCCGACGGCGCCTGGTCGCGCGTCCGGCCGGCCCTGTCGGACGCCGCACCCGGCTACACCGGTGTCACCTTCGTCGAGACCGGCTTCGACGACTGCGACGCCCGCCATCCCGCCCTCGCACGCCTGGTCGGCAACGGCACCCTGCTGGCGAAGGGCGACGGCAAGGCCCTGTTCGCCCAACGCAACAGCAACGGCCACATCCGCGCCTACCTCGCCTTTCGCGCCCCGCAGGACTGGCATCCGGCCGCCGACGTGGAACTCGGTGACACAGCGGCCGTACGCGCCCACCTGCTGAAGATGTTCGACGGCTGGGACGAGAGCCTGCGCTACGTCCTACGGCACCACGACGGCGGGTTCGTCAACCGGCCCCTGTTCGTGCTGCCCGCCCCGCACACCTGGGAACACGTCCCCGGCATCACCCTGCTGGGCGACGCCGCGCACCTGATGCCCCCGGTCGGACTGGGTGCCAACCTCGCCATGCTCGACGGCGCCGACCTCGCCCACGCCCTCATCACCGAATCCGGCATCGACGACGCCGTCCGCGCCTACGAGAGCCTCATGCTGCCGCGTTCGGCCGAGGCCGCCCTGGGGTGTGCCAAGGCGCTCGACAACCTCGTTCCCGCGACGGACTCCTGACCGGGCGCCACCACGTCCCCCCGGTCCGCGATCACGCCACCGCGCCGTCCGTGCATCCCACACCGCCCGGAGCCGGTGCGGGACCGACTCCGGAAACCGGTCCCGTACCGGCCCTGCCGCGACAGCAGTTGCACTCCCGCCGTCAGGCGCAATCGGCCAACTGGAGCGCGATGTCTCAAGCGAGCACGATCACTCCGCTGACCAGCGAGGACAGAGCCGACACGGTCGCTCGTCCGCCGACGAGGCCGGTGCAGGTGTCAACTGGAGCGACCGTTCGGTCTCCACCGTCACGGCCGGAACAGTGCTGTTGAACAGTGCTGCTGCCCTGGTCCGCCCGGGTGACAGGGGCCGCCTGTCCCGACCGCTCGCACCTGCCCGCCGACCGCAGCACTCGGCCCCGCCAACTCAGGCACTCACCCGCCAGGTGAAGCGCTCCGGCACGTCAACAGCCGCCGGGCGTCCGGCCGGTGGCAGATATCGCGCCCCGGTGGCGACTGTCTCGACCCAGCGCAGGTGGCAGGGCGATGACGATGCGGTGGCGGCGCTGTCAGTGGCCTCTGCGACAGTGGTGTGGGTCAGCCCGTTCTCCACCGCCACAAGTGCGGGAGCGGGACGGCTCCGGCCTCGACGGGCCGGATGCCGACGAGGACGAAGGAGATCCGGTGAACGTACTCTTCCCCGCGCTGCGCGACGCTCCGTCCGCACCCGCATTGCGCTTCGGCGACCGCGCGCTCAGCTATCGCCAACTGGCGGCGGTGGCGGGCCCGCTCGCCGACCGGATCGGCGGCGCGAGCCGCGTCGCGCTCTGGGCGACCCCGACTCTGGAGACCGCGGTCGGCGCCGTCGCCGCGCTGCTCGCCGGGGTGCCCGCCGTACCGGTGAACCCGAAGATCGGCGAGAGCGAGCTGGCGCACATCGTGGCCGACAGCGCACCGTCGCTCGTGCTGGCCGCGCCCGACGCCGTGCTGCCGGGCGCGCTCGCCGCCCTCCCCCGCGTCGCTGTCGTGGCGGACGCACCACCGGAGGGGGCGCAGCCGCCCCCGTTCCCGGCCGAACCGGGCGACGAGGCACCGGCGCTGATCGTCTACACCTCCGGCACGACCGGTCCGCCCAAGGGTGTCGTGCTCCCCCGGCGCGCCATCGCCCGCACCCTCGACGCGCTGGCGGACGCCTGGCAGTGGACCGCCGGCGACGTCCTCGTGCACGGCCTGCCGCTCTTCCATGTGCACGGCCTGATCCTCGGCATCCTGGGCCCGCTGCGCCGCGGCGGCAGCGTCCACCACCTGGGGCGCTTCACCACGGAGGCGGTCGCCCGTGAACTGTCCGCGGACGGCACGATGCTCTTCGGGGTGCCGACGATGTACCACCGGCTGGCCACCGAGGCCGAGCGCGACCCCGCCCTCGCCAAGGCGCTCGCCCGCGCCCGGCTGCTGGTCTCCGGTTCGGCCGCGCTGCCGCTGACCGTTCAGGAGCGGATCGCGGCGGCCTCCGGCCGGCGCGTGATCGAGCGCTACGGCATGACCGAGACGCTGATGAACACGAGCGTGCGGGCGGACGGCCCGGATGCCGCGGGGACGGTCGGCGTGCCGCTGCCCGGGGTCCTCGTCCGTCTGGTGGACGAGGCAGGACGGGTCGTCGAGGCGAGCGACGGCGAGACAGTGGGCGAGATCCAGGTCCGTGGCCCGAACCTCTTCACCGCATACCTCAACCGCCCCGACGCGACCGCGGCCGCCTTCGACGGGGAGTGGTTCCGCACCGGCGACATGGCGCTGCGCGACACCGCCGGGAACTACCGCATCGTCGGCCGCAAGGCCACCGATCTGATCAAGAGCGGTGGCTACAAAATCGGCGCGGGCGAGATCGAGAACGCCCTGCTGGCCCACCCCGGGGTCGCCGAGGCGGCGGTCACCGGCGAACCGGACGAGGATCTGGGCGAGCGGATCGTCGCCTGGATCGTGGCCGAGACCGGCCCGGACGCCGGGCCGCCGCCCACCGCTGAGGAGCTCGCCGGCCATGTCGCGAGCCAGCTCGCCCCGCACAAACGGCCGCGCAGCATCCACTTCCTGGACGCGCTGCCGCGCAACGACATGGGCAAGATCCTGAAACGGGCACTCCGTGCGTGACGGCGGCGACGGCACCGGTAGCGCGGCAGGGGCCGCGGACGGCGACGCCACAGCGGCGGATGCCGCCGCCGTGCCCGGTGCCACGCCCCGCCCCGTGACGGGCCGGACGGCCGCCGGGGGACGGCCCCCGGCGGCGGCCCGGCTCACGGCTCGTCAGGCCATCGCGGCGGTGGCCGACTCCTACGACGAACCGGCCCTGTACGCCGGACCGGCCGTGCCCGGCACCTCTCCTTCCCGCGGTACCCCCGGCGAGGCCGAGCAGCCGGACGGCCCCCTCGGCTGGCTCGGCTACGACGCCTCCCGGGCGCGCGCCCGCGCCCGGACCGGGGAGGACGAGTCGGTGATCACCGCCCTCGCCTCGATAGGCGGCACCGAAGTCGTCCTGCTCGCCTTCGAGTTCGGCTATCTCGGCGGCTCCCTCGGTGAACGCACCGGTGACCGCCTGGAGGCCGCATACACCCAGGCCCGCGCGCGGGGCCTGCCGGTCGTGTCGCTGATCGCCACGGGCGGCAGCCGGATGCAGGAAGGGATGCGCGCGCTGAGCCAGCTCCAGCGGGTGGCCGGGCAGTCGGCGCTGAACCGCGCCGCGGGGCTGCCACAGATCGCCGTGGTGCGCGACCCGACGACCGGGGGCGGCTGGGCGACGCTCGGCGCGGGGGCCGATGTGATCCTCGGGCTGCCCGGCGCCCAGGTCGGCTTCGCGGGCTCCCGGGTACGCCCCGCGGACGCCGATCCGTACGCCTACTCCGCCGAGGGGCAGTTCGCGGCCGGGCAACTCGACGCCGTCGTCCCGCCCGACCGTCTGCGGACCACCCTGCGGCGCTGGCTGCGGCTGCTCACCGGTACCCGGGAGCCGGCGGCGGTCCCCGAGGCGGCGCCGCCACCGTACGCGCTCGGCGTGCGCGATCTGCCGGAGAGCGGCTGGGATGCGGTGGTCCGCGCCCGCGCCGCCGGCCGGCCGCGCGCCGAGGCGTATCTGCGCGCGTACTTCGACGACCTGGAGGAGATCAGCGGCGACCGCTGCGGCGGCGTCGACACCGGTATGCGCTGCGGATTCGGCCGTCGCGACGGCCGGACGGTCGCCTTCGCGGCCCAGTGCGGCACGGCCACCCGCCCGGCCGGGTTCCGCACCGCCGCCCGCCTGGTGCGCCTCGCGGACCGGCTCGGCATCCCGGTCCTCACCCTCGTGGACACTCCGGGCGCCGCCAATGACGCGGCGGCGGAGCGGGCCGGGGCCGGCGCGGCCATCGCCGACACCTTCGCCGCACTGGCCTCGTGCCGTGTCCCCGTCACCTCGCTGCTCATCGGCGAGGGCGGATCGGGCGGCGCACTGGCCCTCGCCGCGCCCGGCCGGCTCTGGGCGACGCCGGACAGCTACTTCTCCGTGATCGCCCCGGAACTGGCCGCGGCCATTCTCAAACGCGACCCCCGGCAGATCCGGCAGACGGCCGGCCAACTCCGCATCCGGCCACAGGACTTGCTGGAGCTGGGAGTCATCCGGGGCATCGTCCCACCGGCCGGGCCGACGCCGCCCCGCCCGTGACGGCCGGCCCGGCCGTCAGCTAGTCCGCCACGCTCCGTGCCGCCGCCCGGAGGGCATCGGCGGCGGCACGGATCGACGGTCTGCGGTCGGCGTCCACCCGCCAGATGGCGTAGACATGGCGGCACATCCGGTGGCCCACGGGCACCACGCTCACCCCGTCCGGTACGGGCCCGCGGCCGAGGCGCGGGGCCACCGCGACGCCCAGCCCGGCCGCGATGAGGGCGAGTTGGGTGTGGTGTTCCTCCGCCATGTGCGCGATACGCGGCTCGAAACCTCTGCTGCGCAGCGTGAAGGTCAGCCAGTCGTGGCAGAACTCGCCCTGCGGCCAGGAGATCCACTCGTCGTCGGTGAAGTCCTCCAGTTCCACGGACCGACGGCGGGCGAGCGGGTGGTCCGACGGCATCGCCACATCCGCCGGATCGTCGAGCAGCGGGGTCTTGGCCAGCCCCTCGGCCAGCGGCAGGGGCCGGTTGTACCAGTCCAGGACGACGGCCAGATCGAGGTCACCGCGCACCACTCCCCGCACGGATGCGTCCGGGTCCAGCTCGGTGAGCCGCGTGCGGAGTTGGGGGTACGCGGCGCGGAGGGTGGCGAGCGCGGCCGGGAAGAGGCCGCGCGCCGCGGTGGGAAACGCGCCCAGCCGCAGTTCGCCCATCGCCTGGCCGCGGTGCGCTTCCAGTTCGGCCTGCGCCAGCTCGACCTGGGAGAGGATGCGCGTCGCGTGGTCGGCGAGCAGCCGTCCCGCGTCCGTCAGCCGTACGCCTCGTCCGTTCTTCGCCAGCAGTTGCTGGCCGGTCTCCCGCTCCAGTTTGGCGATCTGCTGCGAGACGGCCGAGGTCGTCACATGGAGTCCGTCGGCGGCCGCGCTCACCGAGCCATGGCGGGCGACCGCGCCCAGCGTGCGCAGACGATCAAGGTTCAACATGTAAGCAATGCTAATCGGTACATGCCAGATATTCTCGCTTGTGCTACGGAATGACGCATCGCATCGTAGTGGTCATGAGCACCACCGCCGACGGATCCACCGCTTCCGCTCCCCCCACGAGTTCTTCGACCGCGACCACCACAGCCGCGCCCGCCGCCGCTGCGACGGCAGCCCCCGCTGCGACGACCACCGCAGCCCCCGCGGCGGCCACGGCCGCCGGAGCGGCCGGTCCGGACTCCCCCGGCTCCGCCGCCGGCCCCGGCCCCCGTCGCGCGATGCGCTGGCGGCTGCGCTTCGCCGTTCTCTGCCTGGTCTGGGGCTTCAGCTTTCTCTTCATCAAGGTGGGCAACCGCGGTTTCGCGCCGTTGCAGGTCACGCTGGGCCGCGTGGGCTTCGGCGCGCTGGTGCTGGTGGCGATGCTGCTGATCACACGCGAGCGGCTGCCGCGCTCCGCCAGGATCTGGGGCCATCTGGCGGTCGCCGCCCTGCTGCTCAATGTGCTCCCCTTCTCGCTCTTCGCCTACTCCGAGCTGACGATCCCCTCCACCCTGGCCGGTATCTGCAATGCCACCTCACCGTTGTGGGGAATGCTGCTCTCGCTCGTCGCGCTCTCCGAGGACCGCCCCACCCGGCGCCGGGTCGCGGGGCTGGGCGTCGGGTTCCTGGGCGTGCTCACCGTGCTCGGCGCCTGGCAGGGGTTCTCCGGCACGGATCTCACCGGCACCGCGATGGCCCTCGGTGCCTCGCTCAGCTACCCCATCGGCTGGATCTACGTCCGCCGCACCCTGGCGGGCACCAAGCACTCCCACCTCTCCATGACCAGCACCCAGCTGCTCCTCGCCACCGCCCAACTCGCCGTCCTGACACCGCTGTTCTCCCCCATGCCGACCTCCTTCCCGGTCGTGCCGCTGCTCGCCGTCTTCGCGCTCGGCGCGCTGGGCACCGGGTTCGCCTTCCTGCTCCAGTACGGCCTGGTCGCGGAGGTCGGTCCCACCACCGCCCAGATGGTCACCTACTTCATCCCGGTGATCGGCACGGCGGCCGGTGTGACACTCCTGGACGAGCAGCTGAGCTGGAACACACCGGTCGGCGCCCTCATCGTGCTCGCCGGCGCCGCCCTCACCCAGAGCCGGCCCCGGCGCACCGCCCCCTCGCCCTGACACACCCCGCCCCGCCACGGCACCGCTCCCGGCCCGCGCCCGTCACTCGTACCGCCGGGGCTCACCCGGCCCCGTGGCCGATGCGACAGCATCCGCCACGGGGCCGATGTCGTCGTCGGACAGCCCGGACACGGTGATCCGGACGCCCGGCGGGGACTGCATCCGAAAGCGTGCTCCGGGGGCCACCGCCCACCCGGCGTGCAGAAGACGGGCCACCGCAGCGGTCTCGTCCGGCACCGGCACCCAGACGTTCATCCCGCTGCGCCCGTGCGCCGGCACTCCCCGCTCGGCCAGTGCCCGTATCAGCGCCTCCCGCCGCCGGTCGTACGCTCCGGCGACCACCGTCGGCTCGATCGCGGACGTCCGCCACAGATGCGCGACGGCGTCCTGGAGCAGATGGCTGACCCAGCCGGGCCCCAGCCGCTGGCGGCCGCGCACCCGGTCCACGGTCACGGCGTCCCCGGTCAGCACCGCCAGCCGCAGGTCCGGCCCGTATGCCTTGGCCGTCGACCGCACCAGCGCCCAGTGGTCGGTGACGCCGGAGAGCGGATGCAGCGGGAGATCGACGATGCCGTGGCCGTGGTCGTCCTCGATGAGCAGCACATCGGGGTGGTCCGCCAGCAGGGTCCGGAGCTCCGCGGCGCGGTCCCGGCCGATCACGGCACCCGTGGGGTTCTGCGCCCGGTCCGTGAGGACGACGGCTCGGGCGCCGCCCGCCAGCGCGCGCGCCAACTGCGCGGGCAGCGGCCCTTCGTCGTCCAGCCCGACCGGCGCCACCCGCAGTCCGAGCGCCGGAATGAGGTCCAGCAGGCTCCCCCATCCCGGATCCTCCACCGCCACGGCGTCGCCGGGCCGCAGATGCGCGGCCAGCACCCGCTCCATGGCGTCGAGTGAGCCGCTGGTGACGGCGACGGGCCCCTCGGTCACGCCGTCACGGCTGAACGCCGAGCGGGCCAGCGCCGCGAGGTCCACGTCGACGGCCGGTGCGCCGTAGAGGACCGGCCGCCGCGCGCTGCGCGCAGCGGCCTCGGCCAGCGCCCGCTCCAGCGGCGGCAGCAGGGCCGGATCGGGATTGCCGTCCGAGGCGTCCCGGACGCCCGGCGGGACCGCCACCCGCAGCGCCTCCCGCGCGGTGCTGGCAGGGCGCGGCCGCACCCGGCTGCCACGCCGGCCCGCGGTCTCGATCACCCCTCGGTCACGCAGCGTGCGGTACGCGGCCGCGACCGTATTCGGATTGACCTCCAGGAACACGGCCAACTCCCGTAGCGGGGGCAGCACTTCGCCCGGTTGGAGCGAGCCCGCACCGACGGCCCGCTCGACACTGGCGGCAATCTCCGATGCGCGCCGCCCTTCGATCCGATACTCTCCTAGCACAAACATGATTATGCACTAGTGCAATGGAGATGGCAATGTCTCTGGCCGAGCGGTACGAACCGACCGAACGCACCACCCTCACCCGCGCCCGCGAGCGCGCCACCTACGACCAGGAGACCGTGCACGCGATCCTCGACGCGGGCTGTCTCTGCCATCTGGGCTTCGTACGCGACGGCGCACCAGTCGTCCTCCCCACGCTCTACGGCCGCGTCGGGGACCGCCTCTACCTCCACGGCTCCACCGGCTCCCGTCCGCTGCGGATGGCCGGCGAGCCGGACGAGGGCCTGCCGGTCTGCGTCACCGTCACCCATGTGGACGGCCTGGTGCTGGCCAGATCCGCCTTCCACCACTCCGTCAACTACCGCTGCGTCGTGGTCCACGGCACCGCCCGTCAGGTCACCGACCCGGCCGAGAAGTCGGCCGCGCTCGACGCACTCGTCGACCACGTCCTGCCCGGCCGGGCCGCCGACTCCCGGCCGGGCAACGCCAGGGAACTGGCGGCCACCGCGGTGATACGCCTCGATCTGCGCGAGGTCTCCGCCAAGATCCGCACCGGCGGCCCGAACGACGAGCCCGAGGACCTCGCGCTCCCCCACTGGAGCGGAGTCCTTCCGGTGGCACCGGTGTACGGCGCCCCCGTACCCTCCGACGATCTGGCTGCGGGTATCCCGCAGCCCGCGTACCTCTCCGCCCGCTGAGGAGGCCCCGATGCTGATCCACCCCTGGGACGCCCCCACCGACGACACCGAGTGGCAAGAGTGGCTGGCCGCCCACGACTTCGGCCAGCTGGCCGCCAACGGCCCGGCCGGCGAGGCGCCCTTGCTGCAACCGCTGCACTTCGCGTACGACCCGGCGCGCCGCGAGGCCGTCACCCATCTCGCCCGCCCCCATCCCCTCTGGCGCGCGCTGGCGGACCGCCCGACGGTCCTGCTGAGCGTGGTGGACGACTACACCTTCATCCCCGGCCCCTGGCAGGCTGCCGAGGACCAGCCGCCCGAGCACGGCGTCCCCACCAGCTTCTACGCCGCCGTGCAGCTGACCTGCACCGCCCACATCGTGGACGAGCCCACGGCCAAGGCCGCGCTGCTGGCGCGCCAGATGGCGCACTTCCAGCCGGAGGGCGGTTCGGCCCCGGTCGCCGCGGGCGAGGAACCGTACGGCAGACAGCTGTCCGGCATCCGCGGCCTGCGCCTCGAAGTGCGTGAGGTCCGCGCCAAGTTCAAGTACGGCGGCAAGCGGAGCACGGCCGTCCAGCAGCGGATCTCCGAGCGCCTCGCCGTGCGGGACGCCCCCGGCGACGCGGCGGCCCGCGTCCACCAGCAGCGCCGTCTGGCCGCCTCCCCCACCACCCCGCCCGGCCTCTGACGGGGCCCGAGCCGCCCCACCGCGCGCCCCGGTCGGCGGCCCGCCCCGTCCGTCGTACGGCCGCGGCGCCCCTCGGGCCGTACGACGGCGTACCCACGACGGCACCCCCACGCCGATGGCCCCACGGCGGTATACGCACAACGACGTACCCGTGGCGGTGTCAGCAGACGACCCGCCACGGGAGGGCGTCCGTACGGCGGCACCGCCCGCCCGGCGTACCGCACCGGGCGGGCGGGCGCCTCAGCCCACCGCCGCCGCGGACCGGGCCGCGACCGCGCCGCGGGCCTCGGTCATCGCCAGGGCGGCAACGGCCGCCAGCAGTACGCCGGTTCCGATCGCCGTGGCCGCCGTGAGCCGCTCACCGAGGAAGAGCAGCGCGATGGCCGCGGCGGACACCGGCTCGATCAGCGAGATCACCGACGCCGTCGCCGCGCGTACGGCCGCCAGCCCCGCGAAGTACAGCCCGTACCCGAGCGCCGTCGGCACGGCCGCGATATAGCCCAGCAGCCAGAGGCTGCGCCCCAGGTCGTGCGCGTGCGGCCACAGGCCCTCCACCGCCGCGAGCGGCAGCAGACACAGCGCGCCGACGGCCAGCGCGCTGATCGTCGCGGCGTACGGATCGCTGCCGCCGCCCTTGCCCAGCCACCGCGTGGTGAGCGTCATCGCGGCGCATCCGGCCGCGGACAGCAGGGCGTAGCCGATGCCGGCGGGACGCACCGCATCGACGCCGGTCCCGCCGAGGACGAGGATCAGCAGCCCGGCCAGCGCCCCGGCGACGGCCAGGACACCGCCCACGCCGAGCCGTTCGCCGAGTGTCACGCGCCCGCCGATCGCGATCAGGACGGGTCCCGCCCCCATCGTGACGACGGTGGCCACGGCCAGTCCGGTGGCTTCCACGGCGGCGAAGTAGGCGGCCTGGAAGACGGCCAGGGCGATGCCGGTCACCGCGATCCGCAGCACCCGGCGGCGCATCGGCTCGGCCGGGCGCCGGGCCGTGCCGCTGCCGGCACGACGGCGCAGCACCCCCCGTACGGCGAGCAGCAGCACCAGGCCGCCGCAGGTGCGCCAGAAGGTGAGGGAGACCGGACCGAGTCCGCTGCCGCGGTAGAGGAGCGCGGCGGCTGCGCCCGCCGTGCCCCAGGCGGTCGCGGCGATGGTCACGTACAGGAGCCCCCGGCCCACGGGCAGGGAGGAGGAAGGGGAGGTATGCATAGGAGGTGCACTCCGGGAAAGCCGATACGGCGCAGTGCGCCGTGGAATGGTCGCGTGGTCCCGTGTGCAGGCAACGACTATCGGCCCGGTAGCTCACCCGAGCCGGGTTTCCTTCGGAGGCCGCCGCCCGCGCTAGGCGGCGGGAGGGGGCAGCACAGTCGAATGCATGATCGTCACCCTATGCCGGAGGCGCCCCGGCCGACAAGCCATCCCCTGGGTCGCTCCGCTGCCCTCGCACCGGACGCGGCCGCTCCCGTACCGTCGGCATCCCGACACCGGCAGCGGCACCGGCAGCGTCCCGTCACCGCGGCCTCCGCCGCCCCGTCCGACGGCTATGCCGCCCGTGCCGACGCGTCCCGCTCCGCCGCGTCCCCCGCCGCCGTCTTCGGCTTCGGCTTCGCCGACTGCGCGATGAAGGCGCCGACCAGTACGACCGCGCCCCCCACGAGCTGCGGCGCGGCGAGATGTTCGCCGAGCAGCACCCAGGCCAGGACGGTCGCGATCACCGCCTCCAGACACGACACCACCCCGGCCACCTGTGGCGAGAGCCGACGGATCGACACCACTCCGGTCAGATAGGCGAGCACCGTCGCGATCAGCACGATCCAGCCGAGCAGCAGCGCGGCGGGCACCTGGGTGCCGTTCAGTTCCGCACTGCCGCCGAGCACCGACCAGTCCATGCCCCACGGGCGGGCGAGCACCGTCAGCACCACGGCGCCGATCAGCAGGCCGTACGCGATCACACCCAGCGGGTCCACCGGGTCGTCGCCGTCGGTGCCGTGGTCGGACAGCACGAAGTAGCCGACCTGACAGCAGGCCGCGCCGAGCGCGAGGACGAGCCCGAGGGCGTCGAAGGTCAGCCCGGACCACACCTGGACGACGCAGGCCAGGCCGCCGAGCGCGAGCACGACGCCGACCGCCGCCGAACGGCTGACCGGCCGTTTCTGGACGAAGCGCACCCAGCCCAGCACCAGGGCGGGGGCCAGGTACTCGATGAGCAGCGCGACGCCGACGGGGATACGGGAGAGCGAGGCGAAGTAGCAGCCCTGCACACCGGCGACGGCGAGCAGACCGAAGCCCATCAGCAGGCCGGGCCGGCGGCGCACCAGATCGCGGTGGCGCCAGGCGAGCGGCAGCAGCACCAGGGCGGCGCCGGTGACGCGCAGCCAGGTGACATGCAGCGGTTCGAGGCCCGCTTCGATCAGAGGTTTGGCGGCGACACCCGAGCCGCCGAAGGCGCAGGCGGAGAGCAGCGCGATGCCGAGCCCGGCGCGCCGTCCCCGGGCGCCGCCGGGGTCCGCCCCGGCGTTCTGCCGCGCTGGCCGGGTACCGCCGACCCCTGAAGTTCCACTGCTCGAACCCGTCGTGGAAACGGCCGGGCTCCCCGAAGAGGCATGCATCCGATCATCATGGCAGCCGCCGTCAGCAGCGTCACCCCCCACATTCCTGTCATTCCTGGCCGGAGCGGTCCCCGTCCAGGCGGGCGGCGAGCCGGTCGGTGTCGACGGCGGCCCGGCGCAGCACTTCGACGGCCCGCGACTCGGGATCGTCCACCAGGGCGGCGAGCAGATCGAGACAGTGGGCGCGGACGGCGTAACGGGCGTGGGCGCGGTCGAGGGCGCCGTCCATGGCGGCGGCCGCGGCGGGCGACCAGCCGGGGACGCCGCCCTCGGCGACGACGGGGACCGCGCCGGAGTCCTCGACGGTGCCGTGCCACTGGAGTCCGTAGCCGATGCTGCGCTGCACGAGGTAGCCGAGCAGCCGGGCGATCTGCGGCTCGCCGTCGAAGGCGGCGCGTACCGCGGGATCCGACTCCAGGAGGCCGTGCAACAGATGCGCGGTGTCGACCTGCCGGTCGCCGTCCCGGGTGGCCCGTCTGCGGGCAGCGGAGACCACCGACGCGAGCTCTACGGAGAGCTGCGCGTCGAGATCCTCCTGGGCGGGCCCGTCGCCGCCGCTGTACGCGGTACGGTTTTGCACACTCCCCACCCCACCAGCCCGCCGCGGCCGGAGCATCCCCGGCGGGAAGCATTTGCGCGTCCCACCGTGGTTGGGCATGCCCACGCGCAATCTCATCCTTACGGAGGAGAGAGGGGGAACGGTGACGGCGGGCAGGGCCGCACCCGGGCCCGGGGCACCCGCCCGTACCGCGCGCCCCGCCGACGCGGTTTCCCCACACGCACGAGCCGCTCCACCACACCGTGCGGCTCTCCGCGGACCATGCCGGCCGGCTGCGTGAACGAGCGGCTGCCGGCCTACCGCGGCAACGGCGCCCCGTACGGCACAGCCACCGGCGGCGCGGCCCGCTGCCGCTTCCGGTCGGCCCGGCGCGCGGACTGCGCCGCCACAGCCTGAACCGGTTGCCCGCCCCGGACCCGCCCTCGCAAGAATCTGACGGCTCATCAGCATTGAACCTTCGCCCGCGCGCGGCTACCTTCCGCGGCAGCAGCCAAGAGCTGTCCCGTCATGCCTGGTGGATCAGCGCGCGGCGTCAGATGCGGTGCATCGCACGGCGGAGGAGCGTCCGCATGCTGGATGTATGTGGATGTTCCGACAACGCGGCGAGGTGCCGTAGCTGTCGTCGCGCGCCCGCCAGGCATGACGGGCCAGCCCTCAGGGACAGTCACCGAAGGGGTGGTCGCATGGCCGACGTCACCGCGCAGGCCCGTATCGAGGCACCGGCCGGGCGGATCTGGGACCAGCTCACCGACTTCGACTCGTACGGCCGGTGGAACGCCACCCACACCGCCTTCCCCAGGGGCGGCCCGGAAACGCTCAAGGTGGGCGCCGGGTACGAGGAGAGCATGAAGCTGATGGGCTTCCCGGCCGAGGTGAAGTGGACCGTACGGGCCCTGGAGCCGGGCCGGCTGCTCGACCTCACGGGGAGCGGGCCGATGGGCGTCACCCTGGGGATGCGCTACGCGCTCACACCGGACGGCGCGGCGACGACGGTCCGGATCGACGGGGTGTTCACCGGTGCCGCGGTCTCGCTGATGGCGGGCAAGCTGAGGGAGTCGGCGAGCGCCGCTCTCCACGAGTCACTGCGCAGGCTCGGCGGCCTGGTCACCTGAGACGGGCGGGCCGCCCGCCCGTAACACGGGCCGCGCCACGCAGAACCCCCGCGCACGGCACCCCTGCCACACAGGGGCACGATGCGCGGGGGCCCGACAGGCAGGGGCCGTGGCCGGAATGCTCCGGCCACGGCCCTGTTCACCGGTGGGCGGCCCTTGCCGGCGCCGTCCACCGCCCTCGCTCGGCAGCGCTCAGTCCTCCTCGGCGAGGATCAGATACAGCTCCTTGCGGGCCTTGTTGACCACTGCCATGGCCTTCTCCCGCTGCTCGGGGCTGCCGGTCGCCCACACCTGGCGGAACGCCTCGACCAGACCGCCGCCCGCCTTGCGGACCTCGTTCATGGCCTCCCAGTCGATGCCACGGCCGGCGTCCTCCCAGGGCGCGTCCGAGCCGCTCTCGGCTTCGGTCCGCCCGGCGTCGGTCAGCGAGAAGAGCTTCTTGCCGCCCTCGCTGGCGTTGCTGATGAGGCCCTCGTCCTCCAGGAGCTGGAGGGTCGGGTAGACCGAGCCGGGGCTGGGCTTCCACGCCCCGCCACTGCGCTCGGCGATCTCCTGGATCATTTCGTAGCCGTGCATCGGCCGGTCCCGGAGCAGCGCCAGGATCGAGGCGCGCACATCGCCGCGGCGCGCCCGCCCGCGAGGTCCGCCGCGGCCCCGGCCGCCACCGAAGGGCGGCCCGCCGAACGGCGGCCCGAACGGCCCGAAGGCCCGACGGCCCTCGCCCCGTCCCCCGAAGTCGCCCCGGCCGCCGTGGCGTCCGGGTCCGCAGTGCTCGTGTCCGAATTCATGTCCGTGTTCGTGGGGATGCATGATGACGTCCCTTCTATCGTTGATCGGTCGTGATACCTCAACGATATATCGGGACTGTTCGCCTGGCAATCCCTTCCGGGTCCAATTTCCCGTGATGCGTGACAGCGATCTTGGGGCAGTTGTCACTGAAGCCGAGTCGACGCTGGTTCGTGTCAGCGAAGATGGGCTACCCCTCTGTTTGTGACACCGAAGATGGGTCACTCGTTTGCTTTGCCTTCGGTTGTGCAGACCATCCTCGGGACAGCCGGTAGCACGTGCGTGAGCACCAACGCCGGTCAATGCCGTCTGTGTGGCGTTCGAACGGCTTCTGGCACTGTGCGCAGATCAGCGGGTTGAAGAAGGTGATTGGGTCGTGGCCGTGGGATGCCCATGTGCGGCATCGGCGGCTGCACCAGCGCCGATATGGGTCTGCCGGTGCCTTTCTCGCCATCGGGCTTCCGCAGAATGCGCATGTTCCTGAGGGCAGAGGAAGTCCGTAGTCCTCGATCATCCAGTCCCAGCGGGTGACCTGGTCTTTGCACTTGTTCGAGCAGGTGCGCTCAGAGGTCGGCGAGTTGGGCGGCAGGGGTTTCTCGCAGGCGTCACAGGTGGGGGGTTCGCCCTCCTTGGAGGCGTCCTTCTTGCGGCGTTGGCGTTCGATGTAGGCCGCTCGTCGGCAGGCGGAAGAGCAGTAGCGGTAGCGCTGTGCGAACTGGACCTTCATGGGTTGCTGGCAGATCCGGCAGGGCTCCATGAGTTGTGATCTGACGACTCGGGCAGTGCGGCATTGAGTAGAGCAGTAGCGGGGCAGGTTGCCGTACGACCGGTTGAGCTGGAACGGAGACTCGCACTCTTTGCACCTGATTGTGTCGAGGGTCTTCCGTAGCTGGTCGGCGTCGCGGCCGGTGATGGCGGCGAGCCGTTCCCACGATGTGCCGCCACGGACTCCGGGCGTTTTTGCGATGAACCGACGCAGGTAGGTGGGCGGGAGGCAGTTGGCGCGGGCGAGGCGGCCGATGAAGGCGGAGGAGCCTTCACCGGCGATCGGCCGGACCTGGAAGGGAAGCCTCGCGACCGGTTGCCCGCCCGTGCCGAGTTGTGT
Organism: Streptomyces sp. x-80; assembly: GCF_046549095.1. Classification (NCBI taxonomy): domain Bacteria; kingdom Bacillati; phylum Actinomycetota; class Actinomycetes; order Kitasatosporales; family Streptomycetaceae; genus Streptomyces; species Streptomyces sp. x-80. The sequence goes on from NZ_JAJPWM010000034.1 coordinate 32,628, forward strand.
CACGTGCTCGCGTCCGTGTCCGGGCTGCCGGGGCGTTTGCGATGGGAGGCGATGTCCAGGTCGACGGCCAGGAGACCAGCTTTGGTGATCTTTTCAGTGCCGGTGAGGATGGCGTCGACGGCAGCTCCGCGGAGCTGATGGGACAGCGAGCCGATCATGCCGCTGGTGCGGGTGTGGAGGAAGCGGTCCAGGCGGGACAGGGTGCGGCGCTTGTGCTGGTGCAGGAGAAGGGTGGCTTCCATCTGCGCGACCAGGGCTTTCCATTCCGCGTTGTAGGGGAAGGGATGGGTGGCGACCGAGGTGAAGCGGGCGGCGATCTGGTCGCCGCGGGTGCCGGACAGCAGGCCGCCTTCCTCGATGTCGATGCCCGCGTAGGCGAAGGTCGCGGGGATGCGCTCGGAGAAGTACTTGAGTGTGTCGGACGCTTCGGCGCCCGTGCGGGTGTGCAGGGAGATGTTGTGGATCTCGTCGACCAGGATGAGGCCGGTGCGGGCCTTGGTGCAGACGCCGACGACGGCTTCGGTGAGGTCGGTGATGTTGGAGGTTCGCAGGACGGGAAGGCCGAGGAAGCGGGCGAACTCGGCGGCGATCATTCGAGGGGTCGCTGCGGGTGGGACGGTGATGTAGATGACCGGTATGCGTTCGTCCTGGCCAGGGTGACGGCGGCGGTCCTGGAGTTCATGGGCCAGGCCGAGTTGAGTCAAAGCGATCGTCTTGCCGGTGTTGGCCGGCCCACTGACGATCAGGCCGCGGCGGGCGCTGACGGCACCGCGGTTGAGGATGATCAGCCGGCGGCCGCAGGTGACGGTGTGCCGGACGGTGGAGGTGGCGACGACCTGCAGACGAGCATGGTGGTTGAGCCGGTCCTCGTCGTAGTCGTACTTCTCTTCTTTGCTCAGGGAGCCGTATTCGGCCTGCGTCAGCATGGCCATCGCCTCGCCGGTCGCCGTTGCGACGAACTCGCGCCAGCCGGGCAAGGTCGTCAGGTAGCGGCCGAGATCGTCGTCCGGCGGCGTGCTCACGGTCGTCTCCAGGGATCTTCAAGCGGGTCGAAGAGCCCCAGCGGGATCACTTCGGCCAGCGCTTCCTCGTCCTCCTCCGGCACTTCCGGTGAAGGCTCGTTCTCCGGCTCCAAAGGCGATGGTGCCGCTTCCGTCGGCGGTGCCGTGGCCTTGGTGCGGGCAGCGACACGACGGTCGTCCTTGGCCTGCTTGGACTTGCGTCCCTTCTTCGGGGCCTGCCGGTCGGGACCGGCGTGGGCGCGGGTCATCAGTGCCGCGACCGCCTCGGCAAGTTCTTCCTCGGTGGCCTTGGGCAGTTGGTGGCTGACGTGGTCCCAGGCCAGGTCACCGAAGGGGACCGGAGCCCGGTTCAGGTACTTCCAGGTCGCCTGAACCCATTCGCCATCTCCCCGGTGGTTGCGTACCCAGACGCGGGAGACGTCGTAGGGGTCGCGGTGGACCTCCCAGAGTCCGCGTTTGGCGGTGACGCCGGAGTTCCGCCGACGCATCGGCCCGAGCTCAGGGGCGTCGTAGGTGCGGTTGTTGATCCTGATGCCGTAGGCATTGACGGCCCGCCAGGCTCCGGGCAGCAGCTCGATGTAGTCCTGGCCGCCGAGCGCGACCGGAACATAGCCGGACGCCTCCACCAGTGCCGCGTACTTCTGGTTGGGCGTGAACAGTTTGCCGGGGTGATCAGGGTCGCGCAGTCCGTCGTGAGGGCGGTTCTGCCAGTGCGCGACGATCCATTCGTCGAGCAGGTCCTGGAGTTCGGGCAGCGACCACAGATTCTCGCGCTCCGGGTGCCGGCCGCGGTGATCGGTGTTGCGTCCGGTGTGCCCCGGCAGGAATTGCGTGAACAGCGTCGCGACGGAACCCAGCATCTTCTCGATGTGGCCCTTCTCGAAAGGCGCACCCTTGTGCGTGGGCTGGAAATCGATCTCCAGAAACCGGCAGGAGGCCCGGAAGTTGTGCGAGACGAACACCTTGCCGTGGTCGCAGACGATCATCTCGGGAACGATCACCGGCTTGGCCGCAGCGTGCTCCAGACGTTCGTCCAGGGACAGCAGACGACGGTGCGGCAGCACCGACCTCGACATCTTCAGCACGTCCACCCAGCCCGGCCGCATCAGTTCCGGGGTGACCGTGCGGGCCAGCAGCACGCTGGCGTCCACGGACTTCGTCGAGGGCCGCAGCACCGCGGCCGATAGTGTCCTGGTCGCGACATCGATCATGCCGGTCAGCTCGACCTTGCCCACGACACCGTTGTCGAGGCGGACCATCACGTCCATGGGGGTGGAGTCGATCTGCATGACCTCCCCCGGTGCCGTCACCGTCAGCTGCCCGAAGGGTGCTCCGGCCCCGTGGGCCTTCGACCGGCGGGTGACCGCGGACCCCGTCGTGTGGGTGCCCTCGGTGAGCTTCGCCAGCAGTCGGTAGAGCGTCCGTTTTGTCGGCAGCTCGACCGTCTCGCCATCGGCCTCGCGGAGAATCTCGCCGGTCCGCCAGATCAGATAGGCCCCGTTGCGGGTCGAGGTATCGGCGGCCTCGCCGATCGCCTGACGCATCGCGTCGACAACGGCATCGGGGACCGAGCCGAACTCCCTGCGCTTGCGGACCGGGCGCAGATCGACCAGCCCCACCAGGCCCTTCTCCTGGTAGCGGCGACGCCAGTTGCCGACAGTCTTCGCCGCGACGCGGTGGCCGACAGCCACCAGTTCCTCCGCCTTGACCCGCTCACGAGACGTCATGGAGGTTCCGGGCCCGTAGCCAGGCCGCGGAGGAGAGCCCGGCTCGGCATCCGGCGAGAGCCCGTGCACGACCTCAAGAATGTGCTTCTCCCACCACAGAGCCTGTTTCACCGCCTCGGGCGGGAACGTCTCCAGCAACCCGACCGGAGGCAGCGGCATCCGCTCGGGCTGGAACAGGACCTCGAAGTCCGCCGCCTCGAACAACTCGATCAAGGCGACCACCCGGTGCGGCGCTTCCGCGTCCTCCAGCACCGCCACCTGGGGTGTGACCCCGAGAACCGCCCTCACCTGGCCGTCGAACTGAACCCTCTGACCGACCGCAAGAGCCGACGGCCGCTTCAGCCTGCCCATTCACTTCCTTCCGTCCAGACGAGACTGGTCCTCTCCATCAGCCCGCCCACCAAGTCCGTTCCCAACACGCCGGACCACAGCAGATGGAAGAGCACCGGCAACACCTGCAGCCGGTCGCCCACCAGCCCGGCCCCTTCCCACAAGCTCTTCGGGTCACGGAAGACCTCCGCAAGCCGGTCCGCCACCCAGTCGGGCCGACCACACCGGGCTCGCCGAAAACGGGCCAGCCAGCGGACATTCGCCATGAACACCGGATCGGGCCGGCCCGCCCACTCGAACTCCCAGCCCACCGCCCGGCAGGCGTCCTCGGTCGCGGCGAAGGCATCGCACGTGACCTCGTCCAACTCGTCCTCGGCACGAACGTCAACAAGCCGCCCTCGCCCGTCGGCCAGCCGGACGAAGTAGTCCGGAGCGTGACGGCGCCTCCTTGTCCCGTCGCGCCAGTGCAGCCAGAAGGGCTGTGACGCGACGGCCACCACCTCTGGGGCCCGGTCCAACAGGACCAGCCGATCACGCTCCAGCCACGACTCGTACCCCACGTGGTCCCGTGCGGTCACCGAGTAGTACCAGCCCGCGAACCCCCGAGCCTCCTTACGCCAGCTGAACTCGCGTACAGGCCCAGCCGCCTCGAACCGCGTGTCCCAACACGCACCCAACGGCAGCCGACGCCGAACCCCATCAACCTGGAAGTCCAGCTCAAAAGCTGTCAGCGCAGCCTGATCGAACGCACGGGCAGGAGCCCCCACTACATCTCCTACCTGGCATGAATCGAACAGATCCAACTTCGATGTCACAAAGTAGCGTTGACCCAACTTCGATGACAACTCACCCAACATCGCTGTCACAGGTCATCCCGAGATTGGCCTTGGCCTGCGCCTTTACCGCGCCACTACGCTCCGGGCCATGAGGATTCGCATAGTGGACGCCTTCAGTGAGCGTCCGTTCGCCGGCAACCCGGCAGGAGTCGTCCTCCTCGACTCCGGCACCTTCCCCGACGATGCCTGGCTCCAGCAGGTCGCCACCGAGGTCAACCTCTCCGAGACCGCGTTCGCGCATCCACTGCCCGAGGGCGGCGACGCCGACTGGGCGCTGCGCTGGCTGACCCCGGCCGCCGAGGTGAATCTGTGCGGTCACGCCACCCTGGCCACCGCACACGTCCTGCACAGCACCGGGACAGCCACCGGAACGGTCCGCTTCAGCACCCGCAGCGGCGTGCTGTCCACGACGGCGGACGACCGCGGGTCGATCACCATGGACTTCCCGACCGCCCCGCTGACGCCCGTCGAGGTGCCCCGCGCCGTCGCCGAGGCCCTGGGCGCCGACATCCTCTCCGCGCACGACACCGGCCCCTCGGTCGGCGATCTGCTGGTCGAACTCGCCGACGAGCGGTCCGTACGGTCCCTGTCACCGGACTTCCGGGCGCTGGCCGGGCACGGCGGGCGAGGTGTGGTCGCCACCGCCCGCGCCGAGAACCCGGACGGCGGCTACGACTTCGCCTCGCGCGGCTTCTTCCCCTCCCTGGGCATCGAGGAGGACCCCGTGACGGGCAGCGCGCACACCGCGCTGGCCCCCTTCTGGTCGGCGCGCCTGGGCCGCACCGCGCTGGTCGGCCTCCAGGGCGGCGCACGTACCGGCTTCGTACGGACCGAGCTGCGCGGCGACCGCACGCTGCTGACCGGTACGGCGGTCACCGTCATCGACGGCGAACTGCTCGCCACCGGGTGAGCCGGGGCCGGCGCGCCACCGGGTGAGGCGGGGACAGGCGCGCCGGACGTGGTGGTGACGAGGGGGGCACGTCCCCGGGGGGCACTCTGCGGGGGCGTGCCTCGGGGGGGTGTGCCCCGGGGGTTCACAGAGCCGCTGGAGCCCCGCACCCCACCCGCCTCATGCCGTCGGCAACCACCCCACCCGGCCCGCGAGCAGTGCGTAGCCGACGAACGCCACGATGTCGATCAGCGCATGGGCGGCGACCAGCGGCCCGACCCGCCCCCACCGCCGGTACAGCAGCACGAAGATCACGCCCATCACCAGGTTGCCGAAGAATCCGCCGATGCCCTGGTAGAGGTGGTACGAACCGCGCAGCACCGAACTCGCCGCCAGTGCCGCCATCGGCCCCCAGCCCAGCTGCCCCAGCCTGCGCAGCAGATACCCGACGACAATGACCTCCTCCAGCACGGCGTTCTGCACCGCGGAGGCGATCAGCACCGGGATCTTCCACCACACATCGGGCAGTGCTTCCGGGACCACCGTCAGATTGAATCCGGCCGCCCGCGCGCCCAGGTAGAGCAGCAGCCCGCTGCCGCCGATGGCCGCCGCCACCAGAACGCCCCGGCCCAGGTCGGCGCCGGGCCGACGCCGGTCGAAGCCGAGCGCGCGCAGTCCGCCGGCCCGTTCCCGCAGCAGCAGATGCGCGACCAGCACGACGGGCACGAGCGCGGTGGCGATACCGAACAGCTGCCAGGCCAGGTCCAGCCACGGGCGGCCCGGCGCATGGGATCCGTTGAGCGTCGCCGCCTGGGCCTTGAGGCCGCCCGCCTTGGTCACCGATCCTATGAAGCTGATGAGCGCCGACACGCCGCTGGCGCCGAGCGAGAGGGCCAGCACGATCAGCGTCTCGCTCCGCAGGACACCTCGGGCGGGCCCCTCGACCGCCCCTTCGCGCCGCCGTGTGCCGGACCCCCGGCCCGGCACGTCATCGGTCACGGGACCTGCGTCCGACTGCACAGCTGCCTCCACTTCCGCGCCACCGCGCTCCGCCACCACCGCCCCGCCGGGTTCCCGGCAACGGGCCCGCGGATCGCGCGCGCCCGGCCGGGTACGGGCGCCCTCCACGGGGCGCGCTCCCCGTCGCCTCCCGGCCGGGCGACGGACCCGCCGCGCCACGGACACCCGGAGAGGCACACCGCGATGGAACGTCACACTTTGCCCCACGGCTCCGGACCGCGGAGCACGGGGGCCCGCCGCGTCGCAGGCCGGGCCGGGTAGCCAGGGCGTGTCGGCACAGCGGCGCCTGCCCCGCGGCGCCGGGCACGGCACCTCGCGGCATTGTCGGGATCACCCCGCCGGTGCCGGGGCGGCCCTCCGCCGTGCGATGCGCCGCACCGGACACCGCGGGCCCCGCCGTCCGGGCGAACGACGGCGCTGTGCCGACACGCCCTAGGCCGACCGGCGCACGCCCGGTACGCCCGGCTCCGCAACCGCCCAGGTGACCGGCCAGGTGTGCACCGGCTCCCCGGTGTGCATCAGCTCGCTGTAGCGCCGGGTCATCGCGGCGAGCGCGGCCTCCCGGTCCAGGCCCTGCCGCAGCGCGTGGCGATAGGCCGCGGCCTGCCAGGACGCTCCGTTCGCGCGGCGCGCACAACGCTCTTCGATGATGCCCAGATAGTGGTCCCGGTCGGCCGGTTCGACGCCCCAGGCGTCCAGCCCCGCCGCCGCCAGCGGCAGCAGTTCCTGGCGTACGAGCCGGACCACCGGAATCTCGGCGACGCCCCCGCCCCGCCCGGACCGCGGCCAGTTGAGGGTGGCGTCGATACCGTGCCGGCAGGCCGTGTCGAAATTCTCGGCCGCGGCTGCGAACGGCAGCCGCGACCAGACGGGGCGCGGCTCCTCGGCCAGCGCCCGCACCAGCCCGTAGTAGAAGGCCGTGTTGGCGATGACATCGGCGACCGTGGGACCGGCCGGCAGTACGCGGTTCTCGACCCGCAGGTGCGCGACGCCGTCGGCCACCGCGTAGACCGGCCGGTTCCAGCGGTAGACGGTGCCGTTGTGCAGCACGAGTTCGGCCAGGTCGGGCACACCGCCCTCGTCCAGGACCCGCAGCGGCTCCTGGGGACCGTAGATCGGCAGCAGTGGCGGGAAGTAGCGCAGGTTCTCCTCGAACAGGTCGTACGCGGAGTCCACCCAGCGTTCGCCGAACCAGGTGCGGGGGCGCACTCCTTGGGCCTGGAGTTCGGGTGCGCGAGTGTCGGTGGCCTGCTGGAAGACCGGCGGCCGCGACTCACGCCACAGCTCGCGCCCGAAGACGAACGGCGAGTTGGCGCCGACGGCCACCTGTACCGCGGCGATGGCCTGCGCGGCGTTCCAGACGGCGGCGAACCGGCCGGGCGTCACCTGGAGGTGCAGCTGAACCGACGTACAGGCGGCCTCCGGCGCGATCGAGGACGAGCGGGAGACCAGCCGCTCGATGCCCTGGATGTCGATCGCGAAGTCCTCACCGCGGGCCGCCCGCATCTGGTCGTTGAGCAGTACATAGCGGTCGATCTCGGAGAGGCTGGCGGTCGTGAGGTCCGCGGCGTTCAGGGTCGGCAGAATGCCGATCATCACGATCCGGGCGGCGACCTCCCCCGCTTGTCTGTCGGCGTAGGCGAGCCCGGTACGGAGTTCCTCGGCGAGCTGGTCCAGGACGCGGCCGCGCAATCGGTGCGGCAGGATGTTGACTTCCAGATTGCACTGGGCGAGTTCGGTCTGGAAATCACGGCTCGCGATACGCTCGAGAACCTGCGAGTTCATCATGCGCGGCAGCCCGTCGGCGTCGGCGAGATTCAGTTCTATCTCCAGACCGATCAGATTCTTCGGCCGGTCGAACCGCTTCTCCTCCAGCAGTCTCGCCAGTGCCTCAAGACACCTGTGGAGCTTTCTTCGATAACGCTCCCGGTCCGCCAGGCCGATCCCGTCCGCGGCGACCTTCTCCCCCATCGAAGGGTCCTTCCCTGAGTGAACGGCCCGCGGCCACGGGCTGCTTGGGGCCGCCCCGGCACCGCCGGGGCACGCGCTACGGTCGATGATGCCCCGGCAATCTGATCGATAACGCCTCAAGGGCGTGCCGGTACCGATAAGCTCGAAGGGACGGAGAATCCGGCACGTTCCATGGGCATACGCCGCAGGCTCTCTCCGTAGGCATTTCTCTGGTGGAAAACGCCGACGAGATCCGGCCTACCGCGCCGGCGAGAGAATATGAGGTGGCGCCGCAAAGGCCCTGTACAAAAAGGCGGAAATCACCTCCGGTACGGGTCCGAAATCCGTCTTGCCGGAAATCCGCAAGGCCGCTAGCCGAAACACCACCAGAACATATGTCGTATAAACTTCGGTGACGAGGCAGAGAGTTGGCCCCCAGTGTTGTGGTGTTCTCACCGGTGCTGAGGCACAGCGGCTGACCCCATCGGGCCGCAGCCCCGGTCGGCCGACCTCTGACCCCGCACGCAGACAGTGCCGTTTGCACCTTCCCAGCTCCACCGTGTCTCCGAAGTGAGAGGCGACCCACCATGCCGCTGCATGTCCCCCCCGCGCCCGCGCCCGCCCTGCGCAGCGTCCTCACCGCCCTCGGCTCGCCCACCGCCGTCCGCGAGGCACCCACCTCCGCCTTGCGCGACCATCAGGGCCCGTTGAGCCCCGACCACCCGCTGCCCGTCCATGTCTGGGACGACGTCAGCCGCGCGGGCGGTCCGCTGCGCACCCGGCCGGCCGGCTGGCGCTTCCTGGTCCGCGGCGGGGAGCGGGCGGTGGCGGCCGCCGAGGCGAGGCTGACCGCCGACGGCTGGACGTTCTCCCACTTCTGCGGCGGCCCCTACGTCAACGCGACCGAACAGGCACTGCACCAGGCCGAGTTGCTCACCACCCCCTACCAGCCGCGGCTGCTGTCCGTCCCGGAGCTGTACATGCTCACGCTGTGGCTGCATCACGACCTCACCTCGGACGGCGCCGACGGCACGCCCGCCCCCGGTGACCTGCTGCTGCCCCTGGCGCCCGCCCCGCCGGGCATCGCCGCCCACCGCCCGCAGCGCGTCGCCGACCTGCTCCCGCGGCTCGCGCTGCGCCTGACGGCCACACCGCTGCTCGGTTCGCCGGCCCGGTCCGCACCGGCGCCGGCTCCGTAGCACCACGGCGGCGCACGCCGTCGCACCGCCGAACGCCCCGCGACCCCCTCCGGACGCGGGGCGCTCCGCCGCGCGCACCCACCGGCACCCAGCACCGCTATCACCCCCAACCCCCTGTCGAAGTGGCGCATTTGGGAGCAACCGCCCGCATGGGTGACGCGTCCCTATCGAGTGCGTACCGCTGCTGCGAAATCCCTGCGGAATGCCGTCCGTAGGGCAACACTGGGACCGACAGGAAACGGGGGAGCGGCCATGACCACCTCATCGAGCCGTATGCCGACATTCACCACATCGCAGCGAAAGACAACTTCCATGTGTCAGCACCAGCCGCCATGCCCGTCAGCAGACTCCAGCGACCGGGAAGCCGCGCACCCTGTGGCACACCACCCGGAGCAGGGCTGGAGCCTGCTGTGCAACGGCGTCCTCCTCTTCGAGGACACCGGTGAGCTCCTGCCGGACGGGCAGGTCATCGCCCCGCACCGGCCGCTCGGCACCGTACGGGTAGGGAGCGCCGCCTGACCGCGACGCCACGTACGACAACTACGATCACTACGACAAAAGGGCCCCCGGCATACGTGCCGAGGGCCCTCGATATGTGACGGTACGTCAGCCGTCGTACTCCGTCAGCGGGGGGCAGGAGCAGACGAGGTTACGGTCGCCGAAGGCACCGTCGATACGGCGCACCGGCGGCCAGTACTTCTCCGCCGCCACCACACCGGCCGGGAAGACGGCCTCCTCGCGGGTGTACGGGTGCGTCCACTCGCCACCGAGCGCGCCGGCGGTGTGCGGGGCGTTGCGCAGCGGGTTGTCGTCCTTGTCCCACTCCCCCGAGCCGACCTTCTCGATCTCCGCACGGATGGCGATCATCGCGTCGCAGAACCGGTCCAGCTCGTCCAGGTCCTCGCTCTCGGTCGGCTCGATCATCAGCGTGCCGGCCACCGGGAAGGACATCGTCGGCGCGTGGAAGCCGTAGTCGATGAGCCGCTTGGCGACATCGTCGATGCTCACACCGGTCGCCTTGGTCAGCGGCCGGACGTCGATGATGCACTCATGGGCGACCAGACCGCCGGGGCCGGTGTAGAGCACCGGGTAGTGCGGCTCCAGCCGCTTGGCGATGTAGTTGGCGCTGAGCACCGCGACCTGACTGGCGCGCTTGAGGCCCTCACCGCCCATCAGACGGACGTACGCCCAGGAGATCGGCAGGATTCCGGCCGAGCCCCAGGGCGCGGCGGAGACCGGGCCGATGCCCGTCTCCGGCCCGGCGGTGGGCTGGAGGGGGTGGTTGGGGAGGTACGGCGCCAGATGGGCGCGCACACCGACCGGGCCGACACCGGGGCCGCCGCCGCCGTGCGGGATGCAGAAGGTCTTGTGCAGGTTCAGGTGCGAGACATCGCCGCCGAACTTGCCCGGCTCGGCGAGTCCGACCAGCGCGTTGAGGTTCGCGCCGTCGACATAGACCTGGCCACCGGCGTCGTGCACGGTGGCGCAGATCTGGGTGATGTGCTCCTCGAACACGCCGTGCGTGGAGGGGTAGGTGACCATGAGGACCGCGAGCTCGTCGCGGTGCTTGTCGATCTTGGCGTGCAGATCGTCGGTGTCGACCTCACCGTTCTCACCGGTCTTGACGACGACGACCTTCATCCCGGCCATCACGGCGCTGGCGGCGTTGGTGCCGTGCGCGGAGGACGGGATCAGGCAGACGGTGCGCTGGTCGTCGCCGTTGGCCCGGTGGTAGGCGCGGACGGCCAGCAGGCCCGCGAGCTCGCCCTGGGAGCCGGCGTTCGGCTGAATGGAGACCTTGTCGTAGCCGGTGACCGTGGCCAGCCGCTCCTCCAGCTCCTGAATCAGCGTCAGGTAGCCCTGCGCCTGGCCGGCCGGCGCGAACGGGTGCAGCTGCCCGAACTCTGGCCAGGTGACCGGCTCCATCTCCGTGGTGGCGTTCAGCTTCATCGTGCAGGAACCGAGCGGGATCATGCCGCGGTCCAGCGCGTAGTCCCGGTCGGCGAGCCGGCGCAGATAGCGCAGCATCGCGGTCTCCGAGCGGTGCTGGTGGAAGACCGGGTGCGTGAGGTAGTCGTCGGTGCGCAGCAGCGCCTGCGGCAGCACCTCGCCGGCGGCCCCGTCCAGCTGCTCGACATCGCCCTCGACGCCGAAGGCGCGCCAGACGCCGGCCAGCTGCGCCCGTCCGGTCGTCTCGTCGCAGGCGATGCCGACCAGGTCGGCGTCGACCTGCCGGAGGTTGATGCCGGCCTCGCGGGCGGCGGCGACGACCTGGGCGGCCCGGCCCGGCACCCGTGCGGTGAGCGTGTCGAAGTACGCACCGTGCACGATCTCCACACCGCCGGCCCGCAGTCCCTCGGCGAGGACGGTGGCGTAGCGGTGGGTGCGCCGCGCGATGGCCGCGAGACCGTCGGGGCCGTGATAGACGGCGTACATGCCCGCCATGACGGCGAGCAGCACCTGCGCGGTGCAGATGTTGCTGGTGGCCTTCTCCCGGCGGATGTGCTGCTCCCGGGTCTGGAGGGCCAGGCGGTACGCCCTGTTGCCGTCGGCGTCGACAGAGACCCCCACCAGGCGGCCCGGCAGGCTGCGGGCGAACGACTCGCGGACGGCCATGAACCCGGCGTGCGGTCCGCCGAAGCCCATCGGGACGCCGAAGCGCTGGGTGGTTCCGACGGCGATGTCCGCGCCGAGCTCCCCGGGCGAGGTCAGCAGTGTCAGCGCCAGCAGGTCGGCGGCGACGGTGACCACCGCGCCCAGCTCATGGGCCTGTGCGATGACGGCGCGCGGGTCGCGCACCGATCCGGAGGCACCGGGGTACTGGAGCAGCACGCCGAAGACCCCGCGCTCGGCGATCTCGGCGGGAATGCCGTCCGTCAGATCGGTGACGACGACCTCGACGCCGGTCGGCTCGGCGCGGGTCCGGAGCACCGCGACGGTCTGCGGCAGACAGTCCGCGTCGACCAGGAAGACGCCCTGCTTGACCTTGCCGACGCGGCAGGCGAGCGCCATCGCCTCGGCCGCCGCGGTGCCCTCGTCGAGCAGGGAGGCGCCGGAGGTGGGCAGTCCGGTCAGGTCGGCGACCATGGTCTGGAAGTTCAGCAGCGCCTCCAGGCGGCCCTGCGAGATCTCCGGCTGGTAGGGCGTGTACGCCGTGTACCAGGACGGGTTCTCCATGACGTTGCGCAGGATCACCGGCGGCGTGAACGTGCCGTAGTAACCGAGTCCGATCATGGAGGACAGGACCTGGTTGCGGTCCGCGAGCCCACGCAGCTCGTCCAGGACCTCGGCCTCGGAACGCGCCTGCGGCAGGCCCAGCGCCTCCGCGCTCTTGATCACGTCCGGTACGGCGGTGTCGGTGAGCTCGTCCAGCGATCCGAATCCGACCTGCGCGAGCATCTTCGCCTGCGCCTCGCGGTCGGGACCAATGTGCCGGCGCTCGAAGGGGGTACCGCGCTCCAGCTCGTGCAGGGAGATGCGATTGGTGGTCATCTGCGGGGGCCTCCTGGTCAATGCGACCTACGAGGGGCACCAAGGCGCTGGTGCCCGGACGGCCTCCCCCTCTGTCATCTCAACCTGAGAGCTTCACCGGCCCGCCCGCGGCGACCCGGCTTTCACCGTCGGTGAGGAAGGGTTCCGGCATGGTGTCCGCCCGTGGCCCGCCCTGCTTTCCAGAGTGACCTCGTCCATGCGGTACGTGTGCCTGAGAGATTCCGGGGAGGATTTGCTCCTTCGGCGCCCCCTGCCGCTGACGACGGAGGACTCTCCCGCATGGGGTCTACAGCCATTCGCCAGCCTACCAGCGCCCCATCTGGGCGATCCCTCGAGTGGCCGGGGCATGAAATGTGCCGTTTGGTAGTTGTCACACGGCAGTTGCGACCAGTTGGAGGGACCGTGCAAACCGATATCGATCCCCGGAGCCTGATCGGCCGCAAGGCATTCGACCGGAACGGCGCCAAGATCGGCACCGTGGACGAGGTGTACCTCGACGACGCCACCGGGGAACCGGAGTGGGCGGCGGTACGCACCGGCCTCTTCAGCCGGGACGCGTTCGTCCCCCTGGAGCCGAGCGAACTGGCCGACGAGGGTCTGCGCGTCCCGTACGACCGCAAGCTGATCAAGGACGCCCCGGACTTCGGCGTGGGCCGGCATCTCTCGCCGGAACAGGAGCTCCAGCTCTACCACCACTACCGGCTGGATATCTCCGCCCCGGTGTCCGACTCCGACTCCCCCTTCCCCTCCCCCGGCGAGGACCTCGGCCGGGTCGCCGGATCGCCGGACTGAGCCTCCGACGGCGCCCCGCCCACCAGCGGCAGCGGCTCCCCCGGCCGCAGCTCCGGATCCTCGACGGCGAAGGTCCGCACCCGCCCCGGCGCCGACCACGGCTGTTCGAAACGCACGGTCACCCGCCCCACCCCGCTCCCCTGCACCCACCCGGCGCCATAGTCGTCGTGCACGACATCCGCTCCCGGATGCCAGTGGCGCGGCCGCTCCTCCTCGGCTCGCTCGCCCCCGCTCCCGGCGACCGGCACCGGCGGCGCCTTCGCCGTCTCCTCGGCCTCCCGCTCGGTCGCCAGCTGGGCGAACAGGTCCTCCTGCGTGAAGTCGGCCAGCCCGCTCACCCCGACCCCCAGCAGCCGCACCCCGCCGGTGGTGTCCACCGTCTCCAGCAGCCGGGCGGCGGCCTCCCGCACCACCGCGGGGTCGTCGGTGGGCCCGCGCAGCGTCTCGGAGCGCGTCAGCGTCGAGAAATCGTAGTTACGGACCTTGATCACCACCGTGCGTCCGGAGCGTCCGGCCGCCCGCAGCCGCTGTACACACCGGTCGGCCAGCCGCACCACCTCGGTCCGCACCCGCGTCCGGTCGGTCAGATCGACCTCGAAGGTGTCCTCGACCGAGACGGATTTCGCATCCCGGTCGGCCACCACCGGGCGGTCGTCCCGGCCCAGCGCCATCGCGTACAGCCCTGCGCCGTGCGCCCTGCCCAGCAGCCGCACCAGCTCGGCCTCGCCGGCCTCCGCCGTCTCCGCGACCGTCGTGATCCCGGCCCGGCGCAGCGCCTCGGCCGTCGCGGGGCCCACCCCGGGCAGCGTCCGCGTCGGCATCGGCCCCAGCAGCTCCCGTTCGGTACCGGGCTCGATCACCACCAGCCCGTCCGGCTTGGCCGCCTCCGACGCGATCTTCGCCAGCATCTTGGCCCCCGCGAGCCCTACCGACCCCGTCAGACCCGTGGTGCGCCGGATATCGCGCCGCAACTGTTCCCCCACGGCCCGTACCGCCGCGGTCTCGGCCGCGACCCCGCCCGCCTCCAGGTCCACGAACGCCTCGTCCAGGCTCAGCGGCTCCACCAGCGGCGACAGCGCGTGCAGCAGCTCCATCACGGTCTCGCTCACCTTGCGGTAGACGGTGAAGCGTGGGCTGAGGTAGGCGGCGTGGGGACACAGCCGGCGCGCCTGGGCCGTCGGCATGGCCGACCGGACACCGAAGACCCGCGCCTCGTACGACGCCGTGGAGACCACCCCACGCGGCCCGACGCCGCCGACCACCACGGGCTTCCCGCGCAGGCTCGGCTTGGCCGCCTGCTCGGCGGCCGCGAAGAACGCATCCATGTCCAGATGCAGGATCGTCGGCGCACGTCTCACACCACCGATGCTGCCGCATGCCACTGACAATGAGCCCGATGCCGGGCCACGGACCGCTTCGGAGGCGCTCAGACCGCCCGGTTGCGCCGCCGCGCCAGCTCGTCGTGCGGGTTCTTCCCGATCAGCGTCTCGCCGGTGTCCACGCGCTCACCGTGCAGCTGTGACAGGGCGTTCTCCACGTCCCGCCACACCACGCCGACGGCGATCCCGAAGACGCCCTGACCCCCCTGGAGCAGATTCACGACCTGGTCCGGCGAGGTGCACTCGTAGACCGTCGCGCCATCGCTCATGAGCGTCATCCGCGTCAGATCGGCGAGCTCGCGGGTGCGCAGGTGCTGCACGGCGGTGCGGATGTTCTGCAACGACACCCCGGTGTCCAGCAGCCGCTTGACGATCTTCAGGACGACGACGTCCCGGAAGCTGTAGAGCCGCTGGGTTCCGGAGCCGTACGCCGGCCGGACGCTCGGCTCCACCAGGCCCGTACGCGCCCAGTAGTCGAGCTGCCGGTAGGTGATGCCCGCCGCCGCGCACGCGGTCGGGCCGCGGTAGCCGATGGTCTGCGTCTCGCGATCCCCCGACACCGCGGCGACCTGCGCCGGTGTACGGTTCGCCGCCGCACCCGAGTGGAACGGCAACGCCTCTTCCGCCGCCCTACCGTCGCCGGTGATTGCCACGCCGCCCTCCGTCCTCCACGTCCCGGACGGGACCTGCCTATCGACGGTATGCAGTCGCTCGGAGTGCGTCAACGATCGCCGCGCTCGCCACGCCGAGTGATAATCACCCTACGAGTGGTTTCTCGTGACCCGGCACGGGGAAGGTGTACCAGGTTGGCCGGAACCAAACGCTCCGTTGGCCGGAGTTACTGGCTGTTGGTGCCGAAGTCCTCGGGCGAGATCTGGTCGAGGAACTCACGGAACTTCTCCACCTCGTCCTCCTGCTCGTCCGGGATCGCGATCCCCGCGTCGTCCAGCACACCGTCCGTACCGAAGATCGGTGTTCCGGTACGCAGCGCCAGCGCTATGGCGTCGGACGGACGCGCGCTGACCTCCACACCGCTGGCGAAGACCAGCTCGGCATAGAACACCCCCTCGCGCAGGTCCGTGATGCGGACCTGCGTCAGCTCCTGGCCCACCGCCTCCAGCACATCCTTGAAAAGGTCGTGCGTCAGCGGCCTGGCAGGGACCATGCCCTGCTGGGCGAAGGCGATGGCGGTGGCCTCCCCCGGCCCGATCCAAATGGGCAAGTAACGATCGCCTCCCACCTCCCGCAGGAGCACGATCGGTTGGCTGGAAGGCATTTCCACCCGGACACCCACGACGTCGAGCTCGTTCACACAGCAACCCTAGGACGTGCCCGGCCGGTTTGGGTAGTCGGGCACTCGTTTGCTCATGGGAGGCGGACCCGCAGTGCGGTCTGGAGCAGTGCCGCATGGAGCCGCACGGACAGCGTGGCCAGCTCCCTGGCGGTGGCCTCGGCATGGGCCCTGGTCTGCGGATTACGGTGCCGCCGAAGGGGTGCCACGACCTGGTCGACCAGGCCGGCCTCACGCTCCGCGGCCGCTTTCACGGCGCGCAGATGCCGCGGTTCGAGCCCGAAACGGCCCAGATCCGTGACGAGCCGGGCGATCGTGACGGCCTCGATGTCGTACGAGCCGTCCGCATCGGGGACGATGAGACCGTACGACTCCCAGTCGGCGAGTGCCGCCTCGTCCACCTCGGCGGCGACCAGCAGCTCGGCCCGGCCGATCCGGGCCGCCGTAGGCCGCTCCTCGTCCGGTCCGTGCATACCCTCGACGAGATCCCGGGAGGGCGCGGCAGGAGCCGGCAGCTGCACCTGCTCACCGCGCTCCAGGGCGTCCAGATGCTCCCGGATGACCTTGAGCGGCAGATAGTGGTCCCGCTGCATCCGCAGGACGCTCGCCAGCCGCTCGACGTCCTCCGCGGTGAATTTGCGGTATCCGGCGGGCGTGCGCTTCGGCTCGACAAGCCCCTCGGCCTCCAGGAACCGGATCTTGGAGATGGTGACCTCGGGGAATTCCTCGCGCAGCTGGGTGAGCACCGTACCGATGCTCACCGGCTTGCCGCCCGAGGAGGCGGCGCCGGCAGAACCGGCACCGCCTGTCGGTGTGTGGCGCATAAGCCTTCCCTGACGGTCAGATACCGACGCCTCGCTGGCTCGCGTAGAAGACCAGCCGGTACTTGCCGATCTGGACCTCGTCCCCGTTGGCGAGCGCGACCGAGTCGATCCGCTCACGGTTGACGTAGGTGCCGTTGAGGCTGCCCACGTCGGCGACCGTGAAGAGACCGTCCTGACCGCGGCGGAACTCCACATGGCGGCGCGAGACCGTCACATCGTCGAGGAAGATGTCGCTCTGCGGATGACGACCCGCCGTCGTCAGCTCCCCGTCCAGCAGGAAACGGCTGCCGGAGTTCGGACCCCGGCGGACGACCAGCAGCGCCGAACCCAGCGGGAGGGCGTCGACGGCCGCCTGCGCCTCGGGCGAGAGCGACGGCGTCAGATTCTGCCCCGTCGTCTCCGCGTCATAGGCTTCCAGCCCCGAGATGGAGATGGTCGAGGTCGTCTCGGACGCGCGCTCCGCCTGGACACCCGGACGCAGCGGCGCACCACAGTTGGAGCAGAACCGGCTCGCCTCGGGATTCCGGTGCCCACACCTCGTACAAACCGGCAAGGCCGATCCTCCGCCCATGCGTGCGGTTGATGGTGCCTCGGAACCTATGCGGCCGGAGCCGGAGGGGTCAACAGAACCCGCGCCGCGTCCCCCGGAAAGATCACCGGACGGACCTCCGACCTCGTCACGGAAGAGCGGACGGTCCTCGCTCGAACCGCTCTCCTCGGGCTGGCGCGAGGCGCGGTGCCGCGCCGAGCCGCTGCCGCCCTCCTGGCGTGCGCTCTTGCCGAACAGCTTTGCAAACAACTTCACGGGCGATTCCCCTTGAACGAAACAGACCCGCCCGTGGGGCAGGACGAACCCTCGATGCACACACCGGCCCACCCGGACATCCTGTGAACGTCCGTGGCCTCCAGACAGTTTCCACCACGCACCACACGCACGATGCGACGACCCCCCGCTACCTCATGCCCTACCTGGGCCTTCGCCATACGTTTACGCCTCACTGCGACGACGACCGAGCGTAGTCAGGCCGCTTCGCCTCTCGCAAGGCATTCACGATGATCTTCCCCTCACGGGTCACAGACACCTTGGCCTGCTCCTTTTCCAGTGTCTGAACCACCCCGCCGGGGATGTTCAGCGCCGGCTCCAGATCCTCCGGCTTACCGATGACCTTGAAACGGTACGGCTGGCCGACCCGCTTACCGTCGATCTCCACCCCGCCCCCGGAATCCGAGAGGTAGGTGTTCGCGACGATCCGTACATCATTCACCTGAATCGCCTCGGCGCCGGCCGCTCGCAGCTCCTGAATGGTGTCCAGGAGCTTGTCCGCCTCGACGGAATGCGCGCTGTCGTCGATGGTCAGGTTGATGCCGGGCCCTTGGGCCGCAACGGTCCCGGCCAGCACGCCCAGCTGCTGTTCCTTCTCCACGGTCTGTTTACGGGCCTCCTCGGCCTGGTCCGAGCTGTTCTCCAGCTCGGTCTTCTGCCCTTCCAGGCGCCGCTGTTCGTCCGTCAACCGCTGCGAGCGGTTGTCCAGCTCGTCCAGAATCCGCACCAGGTCCTCCTGGCGCGCACCCCGCAGCGCACTGCTGTCACTCGTGGAACGTACCTGAATCGCCAGGCCGAGGCCGAGAATGAACAGGAGCAACGCAACGATCAGTTGGGCCCGGGTCAGCCGCGGCGGCCACAGACTCGCCACCAGCCGCTGCCGCCCCGTCTCCGCCCGTCCCGGAGTGCCGTCGTCCGCCGCTGCCCCCTGGGCGGGGTCACCCGACGGCGGGGCCTCGACCGCCGGTTCGCCGACCGGCCCCCACGCGGGTGCGCTCTCCCCCGGTCCGGGCCGTCCCGGGACGGCCCGGTTCTCGGGAGGCATCGGCCTGCGGCCGGCCGGGCCGTGACCCTGTGGTGGCTCCGGCTGCCTCTCCGGCTCCGGGTTCCCGTCCGTCACCATCCGCCTCACGCCCTGAAGACGTGCCGGCGGATCGCGGCAGCGTTGGAGAAGATCCGGATACCGAGCACCACGACGACGCCGGTGGAGAGTTGGGCGCCGACACCCAACTTGTCTCCGAGGAAGACGATGAGCGCGGCGACGACGACGTTCGACAGGAAGGAGACGACGAAGACCTTGTCGTCGAAGATGCCGTCCAGCATCGCGCGCAGACCGCCGAACACGGCGTCCAGCGCCGCGATGACAGCGATCGGCAAGTAGGGCTCGACCACCGTCGGCACCACGGGTCGGACCACAAGTCCGACCACGACTCCCACGATGAGGCCCAGTACGGCGATCACGAAGTGCCCTTCCCTGTGTCGGTGCCGTCCGCCTTCGCGGCACCGGCCTGCGGTTTTGCTGTGCGTACGATCAAACTGGGGGCGGGCGGCAGTGTGACCTCGTGCTCGACGGAAATCTTGGTGCGTACGCCGTAGTTCTCCTGCAAGACGTGCAGATACTGACCGTCGGCGCTGTCCTGGAACGCGGTGCTGAGCCGCTGCCCGTCCCCCGCCGCCAGCACCGTATAGGGCGGCACCAGCGGCTTGTTGTCGACCAGTATGGCGTCTCCCGCGGCTCTGATCGCCGAGAGTGACGTGAGCCGCTGCCCATTGACGGAGATGGCCTCCGCGCCGGACGCCCAGAGGCCGTTGACCATGCGTTGCATATCCCGGTCGCGGACCCGGCCGGTGTCCGAGAAACCGCTGCTCCCCCGCGGTCCGCCACTGCCGCTGCCGGCCTCCTTGGCGTCGTCCACGACGAGTTTCACACCGGGCCCGGTGACTTGGGTCGAACCGGCCAGCAGCGCCAGCAGCTCGGCCTTGTCATTGCCGTGCTTCTCCAGTGCGTCGCGCTGCATCGTGCCGACGGCGTCCCGCGTCGCGTCCACCCGCTGCTGCTGCTTGTCCGCCGCGCTGGTGCCCTTCTGGATGCGGTCGATCAGCTCTTCGCGCTCCTTGGCCAGTGTCGGGGCGGCCACCCGCGCCTGCGCCGCGCCGACCGTGACGACGATCGCCGCCAGCACCAGACCGGCCGCCAGGCCCAACTTCGCCCGCAAGGTGCGCGGCAGACCGCGCACGCCCGCCTCCGACTGGCGGGCGGCGGCCTCGGCGTATCCGTCGTCGAGGCTGTGGTCCATCACATTGGTCAGCAGCGACATGGACGCATCGGGGCGCGCGGCCGGCTTCCTGAGAGTGCTCCGATCGGGGGGCTGCTGCGACATGCCGCACATCGTCGCACGTCGGCGGCACACTCTCCCAACGGCCCCTCCGGCGTACCCCGCGGGGCACGCCGGAGGGTTCCGGCTCAGCGGCCGGCGCCGTCGACCACCGCGGACCACTCGTCCAGCAGCTGCTGGGCGGAGGCGTCGTCGGGCCCTTCCGCCCACAGATGCGTGACCGCCTCGGCCGGGTCGGGCAGCAC
Organism: Streptomyces sp. x-80; assembly: GCF_046549095.1. Taxonomy (NCBI): domain Bacteria; kingdom Bacillati; phylum Actinomycetota; class Actinomycetes; order Kitasatosporales; family Streptomycetaceae; genus Streptomyces; species Streptomyces sp. x-80. The sequence continues at coordinate 52,783 of NZ_JAJPWM010000034.1, forward strand.
CAGCACCCAGCGGCCGTCGGTCTCCACGACCCGCACGCCGTCGGTGGTGTCCACCTCCCGTTCGCCCGCCGCCTCCACCACATGCCGCATGACCAGGCCCTTGACCGCCCACGGCGTCGCCAGATCCCGGCGCAGCACATGTGCCCGTGGAATCCGCGCGTCTATCTGGCTGAGCGTGAGCTGCGTACGGGCCACCAGCCCGATCAGCCGGACGAACGCGGCGGAACCGTCGAAGACACTGCTGAACTCCGGGACGATGAAGCCGCCCCGGCCGTCGCCGCCGAAGACCGTGGTCTCCGCCCGTCCGACCCTGGTCAGATCGTCGGGCGACGTGGTCGTCCACTCCACCTGTGTCCCGTGGTACGCCGCGACCTGCTCGGCGATCCGGGTCGTCGTCACCGGCAGCGCCACCCGGCCGCAGCGCCGCTCGGCGGCCACCAGATCCAGCATGACCAGCAGCGCCCGGTCGTCCTCGATGATCCGGCCCCGCTCGTCCACCAGGGACAGCCGCTCGCCGACGGGGTCGAAGCGCACACCGAACGCGGCCCGCGCCGAGGCCACGATCTCGCCGAGCCGGACGAGCCCGGAGCGCCGGGCATCGGCGGTCTCGGTCGGCCGGGATTCGTCGAGACCGGGGTTGATGGTCAGGGAATCGACGCCGAGCCGCCCCAGCAGACTGGGCAGGACCAAGCCGGCACTGCCATTCGACGCGTCCACGACAACCTTCAGTCCGGCCTCGCCTATGCCGGTGGTGTCCACGGCCCGCAGCAGCGACCCGGTGTACGAGTCGAAAACGCTGGACGGGAAGTGCAGATCACCGATCTCCCCGGGGAAGGCACGCCGGTACTCCTGGCGCGCGTAGACCCGGTCGAGCTTGCGCTGCCCGGCCTGGGAGAGGTCCGCCCCGCGCTCGTCGAAGAACATGATGTCGACGGAGTCCGGCACCCCGGGGGTCGTCCGCACCATGATCCCGCCGGCGCTGCCACGGGCGGTCTGCTGGCGGGCGACGGGCAGCGGGACGTTCTCCAGGTCGCGTACGTCGATGGCACTGGCCTGTAGCGCGGAGATCACCGCGCGCTTGAGCGCCCGCGCGCCACGGGAGTGGTCGCGCGCCGTGGTGACCGTCGCGCCCTTCTTGAGCGTGGTGGCATATGCGCCCGCGAGCCGAACAGCGAGTTCCGGCGTGATCTCGACGTTGAGGATTCCCGACACCCCGCGGGCGCCGAACAGATGCGCCTGGCCCCGGGACTCCCAGATCACCGAGGTGTTGACGAACGCGCCGGCCTCGATGGTCTTGAACGGATAGACCCGCACATTGCCCTGGACGATCGACTCCTCACCGACGAGGCATTCGTCGCCGATGACGGCACCGTCCTCGATCCGGGCGGCCCGCATGATGTCGGTGTTCTTGCCGATCACACAGCCGCGCAGATTGCTGTGCTGCCCGAGGTACACATTGTCGTGCACCACAGCTCTGTGGAGAAAAGCACCGCTCTTCACTACGACGTTGGAACCGATGACCGTGTGCTCGCGGATCTCCACATCCGCTTCGACCTTGGCGTAGTCACCGATGTACAACGGACCGCGTAGTACCGCGTCCGGATGGACCTCGGCGCCCTCGGCCACCCAGACTCCGGGCGAGATCTCGAAGCCGTCTATATCGACGTCGACCTTTCCTTCGAGCACATCCGCCTGAGCCTTCACATAGCTCTCGTGCGTGCCCACGTCTTCCCAGTAGCCCTCGGCGATATAGCCGTAGATCGGCTTGCCTTCCTTCATGAGCTGCGGGAAGACATCACCGGACCAGTCCACCGAGACATCCGGCTGGACGTAGTCGAAGACCTCGGGCTCCATCACGTAGATCCCGGTGTTGACGGTGTCCGAGAACACCTGGCCCCAGGTCGGCTTCTCCAGGAACCGCTCGACCTTGCCACCCTCGTCGACGATGGTGATGCCGAACTCCAGCGGATTGGGAACCCGCGTGAGGCAGACGGTGACGAGGGCGCCCTTTTCCTTGTGGAATCGGATCAGATCGGTCAGATCAAAGTCGGTGAGCGCATCACCGGAGATGACGAGGAAGGCGTCGTCCTTGAGCGCTTCCTCAGCATTCTTGACGCTGCCTGCGGTACCCAGCGGCTTCTCTTCGTTCGCGTACGTGAGCTCCATTCCGAGCTCTTCCCCGTCGCCGAAATAGTTACGAACGAGCGAGGCAAGGAATTGCACGGTCACGACGGTCTCATGGAGACCATGCCGTTTCAGCAGCCTCAGCACGTGCTCCATGATCGGCCTGTTGGCCACCGGGAGAAGCGGCTTGGGCATACTGGACGTCATGGGGCGAAGGCGTGTGCCTTCGCCGCCGGCCATCACAACGGCCTTCATGTCGGAAGCGTCCTCCTCTAAGAGACGACGGTCTTGCCGACTTCACCACCCGTCCAGATCGCCCACTGTTCTCACGTACGGGCGCCGGGCCTTGGCATGAATCTGCTGGTTCGGCGAGCTCAGTCGGCCGTGGTGTCCGCCCTGATGATCCGGCGGACCTGGACCACGTAGAGGATCCCTGCCCACCAGTAGAGCGCCGTACCCCATCCGGCGAACGCCCATCCGAAAATAGCAGCGAGAGTGTGAAGCCAGCTACTTCCGTCACTCAGGAGGAGCAACGGGAAGGCATACATCAAGTTGAACGTAGCCGCTTTGCCCAGGAAGTTCACCTGGGGAGGGCCGTAGCCGTGGCGTCCGAGGAAACCGACCGCGATCAGCAGCATCAGTTCACGGGCCAGCAGTGCCGCGGTGAGCCAGATCGGCAGGATCTCGCGCCAGGTGAGGCCAACGAGGGTGGAGAGGATATACAGCCGGTCGGCCGCCGGGTCGAGGATGCGCCCCAGGCTGCTGATCTGATTCCAGCGCCGAGCGAGCTTGCCGTCCAGATAGTCGCTGACGCCGCTCAGCGCGAGGACCAGCAGCGCCCAGCCATCTGCCTGGGGGCCACCGAATTTCGGCCACAGGATCAACCACAAGAACACCGGCACGCCGATCAGGCGAGCCATGCTCAGAATGTTCGGGATGGTGAGGACGCGATCCGTCTGGACCCGCGTCTCCTGGACCTCCACGCGGAAGCCTCCTGTGGGAAATATGCCGACGATGCCCCCTGACCTTACCTGCACCGCCGGCCGCGCCACGCCGCGGGTCCTGGTTCCGCAAAACGCAAGAAAGCCCCGCAGAGAACCTGAGTTCCCTACGGGGCTTCCAAACAAAATTTGTTCGGCGGCGTCCTACTCTCCCACAGAGTCCCCTCTGCAGTACCATCGGCGCTGAAAGGCTTAGCTTCCGGGTTCGAAATGTAACCGGGCGTTTCCCTAACGCAATAACCACCGAAACA